>JAFRFG010000064.1 GCA_017434455.1 Thermoguttaceae bacterium | reverse complement strand
ACCCGGAAAGGGTCAACCCCCGTCACTCGACCTGGGGGATACACGCCTACCTCGAAAAAACCCTCGACCACTGGAAGCGCTCGTCGATCACGCGGTTTAACGCCGGGGAGGTGAATATCCTCTCGATCGACCTGGGGGAACTGTGCATCGAGTACCAGCTCTACGCGCAGGAACTGGTCCCCGAGAACTTCCTGGCGACGGCCGCCTACAGCAACGGTCTGTACGAGTATATGCCGGTGGCCAAGGTCTTCGACGAGGGGGGATACGAATCGAGTCCCGGCGCCTGCCTGGTCACCCCCGAAATCGAGCCGGTCTTAAAGGAGGGGATCCGCGAGGTCCTCGCCGACTTGATCGCCCACCCCGGGTGGGAAGGCGCGCCGCGGAAGTAATCAAACCAATCCAGCACTTTAAAAAAGAAAGACTATCAATGAAGATCAGACTGAGCGTTTTCTCCGGTGTTTTCGCGGCCTTGGCCTGCGCCGCGTCTTTCGCCTCGGCGGCGGCCGCCGAAGTGACGATCGATTCCCCGCGAAAACTCGTTCGGGGCACGGTCACGGTCGACGACACCCTGGCGCTCGGCCTTACTTTTTGCGGAGAGACGGTGTTAACCGATTCCCCGCTGGGACTGACGTTTGAAGACGGCCCTTACGGTCCGATGTCCGTCTTGAGGACCGAAACGCGCCAGATCAACAACACGTGGGAAAACCGGTTCGGGCGCAACCGCGTCGTTCGGGACCGGGCCGCGGAGGTGACGATTTACTGCCAAGAGCGTTCGGCGCCGAACCGCTGTTTCGCGCTTGTCCTGCGCGCCTACGACGACGGGTTCGCCTTCCGCTATGTCGTCCCGGGCAAGGAGGATGAGCGCTATGTCCTGACCGACGAGAAGACCTGTTTCCGGTTCGATTCGGACCTGACCTGCTGGGCCTCGGACAACGGGCGTCTCGACTCCTCGCACGAGGCCCCGTTCAACAAGACCACCCTTTCCCAGCTGCGGCCGGAAGGGATCTACGCCCTACCGCTGACGGTGACCGGCAAATTCGGTTACGCGGCGCTGGCCGAAGCCGAAGTCACTCACTGGCCGAAGGCGCATTTTCGCTCGGTTCCGGGGGAAAACGCCGCCGCGCTCGGGCTTACCCCCCGCAAAGACGGCAATCACCTGGCAGCCGGAAATCTGCCGCTTCAAACCCCGTGGCGGGTGGTTCTGCTGGGGAAAACGGCGATCGATCTGGTCAATAACTCCGGCGTGATCCTCAACCTCAATCCCCCCTGCGCCATCGCCGATACCGACTGGATCATGCCCGGGGTCACAAGCTGGGACTGGTGGGCGCACAGCAACTGGGACCTAACCACCGACACGTACAAAGAGAAAGTCGATCTGGCCGCGGCGATGGGCTGGCCGTACACGACGCTCGATGTCCCGTGGTACGGGATCAACGTCGATGTCCCGCGGGAAACCACATGGTTTGAAAACGAACCGATTCGGATTCCGAAAGACGTGACGGTCGATATTCTCAGCGGCAGCGACAAGGTCGACTTCGACGAGGCGCTGCGCTACGCGAAAGAAAAAGGTATCCGCGTCTTCGTCTGGACGGCCAGTTCCGATCTTAGGGTCTGCGGCGTCGAGAAGGCGTTCCGGTTCTACTCGAGCAAAGGAGTCGCCGGACTGAAGATCGACTTCATCGAACGGGAAGATCAGGAGGTGGTCGAGTGGACCTATCGAACGATTCAGCTGGCGGCCAAATATCACCTTCAGATCAACTTCCACGGCGTCTTCCCGCCGAGCGGCATCTGCCGGACCTGGCCGAACTTCCTGACGCAGGAAGGGGTCATGGGGAACGAGTTCAATAAGTGGTGCAGCGACGTCACGCCGACTCACGCGCTGACGATCCCCTTTACCCGGTACCTGCTCGGCCGCGGCGATTTCACGCCGGGCGGCTTTGTCAATCGGCATTCGGACCAATTTCAGCCGCAGGGGGACCCGAAAAACGACGCCCCGCAAATGGGGACGCGCGCGCTGGCTCTGGCGCAGTGCGTCGTGTACGATTCCCCGCTGATGACCCTGTGCGACACGCCGCAGCATTATCTCGGTCAGCCGGGGGCCGAAATGCTCAAGAATCTGCCCGCCTGCTGGGACAAAACCATCGCGCTGGCCGGTGAAATCGGGGAATACATCGTCGTGGCGCGCCAAAGCGGCGAAAAGTGGTACCTCTCGGCGATGAACGCCGGGGAGCAGAAAACAATCGAGGTGCCGCTCGATTTCCTCCCCGAGGGGACGACGTACAGCGCGGACCTCTACACCGACGCGCCGGACTCAAACGAAAACGCCGAATCGCTCGCCATCGCCCGCCGGAGTTTTCACGCGGGGGAAACCGTCTCGATCCCGATGGCCCGCGAAGGGGGCTGGAACGCGGTGCTGACCCAAGAGTCCCGCTGACGCGGCCGCTTAACGCCGACACAAAAAAAGCCGCTTTTAAGCGGCTTTTTTTGTGTTTCTAAAGGACGCCGCGCGCCCCTTTACGCCTTGGCGATCTGTTCGGCGTGGGAAAGAACCTTCTTGAAGGCGAGGTAAATCTCGTCCATCACCTGACGGTCGCCCAGGAAGAGCCCCTGACCGGAGAACCAGATCGAGGTATCGCAGGTCTTCGCCAGGGCCGGGCAGTTATTCTCTTCTTTGTACGCCTCGAAATCGATATCGCCGTAGAACTTCTTATAGATCGGCGACTGGAAGGTGGTCTCGATCAGCTTCTGGCCGTAGAGCGGATCGTTCGGGTACCCGACCGTCGCCCCAACCCCTTCGGCGCTGATCGCGTTGATGAACTGTTCGCGGGTCATCCCCTTGAGGGCATCGTTCCCTTCATCGAAGATCATCGGGAAGAGGTAGTGCGAGACCGAGTCGACCCCCGGGTTGTACCGAACCGTGCGGACCCCCTGAAGATCGGCCAGAAGCTCGCGCAGGTAGTTGCCGTTTTCGTTGCGCTTGATGTGGTTCTCCTCGGCGACGCGCAGCTGGCAAAGCCCCATCGCCGCCTGGTACTCGGCCATGCGGATCTTGTTCGCCAGACGGAACGAGTGGATCGAACCCCAGGTGCCGGGCATAATGGTCGTGGCGTAACCGTAGTTGTGATACGAATAGAGCCGGTCGTAGAAGTCGGGATCGTCGGTCAGGATACCCCCTCCCTCGCCGATCGGGATGCACTTGCTCGTCTGGAAGCTGAAGCAGCCGGCGTTGCCGAAGGTACCGACCTTCTTGCCGTTGATCGACGATAAGTGCGCCTGGCAGGCGTCCTCGACCACAAAGAGGTTATGCTCGCGGGCGATCTCCATAATCGCGGTCATATCGGCCGGAAGACCGCAGATATGGACCACCATAATCCCCTTGGTGCGCGGGGTGATCTTGGCGCGGAGCTTTTCGACGTCGACCTGGCTGGTTTCCGGATCGATATCGGCCCACACCGGCATCGCCCCCTTGTAGAGGATACCGAAGATCGAGGCGCTGAAGGTATAGGGGGAGCAGATCACCTCGTCGCCGGGGTTGATATCGAGTTCCATAAACGAAGCCGACAGGGCGTTCGTCCCGTTGACGACGGCCAGGCAGTGCTTGGCACCGTTCATTTCGGCCCACTGATGCTCGAACTCGGTCACGCGCTCGGCCCGGCTCCAGACGCCGCGCTCCATCACCGCCGCGATCTCCGCGTTATACTCGCTCGACCAGTGCGGCCAGCGCGGGTACCCGGTGGTACGGGCCGCCGGCCCTCCCAAAATCGCGGGGGTATCGGCGTCGGCGGTATTGGCGATCACGGGAGCGGCGGTCATCGCCGCGGCGGAGATGGCCCCGGCGCGCAAAAAATCACGGCGGGACAGATCGTTTGATTTCTTCATCGTTGCGGGCTCCTTGAAAGGGAATGCGGTTTCTCGCGGGAATGCTCTCCCCGTACTGTTTTAAATGATCGATATCTTGAGTATATCGAACCGAAACAGCGAATTCAACAATTCCGGCGCGGGCGCGCACCGGGAATTTGTGGTTTTCCAAACCCTCGGCGGTTATAATGAACCGTTAGCCATCCGGCGCGCCCAACACCGTTCCCCTCTCCCTTCCCCCCCATAAGGAAAGAAAACACCGATGATCCCCCGAAATACCGTTTATTGGCTTCGCGCCGCCGCGGCGCTTTGGGTTTTGACGGTCGCCTTGGCCGCGGCCGCCCCCGCGCCGGCCGACGCGCCGTACAAGGCGATCCGCTTTAGGGTCGACGTCACCCCGGCGATCGGGCTCGATCTGGCCTACTGCCCGAACAACAAGGTCGATATGCCGATCTATGTCGGCGGGGTTCTCCTCGACGACGGCGCCGCGCGGGTCGTCTGGTGCACCTGCGACTACATACATCTTTCCGGCGAAACCTACGAGGATTGGCAGCAAAGAATCGCCGAGGCCGCCGGCTGCCCGCCGGAGCATGTCTTTCTGCACGTGGTTCACCAGCACGACTCGATGCGTGTCGCTCCCGAGTATAATCCCCCGGCCGGCGCGCTCGACGACCAAGGCAAACCCCTTCCCCTGGTGGGGAGCGACCCGGGCTACGTCGCCAAATCGATCGGCGACATCACCGCCGAGATCGGCCGCCTCGTGGCCGAAGACGCCTGGGTCCCCATCGCCGGGCTGAAGACGGCCGAAACGCGTATCGGCGGCCTGGCGTCGAACCGTCGGCTGGTCGACGAAAACGGCAAGTGTGTCGCGATGCGCTTTTCGATGGATACCGACCCCGCCCACCAGGCGTGGCCGACCGGCGTGATCGACCCGATGCTGCGGACCGTGGCGCTGGTCCAAGAAGACGGCGGCGTTTACGCCGCGCTTCACTTCTACGCTTCCCATCCCCAGGCGGCCTATCGGCGAAGCATGGTATCCGGCGACGTCCCCGGGTGGGCCGTGCGGTACGCCCGCGAAAAGACCCCCGACACCGAGCACTTCTATTTCAACGGCTGCGGCGGGAACGTCACGTTCGGCAAATACAACCCCTCGGCCGACGCGGAGGCGATCGCCGCTTTAGGGACGCGCCTGGGGGAATACCTGGTGAAGAACCTTTCCCGGCTGGAAGACCGCGCCGGCGGGCCGATTCGGCTGTACCGCGTCGAGATCACCCTTCCGTTCGATCCCGAGCGGGCCAACCCCAACCACGTGACCTGGGGGATGCGGGCGTACTTCGAAAAGACAATGGAGCACTGGCGAAAGGCGCCGATCACCCGTTTTAACGCCGGCGAGGTGAATATCCTCTCGTTCGGCTTGTCGGAACCGTGCGTCGAGTACCAGCTCTACGCGCAGGAACTGGTCCCCGAGAACTTCCTGGCGACCGCCGCCAACGCGAACGGGATCTACGACTACATGCCGCTGGCCAAGGCGTTCGACGAGGGGGGATACGAATCGGAGCCGACCTCGTGCCTGGTCACCCCCGAGATCGAGCCGGTCTTAAAGAACGGCATCCGCGAGGTCCTCGCCGATCTGATCGCCCACCCGGGATGGGAAGGCGCGCCGCAGAAGTAATTCAAAAAAGGCCGCGCCAAATGGCGCGGCCTTTTAATTCTCCGGCTGATATACGCGGCGATTTCCCCCACTTATCGACAATTTATCGACAGAAATTCCACATATCCTCAACAAACAGGTGGTCGATTCCGCGGATATGCTGTTTGAGGAACTCATCGGTTTTCATCATTGGCCGCAGATCGCAGTAATAAACTCCCTCCAGGGGGGCGATGAAAACCGTATAGGCGCGGAAATGCCCTGGCAGAAAAGTAGAACCGATCCTCAGATTTGATCTTTGGCGGTGGCTGCCCGAAGTCCCCTTTCTTTGTACATCGTGAAGATAGATCGCGAAATGGAGGATATCGCCGCCGGTGAGCTTGTTGTACAGGTAGGAATCAAAAAATACCCGATCCCCCCTGTCTTTGCTCGTGATTTTTACCGAACCAATGGCCTTAATCGTCTCATCTTTGGGTGACCGAAGCACGATATCGTGCTGAAATTTCATCTGAACATCCGTACCCATAACTGGGATATTTTCCGTTTCGCTCGCCGCGGAAAGACCGGCTCTTGTGATCAGCAGCTGGATAAAGCGTTCAAACAGATCTCCGTTCACCTTTTTCGAACGATTCCCGCCGGCTGTGGCATCCAGGGCCAGTCCGATGGTCTGCTGGCAGGTATAGACCATCTTATTGAATGTTTCCCGCGCGGAGTGATCGTCTTTGATCGAACGTATATCCGGCAGCATACGGAGAAAATCCGCACTCGACCGCTCGATGAGCTTCGGGCCGAGAAACAAATCGGAATTGATCGGTCTGGTGATCCTATGGCCAAATCCACCATCGTACTGAATGAACTTATAGTTCGGTTCGGTCATCGAAGTGATAACTGTAGGCGAACATTCGTCCAAAAAGTCGATGTAGGACCGACAGAAATCCACATAATTTTCCACCGAGACGAACTTCTCTTTGTTCCCGGCGATTTCAATGAGCGTAGATAGTTTCATCGAATCTTATTCCTTCGCTCGGCGACCAGCCGATCATAAGCCATCCATTCCTCGACGGTTTTCGGGACGATTGAATCGATTCTATCCCTCGCGTAAGTGTTGTAAGTGGGGTTCATCTCGCAGCCGATCCAGCGGCGGCCCAACTGCTGGGCAGCGACCAGAGTTGTTCCCGAACCGGAGAAGGGATCGAGGATAACATCGCCCGGATGACTCGAGGCGAGGATGATCTTTCGGAGGAGCTCCTCCGGTTTTTGCGTGGGGTGAGGGGTCTTCTCTCCCATACCGTTGCATGTGGTGGGAATCTCGATCACATCCTTCGGTTTGGCCCCTCGAGCGTCGGGGGTCCAGCTCTCCGTGCTCGGCTTGCCCTGGCCGTACTGACTGGTCACGGCCTGGGGATGAGAGGGGTACCGAAGGGTATGCGCGTTGTAGGGAATCCTCACGCTGTCGGTATTCATCACGAACTGTTTTGACTTTCTCAGCAGCAAAATACTTTCGTGTGATCTCCCCCAGTCATTCCCCAAGTTGGCCTTGTTTTTATAGTACCAGATCAGCCAACGGCAGCCGCCGTCGAAATACCGGGTAGCCGGATGCTTCAGATCCGCCAATATCTCGGTAAAGCCGCAGATAAACAGGGTACCGGTCGGCTTAAGAACGCGGGCGCACTCGGTGATCCACTTCATAGACCACTCGATATACTCTTCCTGGGAAGAGAACAAGTCCCACCGCGCCTTTTTAATATTGTACGGTGGGTCGGCAAAGACGACATCGATCGAATCGCTCTTTACCCCTTTAAGCCAACTGAGGGAATCGGCCTCGAACAGCAGACCCTCTTTTCGACAGAGAAACGGCTGATCACCGTAGTTTTCGATTAGGTCGTAAACCGAACACTCCTCAAGAGGGATTTCTTCCCGGAGATAGTCCTCCTGGGTCAAAACCGCCGCGTCAAACAGCGGCTTCTGTCCCGATTCCTCTCGCTTACTTTTATATTTCGGCATCTTGCACCCTAAGTGTCCCCGTAATACCCCCATCACAACAGATCCCTCTCTCCGCCAATTGTGCCATACCGACCGGGGAAATTCAAGCCCCCCGACACCGCGGCGTTCCCCTATCAATCGCCGTTCGATCGCCAAAAATCCCCACTGAATTGCGCTCGTCCGTTTGGTCGGGTAAAATCGCGGGAGTGCTTTGCGACACGAGCCATCGGCCCATCTTAACCCCACGTTTTTGAAGAACAACCGCCGCTATGATTTCCCAAGAACAAATTCGCCGTTTTGTCCGCGCCCATGTTTCGCCGGCCGCCGCCTGCTGGACGCTGTTTTTTTCGTTTCTTAGCGCGCCGCTTGTGGCCGAGCCGCCGGTTCCCAATCTTTTGGGGGACCGTCAGGCGCTTCGCACCACCTACCAGCAGGTCGGGGGGTATTCGCCGAGGTACGATATCAAGACCGACGGGGTGATGGTCTACGGGATCGACGACGCGGCCGTGGCCAGTTACGACCAGTGGCGCGAGAAGTCCGGCTCGATCCTTCAGATGATGACCGGCGTGGCGTGGGGGAACTACGCCGATTACTTAGGCGGCCAATGGGACGGGGTCGACCACTGGGACGACGCGCAGGTCAACGCGGGGGGCGATCAGGTGCTTCACGGCCCCGGAGTCCCCTATTTGTGTCCGTCGATCTCGTTTTGCGACTACATGATCGAGCGGCTCAAGAAGGTGGTCGACGCGGGGGTCGATTCCATCTGCCTGGAGGAGCCCGAGTTCTGGGCCTTCTCCGGCTTCGGCGAGTCGTTCCGGCGGCAGTGGCGGATCTATTACGATGAGGAACCGCTGCGCCCCGACTCCACCTGCGACGCGCAGTACCGCGCCAGTGTGCTGAAGGCGTATCTCTACCGCCGGGCGCTGGAGCGGATCGGCTCGGCGCTGAAAGAGTACGCGCTGAAGCGTTACGGCCGCAAACTGACCTTCTTTGTCGCGACCCACTCGCTGGTCTCGTACACACAGATTCAGATGGTCTCGCCCGAGGCGACCTTAATGGACCTGCCGGGGATCGACGGGCTGATCGCGCAGATTTGGACGGGGACCTCGCGCGCGCCGAACTTCTATCAGGGGGTCTTTCGCGAGCGGACGTTCGAGGCGGCGATGCTCGAGTACGGCGTGATGTCGGAGATGGTCCGCGGGACGGGGAAACGAATTTACTTTCTCAACGACCCGATCGAGGACGACCCCCATCACGACTGGCCCGACTATCGAAAGAACTACCTCTGCACCCTCACCGCCTCGCTGATGCGCTCGGCGACGGCCGACTACGAGGTCGCCCCCTGGCCGAGCCGCGTCTTCCTCGGGAAATACCCCGCCGGCTCGCCCGAAGCGACCGGCATCCCGGCCGATTACGCGACGATCCTCAATATCGTGTTCCAGCAGCTGCGCGATATGGATCAGCAAGAGCTTTCGTGGAACGGTGCGGCCGAGGGGATCGGCGTGCTTCTGTCCGACTCGGCGATGTTCCAGCGCGGGGCCCCGGAGCTGTGGCGCACCGCCTCCGGCGACGTGCTCGAGCGTGATAAAGCCACCTTCGACGAACGGCTGCGGCTGGGAGGGTTCTTCGGTCTGACCCTGCCGCTTCTCAAGGCGGGGATCCCGGTCGAGGTCCCGGTCCTCGACCACGCCGTCCGTTACCCCGGCTATCTCGATCCGTACAAAGTGCTGGTTCTCTCGTACGAGTTCCAAAAGCCGCTCACCCCCGCGATCCACGCCGAACTGGCCAACTGGGTGCGCGGCGGCGGGGTCCTGGTCTACGTCGGCACCGGGAGCGACCCCTTCCACGAGGCGCTTGGCTGGTGGAACGATAACACCGCCGGAACGGGGAAGCGCTGCGACACCGCGCTGTTCCAATCCCTGGGGCTGGACCCCGATCTGAAACCGGGAACCTACCCGGTCGGCAATGGGAAGCTGATCTTCGATGCCACCGATCCGGCGTACTATGGCCGAAGCAAAGAGTCGGCCGACGAGTACCGCGCCCTGATCGCAGGCGCCGCCGAAGCGGCCGGCATGGAAAAACCCCTTCAGCGCGGCTGGTTCCTCAAGACCCGCGGCCCCTATATCCTCGCCTCGGCGCTCGACGAGCAAGACGACCCGAGTGAAGACGCCCCGCTGACGCTGCGCGGCCGGTACGTCGACCTGTTCGACGCCGCGCTGCCGATTCTCACCGAAGTGCCCGTCCCCCCCGGCACGCAGCGCTGGCTGCTTGATCTGGACCGCGTCAGCGGCCCGGACGCGATGCCGCTGGCCTGCGCCGGAAGAATCGACCGCTGGCAAAGCGGCGACACCGGCGTGACCTGTACCATCGCCGCCTGCGAGGGGATCACCGTCGCGGCCCGCTGGCGCCTTCCCCAAAAGCCGGCCGGTATCACCGTCGGCGGCCGAAGTGTCGACACCCTCACCTGGGACGAGGGGAGCCGAACGGTTTACTTCTCGTACGCCAACGACACGGCCGAGGAGCAAGAGGTGACGGTGACCTATTGACCGCCGTTATGACCCCTCAAGAACAGATTCGCCGTTTTTTCCGCGCCCTTCTTTCGTCGGCCGCCGCCTGCTGGACGCTGGTTTTATCGTTTCTGGCCGCGCCGCTGCTGGCCGAAAGGCCGGTTCCCGACCTTTTGGGGGACCGGCAGGCGCTTCGGACCATCTATCAGCAGGCCGGGGGATACTCGCCGAGGTACGACATCAAGGCCGACGGGGTGATGGTCTACGGCGTCGACGAGGCGGCCGTGGCCGGTTACGATCAGTGGCGCCGGAAGTCCGGCTCGATCGTGCGGGCGATGACCGGCGTGGCGTGGGGGAACTACGACGATTACTTGGGCGGCGATTGGGATGGGGTCGATCACTGGGACGACGCGCAGGTCGACGCCAATGGCGATCGGGTGCTTCACCGCCCCGGGGCCGTCGGCGATCTGGTGCTTCACGGCCCCGATTTTCCCTATCTGTGTCCGTCAATTTCTTTTTGCGACTACATGATCGAGCGGCTCAAAAAGGCGGTCGACGCGGGGGTCGATTCGATCTGCCTGGAGGAGCCGGAATTTTGGGCCTTCTCGGGCTTCGGCGAGTCGTTCAAGCGGCAATGGCGGACCTATTACAACGAAGACCCCATGCGCCCCGACGAAACGTGCGACGCGCAGTTCCGCGCCGGTGTCTTAAAGGCGTATCTCTTTGGCCGGGCACTGGAACGGATCTCTTCGGCGCTGAAGCAGTACGCCCTGCAGCGCTATGACCGCGAACTGACCTTCCTCGTCGCGACGCACTCGCTGTTGTCCTACACGCAAACGCGGATCGTCTCCCCCGAGTCGGCCTTAATCGATCTGCCGGGGATCGACGGGCTGATCGCCCAGGTTTGGACGGGAACCTCGCGGGCGCCGAACATCTATCACGGGCAGTTTCGCGAGCGGACGTTCGAGGCGGCGATGCTCGAGTACAGCGTGATGTCGGAGATGGTCCGGGGGACGGGAAAACGGATTTACTTTCTCAGCGACCCGATCGAGGACGACCCCCGTCACGACTGGACCGACTACCGGAGGAACTACCTCTGCACCCTCACCGCCTCGCTGATGCGTTCGGCCACCGCCGATTACCAGGTCGTCCCCTGGCCGAGCCGCGTCTTTCTTGAAAAGTTCCCCGCCGGCTCGCCGGAGGCGACCGGTATTCCCGACGATTACGCGACGATCCTCAATATCGTGTTCCAGCAGCTGCGCGATATGGATCAGCAAGAGCTTTCGTGGAACGGGGCGACCGAGGGGATCGGCGTGTTTCTGTCCGACTCGGCGATGTTCCAGCGCGGTTTCCCCGATCTGTACCGCCACGCCTGCGGCGGTGTGCTCGACCGCGGCCTCCCCACGTACGACGAGCGCTTTTGGCTGGGCGGCTTTTTCGCCCTGACCCTGCCGCTTCTCAAAGCGGGGATTCCGGTCGAGGTTCCGGTCCTCGACCGCGTCGTCCGCTGCCCCGGCTATCTCGATCCGTACAAAGTTTTGATTCTCTCGTACGAGTTCCAAAAGCCGCTCACCCCCGCGATCCACGCCGAACTGGCCAACTGGGTGCGCGGCGGCGGGGTCCTGGTCTACATCGGCACCGGGAGCGATCCGTTCCACGAGGCGCGCGGCTGGTGGAACGACAACCCCGCCGATACCGTCAAGCGCTGCGACAAGGCGCTGTTTCGTTCTCTGGGGCTGCCCCCCGACCTTCAGCCGGGGACATACCCGGTCGGCCGCGGGACGCTGATCTTCGACAAGACCGAGCCGGCGTACTACGACCGAAGCAAAGAGTCGGCCGAGGAGTACCGCGCGCTGATCGCCGGCGCCGCGAAAACCGCCTCTTTGGACAACTGGGTCGAGCGCGGCTGGTTCCTCAAGACACGCGGCCCCTATATCCTCGCCTCAGGGCTCGACGAGCGGGACGAAGAGCCGCCGCTGACCCTGCGCGGCCGGTACGTCGACCTGTTCGACGCCGCCCTGCCGATTCTCACCGAAGTGACCGTCCCCCCCGGCACGCAGCGCTGGCTTCTGGACCTGGACCGCGTCAGCGGCCCCGACGCGATGCCGCTGGCGTGCGCCGGAAGAATCGACCGCTGGCAAAGCGGCGATAACGGCGTGACCTGTACCATCGCCGCCTGCGCGGGGATCACCGTCGCCGCCCGCTGGCGTCTTCCCCAGAAACCGTCGGAAATCACCGTCGGCGGCCGCCGGGTCGACAACCTCACCTGGGACGAGGAAAGCCGCACGGTTTACTTCCGGTACGCCAACGACACGGCCGAGCAGCAAGAGGTAACGGTAACCTATTAACCGGGTTGAAAACGCCCCGGAACCATTAGACAAGAAGGATAAGTCTGTGTAAAATCAGAAATATAATCTGTGTACGAGGAAGTCCGTCGAAATCCGGAACAGCCCAACAATCCGTTTTATGGAGGTGCTCACCGTGAAAAAACGAAATACCGGCGTCAAACATTCCGAGCGAAAGAACACAGCGTTCACCTTAGTGGAGCTTCTGGTCGTGATCGCGAACATCGGCATCCTCATCGGCCTGCTGCTGCCGGCCGTTCAGGCGGCGCGCGAGGCGGCGCGGCGGATGAAATGCACCAACAACATGAAGCAGTGGGGGCTGGCGCTGCACAACTACCACACGGTCTATGACCAGATCCCCGGTCTTGCCGAGGCGGCCAACGCCTGCCTGTCGCCGCAGGCGGCCCTGTTGGCCTTCAGCGAACAGGAGGCGCTTCACACGCTGATCGACCCCACCATTGATCTTTACCGCTATCAGACCGGTTCGACCCGGAGCGTGACGCTCAACGACCCGTTTGTGATCCCGGCCCAGACGCCGATCTCGTTCACCCGATGCCCGAGCGACGGCGGCCCGGCGACACAGACCGCCGAGGTCACCTCGGACGACTATCGAACCGAAGATATCTACGCCTGCAACAATTACGTCTGGTGCACCGGCAGCGGTACCGGCTGGACATTCCGGGTCAACAGCACCCTTTCGACCGGGGCCGCGGACACGCGAAACGCCGGTCCTTCCGACGGGGCGTTTTACATGCAGTCGGCCCTCGGGTTCGCGTCGTTCACCGACGGGACCAGCAACACGATGATTCTTTCGGAACTGCTGGTCGGCGACGGCCAAAAAGATATCGCGAAAGCGACCCTCTCTTACGACGAGATCCTCAGCGGGCGTATGCAGAAGACCTATATGGGGGATTACTCCGCCGCCAATCTGGCGAAATACACCGAGATGAAAGACGCCGATGACTCGGTGCTGGAAATGCTCTTCCGCACCAAGATCCCGAAGTGGCGGACCGATATCGGCAAGGCGTGGATCGTCGGCAAGCACGATTCTTCCCTATTTAACGCGTTCCTGCTCCCCAATTCGCGTTTCCCAAATTTGTATATTTCTAACTACGGCTTCATCGCCGCGCGCAGCAACCACCCGGGGATCGTCAACGTTCTTTACACCGACGGATCGGTCCACAGCGTCTCCGACGGGGTCGAAAAAGACCTCTGGCGCGCCCTGGCGACCATTGCCGGAGGGGAAGTCAAAACGCTGTAACCGAAAGGACCGTTCATGGCCCGGCTGACGGAAATATTCTTTCTGATATCCGATACCCTCCTTTGGCCGGTCCTTTTGGGGCTGCTGATCGGCCTGGCCGCCACGGTTTTGGGGATCGGCCAAACCGCGCGCGAGGCGCTGCAGCGCGCCGCCGCCCGAACCCTGCGCCGCCGTGTAAGCGAGGCGCTGGAACAGCGGCGTTTCGACGAGCTCGAAGAGCTTGACCTCGGCCGCCGGACGACCCCGTTTTTTACCGCCCTTTCCCGAATCCTGCGCACCGAAAACGACCCGGCGCTGACCGATAAGATCCTCGCCGACGCGAAAAGAAAAAATCAGGAAAAAATCGCGCCGATGAAGCTTTGGCTGAAATTCGGCCCGGCGCTGGGGCTGATGGGAACGCTCATCCCGCTCGGCCCGGCGCTGGTCGGCCTGGCCGCCGGCGACCTGCAGACGATGGCGCGCAACCTGCAGATCGCCTTCGCCACCACGGTGGTGGGGCTTTTGGTCAGTTTGATCGCCTATGTGCTTGTTTCGACCCATCAGCGCTGGGCGGCGCGCGATCTGCTTCTGCTGACCTTCGCGGCCAACAGGCGGGAGGAGAAGCGATGAGACGCTGCGGCGATATTTTTGACCAGACCGACGAGGAGCCGTTCAACCCCCTGGCGAATCTGTTCGACGTGGCGTTTGTCTTCGCCGTCGCGCTTTTGGTCGCGCTGGTTTCTTTCCTTCAGGTTCCGGACCTTCTCTTCCAGAAGGATTACACGGTCATCACCAACCCCGGAACCCCCGAGATGAAGATCACCATCAAGGACGGAAAAGAGATCAAGCATTACGAGGCGACCGATTCGACCGGGACGGGAACCGGCGAGCTGCTGGGGCGCGCCTACCGGCTGGCCGACGGGCGCGTCGTCTATGTGCCGAAAGAATCGGAGCCGATCTACGCCCCCCCGAAAGAAGAAAAAGAGACGGCCGAGTAAAAAAGCCGCAACACGCAAGATACGGCCAAACAAGCAAGAATTGAGGAGCAAGAGTGAAAAAACGTCCCCTCGCCGCGGTGATCACAGCAGCGGCCGTTCTCTTGCTCTTCGCCGCGGCGAGCGTCTGGGCGGTCCGCCGGCCGAAACCGTTTTCGGTCGCGGTCGTCGGCTTTTACGACGCCGATAATCTTCTCTGGAGCGCGGCGGCCCCCAAGGCCCCGGTCCGCGTTGAAGTCTTTCCCCGCTCGGAACTGGCGAAAAAAGACCTTTCCTCGTACGACGCGGTCATTCTGCGAACGATCGGCTGGCGCCCCGACCAGGCGCAGGCCGCCGCCCTGGAGCAATACCGCCGGGGGGATCCGTCCCAGCCGGAGGGGACCGGCGGCACCATCGCCGCCTATCCGCTGACCAGCGATCTGTCGAAGGACCTCGCGGTGGTTCCCGAGCCGGTCGCCGAAAAAATTGATTCTTATCTGCAAACCCTGACCGAGCACAACGCCCTGGCTTTCCTGCGGCTTTTGCTGCGCGAGGTTACCGGCTCGGAAGTTGACGTTCCCCCGCCGGAGGAACTCCCCGAGTCGGGGTACTTCTACCTTGGGCCGGAGATCTCGCCGACCCTCGAGGAGCTGTTTGCCCGCGGCGACTACCCTGCCCCGCGAAGCGGCGAGGCGTGCGCCGCGCTGATCGGGCCTTTCCTCAACCCGATGAAGACCAGCGACTTCGCCCCCGTGGAATACTTAATTCACCGCCTGGAGGAAAAGGGGTTTCGCGTCGTCGGCATCTACGGGTTCAAAAAGAACCCGGAGCTTCTGCGCGCGTGCCGGCCCGACATCGTCATCGATTTTCCGCTCGGCCGCGTCCTGCCCAACGACGAGGCGCCGGCGCTGTTTTCCGAGCTGGACGTCCCGGTTCTTTCGGCGATCTCCCTTTCGGTATCGCGGCGGCAGTGGGAGAAAGAGCCGACCGGCATGACGGCCAGCTATCAGAACCTGGCCGTCGCGCTGCCGGAACTCGACGGCGTCACGGAACCGACGCCGATCTCGACCCTGGAGCCGGGCGACGACGGTATGGCCTTCCGCCAGCCGCTGACCGACCGAATCGATCGGCTGTGCCAGCGCGCCGCCCGATGGCTGACGTTAAGAGAAAAACCGAACGATCAAAAGCGCCTGGCCGTCTTTTACCACCGCCAGCCCGGCGGCGCGATCACGGCCCAGTCGCTCGACGCGATCGAGTCGCTCTACCGAACGCTGCTGTTCCTGCGCGAGCAAGGGTATAACCTGGGGGACGATTTTCCCCCGACACTGGAGGCGTTCTCGCGGCGGCTCGACACGGAGGGGAAGCAGGTCGGTTCCTGGGCCCCGGGAGTCCTGGAGAGGTTTCTCGCCGACGGCCACCCCGAGCGGATCCCGGCGGAAACTTACCGACAATGGCTGGAGAAAGACCTTTCCGACAGCGCGCGCAAGGAGCTGTTTTCCGTCTGGGGCCCGCCGCCGGGCCGTTACTTTACCGGCCAGAACGAACAGGGGGCCTTCTTAATCGTCAGCCGGATCGTCTTTGGGAATATCGCGCTGCTGCCGCAGCCGACCACCGAGATCATCGGCGACGACACGCAAGGGGACGACTTCGCCTCGGTCCACGGCACCAACAAAGCCCCGCCCCACTTTTACCTGGCATCGTACCTTTGGGCGCGGGAACGGTTCGGCGCCGACGCCCTGGTACACTTCGGCACCCACGGCTCGCTGGAATTCACCCGCGGCCATTCGCTGCTGCTTAGCGAGGACGACTGGCCCGACGCGCTGGCCGGCGACCTGCCGTATCTTTATGTTTACAGTATCAACAACATCGGCGAGGCGCTTTTGGCCAAACGCCGAACCCGCTCGGTTCTGATCTCGCACCTGACCGCGCCGTTTCACCGCGCCGGTCCCGAGGCGCGGCTCCCCGCGCTGGAGGAAACCGAACAGGCCGAGCAGGAGCGTCTGCAAAACACCGCCATTACCGACGGGCTCCACGTGATCGGCCGCCCCTGGAGCGCCGAGCAGATCGCCTCGACCGCCGAGGAGGTCGGCACCGACGACGCCGCGGAAAAACTCTCGCTGTCGTTCTCCTCGGAGCTCGACCATCTGGCCCAAGCGCTGGGCGGAGGGTTTATTTCCCCGTCGACCGGCGGCGACCCGCTGGTGAATCCCGACTCGCTCCCCACCGGGCGGAATTTAGCCGGCATCAATATCGACCGAACGCCCGATCAAGCGACCTTTGAGGAGGCCCAACGCCTGACCGACCAGTGGCTCGAATCGTTCCGCGCTTCTCACGAGGGGAAATGGCCGCGCCGCGCGGCGATCACCCTTTGGGGGGGCGAGTATCTGCGCACCGGCGGGCTGACGGTCGCGCAGGGGCTCTTGCTGCTCGGCGTCCGGCCGGTGTTTGACTCGAAGGGGGCGCTGCGCGATACCGAGGTGATCCCCTCCGAGCAGCTCGGCCGTCCGAGGATCGACCTGCTGATCCAGACCTCGGGGCAGTTTCGGGACGCGGCTCCTTCACGGATCGAACTGCTCGACCAGGCGGTCCGCAAAGTCGCGGCGCTCGAAGACGAGGCGTATCCCAACTACGTCGCCGACCACACCAAGGCGACGGCCGAGAAATACCGGGCCGAGGGATTCAACGAGGAAGAGAGCGCGGAACTGGCGACGGCCCGGATTTTCGGGGCGGTCGGCGCGCTGGACTACGGAACGGGGATCCGCCGCCTGATCGAGCGGACGGACCGGTGGGAGACCAAGGAAAGCATCGCGGACCAGTATCTTCTTAATATGGGGGGGGTCTATCGCGGCGGCAAAGTCTGGGGCGTTCCGGTCGAAGGGCTGCTCGAGGCGAATCTGACCGATACCGACGCGATTCTTCAGTCGCGCTCGTCCAATACGTGGGGGCCGGTCAAACTCGATCACCTCTACGAGTTCGGCACCCTGGCGCTGGTTATTCGTGAAAAAACCGGCATCGACCCGGACTTCACCCTCACCGACGCCCGCCGGCGGGGAAAGGCGCGCAACACCTCGCTGCACGACGCCGTGCGCGAGGAACTGGCGACGACGCTTTGGAACCGCCGCTGGCTGGAGGGGATCATGCGCGGGGGGAAAAGCGGCAGCGCCGTCTTCCCCGAAATGGCGCAGAATCTTTTCGGATGGAGCACCGTCGGCTCCGACGGGCTGATCGACGAGACGATCTGGAACGAAACGTGCGAAACGCTCATCGACGATCGGCTTGGGCTTGGGACGCGGGACTATTTTGAGCGGACCAATCCCGGCGCGCTGATCGACACCACGGCGATTATGCTCGACGCCGTGCGGAAAGGATACTGGTCGCCGCCGCAGCAAAGGCGCCGCGATCTGGCCGCCCTTCACGCCGATCTGGTCGACCGTTTCGGGCCGAACGAATCGTACGTCTCCAGCGCGAACACACAGCTGCGCCGATTCATCGAGGGGCTTCTTCCCGACGCGGCCGCGGCCGCCTACCGCGCCGCGCTGGAGGCGGTAACCAAAGCGGCCGCCGACACCGCCGACGTTCAGGGTGTGGAGCTGGCACCGGTCGACCCCGCGCCGGAACAGACCCAGAGGCAGGCCGACGACCCAAACCGGCCGGCCGAACCGCCCCAGGCCCCCCCGGGGCGATGGAAAGAGCGGCTCGCCCTTCTGGCCGCGGCGCTTGCGTTGATCCTCATCGGCGCGGTCGCGGAACCGGGCCAGAAGCGATAACAAAGCCCTTCAAAACGGCATTAAAAAACCCGCCCGCTTGAAAAAGCGGGCGGGTTATCTGAGTTTTTTACGCCGTTCAGTCACTCCTCGTAGTTCTCAGGGTTATCGACCCAATGCTCGCATTGCTCGATGACGGTTTTTAGGGCTTCCTCGGCTCCCTTGGGGGGGTAGTCGTATTTTCTCAGAAGCCGTTTGACGATCATCCGCATCTCCGCGCGGGCGGACTCACGCTGATGCCAGTCGATCGTTTTGTTTTTTCGCAATTTTTCGGTCAATTCCCTGGTAAGGGCGACAAGCTCGTCGTTTTCATAGTAATCTTTGACCGCCTCGGGCTTGGACAGGGCGTCGTAGAAGGCGACTTCCGTTTCGGTAAGCCCCAGGTCTTCCCCCTCTTTTCGCGCCGCGGCCATCTCCTCGGCCAGCTTCTTCAGCTCCTCGATCACCTCTTCGTTGGTCAGAAGGCCGTTGATGTACTGGTTGAGTTTCGCCTTGAGGATTTCACTGAATTTCTTGCTCTTCACCAGGTTCGTTCTCCCGTAAGCGGAAACCTGTTCGGTGAGCAGTTTTTTGAGGATTTCCACCGCGAGATTCTTTTCCTTCATTTGGGAAATCTTGGCCAGGAAAAGCGGATCAAAAAGGGAGAACTCCTTGGAAATATCGGAGAAAAGGTTGATCATCCCTTCGCTCTTGACGCAGCCCTTGAGCAGCTCGTTGATCCGCTCGTTCATCTCTTTGAGCGAGATTTTGCGGTCGCCGCCGGCGTTTTTCAGCCGGACGACCAGGACGCGGACCGCTTCGAAAAACGACGCCTCGAACCGCTGGTTTTCCTCAACAATTGAGGCGCACAGGGTAAGGGCGCGGTAAAGGAGTTTCGCCTCCTTCACAAAGACGTCTTCACAGCCGCGCTTCGGATCGATAATGAAGTTGACCGCGCCGCGAATGGTTTTCGCCCGCTGAAGGTTCGACCCGTCGAAAAAATTCGAGTAGTCGAATCCGTGGAACAGATCGCGGCAGACCTCGAGTTTCTCCAGGAATTTCGGGTAGGCGGTTCTGGTAATATCGACGTCGCCGTAATTCTCGTTGTCCCGTTTGGTGTAGTCGCGCATCGCCATTTTCAGCGCTTGCGCCAGCCCAACATAATCGACGATGAGCCCCCCCTCTTTATCGCCGTAGACACGATTGACCCGGGCGATCGCCTGCATCAGGTTGTGCCCCTTCATCGGTTTGTAGACATACATCGTCGCCAGCGACGGGACGTCGAATCCGGTGAGCCACATATCGACGACAATGGCGATCTTAAACTCGGAATCGTTGTCCTTAAATTCCGCGGCCAGCTGGTTTCGATAGGGTTTATTGCCGATAATCGCCTTCCACTCCTCAGGATCCTGGTTGCTCGAGGTCATCACGACCTTGACCTTATTCGTCCAATCGGGGCGCCGCTCGAGGATCTGTTTGTAGATCTTCATCGCGATCGGGCGGGAATAGGCGACGATCAGCGCCTTGCCGGTGAGCAGGTCCGCCCGGGTCGATTCGTAGTGCCGGAGAATATCGTCCACCAGCGATCGGATGGTATTCTCATTGCCGAGAATCGCTTCCATTTGGCCGAGCTGGCGTTTGCTTTTTTCGACGACGGCCGGATCGGCGTTTTCGGCCATCAGGTCATATTCGGCGTCGAGCAGCCGAAGCGTCTCCTCGTCGAGATGAAGCTTCATCCCCCGGCTTTCGTAATAGACCGGCCGGGTCGCGCCGTCTTTGACCGCCTGGGTCATATCGTAGATATCGATGTAATCACCGAATACCGCTTGGGTACACCTGTCGTTTCTTGAGATGGGGGTTCCGGTAAAGCCGATAAAGGTGGCGTTCGGAAGGCATTTTCTGACCTTCAGCGCCATCCCGACGACGCGCCGCGCCGATTCCTCGCCGTCTTTGCCCCGGGTAAATTTAATCTGTTCCGTCAGGCCGTACTGTCCCCGATGGGCCTCGTCCACCATGACGACGATGTTTTTCCGCTCGGAAAGAGGGGTCTCTTCCTCGACGAATTTCTGAATCGTGGTGAAAAAGATCCCGTTCGCCCGTACCCCGTCGAGAAGCGATTTTAAGTGTTCCCGGCTTTCGGCCTCGACGGGAGTCTGCCGCAGGAACGCGCGGCACTTAAGAAACTGGGTAAACAGCTGCTGATCCAGGTCGTTTCGGTCGGTCAAAACGACGATAGTCGGGGAGGAGAGTTTCTGGTGCAGCAGGTGGGCGTAAAAAACCATCGACAGCGATTTTCCGCTCCCCTGGGTATGCCAGAAGACCCCGCCTCTTCCGTCGGACTCGACACCGCGAAGGGTCGACTCCACCGCCTTGCGGACGGCGAAATACTGATGATACCCGGCGAGGATTTTCGCTTTTTTCAGCCCCTCGTCCGAGAAGCAGATAAAATTTTTGATCAGGTCGAGAAGCCGCTGTTTGGCGAACATCCCCTCGAAGAAGGTGACGAAATCGGCGCGGTCCAGGTTCTCGGTCCGGCCGTCTTTGGTTTTCCACTCCATAAAGCGGTCTTCACCGGAGGTGATCGTCCCCGCCTTGGAGAGGGCCAGATCGCTCATCACGCAGATCGCGTTATAGATAAAAATCGACGGGATGTCCTGCAAGTAATTGCGTATCTGGAGATACGCGTCGCTGGCACCGGTCTCCTCGCGGGAGGGGGACTTGAGCTCCATCAGCACGACCGGCAGGCCGTTAAGGAAAAGAACCAGATCGGGAACACGCCGGTGGTTTTCGATCACCGTCCATTGGCGAATGGCGGTAAATTCGTTGTTCTCTGGGTTATCATAATCGACCAAATAACAGATGGCGTCCCGTTTTACCCCGTTTTCCCAGTAATGAACCTCCACCCCATTTTGGAGGTAGTTCATGAAAAGGGCGTTTTGGTCGATTAAATCGGCGTTATCGAAATGACGAACCTTTGTAAGAGCCTCTTTAATCGCTTCTTCCGGAAGATCGGGGTTCAGACGGCGAAGGGATTCTTCGAGCGCCGATTCATAAAGCGGATCGGTTTCGTCCCGACTCATCTCGCGACCGTTCTTTTGGTTGTAACCGAGGTTGCCGAGCAACTCCATAATGGCGTCTTCGTAGTGGCCTTCGGTAAAGTTTGTGTTCATTGTGGAGCTCATCGTGAAAGAACGGTTTCCAAGAAATCTAGTTCGAAGATTTTAACGGTGAGGGTTAGCAGATTAAATGTCGAGGGAGGACATACTCGGGTTGCCAGACATAAGACGAGGGAGAAATAAATCCCTTAGTTCACCAAGTTTTCTCGTTTCTTGGTTATTCTTTTGTATGGCACTAAACATAGGATCTACAATGTTTTCGAAGCGGGAAAAGGTTTGCATATTAGGCAACACCAGTTCCATAGAATTCAGAATTTTAGTAGTCATACTCGGAACCGCGGAACCAGCGTTAAAGGATGCAAGATTTTGACTTTTTAAAAAGTAGAAAACGAATTTCGCGACATTAGGTTGTTTCATTTCGGTGAAAAACATAGTATCCACAGACCAGAATGGTTCATTAACATATATGACATTGTTTAATGTCCCTTTTCGAGGAATTAAAACAGATTCTCTATCATAAAGCGGGCGTTCCACATAACGAATTAGACCCCCTGATCCGTATACTGGAAAAGGTCCTTCATAGAGATTTGTGTGATCTTTTCCATATCGTATAGTGATCAGGTCAGAAAGATGACCGTGGGGCCACGTCGGATCAGAGTGTGAAATGAAGATATCAGAATAGATTGCTTTTGCCTGTTCCTCTAAAGTCTTGTTTATCTTATTGTTTACCTCAATTTTGCTTCTGATTGCCTCAAGGAAACCAATAATCTTTCGTTGACTATCCAAATCAGGTACTTCGATTTCGATTGTCTGGAAGGTAGTTGTGGCTCGAGCCAACGCTGGTACACCTACCTGTGAAGTATTTGAAAGTAATTTATGTTGTCCAACTCTCGTGTGAAAATAGTAAACGAGGTATTCCGGAAGGATTTTCTCATTGCATTTCACACGAAATTGGCTCTGCGAAATCACATACCTATCGTAGAGAGAGTCCCGAGGAATAAAAACTATTTGCCCCAAGGTCCCACGATGTGTAATAATTACATCCCCTCTATGTGCATTCGCCTTGCCGAGAGAGTCTGCTTTTTCCTCTGTAACATATCGGAAAGAATCTTCTTTAAGGACAAAGCCGTCCAAATTACTTCCGTTAAGAACGGGGATCCCTTTTTCTACAAAGCACTCGACCTTGATATTCGATCCAAAAGGCCCCATAGAAATCTCTGAAATAAGGTCTGCAATTTTTGCTTTCTCAAAATTCATATCCCATCGCCCTTAGCTTTTCCCTGATTTCGTCCTCCAGTTCGTGGGACTTTTTGAACATATTAGACAGTTCAGCCGTAAGACGCTTCATTTTCTCATCAAATGGCTCATCATCGGTTTTCTCTTTCTCGAGTCCGACATATCGGCCCGGTGTGAGAATGTAATCCTGACGCTTTATTTCCTCTAAATCAGCGACAGCACAATACCCCTCGACATTTTCCAGTTCCCCGGATTGATACTTCGCGAAAGTCTCCGCGATTCCGGCAATATCCTCATTCGACAAATCCCTGTGCTTCCTGTCGATCATATGGCCGCGATTCCGCGCGTCGATAAAGAGCGTCTTCCCCTGTTGTTTCTTTCCGCGGGTGATAAACCAAAGTGTCACAGGTATCGTCACACTATAAAACAGCTGCGATGGCATCGCCACGATTCCCTCGATCAGGTCCGCCTCGATAATCCGTTTGCGAATCTCCCCCTCACCGCTTGTCTGTGACGAAAGCGCGCCGTTCGCCAAAACAAGCCCGATTTTCCCCGTGGGGCTTAAATGGTGAATCATATGCTGAATCCAGGCGAAGTTCGCGTTCCCCGCCGGCGGGAGGCCAAATTTCCAGCGGACATCGTCCGTCAATTGTTCCTGCCCCCAAGGGTGATAATTAAACGGTGGATTCGCCAGGATAAAGTCCGCTTTCAGCTGTTTGTGAAGATCGTTGGTGAACGTGTCGGCGGGATGGCCTCCCAGATTCGCGTCGATCCCGCGAATCGCCAAATTCATCATCGCCATTTTCCAGGTGTCCGAATTCGCCTCCTGGCCGAAGACCGAGAGATTCATCCGGTTCCCCGCGTGCGCCTCGATAAACTTCGCGCTTTGGACAAACATCCCCCCGGACCCGCAGCAGGGGTCATACACCCGGCAGTTCTCGAACGGCCGCAAGACCTCGACCAGCGTCCTGACCAAACTCGACGGCGTGTAGTACTCGCCCCCCTTTTTTCCCTCTTTTTCCGCGAACTGAGCCAGGCAATACTCATAAGTTCGCCCGAGAAGGTCCTGGCTGTTCTCCTTCTCCTCCATATTCATATTCGTGAAAAGATCGACCACGTTCCCCAGGACGACCTTGTCCAAATCCCCACTGGCGTAGTTCTTCGGCAGGACATTCTTCAGCTTCGGGTTTTCCGCCTCGATCGCCCGCATCGCGCTGTCGATCACCAGACCGATTTCCGGGGTATGAGCCGCCGCCGCGATTTTTCCCCATCGCGCCTCTTTCGGAACATAGAAGATATTCATCATCGAGTAGGCGTCGGGGTCGTCCTCGAACCCCTCCCCCTCGGCGACAAGTTCCCGATAACGCCGGTCAAACGCCGTTGAGATGTACCGAAGAAAGATCAGCCCGATAATGACGTTCCGATACTCCGTCGCCGGTATATGCCCCCACAAAACGCAGGCCGCCTGCCACAGCTGCTTCTCAAAACCAATATTCGCCTGCGTTTTTTTCGCCATCATCCGTCCTCAAGAAAGATTATCCACATTATCGTCTTAGGATGGGGGAATCCCCGAATTATCCGCGATTTATTATAGAAGATTCCCCTGTTATAACAATAGCTTTGGTTATTGTCCCCCCTCCCCCCTCAGAACTTCCCCAGAAACATAACCAGCTCAATCCACACCCACCACATTCCGACGTTGAGGAGGCAAAGCCCCAGCCCCATGGCGAGGATTTTTCCTGTCGAAACGTTCTTCTTCGGGTCCGAGCGGGTGCCGGTCTGGTAGCGCTGGCCCAAGGGGGTCGCGGGGGAGATGCCGTAGTGTTCGGCGTCGAGTTTCTCCAGGCGCCGCTCCAAAGTGAATATCTCATACAGCGCGGCGCAGCGATCTTTGCCGGCGCTTTGATTCGGTTCGCGGTTTTCGCGGGGTGTCCCGCTTTGGGGGGTATCGGCCATCGATGAATCTCCTTGTTTTTCGTCGAATTTTCTCGAATCGATCCGCTTCTTCTCGCCGCTTGTTCGGCGGCCCTTAGTAATAGTTCACCCAAATGTTTCGCACACGTTTTGTCACGAAACGAAGAAGCTCCCAGGTGGCCCATCTCCAATGCGTGAAACAATGGCAGCCGATTGACAGCATATCAATGCAGACCGCCGCGAAAAGCAGCGGCGGCACCGCGACGACGATATTGATCGTCAAAAACAGCTTCGCGATGAACCGAAGGGGGTCTCGGCCGCCGACGCGCTGGATCGCGGCGCGCAGGCCGTCGGCGTCGGCGATCAGATCGTGGTGGGCGGTTAAATAATCGCGGTGCGGCCCGATCGCGGCGGCCGCGTTGTCGAGCGCCTTTTGCTGCTGGTCGTACAGATGCCTGAGGCGCTGATACTCCTGTGAAAGCGCCGCGTTGGGCGTCGGGTTCCCGGCGGCGCCGGGGTTGTTTCCCAGCTGCCGGCGCAGTTCCTCCAGCCGCCGCGCCACCGCGGCACGGTTTCGGTAGGCCAGCTCGAATTGGTCGCGCAGCTGATAGTAGCGGAACAGTTCGTTCATCTTTCTTTTGGTCCCCTTCCTTACTCAATCTCCCCTAAGGTAAGCCCTTAACAGAAAAAGCAGGCACCACACCCCGACGACAAGGAAGAAATAACCGATCCCCCGGGCGAGTAATTTTCCGGTCGAGAGGTCCTTCTTCGGGTCCGACCGGGTGCCGGTCTTGTAGCGCCGGCCGGGGGGATCCGCGGGGGAAACGCCGTAGCGATTAACATCGAGCTTCTCCAGACGCCGCTCCAAGGTAAACAGTTCATAGAGCTTGTCGAAGCGATCGCCGCCGCAAGAGGGGGAAGCGTCCCGATTCTCCGGTTTATGATCGCTGGGGGGCGTCCCGCCGCGGGGGGTATCGGCCATCGGTGAATCTCCTTGTTCTTCGTCGAACCTTCTCGAATCGAATCGGCTGCTTTCGGTCTTGTTTCGCGATCCCTTAATACTCCGTCCAAGTGTCTAGGACGAGCTCATACGCGGTGACGATCACGTGATATGTCAAGAATATTTTCCATGCCTCTTCCCTGCCGTCAAAAATTCTCTTAGTCCAATACAAGAAACCGGGAACCACCAACGCATCAAACGGGATCGAAAGCAAAAGCGCCGGCGGCAGCGCGAGGACGACATCGACGGTCAGAAGTACCTTCGCGACGACCCTAAGGGGGGATCGCTCACGAAGCCGCTGTTTCGCGTGTCGCATGCCGTCGGCGTCGGCGATCAGCTCCCGTCGGGAGGTTAAATACTCGCGCAGCGGCTCGATCGCGGCCGCCGTGTAGTTGAGCTCCTGCTGCTGTCCGTCGTACTGCCGTTTAACGCGCCGGTATTCCTCCAGCAGCCCGGTGTCGATCGTCGGGTCATCTTTGAGTCCCGGCGCGTCGGGATCGGAAAAACGCGGCCCCAGCCGCCGGCGCAGTTCCGCCAGCCGCCGCGCCGCGGAGGCGCGGTTTCGGTAAGCCAGCTCGAATTTGTCGCGCAGCTGGTAGTAGCGGAACAGCTCACTCATCTTTTCATACCCTTCCCCCCGCGCGGGCGTATTACTCCATCTTCGGCTTCGCGCTGTCGCCGAGCATCTCGGCGATCACCGGCTCGACCGCCGCGCCCCAGAGCTTATAGCCATACTCGGTCGGGTGGACGCCGTCGTACATCAGTTCCTCGGGGACGTCGCCGTTTTCGTTGACCCAGATGTCCGAGATATCCTTGAGCGTGACGTTCGGATAATCTTTGAACATCTCGGGCAAAAGCGCGTTGGTACCGTCGATCTTTTCCCGAATCGCGTGGGCCTTGTTGAAAGCGGGGAAGATATCGAGCAGCAGGATCTTGATATCGGGGAAGAGCTCTTGGAGCTTATCGACATTCGCCTTAATCCCCAGCGCGATCTCTTCCGGCGTGTTGTCGCCGGTGTTGTTCACCCCGATGAGGACCATCGCGGCCTTCGGGTGAATCTTGTCCATCGGCGCGTCGATCAGCCGCCACAGAAGATGCTGCGTCCGGTCGCCGCCGAACCCCATGTCGACGAAGTTTCGATCGCCGTAGTAGTACGCCTCGGGCGCCTGGCCGGTGGTATCCCAAAAGTGCGTGATCGAGTCGCCCAGCAGAAGCAGGTCCACGTTCCCCTCGGCGATACGCGCCTTGTTCGCCTCGTGGCGATCTTTCCACCACTGTTCGCCCATCTTATCGGCCGGAACGACCGTCGCCGGCTCCTGGGCCGAGACGGCGCACAGCGGCAGACAAACGGCCGCGATCAGCAGGACAACGGTTCTTTTCAACAGGCGCATGGCATACCTCCTCTTGTTGTTACAATCTTTTCGTCGAAAACAAAAATACGCTTGTTTGCTACTCCATCGCCGGCTTGGCTTCCTCGCCGAGCATCCGGGCGATCACCGGCTCGACCGCCGCGCCCCAAAGTTTATAGCCGTACTCTGTCGGGTGGACGCCGTCGGACATCAGATCCTTCGGGACATCGCCGTTTTCGTCAAGCCAAATCTCGGAGATGTCCAGCAGCGTGAGGTTGGGATAATCTTTGAACATCTCGGGAAGCAGGGCGTTGGCCGCGTTGATTTCTTTGCGTTCGGGATGGTCCTTCTCGTAATCGGGGAAAATGTTCAAAAGCAGAATGTTCATATCGGGCCACAGCTCCCGCAGCTTATCGACGTTGGCCTTAATCCCTAAGGCGATATCCGCCGGCGGATCGGCAAGAGTGTTGTTCACCCCGATGAGGACCATCGCGGCCTTCGGGTGAATCTTATCCGCCGGCAAGTCGCCCAGCCGCCACAAAAGATGCTGCGTCCGGTCGCCGCCGAACCCCATATTGACGCATTTTCGGTCGCCGTAGTAGTACGCCTCGACCTCCCGGCCGACGCCGTCCCAGTTGTGCGTGATCGAGTCGCCCAAAAGAAGCAGGTCCACATCCCCTTCGGCGACGCGCGCCCGGTTCGCCTCGTGGCGGTTCTTCCACCACTGATCGCCGAGCCGTTCGGCCGGAACGACCGACGCCGGAAGCGATGCCTCTTGGGCCGAGACGGCGTGTGAAGAAAGCCAGACGGCCGCCAGGCAGACGGCCGCCGTCAGCGAAAACATCCGGATGCTCGATAACACACGCATGATACACCTCCTCAAGCTGTCGGAATTTAACGTCAGGGAAACAAAAACGCTTGTCAAGTTTACTCCATCTTCGGCTTGGCCTCGTCGCCGAGCATCTCGGCAATCACCGGCTCGATCCGCGCCGCCCAGAGTTTATAACCAAAGACGGTCGGGTGGACGCCGTCGTCCATCAGGTCTTTGGGGATATCGCCGTTTTCGTCGAGCCAAAGATGCGAGATATCCAAAAGCGTGACGTTGGGATAATCTTTGAACATCTCGGGGAGAAGAGCGTTGATCGCGGCGATTTTTTCCCGATACGGGTCGTCGTGATTGTTGATGGGAAAGATATCGAGCAGCAGAATCTTGATATCGGGCCACAGCCGCCGCGTCTCGTCGACATTGGCCTTAATCCCCAGGGCGATCTCCTCGGCGGTATTATCCCTGATGTTGTTGATCCCGATGAGAATCACCGCCCCCTTCGGGTGAATCTTATCCGCCGGCAAGTCGTTCAAGCGCCACAGAAGATGCTGCGTCCGGTCGCTTCCGAACCCCAGGTCGACGCAGTTTCGATCGCCGTAGTAATACTCGGCCACCTCAACGGCGGTGGTATCCCAGCGGTTCATAATCGAGTCGCCCAGAAGCAGCAGATCGACAGAGCCCTCGGCCAGGCGCGCCTTCTTCGCCTCGTGACGGTCTTTCCACCACGGTTCGCCGAGCCGGTCGGCCGGAACAACCGTCGCCGGCCGCGGCGGCTGGCCGCCCGGCTGCCCCTCTTCGGCCCGGGCGAGGCACGGCAGCAGACAAACGGCCGCGATCAGCGGCAAAAAGCGTTTTTTCGGCGGGCGCAAAATCTCTCTCCTGAAGGAAACCGGTTCTTTTACTCCATCTTCGGCTTGGGTGTGTCGCCGAGCATCTCGGCGATCACCGGCTCAACCTCCGCGCCCCAGATCTTGTAGCCGTACTCGGTCGGGTGGACCCCGTCGTACATCAGATCTTTCGGGATGTCGCCGTTCTCGTCCAGCCAGATGTGGGAGATATCCATGATCTTGACGTTGGGGTAGTCTTTGAACATCTCGGGGAGCAGCGCGTTGGTCGCGGCGATCTTTTCCCAAATGGGGTCGTTCTTGCCGTTGACCGGGAACATATCAAGAAGCAAGATCTTGATATCGGGGTAGAGCGTCACTATCTTGTCGACGTTGGCCTTAATCCCTAACGCGATATCTTCCTCGGTGTTCTCCCTGATGTTGTTGATCCCGATGAGAATCATCGCGGCCTTCGGGTGAATCTTGTCCATCGGCGAATCGTTGAGCCGCCACAGAAGATGCTGCGTCTTGTCGCTCCCGAACCCCAGGTCGACGCAGTTTCGGTCGCCGTAGTAGTACTCCTCGACCGCCAGACCGGTGGTATCCCAGTAGTTCGTGATCGAGTCGCCCAGAAGCAGCAGATCGACAGAGCCCTCGGTGAGGCGCTGTTTCTTCGCCTCGTGACGCGCCTTCCAGTGCGCCTCGCTCAGCCGGTCGACCGGATAGACGGTCATCGGCACCCGCTGCGGGGCGCCCTCGTCGGCCCGAACGGCAAAAAGCGACCCACTCACGGCCATCGCGGCCAGGAACAAAACCAAACTTCTTTTAAGTACGCGCACGGGGAAACTCCTTGCTAAGGTGACAGATGAAAATAACCGCTCGCCGGGGAACGTGTTATTCGCTGATATTCAGAACAAAGCGCTCGATTCGGATATCCCGATAGAGGGCGCGGCTGGGGGGACCGCCGTGGATCTGAAGACCGATCAGGCCCGGCTGCGGGGCGATCTCCGTCTCGACATAGTCGACCGTCTTTTCCCCGTTTAAGTAGATCGTCACCCGATTGCCCCAGCAGACGATCCGATACCGGTTCCAATCATTCGGACGATAGAGCCGCTTGACCTGCTCGGGATCGGGCTGGGCCAGGAACCGGTTGCGCCGCGACTCGTCGTAGAGCGAGCCCCAATACGCCCCGTCGCTGGTCATGTCCGCCTGATAGCCCGACATCTCAAAGTGATCCGGAATCCGCTTCGATCGGAACTGAATCCCCGCGTTCCCCCCTTCCCCCTCGATCTTCGCCTCGAGCGTGAGGTCAAAATCGAGGAACTCCTCCTCGGTGGTGAGGAAGTCGTTGTGCGGATTGGGGGCGTCGAGCGAGCCGGCGGCGATCGCCCCGTCGACAATGTGGAAGACGTTCTCGGTATCGCCGTTCCAGCCGGCAAAGGTCTCGCCGTCGAACAGGGGACGGTTTCGCCGCTCCTTTTTGATCTCGTTGGCGTTGTGCAGCGCCAGGTCCCGCTCTTCCGCTCTGGGGGCGAAATCGATCGCCTCGTCGATCATCGCCAGCCGCAGCGCAACGTCGTCGGACATCTGCCGCACCAGACGCAGATACCCTCGATAGAGCCGCACCCGGTAATTGAGCGAGCCGATGCTCTTGACTAAATCGAGCAGGACCGGCGCGGCGCTAAGATTCGGCCATTCCCCCAGCCGCTGCGTCGCCCGGTCGACCAGCGGCTCGTCAGAGGAAGAAGCGCACGCGGCCAGACAGGCCAGCGACTTGGGCGATTCCATCACAAAGAACAGATCGCACGCGAGGACCCGCTCGGCGATAGGGGCGTCTTTTACCGCCTCGGCGATTTTTTCGCTCCACAGGTCCGGCTGCGGCGTTCGGCGGCACAGCAAGAGAATCTCGTCGAAGAGCTCCTCCCGCTGCCGATCGTCGGCCGCGGCTCGGTACTGTTTCCACAAATCGGTCAGATCCTCCCATTGGGGGTCCGGCAAAGAGGTATTCCTTTTGGCCGGAGCCAGCCGCATCGGCAGGTGATGATAATCGGCCGCGTCGTTTCCCTTTTCGGCGAAGAATATCTCCCGCTGCTCGCCGGGCAGGTTGATAAAAGCCGTCTTCGCGAGGGTGGCCAGCCGCGGATCCTGGGCCGCCGCCGCGATTTGCTCCCGGTCGGCGGGCACCCCGGTTCGGGTGATTTGGTACAGACGCAGCGCCCGCTGGTGATAGGCGTCGGCGGCTGCCGAATCGATCGGTTCGGCCGCCAGCCGCCCCTCTTGCGGGGAAAGGTAGTCCCGCTCGGCGCGGAACCGCATCCGGTTCGCCTCGTCGTCGTCGATAAACTCTTCCCGAACCGGGTCGAAGCGAAGCTCCCTCTGCAGCATCCACGACAGGGCCGAGGCGTGACAGGCGATATGGGAGCTTCGGATCACGTTGACGTTGGCCGCCGGCTGATCGCCGCTTTTGATACAGTCGAGGAAATCCCGAATGTGCCCCGAGGGACATTCGCCAAAGGAAAGCTTATTGTTCGGGTCCTTCTTGAGCAGGTGGTCGATCTGCGGGCGAAGCTTCGGGTCCGACAGCGCGATCCCGCCGGAATCCCCGACCTCGACCCAGCCGTCCTCCCCCTCGAATCGGACCGGGCAGGTCCCCAGCCCGTTCCAGCCGTCCGGGCGCATCACCAGCTGGACGCCGTCGTCGTACTCGGCGTAAAGCCGATTCCCCTGCGACCAGTAGCGGTTCGGCGCGCTCCCATCCCGGCCGAGGGCCATTTGGCACAGATCGACCGTGTGCGCTCCCCAGTCGAGGTGGCGCGCGCCGGAGTCAAAATCGTAATGCCCCCGCCACTGCCCCTCGATGTAGGCGTGATTGTACGGCCGCCAGGGGGCCGTTCCGAGCCAGAGGTTCCAGTCGATGTCGTCCGGGTTCGGCAGCGGTTCCGGCTCGAGCCAGTCGGTTCGATAATGCAGATAGTAGATCGACGCGTGAACGGTATGAATCTTCCCGAGCCGCCCGCTTCGGGCCAGCTCGCAGGCGAACCGGCAGTTGACGACGTTGCGCCGCTGGGTCCCCCCCTGGAAGATAATCCCCGCCTTGTTGACCTCTTCGGCCAGCCGCTGGCAAAGCCCGATCGTCAGGGCGCACGGTTTTTCGCAATAGACATGCTTTCCCGCGCGCGCCGCGGCGATCGAGGCCTCGGCGTGCCACCGGTCGCCGGTCGCGATCAGAACCGCGTCGATATCGGGCCGCTGGAGCAGCTCGCGGAAATCACGGTACATCGCCGTATCGCCGGTTCCGTACAGCTGGTCGGCCCGCTGCTTCACCGCCTCGCGGCGGTCGCGGCGCACATCGGCGATCGCGCGGAAATGAACATCCGGCTTATCGAGGAAATAGCCGAGCACATACCCCCCGCGGTGATTGATGCCGATCCCGCCGAGATTGATCCGCTCGCTGACGGCGGTGCCGCCGTCCCGGCCGAGAACCGCCGCCGGCACCAAAAGAGGAAGGGTGCCGAAACCGGCTGTCTTCAAAAAGGTTCTTCGTTTCATGGGGTATTCCTCACTCGACGGTATGGGTGAAATGGTGGTACTGGCGGGTTGTATGGTACCGGCGGCGTAACGCCGCCGGCAAAACAAAGGGGGTTATTTCATCTTCGGCTTCTCTTCGGCGCCGAGCATCTCGGCCAGGACCGGCTCGACCGCCGCGCCCCAGAGCTTGTAGCCAAGCTCGCTGGGATGGACGGTATCGGGCAGCCGGTCGGCGATGATCTTCCCCCGCCGGTCGACCCAAAGGTCGGACAGATCCATCAGCGTGATCGAATCGTCCTCTTGGAACTGCTCGGTGATCAGCGCGTTGACCTCGGCGATTCTTTTCAGAAGCTTTTTATCTCCCCCGGGGAAGATCTTCAGTACCAGAATCGGCATGCCGGGGAACAGCTCGTGGAGTTTATCGACGTTCGCCTTAATCCCCAGGACGTTCTCCTGGGGGGTGTTCACCCAAAGGTTGTTGTGGCCGATCAGGAGCATTGCGGCCTTGGGGTGAATCTTGTCCATCGGCAAGTCGCCCAGACGCCACAGAAGATGCTCCGTCCGGTCGCTGGCGATCCCCATATTGACGCAGTTTCGGTCGCCGTAGTAGTACTCTTCCACCTCACGGCCGGCGGTGTCCCAAAAGTGCGTGATCGAGTCGCCCAAAAGCAATAGGTCAACATTCCCCTCGGCGATGCGCGCCTTGTTCGCCTCGTGACGCTCCCGCCAAAAATCGAGCTCCATTCGATCGACCGGAACGATCGACGTGGGCAGCGGCAGCGGCGGCCGGCCGGCGGGCCCCTCGTCGGCCAGCGGAACGGCCGCGCCCAGGCCGAAGAACATCAAGGCCAGAAACAGGATCGGAGTTCTTTGAAACGCGCGCAAAATATTTCTCCTTCGTCACTTAAGAAAACCAAGGGGGCGCCGCGAAAGCCGGCGCGACGCTTCCATTATAAATGCCGCCCGGGGCGCGCGCAACAAAAGCCGGTCGGAACACCTCTGTCGAAAGACCCACAGCCGGTAAAAAGACGTTTTCACGACGGCTCTCCGGAAGATGCCGCGCGCGGCTTTCGGCGCCTGAGGAAGATCCCCAGGCCGATCAGGACAAACGCCAGAAGAAACATAGCATACTGGATATACTCATCGACACCGAACAGCGGCGGCTCCTTTTGGCCGTAATACTTCAGATAGCACTGTTTCTTGACGGGGGCTTGGCGATGGATCTCATACAGCCGTGAACGGATCATCCCCAAGGGGTTGTCGGGATCGTCCGCGAAACCAAAACGTACCTCCAGCGTATCGGGCAGCGGCAGCCCGTCGACCGTCTGGTAGGTGATGGCGCTGTTCGACACAAACCGCTCGGAGGGATCATCGGTCGAATCGTACCAGACGGTGTATTCTTTGATCTGCCAATACAAGTCGGGGAGAAACTGTATCCGTCCGCGGGTAATGCGCGTTTTCTCCTGGTTTAAGACGATGTAGTCGGACTGGAACTCGACCTCTTTGATCTTTTGGCCGCTGTCCTGATCGGTGAGGTCGGCGGCCTTCGTGAACTGGACGCTTGGGTCTTGAACGAGACGTTCAATGGGGTCGTTCTCGACGATCAGCCCCCCCAAAAGAAGAACGGCGGCGCTGGTCGTTTCGGCGAATTGCTCCTCTTTGAGCGTCTTTCTGATTTTGAACGACGCGGTGGTGTATTCCCCGTTCTTTTCGTCGTCCCCCAGGTAGAAGGAATACCGGCGGTTGAGCCCCGTGATGTATCTTTCGGGGGTATTGACCTCGGTGCGCGAGAGCTGATAGACGCGGTGATAGAAGAGCTCAGATTCGTACACTCGATTCGATTTCGGGGCTTCGGCGTGACACTTCGCCGCGTATCCCCGGCCGCATTCGGCGCGCAGCCGGCTCCACGCCCCGCGCGCGGCGGCGAGAAACGAGGTATCGACCGGCGCCGGGGCGACGGCGCCGGGGTTGTCGCTGTCGTCGGCATAGGCGGCGGCAAGGGACAAACAGCAGGCCGCGGCCAGGCAGATATTCACAAGCAATCTCATCGGATAACCTCCTTAAAAGCGTTACTCGGTCTCGGAAAGGGTATCTTCCGCGCTTCGGTTCCCCCTGGAGAACCGCCTTCGGAACTTTTTGTAGACGCGCCAGCCGAGCAGCACGACGATCACCAGAACCTCGGCGAGGATCAGCATGTGCCCTTTTTTGGTCAACAGAAACGGTACACTCACCCCGTAATACTTCGGGAAGCACTGCTCGACGACCGGTTCGCGGCGCTGGATATCGGTGGTTTGGGCGGTGGCGATCACCAGCGGATCATCGAGATCGGCCTCGAGTCTCACATATTCTTCACACTTGTCGGCAAACGGCAGGCCGTCAACCGTCTGATACGAGAATTTTCCGTCGGCGACGAACCTCTGGGAAGGGACGTCGTTCAAAACGTAGCGGACGTCATATTCTTTGATCAGCCAGTAAGAGTCGGGAAGGAAGCGTATCCGCCCGTGATGGATACGACTTTGATCCGACTTGTGGTCGACGAAATCGGCCTCGAACTCAATCTCTGTGATCTTTTCACCGCTGTGCGGATCGGTGGTATCGGCGGTCCAGGTGATTTTGAAGGTCGGGTCGCGAACCAGACGCTCGATCGAGATCTTCCCCAATTCAAGATTGCAGCCCGGCAGGAACCAATGGCCGGCGAACGGCTCGGTGTCTTCCAGATTTTCCCTGCCGAATCCATAGAGTTTGTATTTCCCTTTCCTGTTGAGTATCAGGTAAAAACGATACTCATTATTGACCCCGGCGATAAAACTGCGGGGGCCGTCATAGGAACGGTAGAGCTGATAGACGCGGTGATAGTAGAAATCGTATTGTATCGATTGTCTCGATTTCGGCAGCTGAACGTCGATCTTCACCGCGTACCCCCGGCCGTAAGCGTCGAGGAGCTGTTTCCACCCCTCGAACACCTAATCGAAAAACGTCCCGTCGATTGGTGCGGAGGCACCGCCGGCGGCCCCGTCGTCGGCGCGGGCAATGGCAAGAGACAAACAACACGCCGCGGCGGCGGCCAGGCATATCTTCACAAGCAATCTCATCGCCCCCCCTTTAAAAGCGTTACTCGGTCTGGGAAAGGGAATCTTCCGCGCTTCGGTTTTCCCCCGAGCGCGGCTTTCGGAACTTGATGAATAATCCCAAACCGAGCAGGACGACAGCCGCCAGAATCAAGGCGCGGCGCAGGAGCTCTTTGGGGGTGATCAGCATCGGTTTCCTCAGCCCGTAGTACTTCAGGTAACATTCTTCCTTAACCGGTTCCCAGCGGTGAACCTCGCTGATTTGGCAAATGGCGGTCAAAAGCGGTTTGTCGGGATCATCCTTATAGCAGATGTTTTCCTCGCTCTTTTCGGCAAACGGCAATCCGTCAACCGTCTGGTACGAGACATTGCCGTTGACCACAAACCGCTCGGACTCGCTGAGGAGCGAATCGCTGAAGACGGTATATTCTTTGATCAGCCAGTAAGAATCGGGGAGGAAGAGTATCCGGCCGCGGTAAATCCTTTCGTTCTCGACTTCGGGGTCGACGAAATCGGCCTCAAATTCAATCTCCTTGATCTTTTCACCGCTGTTCGGATCGGTCATGTCGTCGGCCTTGGTAATGATGAAGGTCGAATCGCGAACCAGACCCTCGACCGGGATGTTCCCGAATTCAAGCCAGCATCCGGGGAAGAACCAACCGAATGGCAGAGCCGTATCCGGCGTTCTCTTTTCCGCGTTGTTGAGTTTATATTTTCCGTTCTCCTCAATGGTCAGATCAAAACAATACCGTTTATTCTCTCCCCGCAGAGTGTCTTTGATTTCATTATCCTTACAGCTGTGGGAGCGGCTCAGACGATAGACGCGGTGATAGTGGTAGTCGCTATTGATTGTGTGTCCCGATATCGGGAACTGAACGTCCATCTTCGCCGCGTACCCCCGGCCGTAAGCGTCGCGCAGTTTGGCCCAGCCATCGAACACCTGATCGAAGAATTGATCACGGTCCGGGAGAGTCTCGTCGGCGCGGGCGGCAGCAGGGAACGCCGCCGGGAAGAAACAGCAGGCCGAAACAACGGCTAAACAGATCCGAGCGAAGAGTCTCATCACAAAAAGCCCCGGGAGAAAAAAAGATTTTTAAGCAAAGAAAAGCCCGCCGAAGCTTTTCAGGTCTTAGCGGGCTTTTTTCAAGAGGAAACGGCCGTGACTACAAAGAGAAAATCTTCACGTTCTTGTAGTACGCCGGGGCCTCGCCGTTGTGCAGCCCCTGGATCCCGATCCAGCCGTTGTTCTCCAGGTCGGCCGGGGCGCGCTCGCGCAGCCAAGGTTTGGTCTCGCTGCCGTCGGCGTTGATCACCTTGTCGGTGTAGAGCCCCTTGTCCATGAGCGTCACCAGTTCGCCGTTGAGGATCACAAAGATCCAGTCGCCCTGGCAGGCGATCGACATGTGGTTCCACTGGTCGGCCTTGTTCATCGAGTTGTAGAGAACCGGGGTCTTGCCGTAGATGGCGCCGCAGCTGGTGAAGCTGCACGGCTTATCGGCGGTATCCTCGATCTGAACCTCCAGGGCGTTCGGAATCCAGTTCGCCTTGTCCGAGGCCTTGATCACGATGCCGCTGTTCGCCGTCGGGGCGCAGACGAAATCAAAGTCCAGAACGAAGTTCTCGTACTTGTCCTTCGACCAGATGGCGTCGTCCTTATTGGAAATGAGCATCCCGTCTTTGATCGACCAGACGTTCTTATCGCAGTCGGCGTTGGACAGGTCCTCGCCGAACAGAAGCGACCAGCCGCTCTTGGCGGTGTCGGGGGCGAAGTTCTTCACCTTCTTGATCACGGCGTTGCGGTAGCTGACCGGCTCGCCGTGGTGCAGACCCTGCAGACCGATAAAGCCGTACGGCTCGGCCGAGGCGAGGGAATGACCGTGGAATTTTTCCTCGATGTCGGTGCCGGCCGGGGACTTTTCGCGGTCGGTCCAGGCGGCGGTGTTGATGGTGTTGATCAGCTCGTCGTTGAGCCAGACCTTGACCCAGCAGCCGACGCGCTGAACGCGCATCTTATTCCACTGGTTCGCTTCCTTGGAAGCGTTCTTGGTCGGGGCCTGATAGCCGTAGAACGAACCGCAGGAGTGGTAGTCGGGCTGGCGGCCGTAATCTTCCAGAAGCTGAATCTCGATGGTGTTCGGAATCCAGTTGTCCTTATCGGTGCAGCTGAAGAGGAAACCGGCGTTCGCGTGAGGAGACATCTTAAACTCGAAGGTCAGGTCGAACGAACCGATCTTGTCGTTCGTCCAGATCGCCTGGTCCTCTGTGGCGCCGAAGACGCCGTCGGAGGCCATCGACCAGACCCCTTCGGGGAAGTCGGCGTTGGAAAGGTTATCGCCGAAGAGCGGCTCTTCCGGAATCTGCGAGAAGATCCATTCCACCAGCGGCGAGCCGGTGGGATCCGACATCGCGCCGTCGCCGGCCAACAGCGCCGAAGCGCCGAAACAAAGCGCCGCGGCGAAAGCCAGAGCAAAAATCGACAGAGTGTTTTTCATGGTTACTTTTGTGTGGGTTAATGGTGTTTGTTAACGGGCGGGGAAACAGTTTTTGCGCGCCGGGCGTGTTTAAAAAAGAACCGCCCCGCGCGCAAAAACCAAAGACTATTCAGAACTTTCAGGGAGTGACCCGAAGGGAGTGTTACTTCGTGAACTCCATCAGCTCCACGGCGTAGCCGTCGGCCTCGATGAAGGCGCACATGAGGTTTTCGCCCCCCTGGAACGGCTCGCAGATCACTTTTTGCCCCTTCATCGCCTCGGCCAAGCTGTCGACCTCGTAGGCGACGTGAGCGGTCGTCTTGATGATCTCCGGGAACGGCGAACCTTCCTCGAAATAGAGCCATTCGCAGCTGTACGGGTCTTTCGAGAAGTCGCTGAGCCACAGCTTCAGCGCCTCGGCGTGGATCGGGGTGCGCGATTTGTCTTGGGTGGGGATGCCGAAATGATTGAATTTCATAGTGGTTTTCTCCTTCTTTGAAGAGAGGGCCGAGACCGGCCGACGCTCATTAACCGACGCTGGCGGCGATCTTCTTGTTGGTGAAGTTCAGGCCGTTCCCGCTGTGCCAGCAGGCGTACTCGGTGACGATCGCGCCCTGGCTGCCCCCCATCATGAAGTGGGGCTCGCCGATGGCCGAGAGGACGTCGCGGTCGCCGACGTTCATCTCTTTGAAGTTGAAGCAGGTGATCGCGTCGTCGTCGAGCTGGCTCTTCGGGAGCATCGCCAGGACCGACGGCTTCTTCTCGCCGCCGTGGCTGAAGTTGAAGATGCTGCCGTGACGAACCTGCCACGACTCGTGCTTGGCCGGCATGTCGTCGGCGGCCAGGTGGAAGTGCTCGGCGATCATCTGACCGGGGAGAAGGTAAATGTCATGGCCGAAATAGCGGAATTCTTTGTTGTTGAACCAAATGACCCCGCCCATGCCGACGTGCTCGAAGTCGCCCAGACCGAAGTCGAGAACCCAGAACTCCGGATTCCCCTTCATGAAGTCGGTCAGCGAGTAGCCGAACCCCTCGAACAGTTCGTAGTAGGCCTGGAAGGCAACGTCTTCCTGGAAGACACCGTCTTTGTAGAAATCCGCGTTCGTGTACTTTTTCATCTTAGCCCTTTCTTTGCAGCACGCGGCCCCGGCGGGGGCGCTTTGTTCGGTCGTTTCGGCGTTCGTCCGCCCCGTGCCGACGACGGCCGAGGCCGCCGCGGCTAAAGCCGAGCCGGAAACCATTTTCATCAAATCACGTCGATTCACTTTGATCACCTCGAGTTCTTTGAAACGGGGAAATGTTTGATTATTTCCTTCCACTTAAGGCATTACGTTAAATTATAGCCAAGGGGCTCGGTGAAATTCAATCCCCTGAGCCGGATTTTTGCTTTTTTCGCCGTTTTTCGGCGAAGACGCGGAAGATCTCCCGCTCTCCGGCGGCCCAGAGCGTCCCGAAATAAAGCGGAATCGACACGACGATCGCCGCGGCGATCATCGCCGCGGTCCGCGTCTGGGGGCCCAGAGGCATACGGGGGCCGAGCGTGTCGAAACCGAGGCGCACCGCGGCCAGCGCGGCGCTCATGACCGCCGCCGCCGCAAGGACCTTCAGCAGCGCCGTGCCCAGCGAGCGGTAGAGCGTCTCGGGGAGGGTGCCGCCTGTCCTCAGCCATCGGGCCAGAAGATAGGTCTGAAGCGCGGTGGCGGCCAGCACGGCGGCGATCAGCGCGCTGCCGGACGGACGGCCGACCGCGACACAGACGGCCGCCAGGGCCAAAAAGAACCAGGTGGACAGCCAGCCGGCGCGGATCGGGCGGCGGTGGTCCCCCAGGGCGTAGAAGGTCCGGATCAGGATCGGCTGAATGCAGAACAGCGGCACTCCCAGGGCGAAGAGACGAACCAAAAGCGCCGTGACCGACGCGTCGGCGTCGGTGAAACCGCCGCGCTTGAACAGAAGCTCGGTCAGCGGGGCGCTCAGCAGGCACAGCCCCGCGGCGGCGGGGATCGACAGCGCCAGGACGGCCCGAAGCGCGGTGCGAAGGTCCTCGGCCAGGGCGTCGTAGCGCTTCTGCCCCACCCGCTGAACCAGCAGCGGATAAAAGGCGGTGCCGACCGCGACCCCGACCAGCCCCAGGGGGAACTCGTAGAGCCGCTCGGCGAAGTAGATCGCCGAGACCGCTCCGGCGTTGTCGACCGAACGGGCCAAATGGGGAAGGTGAACCGTCAGGGCGATCACCAGTGTCGCCAGGAGGGTATTGATCTGGATGAAGAGCAGGCCCAGCGCCGTGGGGAACATCGAACGAAAGACCGAGGTGATGACCGTGCCGAAGCGCCGTTTCTCCTCAGCGCCGATTGTCGGCAGCGGCAGATCGTCTTTGCGCAGGTGCCTTAAATAAAGGTGCTGAACAAAGTACTGCGTCGCCCCGGCCAGGACAATGGCGCACGACAAGACCGCCGTTCTGTCGTAGGGGGTCAGACGGCCGGGATCGAAGCCGAAGAACGGACTGATCGCCCAGCGTCCGGGAACGATCAGCCACAGGGCGGCGACCCAAAAGACGTTGAAGATGATCGGCACCGCCGCGGCGACGCCGAAGCGGTTGGCCGCCTGAAGGGTCGCGGCGCACTGAGCGGTCAGCAGCGCGAAGAAGAAATAGGGGAGCATCAGCCGCAGGTTCTCCAGCGTGCTGATCGCGAAGGCGAAGCGTTCCGGGTCACGGTGGCGCAGGAAGACCAGCGCCGCGGAAGTCAAGACCATCCCGATGAGAACCACGGCCAGGGCGTACTTCACCCCGCGCGCCAAAAAGTCGCTCAGCAGCCGCCAGGCCCGGCGGCGGTCGGTATGCCAGGCGTCGGAAAAGGCGGGTATCCATGACAGCCCCAACGCCCCCTCCTCGATCAGGCGCCGGCCGAGATTGGGAAACCGAAACGCCAGGAAGAAGGCGTCGGCCGCCGGGGAGGCGCCCCCGCCGATGACCGCCGCGGTCGCCATATCGCGCAGAAGCCCGATCATTCGGCTGATGAGCATCATCGAGGCGATGAGAAAGGACGAGCGCAGGTGTGACCGCGCGCCGCTTTCGGGGGCGGACGCGGGGGAGGTGATGGTATTCGATTCTTCGGACATCGATACTTCGAGCAAAAACGATCACGAACGGGTGAGAATGCGGGCAATCCGATTGGCCAGCGTGTCGGCCGAGATCAGCGCGTTCTCTTTGACTTTGTACATGTCGAGCAGACTCGACGGGCGGCGCTTGACGGTCCCGAACAGGGTCCCGAGAAAGCGGGCGGGGTTCTCTTTGAAGGGGACCGCCGACTCCAGGTCTTTAAGGTCGGAGGGGACCACTTCGTCCAGTTCATCGAGGATCACCCGAACGCAGAGGAAAGGCACCCCCAGGCGCCGGCAGACCGCGGCGACGGCGAAACTGGCCGTGTCGCACAGCGACGCGCCGTACTTTTCGGCGCGCCGGCGCTTCTCGTCGGGGGACTTGGCTACCGAGGTGGTCGAAAGGAGCGTCAGGACATCGGCGTCGTCGGGATCGTTGGCGTCGGCACTATTGGCGTCGGTGCCGTTGGCATCGGCCTTGCCGGCCTCGGCGCTTCCCTCCAAAAGGGGCTGCCACAGATCGATGGTTTGGCCGCTTTCCTCATCGGTGAGGATCTTCGGGAGGATCACCCGGCCGCGGCGCATGTTCTTCACCAGCGCCCCGGCGAAACCGGCGGCGATCACCCGCTTCGGCGAAAACGCCTGTATCAGCGCCTCGGCCGCGGCCGCCCCCGCGGCGCTCCCCGGCCCGGCGTCGACCAAGACGATCCGCTTGGTGTTGAGAAACCCGTCGAGGTAGAGCCGGCCGTCGGCGCGGGTGCGGTGAACGCGGTTCATCAGGTCGGTCAGGCAGCCGTATTCCGACCGATCGCCGAAGACCAGGCCGCACCATACCTCGGATCGGGCGCGCTCGGCATCCTCCTCTTGGGCCGCGTCCATGGCACCGCAGACCGCCTCGCGGATCGAACTCTTCGCCGCTTCGCCGACGCGGCGGCGCAGTTCGGGCGTCACCTGTGAGGCCAGCCAGTTCTGTAAAATACGATTGAGCATGCGCTCGACTCCTGATATTTTCGCTGAGGATTACTTTCTTTTGGCGGCGAGCCGCTCGGCCCAGCAGGCGCGGTAGCGCTCGACCATCTTCTCGGCCGAGAACTCGCTTACCGCCCGCCGGCGGTTCGCCTCGGCCAGACGATCGCGCAGCGCGGTGTCGGCCATAAGGGCCTTGGCCTTCCGGGTCCAGGCGTCGGTATCGCCGAAGGGGCAGGTCTGCTCTTCGAGATGCTCTTGGCCTAAGACCTCTTCCACGCCGTCGACCAGCGTCGCCAAAGCGGCTTTTTTCGCCAGGGCGGCCTCTAAAAGGGCGTTCGGCATCCCCTCCCAGCGGCTCGGGAGAAGAAGCAGATCGGCGGCGGCGAGAATCGCCGGGATATCGGGACGCCAGCCGGCGAAATGGATCTTTTCGCGCACGGGGTGAGGAAGCGCGGCGGCGGTGCGCTCCAGTGTTTGGCGCTGGTCGCCGTCGCCGATGAACCACAGCTCCCAATCGGGGGCGTCGCGGCCGCCGAGCCACCGGGGAGCGGTTTCCAACAGCCAGTCGACCCCCTTTTGCTCGGTCAGGCGGCCGATCACCACCGCCTTGCGCCGCCGATCCTGTTCGTACGCCGGGAAGAGCGCCGGGGGCATCTTATCTTCGGGGTCGCCTGCAAGCGGCTCGGCCGTGACGGCGTTGGGGATGACGGTGACTTTCTCCGGCGGCAGCCGCCCGGCCCGGACGCTGTAATCGGCGACCGACCGGGAGACGCAGATCCAGCCGTCGACCAGCGGCGCGGTGGCGCGGTCGATCCTCAGGTGGCTGAGCTTTTTCTTCTCGGAGACCCGAAGCCCCGAAAAAACCGCCGGAACCCCCGCCAGTTTCGCCGCCAGCCGCCCTATGATATTGGCATGGAACATGAACGACTGAAAGACCTCGATCCGGCGGCGGCGAAGCGAGCCGGCCAGGCGGACGATCGCCGCCAAAACCGAAAACGGCCCCCGGACGTTGAGGAAGACCACCTCGATCCCGCTGCTTTCCAGAAGGCCGATGAAGTTCTCCCCCTGTCGGTGGTACCCTCTTGAGCGCAGCGAATAGACGACCGGCGGGGAGTCTTTCGCCAGGGCCAGGGCCAAAAGGGAGAAGATCTTCTCGGCCCCGCCGCGGTCCAGTTCGGTGATGCAAAGCGCCGTCTTCGGGGGCGATGCCGCCGGGGGCTGGGGCAATGTCGTCGGGGAGTGTTTATCGTCTTCGGCCATACGGCGGTATCTTTAAACTTGGGGGCACTCGCTGGGAGAGCCCCCCGAGCAATTGAACAAAGGGGGCCAAAGTGCTATAATATAGTCTAATCATACAGGATAATTCTTCCTAGGCAAGAAATTTGTTCCTTAGGATAAGAACCTGCCGGAAGCGTCTGCAGCATCGAAGGACGAAAGCGTGACGACCGAAAACAACAGCGGCGGACAAAGCGATGACCTTTCCGCCTACGACTATACCCTCCCCGAAGAACTGATCGCGCAAATGCCGCTGCGGCGGCGCACCGACGCGCGCATGATGGTGATCCACCGCGATACCGGCGAAATCGAGCACAGCTACGTCCGCGATATCGCCAAATATTTCCGGGCCGGCGACGTGCTGGTGCTGAACAATACCAAGGTGGTCCCCGCCCGGCTGATCGGCCGCCGTGTCAAGACCGGCGGCAAGTGGGAGGGGCTCTTCCTTCGTTTCGACAGCCACGGGATCTGGGAGCTCATGTCCAAGACCCGCGGGAAACTCCTCCCCGGCGAGGAAATCCTGCTGGAGGACTCCGACGGGGGACACACCCAAAAGCTGCGCGTCTACGCCCGCACGCCCGAAAAGACCCTGCTGGTCCAGCCGCTGACGACGTTCGATACCTATACCTTCCTCAACAAGGTCGGCTGGGTTCCGATTCCCCCCTATATCCGAAGCGGGCGGATGATCCCCGAGGACCGCGAAAACTACCAGACCGTCTATGCCCGTACCCCCGGGGCGATCGCCGCGCCGACGGCGGGGCTGCATTTCTCCAAAGAGCTCCTCGGCAAGATCGCCGAGATGGGGGTCACCCTCTGCCCAGTGACGCTCCACGTCGGGGCGGGGACCTTCCGGCCGATTAAGACCGAAAAGATCTCGCAGCACCGGATGCACGAGGAGTTCGCGACGATCGATCAAAAGGCGGTCGATACCATCCTCCGCTGCCGGGCCTGCGGCGGCCGCGTCATCGCCGTGGGGACCACCTCGGTTCGGACGCTCGAGTCGGCGGCCAACGCCTCGCCCGACGGCAAGATCGACTCGACGGGGAACAACGACTACCCGCTGCGTCCCTTCTCGGGGCCGACCGACCTGTTCATCCGCCCGCCGTACCGGTTCAAGGCGGTCGACGCGCTTTTGACCAACTTCCACCTCCCGAAGTCGACGCTGCTGATCCTGGTGCGGACCTTCGGCGGCGACGAGCTGATGAAGCGCGCCTACGAGGAGGCGATCCGCTACGACTACCGTTTCTACAGTTACGGCGACTGTATGCTCATTCTGTAAAAACGTTAAAAAAAGCCATTAACAGCAGCGTGACGATTCACGTGAGGAATACGGTTTTATGACACAGTCCGAAAACAACAGCGAAAACGGCGCCAAACCGGGCGGCCTGTTCGGATCGATCCGATCGGTTCTGGTGATCGTGATGATCGGCTTTCTTCTCTATTCCCTGGGGAAAGACAACCCGAGGGTCCAAGCCATCTTCCAGCGCTTCTCCTCGGCGCAGCAGGTGGCTGACCCTTCCGCCGTGCTGAAGATCGGCGGGGAGACGATGGGGACCTTCTACACCGTCCAGATCGCCGCCTGTCCCCGGGCGTGGGACGCGGAAAAACTCCACCGCCTCGTCGAGGAGGTGCTCTCGCGCGTCGACGGCGCGATGACGACCTACCGTGACGACTCGTACGTGAGCCGGTTCAACGCCTCCGACTCGACCGACTGGTTCGAGGTCTCGGCCGAGACCGCCGAGGTCGTCGCCCTGGCGCTCCAGATCAGCGGCCAGCTTGACGGGGCGTTCGATATCACCGTCGCCCCGCTGGTCAACGCGTGGCGCTTCGGGCCCGATAAAACCGCGCTGACCGCCCTGCCCGAGGACGACCAGATCGAGGCGATCCGGCAAAGGTGCGGCTACCAGAAGCTCGAAGTCCGCACGGGGGACTCCCCGGCGCTGAAAAAAGCGATTCCGGAACTGATGATCGACCTGTCGGGGATCGCCAAGGGGTACGCCGTCGATAAGCTCGCCGAGGCGCTCGCCGCCGAGGGGCTCGAAAACTATATGGTCAACATCGGGGGAGAGATCCGCTGCGGCGGGGCCAAGGGGGAGATTCCCTGGACCCTGGCGATCGAAAAGCCGATCCCGACCAAGACCGGCGACCCGCAGATCTACCGCCTCTTCCGCCCCGGGGCGATTGCCCTGGCGACCAGCGGCGGTTCGCGCAATTACTCGGTCGTCGCCCAGAAGATGTTCTCGCATATCATCGACCCGCGCACCGGCCGGCCGACCGAGCTGCGCGGCGCCGACGCCCCGAGGCCCGATTTCGAACTCGGTTCGGTCTCGGTCTTCGACGCCTCGTGCGCCCGGGCCGACGCCCTGGCGACGGGGCTGTTTGTCCTGGGCCCCGTCGAGGGGAAAGCCGCCGCCGACCGCCTCGAAGAGCCGGTTCTGTTCGTCAGCCGCTCGACCCTGGCGGCCGATACCTTCGCCGATGAGCCCTCCGCGGCGTTTTCGTCGATTCAGGAATTCTTCCCCGGCGCCCCGGACCAGCCCGCGGCCGACGAAGAGCAAACCCCCTAGCGGACGAGGCACTTATGGCAGGGATGGAACCCTTCGACTTTCAGATCATCCGCGCCTCCGCCGGATCGGGGAAGACCTATAAGCTCTCGCGCCGATTCCTCCATCTTCTTTTATCGGGGGTCCCGTGCGAGTCGATCCTGGCGACCACCTTCACCCGGAAGGCGGCCGCCGAGATCTTCGCCCGCGTCTTAACGACCCTGGCCGAGACGGTTCTCGATCCCGACAAGAGCCGGGCCCTGGCCCGGGAACTTTTCCCCGGCAGCGATATATCCGAGCCGGTCTTTTCGGAACTCTTATCGTCACTGCTCCAGCGGCTGGTTCGGAACTTCAATCAGATCAAAATCGTCACCATCGACTCGTTCACTACCCGTCTGGCGCTGGGCCATCCGCTGGAGCTGGGCCTGCCGCTGGCCTGGCGGATCGTCGAAGAGGTCGAGCAGCGCCGAATGCTCGAGCAGGCGGTTCAAAACGCGCTGACCGACACGAAGCGCGGCGATGTCAAAACCCTGCTGAGCTGGTTCTTCCAGGGAGAGACCGAACGCTCGGTCGCCTCGCAGCTGGAAAGCGCCGCGCTAGGGCTGGGGTCGATCTTCCGCGAGTCGGCCTCCGGCGCCTGGTATCGGCTTCCCCACCCCCAGGGGCTCACGCCCGAGGAAGAGGCCGCGGCGATCACGGCCCTGCCGCTTCTGGACGCTCCCCGGACCAAATCGCTTTCGCCCGACAGCCGCTTCGTCAAAGCCCGGGACGCGCTGGCCGGTCTGGCCGCCGACGGAAAGTGGGAAGAATTTCTCCAGAAAGCGATCGTGAAAAACGCGATCGGCCCGGAACCCCGGAAGTATTGCAGCCGCGATATCCCCGACGATTGGATCGAGGTGATCGAGCGCCTGGCCGACGAAGGCAAAGCCGAGATCCTCAATAAGCTCGCCTACAAGACCGAATCGACCTACACCCTTTTGGAGCGGATCATCGAGGCGCTGGAAGAGATTCAAAGCGAGGAGGGAGGGTATCGTTTCGACGATATCGTCCGGTTCACCGCCGATTACCTGCTCGAACACCCGAACGACCGAACATTGCTCGATACCCCGATTAAGCATCTGCTCCTCGACGAGTTCCAGGATACCTCGCTGAATCAGTGGCAGGTCTTTCGCCCGATCGCCGAGTCGATCCAAGAGCTCCCCCCCTTCAGCGGCCGCCCGGAAGAGGCCGGTTCGTTCTTCTGCGTCGGCGACGTGAAACAGGCGATCTACGCCTGGCGCGGGGGGGTGGCGGAAATCTTCCAAGAGGTGGAAAAGAACGTCGAGGGGATCACCTCTTTGCCGATGAACACCAACTGGCGCAGTACCCAGACGGTGCTCGACGCGGTGAATGAGGTCTTTATGAATCTGGGGAACTGCCCCGTCTTCCTCCCCCCCCCTTCGGACGAAGTCCACGACCGGCGCAATCGCGGGGCGCACCAGGAAATGCAGCGGTGGGGCGAGCAGTTCCAAAAGCACAAGGCCGTCGGCCGCCAGGCCGCCGCCCCCGGGATGGTCACGATCGAAACCCCGGTGGAAAATACCGACAGGCCCGAAACAACCGACGACGAAGAAGAAAAAAGCGAAGCGGCGGCTCTTTCCCCCGCGCCGACCGGCGACGACAGCTGGCAAAGGCCCCTTCCGGCGACGTTCCGCTACGCCATCGCTCGCGCCATCCAGATCCACGTGACGGCCCCCGAAAAGACCATCGGTATTTTGGTGCGCCGAAACCGATACATCGGTCAGGTCGTCGACCAGATCACCGCCGAGGGGTTCGAGGTCAGTCAGGAGGGGGGCGTTCCGCTGCCCAGCTCCCCTGTCGTCCGAACGATCCTCTCGCTCCTGACGCTGGCCGATCACCCGGGTCACACGATCGCGGGGTACGCCCTGGCGAAAAACCGCGAAGCCGCCGCGTTCCTCGGCATCGATCCGGCGATTCCCCCCGAGCAGACGGCCAAAGAAGGGGGACCGGCCCTTTCGCGGGCGATCCGCGAGGCGATCCTCACCGAGGGACTCGTCCCCTATCTGCAGCGCTTCGCCGCGTCGCTTTCGATATCGAGCCGGCGGGAAAAGCAGTTCGCCGACGCCGCCCTCAAAGAGGCGGTCCGCTTCACCGCCGCGGGGGGGCGGCGCTGCGACCGGCTGCGCGAGCGGCTCGAGGCGGCGAAGATCGAGCTGGCCAGCGCCTCGAAGATCCGCGTCATGACGATTCACGCCTCGAAGGGGCTGGAGTTCGACACGGTGATTCTTCCGGAGCTCGATCAGCCGCTGATCGACGTTCTTCCCCCCTACCTGGTCGAGCGGGAAAGCCCGACCGAGCCGATCGTAACGGTGCAGCATCTGCTCAAGCAGCAGCTTCGGTTCATCCTCCCCGAGGAGTTCCGCGCCTGCTACGACGCGACCGAACGGGCCCAGCTTCGCGACTCGCTCAATATGCTCTATGTCGCGATGACGCGCGCGTCGCAGCGGCTGGTGATGATTGTCCCGAACAAAGAGTGGCTCGGGGAAAGGCAGACCTTCGCCGATCTGATCTTCTGTCAGCTCCCGGCGGAGCATCCGGGACTGGGGAAAGCGACACATGTGGCCGAGAACCTCGGCGGCGAGATCCTCTATCAGGCGGGCGAACTGGATTCGTTCGCGGGAGTCTAAGACCCCTATGACCAAACACGGCAAAGAAGGTAACCCCCCGGTACCGCGGCCCCTGCTGGCCGCCGCCGCGGGGTTCGCCGTCGGTTTGGTCCTTATCGCGGGGGGAGTCTTCTTTTTCGCTCGGGAGAAATCGCCGCAGCCGCTGCCGGCCGAGATACCTGCCGAAACGCCGGCCGCCGAGCCGGTGAGCCAGCCGCGGCCGACAATCGAGCCGGAAACACCCCCCGAACCGAAGACCGTTCCCGACCCCCAGACGCCGGATCTTCCGCAGCCGGAGCCGGCGGATTCACCTGAACCGCAGCCGGCCGAAGAGCCGGCCTCCCCGCCGCCGCAGCCGTCGATCGAACAGAACCTCGCCCCGCTGGCCGAGGAGTTCAAGGCGATCGAACAAATCTACCCGGTCGACGAGGCGGCCTGCGACCGGCTGCTGGCCCTGTCCGGACGCCTGCCCGACGCCGAAGGGGCGCGTCCCCTGGCCGAAAAAATCGCGGCGCTGCAAAAACAGTTCCTGGTACGGCTCGATTTTGAACGAAAGCTCGCCGCCTTCGGCGGTTTTTCGGGGGATCTTCGCCGCTGGAAAGCGTTTCTTCTCGATACGGCCGCCGACCAAAGCGCCGATTTCTCCCGGGCCGCCGAGGTGGTTGACTGTCTTGCGGCGCTGGAAGATTGGAACGGCTTTGTCGCAGAAAGCGCCGAAGCGCTCAACCGCTTCGCGGTCGCCGCCGGGGCGGCTCAAAAGGCGCTGGACTTTTATACCGAAAACCAAAGCCGTCTGGGGTTCCTCCCCCAGTGGGAGGTTTTCGACCGGCGCCTGGCCGATTGGGCCGCCGACGCCCATCCGGCGGCGATCTGCGAGGGGATCAGCGCCCTGCTGAGCTTCCCGATGGATGAGGCGTGGATCCACGAACCGCAGCCGGGGCGGTACTACTACCTTACCGAGCCCCCCCGCGAGGGGGAGAACACCTACCGGGCCGACCTGTTCGGCAACACCGGCCAGGTGACCCTTTCGGCCGAGGAGGCCGCCTCGGCGCGGCACCTGGCCATGGGGGAGCTTTACGGCCGCTGGCGTGAGGCGGCATGGGCGATCCCCGATTCGCTCCGCCACGAAAGCCCGTCGAAGTGGTACGGCGGCTGGTCGGCGCTGCTGATCGATATGCGCGCCGGCGGGCCGGACCCCTTGCTGACGGTCTATCTTCTGCGCGATACGGCGAAGGTCCTCGCCGCGGGGGACCGCTACTTCGCCGCTCGGGTCGGCGTCTGGCAGCAGATGCTGGCCAACGAGCGGATCCCCGAGGGGCTCGACCCCTTCGACGGCTCGCCGCGGACCGCCGACGCCCGGCAGACGGCCGCCGAGCTGCTCCCCTTCCTCCCGACCGCGCAGCTGACGGTCGACAAAGACGACCGGCAGCTGGACGAGATGGTCGATCGGGTTTCGGGCCTCTACCGCCCCGTCGGCTGGCTCGATACCGACACGCGCGGCGGCTGGTTCCTCCGCCCGGCCGACACGCCGGAACAAGAGGCGCGGCCCCGCCGAATGGTTCTCTTCGCTCCCGGCGCCGAAGGGGCCCCGCGCGCCGTCGAGCTGGGGACGCTTCCGGCGGCCGCCGGCGCGCTTCCCTTAGTTTCCGACGGGCTGGTTCGGGGACTGCCGGTCTTTGCCGTGGAGTGACCCCCCCGGATATATTGTGTGAAACCCCCGAAAAAAAACCCTTCCGCTTGATTTTATTGTGGAATTGGGCCTTTTTTTTGTTATAATAGGGGTTATGGACTATGGACAATATGCACGGAATGAGCTCTCATTACTGGACGGCCAGTCGATAGCAGACCACCTCCCCGCGGAGAGTTCGATCTCTTCGCAGAGGCGGTTTGGGTACCTCCTTTTTACCCTCTGCTTTCTCTTGGGACTGCTCCTTATTCCGTCATTGGCCGAACGGATCGTCTACTCCGTCGTCCGAGGGGTCGAGCGCGCCAAACGCGAAGAGGCGCTGAAATTCCTCGCCGAGGTCCCCGAGGCCAACTCGCGCATCCCCTGGATCGTTAAAGCGGTCGGGCCGAGCGTCGTCGGCATCAGCATGGGCCGCTCCAGCGGAACGGGGATCATTATCGATCCGCGCGGCTATGTCCTGACCAACCGGCATGTCGTCGTCGGGGACCGCGGCATGAACCTTCAGCACATGGAGGTGCGCCTCAGCGACGGCCGCCTCCAGTCCGGCGGGGTCGAGCTGGTCGGCGCCGACCCGGTCAACGACCTGGCGGTGCTGAAGATCACCCTGCTCGATCTTCCCTCCATTACCTGGGGGGACAGCCAATCGGTCGAGGTCGGCGAGACGGTCATCGCCATCGGAAACCCCTACGGGCTCGATCACTCCGTCTCGATGGGGATCATCAGCGCGAAAGACCGCCGCGATAAAAAGGGCGAGGACGGTTCGGCGCAGGTTTATATCCAAACCGACGCGGCGATCAATCCCGGCAACAGCGGCGGGCCGCTGGTCGACCAGCACGGAAAGGTCATCGGAATCAACACGGCGATCATCGGCGAGAGCTACCAGGGGATCAGTTTCGCGATCCCCGCCGACCTGGCCCAAAAGATCAGCCAAAAAATCATTGAGGAAAGCCGTTCACAAGAACACTGATACCCGGTATTTTTTACGCACCATTTAAGGGGAGCCGATTCCATGTTTACCCGCAAGAACCAGGAAAACAATCAGGAACAGCCCGCCTCCGACGCGAAGGCGGCCGAACAGGACAAGCCCGAGGAAAACGCCTCGGAACAGCAGGAGCGAAAGATCCCCGACAACAGCTTGACGTCGGCCTTCGCGCAGTGGGTCGCCGAATCGCGGGCGTCGAAGACCGACTTCATCGTCGCGATGATTCAGCGCATCTTCCAAGAGGGCTCGGCGCGCTCGGCCAGCGATATTCACTTCCAGCCGGGCCGGCTGGGGGTGGAGGTTCGTTTCCGTCTGGACGGTGTTCTTCACCTCGCCGGGATGCTCCCGCAGTCGAACGTCTACCAGATCGCCGCCCGCATCAAGGTGCTGGCGAACCTGGTCACCTTCAAGCAGGGGATCCCGCAGGAAGGGCGTATCCCCTCGGGAATGATCCCGAACGTCCCGCGCGAAATCCGTATCAGTACCGTCCCGGTCCTCTACGGCGAGCGGATCGTCGCCCGGTTCTTCTCCTCGGGCAACCTCTACCAGCTCCCCGAGGAACTCGGTTTCTCGCAGCAGATCCTCGAAAGTCTCAAGCGGGCGGCGACCCGAACCAGCGGAGCGATCCTCGTCACCGGGCCGGCCGGTACCGGGAAGTCGACCACCGTCGCGGCGATGCTGCGCCACCTGGTCAAGCAGGATGAGTACGATATCGGGACGGTCCGCAGTATCGTGACCCTCGAAGACCCGATCGAGTCGGCGATCGACGGGGTCTCGCAGATCGAGATCTCGCAGGACGGCGATACCACGCTCGACCGGCTGCTGCTCTACCTGCTGCGTCAAGACCCGGACGTGATCGTCGTCGGCGAAATCCGCGACCGGCCGACCGCCGAGGCGGCGATGCAGGCGGCCCTGACCGGGCACCTGCTGCTGTCGACCTTCCACGCCACCGACGCGGCCAGCGCGATCTCCCGATTCCTCGAACTGGGGGTCGAACCGTTCACCCTGCGCAGCTCTTTAGAGTATGTCATGTGCCAGCGTCTGGTGCGCCGCCTCTGCCCGCACTGCCGCCGCGAGATGAGCTCCAGCACGCCGAACAAGATCCACGTGCTGCGCCGCGAAAAGCAGATCACAAAGTGGTACGAGCCGGTCGGCTGCGAACAGTGCAACGGGACCGGCTACTCGGGCCGCTCCCTGGTCGCCGAGGCGCTTCCGCTGAAGTCCGACGAGATGGCCAACGCCATTTTGGAACGCCGCGAAACCAGCGTCCTGCAGAAGATCGGCGAAGAGATGGGGATGGTTCCGTTCCATGATCTGGCGGTGAACCTGATCGAGGACGGGGTCACCAGCCCGGTCGAGATTCTGCGCGTCTTCGGTCTGTGATCGGGCGGCAAATTTCGCGTGTTTGACGAGCGTTTATTGCAGTAATCCTCACGCAGGAGCTTTCCTTCCCCCATGAGTACCTCTCCCTCAAATTCTAACGCCGGCACGGGGAAATCCCCCGCGCCGACGGCGTTTTCCTCGGTGATGGCCGAACTGGACTTCTACCTCTTCGGCGAGGGGACCCATTGGGAGCTCTACAATAAACTCGGCGCCCACCTGCGGACCGTCGACGGGGTCGAGGGGGTGAACTTCCTCGTCTGGGCGCCGAACGCCACGCGCGTCTCGGTGGTCGGGAACTTCAACGGCTGGAACGCCGAGGCCAACGTGATGTTCCGCCACAACCCCTCGGGGCTGTGGGAGGCGTTCGTCCCGGGGATCGGCACCGGAACCCTCTATAAGTACCGGGTCGAGTCGGCCGCGGGGATTCAAGAGAAGGTCGACCCGGTCGGTTTTCAGACCGAAGTCCCCCCCCGCACCGCGTCGATCGTCGCCGATCTGGACTCCTACGCCTGGAATGACCAAGAGTGGCTTGCGCGGCGCGAAAAAAACGACACCTCGTGGCTCCACAGCCCGGTGTCGATCTACGAGGTTCACCTCGGTTCCTGGATCCGCTCCCCCGACGATCCGGATAAGTTCCTCTCGTACCGCGACTTAGCGCCGAAGCTGATCGAGTACGTCAAAAAGATCGGCTACACGCATATCGAGCTGCTTCCCCTGGCCGAGCATCCGCTGGCGGCCAGCTGGGGGTATCAGGTCATCGGCTACTTCGCCGCGACCGGGCGCTTCGGCACCCCCGAAGATCTGATGTACCTGGTCGACCAGTGCCACCAAAACGGTATCGGCGTTCTCCTCGACTGGGTTCCGGCGCACTTCCCCAAAGACGCCCACGGCCTGGCCCGATTCGACGGAACGGCGCTGTACGAGCACGCCGACCCCCGCCAGGGGGAGCACCGCGACTGGGGGACGTACATCTTCAACTTCGGCCGGACCGAAGTGCGGAATTTCCTCGTCTCCAACGCCCTCTTCTGGCTCGATAAGTACCATATCGACGGCCTGCGGGTCGACGCGGTCGCCTCGATGCTCTACCTGGACTACAGCCGCAAAGAGGGGGAATGGATCCCGAACAAGTACGGCGGGCGCGAAAACCTCGAGGCGATTGATTTCCTGCGGGTGATGAACGAGCAGACCCATACCCGCCACAAGGGGATTCTGACGATCGCCGAGGAATCGACCTCCTGGGGCGGGGTCACCCGCCCGGGCTACACCGGCGGGCTCGGTTTCTCGATGAAGTGGAATATGGGGTGGATGCACGATACCCTGCAGTACTTCCGCCGCAATCCGATCCACCGCAAGTACCACCACAATCAGCTGACCTTCAGTCTCCTCTACGCGTTTTCCGAGAACTTCGTTCTCCCGATCTCGCACGACGAGGTGGTCCACGGCAAGGGGTCGATCATCAGCGATATGCCGGGCGATCTGTGGCAAAAGTTCGCCAACGCCCGTCTCCTCTACGGCTATATGTGGACCCACCCCGGCAAGAAGCTCCTGTTTATGGGGTGCGACTTCGGACAATGGAACGAGTGGGACTTCAACAAGAGTCTCGACTGGCACCTGCTGCAGTTCGGCGATACCCACGGCGGTCTGCAAAAGTGCCTCGCCGACCTCAACGCGCTCTACAAAAGCGAGAAAGCCCTCTACGAGTACGACTTCGACCAGAGGGGGTTCGAGTGGGTCGACTGCAATAACTGGGGGGAGAGCGTCCTGGCCTATGTCCGCCGCGCCAAAGACCCCGGCGATTGGCTTTTGGTCACGATCAACGCCACTCCCGTGGCGCGGCGCTGCCGCTTCGGGCTCCCCGAGGGGGGCGATATCAAAGAGATTTTCTGCAGCGACGCCCCTTGTTACGGCGGCAGCGGCCTGGGGAACGGCACGATCAGCGGCGAAGCGATCCCCTGGCAGGGCCGTCCCTTCTCGGCCGAAATCCTTCTGGCCCCGCTGGCGGTATCGATCTTCAAGCCGAGCCGTTAACGCTGATTTACCGGCGGCGTTTGTCCCGCGGAGTTTTATCGCTGAGTATTTTTTTCATCATTGAGCTTTAAGGACATCCCTGATGAAGTACGCTGTTATCATCCCCGACGGGTTCGCCGATGAACCGATCGAGTCGCTCGGGGGAAAGACCCCGATGCAGGCGGCCCATACCCCTAACTTGGACGCTCTGGCGCCGATGTCGATCATCGGCCATTCGCACAACGTCCCGAAGCACCTTCCCCCGGGCAGCGACGTCGCCACCCTGGCGCTGTTGGGCTACGACCCGGACGACGTCTACACCGGCCGCGCCCCGCTGGAGGCCGCCGCGCTGGGGATCGACCTGGGCGAGAACGACTGGGCGCTGCGCTGCAACTTAGTGACGCTGGCCGACGGGCTGATGAAGAGCTTCACCGCCGAGCATATCTCCACCGAGGAAGGGACAGAACTGCTCAAGAGCGTTCAGGAGCGGATCGCCCCGCAGTGGAACCAAATCGCCCCCGACTTCCCCGGAACGATCGAGTTCTTCCCCGGCGTCTCGTACCGGAACATTATGGTCTTCCGCGCCGCCGACGCGAAAAGTGCCGCGCTCTTCTCCAAGGCGACCAAGACCTTCCCGCCGCACGACTACACCGACCAGCCGTTCGAGCAGGCCCTTCCCGCCGGGGACGGCGCCGCCCAGCTGCGTGAACTGATGAAGCGCGTCGAGGCGCTGTTCGCCGACCATCCGGTCAATCAAAAGCGCGCCGCCGCGGGGAAACTTCCGGCGACCAACGCCTGGCTTTGGGGCCAGGGAAAGAGGCCGAATATCGTCCCGTTCGCCGAGCGCTTCGGCGGGATCCGCGGGGGGATGATCTCGGCGGTCGACCTGCTGCGCGGGATCGCCAAGAATCTTAAGTGGCGTCAGATCGACGTGCCGGGGATCACCGGCTACGTCGATACCGACTACGCCGCCAAAGGACAGTACGCCGCCCGGGCGCTGGACGATCTGGACTTAGTCTGCGTCCACGTCGAGGCGACCGATGAGTCGGGGCACGAGGGGGCGACCGAAAAGAAGGTCAAGGCGCTTGAGGATATCGACGCGCTGGTGATCCCCCCGGTGCTTGAGAAGCTGCGCGGCTTCCCCGAGTGGCGCCTGCTGGTCACCCCCGACCACCCGACCCCGGTTCGGATCAAGACCCACTCCCACGGGGAGGTCCCCTGGCTGATCGCCGGAAGCGACATCGCCGGGGAGGGTCGGACGACCTACGACGAGGTTTCGGCGGCCGATTCCCCCCACTACTTCGAGCGGGGGTGGGAGCTGATGCCGAAGTTCCTCGGGCGTTAATGCGCGGCGGGGCTGTTTCGCGCCAAAAAAGAGCTAAAAAAAGCGCGGCGGGAGGGAAAAAACCCGCCGCGCTTTTTGCCGTTAAACTCTGCGCCGTTTCACCAGTTTTATTCTTTTCCCGAAAAGAGTGCAGGTTTTTGCCCCCAAAGGCCGATACAAACAGGGGGGGAAGTCTGTAAATACACTTGGTTTTCGTTCATGCCCGAACAGATCCGCGACAGCGTCAGCGACCGTATCGAACCGGCATTTGCTCCGCCGGCCCCGGAAACGCCGGCCCCCGCCGACGAGGGGGGGCGCTGTCGGCCTCTGTCCGAGTTCCTCTACAGCGCCGAAAACGACGCCTCATCGAACGCCGCGCCGATCCTCGCCATTCGGGTCGACTCGCAGCATCTCTCCGGCCGGCAGATCAAGCCGCTGCGTACCCCCTGCGAGAGGATCGACTACCCCTTCTACGATGACGACGACGAGGAGGCCGCCGCCGATCTGCCAGAGGAAATCGCCGAGGAGCAAGAGCCGCTGATCCAAGAACCGGCGCCCCCGGAACCGGTCGTCCAAGAACCCATCATCCAGGAACCGGTTGCCCAAGACCCTGTCGTCCGCGCCGCGCCGAAAGAAGAACAGCCCTCGAAAAAGCCGTCCGAGCCGGTCCCCGGCGCCCCCTTCCCTCTGGAGGATCCGGCCGGGGACGATGTGCCGATCCTCTACCGCCGATTCCTCGATCTGCGGCAGCGCCGTGCCCATGCGCAATCCCCTTCCCCGCCGTCACAGACACCGTCGTTCGAGAACCTCGAACAGGTCCAGGAACTTATGTCGATTCTGCCGAGCCAAACGCGCGAGGCGCTGCGCGATTTTCTCCATTCCCTTCGGGTTGAATGATTTGGAAAATCGGGTATTGTCCCCCTTATGCAGCTCAATCCCGAACAAATCGACGCCGTCAGAACCACCTCCGGACCGCTTCTTGTCTTAGCCGGCGCGGGTACCGGAAAGACCCGCGTGGTCACCGAAAGAATCGCGCAGCTGATCCGTCTGGGAATCCGCCCGGAACGTATCTTGGCGGTGACGTTCACCAATAAAGCCGCCCGCGAGATGCAGCAGCGCGTCGCGGCGCGTCTGGGCCGATCGACCGAGACCCGGCCGGAGATCTCCACCTTTCACTCGCTGTGCGTTCGTATCCTCCGCCGGCAGATTCAGCGCCTCGGCTACCCGAGCCAATTCATTATATGCGACCGGGGGGATCAAGAGTCCATCGCCCGAGAAGTACTCCAAAAATACAAAACCCAGACGTCGATCACCCCGGGCGACCTGGTCAACCGGATCAGCCGCTGGAAGTGCGCCGCCGTCCGGTCGCACGAGGCGCTCAACCACCTCGATCCCGACTCGCCCAGCGACTACATCTTCGCGATGGCTTACGGCGAGTACCAAAAGCAGCTGAAATTAAGAGGGGCGGTCGACTTCGACGACTTGCTGCTGCTGACCGAAGAGGTCTTCTCGAAATTTCCCGAGGCGCTGAAGGCCGAATCCGGCCGGTTCGACCATATCCTCGTCGATGAGTATCAGGACACCAACCTCAGTCAGTATCGGATCATCAAGGCGCTTGCCGAAAGGCACAAAAACCTCTGTGTCGTGGGGGACGACGATCAGGCGATCTACGCCTGGCGGGGGGCCGAGGTGGAGCATATCCTCCGCTTCGGGAAAGATTGGCCGGGGACCAAGGCGGTTCGGCTGATTCGAAACTACCGCTCCACCCAGCCGATCCTCGACTGGGCCAACCGGCTGATCCACCTCAATCAAAAAAGACACCCCAAGCGGCTGATCTCCCCCAGCGGGGGAGATCCCCCCTTCATCGAGACATTCGAGGACGACGACAGCGAGGCGGCAGGGGTGGTCGAGAATATTCATACCCGCCTGCATACCGAAAAGGGGTTAAAACCGGGCGATATCGCTATTTTATTCCGAACCAACGAACAGCCCCGCCCCTTTGAGCTGCATCTGCGCGTCAGGAAAATTCCTTACGTCGTCGTCGGAGGACAGTCGTTCTTCGACCGGAAAGAGACGCGCGATATTATCTCGTACTTAAAGCTGTTCCATAACCCGAACAACGACCTGGCCCTGCTTCGGATCATCAATACCCCGAAGCGCGGCATCGGCGAGACGACGATCCAACGCTTGCGGGAGAGCGCCTCCAAAGAGAACATCTCTCTTTGGAAGGCGCTGTGCGCCCAGGCGGACCAGAACGACAAATTAAGTCAGTTCCGCGCGATGATGGACAGCTATTCGCACCTGCTGCGCCGTCAGTTCACCGTCGACAACGTCCGCGGGTTCATCGAGGCGATCGAATACGAGAAGGAGATCGAACGGCTCTTCCCCGGCGACGGGGAGCGCCAGAGACGGATGGAGTCGCTCGCGGATATCGTCAACGCGGTCGGGAGTTACCTCAAGGATTCGAACGAGGAGACCTCCCTGCGGGGGTTCCTCGATCAGACGTCGCTGGGGGAGCCGGACTTCGGGAAAGACAAAGAGGAGCGCCTCGGCAACGCCGTGACGCTGATGACCCTGCACGCGGCCAAGGGATTGGAGTTCCGCGAGGTCTATATGGTCGGGATGGAGGAGGGACTTCTCCCCCACAAGCGCTCGATCCTGGACCTGGCCTCAAGCGCGATCGAGGAGGAACGGCGCCTCTGCTACGTCGGGGTCACCCGGGCCAAGCGCCGCCTGACCCTCACCATGGCGAAGCATCGTCTTAAGTGGGGGAAAATGCGCCAATCGATCCCGAGCCGGTTCCTCTTTGAACTGACCGGCGACATCGAAAATCCGACCTATATCAAAATCTTGTCCGGCGCCTTCGATATGCGAAGCGCCGACCCGAAAAACGGCTCCCGGCCGCGAAAACGCAGATAAAAAACGCCCCGCAAGACTCGAGGAGGATGATCATGAAGAAGCGAACATTGGCATGGGCCGCAATCGGCGTTGCGGTCACTTGTCTGATCACCTGTGTCCTTGCCCTGGCTCAGACCGGCGGCGCGGGGGACGCGCCCGACTATTCGCAGAAGAAGTGCTGGCTGCAGGTTCCCGACATCACCAAGGACGTCGACACGTTCTACATCTACTCGACCGCGTACATCGAATCGAGCTTCCGGGAGGGGGCCCCCGATTACGCCCCGCTCGGCAACCTCGAGATGATAGCCGGCGCCCTGGGGGAATACGTGACGAACGCCAGTGTGTTCGAGGACTCGACCAATGTGTTCGTGCCGTTCTACCGCCAAGCCGGTTTGCGGTTCGCCGGGGAAACCGCCAAGAAGACCGGGGATATTGACGCGGCGCTTTCCGGCTTGCCGTACGAAGATATAAGCGCCGCGCTGGACTATTTCTTCGAGAACTACAACAACGGCCGCACGTTCATTATCGCGGGGCACAGCCAGGGCTCGAGTATGGTCGAGCTGGTGCTAAAGAACTACTTCAAGGAGCATCCCGAGTACTATAAGCGGATGGTCGCCGCTTATCCGATCGGCTTCTCCGTCACGAAGGAGTATCTCCAGGCCAATCCGCACCTGAAGTTCGCCACAGGCGAGTGTGACACGGGCGTTATCGTGAGCTGGAACACCGAGGGGCCCAAAAACGTGGAGGAAAACGCCCATAACGCCGTGGTGCTGCCGAACGCCGTGAGCATCAATCCGCTCAACTGGAAGAGGGACGACACTTACGCGCCGGCCAGCGAGAATCTCGGCTCCCTCGTGCTGAACGAAAAAACCGTCGAGTATGAGATCGGCGAGATCGGCGCGGACGCGCAGCTGGTCCTCGACCGCGGCGTGGTGCTGACGCACGCCGATTCCGCCCCGATCGAGCTGACCGACTTCTTCGGACCGGAGAGCTTCCACAACGACGATTACACCTTCTATTACAACAACATTAAAGACAACGTCGCCAAGCGCATCGCCGCCTTTAAGGCCGGTGCCGCGTTTAAGTCCATCGCCCCCGAGGCGCCCGACTATTCCAAGGCGGCCTGCTGGTACCAGATTCCGGGGATCACCAAAGAGGTGGACACGTTCTTCATCTATCCGACGGAATACATCGCCGCCGGCGAGAACGACCCCGATTACGCCCCGCTCGACAACCCCGAGATGCTCGAGGGGGTGCGATTCAACCACATGGCTCTGGCCAGCGTGTTTGAGGAGGCCACCAACCTGTTCATTCCGTACTACCGCCAGGCGGGCATGCGGTACGCCGGAGAGGTTTGGAAGAGGGACGGCGACCCGAGCGCGGCGTTTGCCGCTGTTCCCTGTGACGATATCACCGCCGCGCTGGACTACTACTTCGAGCACTATAACAACGGACGGCCGTTCATCATCGCCGGCCACAGTCAGGGCTCGGGCATAGCAAGCGTGGTGCTGGCGAACTACTTCCGGGAGCATCCCGAGTACCTCCGGCGGATGGTCGCCGCTTACGTCATTGGCTTCTCCATTACGAAGGATTACCTCCGGGCCAACCCGCACCTGAAGTTCGCCGCAGGCGAAAGTGACACCGGCGTCATCGTGAGCTGGAACACCGAGGGTCCCAAAAATGTGGAGGAGAACGCCCCCAACGCGGTGGTGCTGCCCAACGCCGTGAGCATCAACCCGCTGAACTGGAAGAGGGATGACACCTACGCGCCGGCCGGCGAGAACTTAGGTTCCCTCGTGCTGAACGAGGAAACCGGCCGGTTCGAGATCGGCGACCTCGGCGCGGACGCGCAAGTGGTTCCGGGGCGCGGCGTGGTCCTGACACACGCCGATTCCGAACCGGCGCAAGAGGCCGGCTTCTTCGGCCCGCAAAGCTTCCACACCTACGATTACACGTTCTATTACAACAACATCAAACAGAACGTGGCCAAGCGCGTCGCCGCCTTTAAGGCGCAGTGACAACCCCCAAGCGCTGCGGCAGCGCCGGAATAACAGCCCCCCGGCCGATCGCTTTCGATCGAGCCGGGGGCGTTTTTTTCAGGTGAAATTCTTGTCCAAGAGAATATCGATCAGTTCCAGCGCGGCCATCGAAGCGCGGGCGTCGCCGGTAACCTGCTCACTGCCCGCGACCAGGACGGAGCGGATATAGTGGATGTACTCTTCCTGGGCGGCGCGGAACAGATCGCCGTCGGTCAGCTGGGAAAACCGCCGCCAAAAGGCCGCCAGCTCCAGCAAAGAGCCGCGATCGCCGCCGAGCGCCTCGGCGATCCGCGCGTCGAGGTCCATCAGCGCTTTTTCGCGGCCGGGGGCAATCGCCAAAAGCCGCTGATAGGGGGAGAAGAGGCGGTTTTGCCCCTCGTAGACGAACAGCGGCTCGTCGCGGACATTCTTGGACGGCTGCTTGGGGGGATCCCCGGCCTTATCCCGGCGCGAAAGCTCCCCGGCGAGGCGAAGCAGCGTCTCCAGGCCGATTTTCTCGCTCTTTTCGCCGGTCGCCTTTTTGAGTTCCTCCGGGTTGGGGATCTCGGTGGCGGTATCTTTTTCCTCGCCGTTTTCGTCGATCAGCTCGGAGAATATCTCCTCGTCCGGCCGGGCTTCCAAAAGCCAGCGGCGCAGTTTCTCGGGGATCGTTAAATGAGGCGACTGACTGCCGGAGACGCGAATCTTAAAGACACGCTCATCGGCCAGGTCCGGGCCGGTGGGAGCGTCGACTTCGACACCCTTTGCCAAAGAGGCGCTCAGCGCCTGGAGATTCTTTTGGCCTTCGGCGTCGAGTTCCCCGGCGCTGGGAGGGAACCAGCATTCCCCCTGAAGGGTCCGGCGGCGGATCGCGCGGTGCCGCTCGATGAGGTGTTTCTCGAAGAACCGATAGCCGTTATCCGCCAGCGCCCGGCGGGCGTAGGAGGCCCACCCCCCCAGACGCGACATATCGAGGGGGGAATCGAGGTCGATCAGTGAACCGGCCCAGCGCTTGGGGAGCGGGTGCTTTTTCGAGAAACCGGCCAGCCGCAGACAGCGGTCGGTGGAGAAATCCAGTTCCAGCGCGAACGAGACCTCGGGACGGTAGTCGACCGGCAGAAGGTTCAGTACCCCCGAAACGATATGGGGAGAAGCGCTCGAGCAGACGAACGAGGCCAGCGGCCGATGAAGAACCTGGTCGGTCACATACGCCAGCGAATCGGCCCCGGGCGTAACGGCCAGGGCGCGCATCTGGCGGGAGTCGAAGAAACAGGTGTCGGAGGCGAGCGTCACCGCGGCGGGATCCCCGCACGGGTAGTTCAGGACCGTCGGCTCTAAGCTCAGCGTCCGGCGGAACAGGAGGATCGGGTTGTTCCCAAACAGGTGAAGCTGCTCGGAATCGACGATGAAATATTGAAGGCAGTACAGGCCGCGCGCGGCCTTGTGACCGGTGCCGGCCTCCTCGGCGCGGCGAACCTGCCGCAGCCGTCCCAGGGCAAAGTGACCGCTGGGGAGCGGATGGAAGACAAGATTGATCGTGTCGAACCGGCCGTCGGCCGGGAGACGCAGCGACTCGGCCCAGCAGAGCATCTCTTCCAGGTCGATCGGAAGAACCCGACAGCTCTTTTGTATCTTCTCGACGGCGAAGGCCGAAGAACGTTTGCGAAGAAAATAGAAAACCTGCTCGATCATCGAATTCATACGACCGCCGGTAAGTGAATATCTCTTTTAAGTGATTTAACCCGCCGAGTTTTCCCCGTGGCAACAATAGTTTCTTACGAAGAAATCTCTTGAAAGGTCTCTAGAACAATACCACATAATTTGCCCGCCGTGAAAAAAGTTGGGGCAAAAGTCCGGCAAGGGAGAGCAAAAATTAAAATAGACAAGCCGAGCAAAGTTTAACGGCACAAGAGAGCTTAACGCCTTCGCGCGGAGCGCAGAAGGTATCCGCTCCGCGCGAAGGGGCGAACGGCTTAGTCCTTCGCCGCGGCGGCGACCGCCTCAGCGCTCAGCCCAAAGTGCTTCATCAGCGTACCGGCCGGGGCGCTGGCGCCGAAGCCGCTCATCCCGATAAACTTCCCGTCGCGGCCGAGGAAGCGCTCCCAGCCGAAGCCGACGGCCGCCTCGACGCCGACGCGCTTTTTCGCTTGCGGCGGAAGAACTGAATCGCGATACTCTTGGCTCTGCGCGGCGAACAGCTCCCAGCAGGGGACGCTCACCACCCGGACCGCGCGCCCTTCGGCGGATAAAAGTTCGACGGCCTGCGTACAGAGCGAAACCTCGCTCCCGGTGGCGATCAGCAGAATCTCGGGGGACGGGCCGCTGTCGAAGACGACATAGCCGCCGCGGCCGGCCCCGTCGGCGGCGCCGAACCTCTGGCGGTCGATCGTCGGGAGGTTCTGACGGGAGAGAATCATCACCGAGGGACCGTCGGTGATCTTCATCGCCGCCTTGTAGCACTCGGCGACCTCGTTGGCGTCGGCCGGACGGAAGACATGAACGTTCGGAATGGCGCGAAGCGCCGCCAAGTGCTCGACCGGCTGGTGGGTCGGGCCGTCCTCGCCGACCCCGATCGAGTCGTGCGTGAAGACGAACAGCGTCGGGATCTTCATCAGCGCGGCTAAGCGGATCATCGGACGGAGGTAGTCGCAGAAGACAAAGAACGTCCCGCAGAAGGCGCGAAGCCCGCAGAGGACCAGACCGTTGGTGATCGCCGCCATCGCGTTTTCGCGGATACCGAAGTGAATATTGCGGCCGATCTGCCCCGGCAGGCACTCCCCGGCGTCGGGCAGCTTCAGCCACGTGTTGTTCGACGGGGCCAGGTCAGCCGAACCGCCGACCAGCCACGGGATACCGGCGGCCAGGTCGTTGAGGACCTTCCCCCCGGAGGAACGGCTGGCCAGCCCCTTGGCGTCGGCCGGGAAGGTCTGGACTTTTTCTTCCCACCCCTCGGGAAGGCCGCCGGCGGCGATCGTCTCAAGCTCCGCGGCCAGTTCGGGGAACGCCTGGCGATAAGAGGCGAACAGTTCGTTCCAGGCGCTTTCGGCCCGGGCCCCGCGCGCGCCGAGGCCGTCGGCGAAGGTCTGATAGACCTGCGGATCGACGAAGAACGGCTCTTCGGGATAGCCGTAGAACTTCTTCGCGCCGAGGATTTCTTCTTCCCCCAGCGGCGCGCCGTGGGCCGATTCCTTCCCCGCCTTGGTCGGCGCGCCGTAGGCGATGACACTCTGGACGATGATCAGCGTGGGACGGTCCGCGCCGCCGGCGGCCTCCAGCGCGCGGCGCATCGCCGGCAGATCGTTGACGTCGTCGACTTCCAGCACCGTCCACCCGTAGGCGGTGAAGCGATCGCGGACCGACTCGGAGAAGGCCAGGGCGGTATCCCCCTCGATCGTGATTTTATTGCTGTCGTAGATCCAGCAGAGGTTCGACAGCCCCAGGTGGCCGGCCAGGGAGGCGGCCTCCGAAGAGATACCCTCCATCATGTCGCCGTCGCCGCACAGGGCGTAGACGCGGGAGCCGAACAGATCAAAGCCGGGCTTGTTGTAGCGGCTGGCGTACCATTTGGAGGCCAGCGCCATCCCGACACTGGTCGCCACCCCGGCCCCCAGCGGGCCGGTCGTCATCTCGACCCCCGAGGTGTGTCCGAACTCAGGGTGACCGGCGCAGCGGCTGTCGAGCTGGCGGAACGACTTGATGTCGTCGATCGTCACCGGCTTGTCCCCCTTGACCCCCGCCAAATGAAGCGTCGCGTAGAGGAGCATCGACGCGTGGCCGATCGACAGGACGAACTTATCGCGGTTCATCCAGGAGGGATTGGCCGGATTGTAGTTCATCACCTCGTTGTAGAGCAGATAGGTCACCGGCGCCAGGGCCACCGCCGTACCCGGGTGACCGCTTTTGGCCTTTTGCACCGCGTCCATCGAAAGAACGCGAATCGCGTCAATCGCCTGCTTTTCCTGGGAAGACATCGAACAAGCCACTTCTTTACTCCTTGGTTGAGTCTCTCAATATACCGATCGTTTTTCCTCTTGCCGGGGGCAAAAAACATAGGCCCCGGGGCTCTAACAGGTAATATATCAAACCTCAACGGACAAGCAAGAACCTTTCCGCTGCGGGGGAGCCGCTTCCCGAACACGGCGCCGAAAGCGCGTATTTACAATTGAGCCGGAAGCGAAGAAGGGGTATAATCTGCGGCGGACTGCCCCCGGCGGGGACGCGCTTCCCCCAAAAGAGGGGCAAATAATCCCCGGTCGGCGGAAACAAGAAAAGAAGGGCAAATCACTCCCAGTTTATTAAGGAAGAAAACACTTGGGAATCGCTATGAATAACAAGACGCTTCGCCTGCTGTTTGTGTTGTCTTTTACCCTGGTCGCCGCCGGCGCCGTTTTGGCTCAGGCCCCGCCGATGCCCGGCGCCGAGCATGGGGGAAAGAAGGTGATCGACCTTCGTCAGACCGTTCTGCCGGAAGTCGGCAAGCCGAGCGCCCCGATGGACTACCGCAGCGATCTGTTCAACAGCCGCTATAAGAGCTTACTCCCCGAGGAACAGGTCGGGATCACCATCTACGAAAACCGAAACCGCTCGGTCGTCAACATCGATACGGTGATGGTTCGCCAGGGGCGGTTCTTCCAGCCGCAGACCGCCGAGGGGCTCGGCAGCGGCGTGGTCCTCTCCAAAGACGGCGTGATTCTCACCAACAGCCACGTCGTCAACGGCGCGAACGATATTAAGGTCCGTCTGTTCGACGGCGGCGAATACCCCGCGGTCAATATCGGGGAAGACCCCTCGACCGACATCGCCCTGCTGAAGATCGACGCTCCCGCCGACGCGCTCTTCCCGGTCGAGTTCGCCGATTCCTCGCAGCTGCTGGTCGGTCAGGCCGTCTTCGCCATCGGGAACCCGTTCGGCTATGAACGGACCATGACGCGCGGGATCATCTCCAGCTTGAACCGAACGATCGAAAGCCCGAATAACCGCGAGATCAAGGGGGTCATTCAGATCGACGCGGCGATCAACGTCGGGAACTCCGGCGGGGCGCTGTTCGATTCCTCCGGCCGGCTGATCGGGATGAACACCGCCATCGCCAGCCGGATCGGCGAAAACACCGGGGTCGGCTTCGCGATCCCCGTCAATACCATCGCGCGTATCTCGCACCTCCTCCTCAACGAGGGGAAGGTTGTGCGCGGGGACGCCGGCGTCCTTCAGATGAGCGAGACTCCCCATGGGCTCGTTCCGGTAATGATCGAGGACGGAGGCCCGGTCGACCTGGCGGGTATCCGCGGCGGCAAGACGGTGGAGATGACCGTCCAGCAGTACGGCCAGACGCTGCGCGGTTACCAGCGGGTCGTCCCGAAGGAGGGAATGGACCTGATCGTCGGCATCAACGACCAGCCAATCCGCACGGTCCAGGAATTCCTCTCGGCGGTCGAGTCTCACCGCCCGGGAGACAAAATCACGATGAATATCATCCGCCAGGGCCAGGCGATGAACGTCGTCGTCGAACTGAAGTAATTGCCCTGCCCATTTTCTTTCCCCCCGCCGCGCGGGGGGAAAATTTTTTCTTAGAAAGAAGCGCTCTATGTCGAACGACCTCAGCCGGGCCGAAACGTTTCTGGCCATCGATATCGGCGGCTCTAAGCTCTTGACCGCGCTGGTTTCGCGCCGCGCCGCGGCGCAGCCCCGGCTGTGGGGGGTCGCCCACCGCCCGCTCTCGCGCGACTGCGGCCGGGAGGGGGTTCTCGCGGCGATCGAAAGCGCGGTCGCCGAGACGCTGCGCGATACCGGCGCCGAGATCGGCGAGTTATTGGGTATCGGGGCTTTGATCCCCGGATTGGCCGATCCGCAAAAAGGGATGTGGGTCTACGCCCCTTTCTCGGGGATCGGCGATTTCCCCATCGCCAAGATCCTCAAAGAGCGCTACGGCAAGCCGGTCGCCGTCGAAAACGACGTCAACGCCTGCGCCTGGGCCGAGAAAATCTTTGGCGCCTGCAAAGACGTTGATTACTTTCTTTGGATCACCGTCAGCAACGGGATCGGCGGCGGTCTGGTCTTAGGCGGAAAGGTCTACCCCGGCCCGTTCGGCGGCGCCGCGGAGATCGGGCATGTCAAAATCGTCGAAAACGGCGCAAAGTGCGGCTGCGGCGGCCGCGGCTGCCTCGAGGCCGAGGCGGCCGGTCCGGCGATCGCCCGGCGCTTCGCCCAGTGGCTGGAGGCGCGGGCCGATTCGGCCACCCTCCGGCGCGTGGCCGACTACAGGAAAAAAGAGGGCCTCCCCGACGACGCGCGCCTGGACGCCAAGCGGATCGCCGAGCTGGCCCGCGCCGGTGATCCGCTCGCCAAAGAGGTCTTCGATACCTCGGGGCACTACATCGGCCGGGCCGCGGCGATGGCGGCCAATATCGTCAACCCCGAAAGGATCGTCGTCGGGGGCGGGGTCTCCGGGGCGTTTGATCTTTTGGAGCCGGAGATGACCCGCACCTTTTACGATCAGCTCTTCGGCAGTGTCAATAAGACGCTGAAGATCGTCAAGACGGGGCTCGGCTACGAGGCCGGACTGTACGCCGCCGCTTCCCTTCTGTGCGACGCGCGCGGGGCGTTTCGTCAGGACCTGCTCCGGTAAATTTCTCGTTAACTCACGCGGTGCCATGTCCGTTCCCCCCCAAAACAATCCCCCTTCCGCCGAGGTTCCCGATCGGGAGACCCTCGCGCTGGAGTACCTCGATTCGCTCCCGTTCGAACCGTATCCGTTCCAGGAAGAAGCGATCCTCTCCTGGTTCGATTCCGATCAGGGGGTCTTGGTCTGCGCCCCGACCGGCATGGGCAAGACCGTCGTCGCCGAGGCGGGGCTCTACGAGGCGCTCAAAACGGGCAAGCGCGCCTACTACACCACCCCGCTGATCGCGCTGACCGAACAGAAGTTCCGCGAGCTGCGCGAGAAGGTCAAGCTCTGGGGCTTCTCGGAGTCGGACGTCGGCCTGATCACCGGAAACCGCCGCGAGAACCCCGACGCGAAGATCCTGGTCGTCGTCGCCGAGATTCTCTTTAACCGGCTGCTCAGCTCCGATCTGTTCCAAAAAGAAAAAAACCCCGCCGACCATAACGCCGGCGCCGCGGCGCGGGAGTCGGCCCCCAGCCCCGGGTGGCGGATCATCACCCCCAAGTACGAAGAGCCCCACTTCCGGTTCGACGATGTCGCCGTGGTGGTGATGGACGAGTTTCACCAGTTCTCCGACCCCGAGCGGGGGATCGTCTGGGAATTTACCCTGGAACTTCTCCCCAAACATGTCCGGACCCTGCTGATCTCCGCCACGGTCGGGAACGCCTACGATTTCATCGCCTGGCTGCGCAATAACGCCGAGCGAAAACTGACACTGGTCACCAGCGACGAGCGGAAGGTCCCGCTCACCTATCAGTGGATCGGCGATGAGCTTCTGCCGGAGTTCCTCGAGCGGATGCACGCCGGAAGTGACGACCAGCGCCTGGTTCCCGCGCTGGTCTTTTGTTTCAACCGCGATCAGTGCTGGACCGTCGCCGATACGATCAAGGGGAAAGATATTATCTCGGCCGAGCGGCAAAAACAGATCGCCGCGGAGCTCGACCAACACGACTGGAGCAAGGGGGCGGGGCCGAAGATCCGCCAGCTGCTTCTGCGCGGGGTCGGGATCCATCACGCGGGGGTCCTCCCCAAGTACCGCAGGATCGTCGAGGACCTCTTCCAGCGGAAGCTCCTTTCGATCACCGTCTGCACCGAGACGCTCGCCGCGGGGATCAACCTTCCGGCCCGCTCGGTCGTGCTGCCGACCCTGCTGAAAGGCCCCACCGGCGACAAGCGGCTGGTCGAGTCGTCGACGGCGCACCAGATCTTCGGCCGCGCCGGCCGGCCGCAGTACGACACGCACGGGTATGTCTTCGCCCTGGCCCACAGCGACGATGTCAAGATCGCCCGCTTCCGCGCCAAATACGACCAGATCCCCGACGATACCAAAGACCCGAAGCTGCGCGAGATGAAGAAAAAGCTCAAAAAGAAGATGCCGACGCGCAACAGCGAGGAGCAGTACTGGACCGAGCAGCAGTTCCAAAAGCTCCAGACGATGTCCCCCGGGTCGCTGGCCAGCCACGGTCCCCTTCCCTGGCGGCTGCTGGCCCACATGATCGAGAAGAATTCCGACGTCGAACCGATCCGCCGTCTGGCCAGCCGCCGGCTGATGGGGGCCAAGCGGCTGGCCGCCGCGGCCAAGGCGCTCGACCCGATGCTGATCACCCTTTGGCGCGGGGGATTCATCCGGCTCGATCCCAATCCGGTCGACTACGGGATCGAACCGACCGAAGCGTCGCGGCAGGCGGTCAAGGAACAGGAGCGGCAGGAAGAAAAGCGGCGGCGGGCCGCGCAGCCGTTCGACGCCGGGATTTTCGACGCCGTGAAGATCGAAAGCTGGGACGACTTTGACAGTGTCGGCTCACTTGTTTTCGGCGGCACTAAGAGCGATAGCCCCCCCGACCAGACCAAAGAACAAAAGCCGCCGAAGCCCGCCGAGGAGGCCGAACCGTACCGGGCCAAAAGCGCCTACCCGACCGAGAAGATGGCGGTGCTGACGAAACTGCGCGCCGTCAATCCGGTCTACGGGGCGTTTCTGCTGGAGCATCTCGGCATGGCCGATCGCGCCGAACGGATCCAGATCTTCGAGTCCCTCCTGGAGATGCCGGGAACCGTCGCCCGCGATGTACGTGTCCCGAACCACAACGAGCTTCCCCCCGGTCCCCTGGCCCGCGGGTTCCTCGATCAGAAACTGCTCGATCTGGGGCTGGCCTCGATCGACGAGCTGGTTCCCAAGACCGCCGAGCAGCTGGAGGAAGAGCGCGAAATGCGCCGCCGCTTCGGCCAGTTCGAGGAGCGCACCTACCTGCTGCCGCTGGCCGACAAACTCCTTCGCCTCTTCGACTGGGAGTATCCCGGCGTGGCGGTGAAGATCACCCCGGTCTGGGCCGCGGGAGAGATTCTTCTGCGCTTTAACGGCGATTTCAACAAGTTCATCGTCGCCTCCCAAATCCAGAAACAGGAGGGGATGATCTTCCGTCACCTGCTGCGGCTGCTCCTGCTGCTGGAGGAGTTCCGGCCGCTGATCCCCGCCGGGGTCGCCCCGGCGCAGTGGGACCTGGAGATATCCTCAATGGTGACAATGCTCACCGACTGCTGCCGCGCGGTCGACCCGCTCAGTACCGAGGAGACGCTCCAGGCGGCGGCGCGAAGCGAGGGGGGCGTTTGAAAATTTTGAAAAAAACGAAAATTCTCTCGGTTTTGACTGGAAAAACGAAACCGTTTTTTTTAGAATAGACGGTAATCGAGTTAAAATAGACAGTTACCGAACCCACACAGACAGTAACCGAATTTGTATTGATGGCCGGTTTCCCATCGGGGCGATCGGTTTAAATTCACCATACCATAAGGGAGAATCTATGCGTAAGACAACCCGCCGTGACTTTCTGAAAACCTCAACCATCGCCGGTGCCGGTTTCCTCGTGGCCGCCGGCAACACGGCTCGCCCGGCCCGCGCCAGCGCGCTGGAAGGGATCGCCGTGGCTGACTTCGGTGTCGGCGGCAAGGGCGGCAGCGATACCGCCAACGCCGCGTGCTACTGCAACACCGTCGTGGTCTGCGATGTCGACAAGAACACCCTGGCCGGCGCTCAGGAAGTCTACAAAGACGCGAAGGCGTTCGTCGATTTCCGCGAAGCTTTCGACACCATGGGCGACAAGTTCGACGCCTGCACCATCAGTACGCCGGACCACATGCACACCTGCATCACCGCCATGGCGATCAAGGCCGGCAAGCACTGCTACACCCAAAAGCCGCTGACCCGTACCATCGGCGAGGCCCGTTACCTCGGCAACCTGGCCAAGAAGTACGGCGTCTGCACCCAGATGGGGAACCAGGGCTCCTCGTTCGACTCGATGCGCAACATCGTCACCCAGGTCAAGCACGGCGTGATCGGCGAGATCAAAGACGTCTATGTCTGGACGAACCGTCCGGTCTGGGCCCAGGGTCCGAACCGCGATATGACGATGGAAAAGTTCATCGCCCAGGTCAAGGCCGAGAACCCGGACGACGAGGAAGTCGTCAACGACGAGATCGAAGAGAAGAAAAAGCAAATCGCCGAAGCCCTCGAGATCCTCGATTGGGATCTGTGGCTCGGGACCGCCCCGAAGCGTGAATTCTGGCCCGGTATCTACCACTCGTTCCAGTGGCGCGGCTGGTGGGACTTCGGTTCCGGTTCGCTCGGCGACATGGCCTGCCATACCGCCAACATGCCGTACGGCGCCTGCGAGCTGAAGAACCCGACCCGCGTCGTCGCCGAAAGCACCGGCCACGACTTCAACAGCTTCCCGGCCGGCTGCAAGATTTGGTTCGACTTCCCGGCCAACGATTGGCGCGGCCCGGTCAACTTCACCTGGCTCGACTGCAAGGTCCTTCCCGATCCGACCCTCTTCGAGAAGTACCACATCGAGAACCCGACCGAGAGCGGTTCGCTCATCGTCGGCGAGAAGGGCGCCGTCTACTCCCCGGACGACTACGCCGCCAACTACCTGCTGGTCGACAACAACGGGAACCCGATGGACGAGATCCCGGGTCTGGAATATCGTTCCGCCCCGACCGACGAGCGTTCCGGGAACTTCGATACCCGCAATATGCTCGAATTCGTCACCGCGATCCGCGAGGGGAAGCCGGAGCTGTGCTGGTCGAACTTCCCGAATCACGCCGGTCCTCTCACCGAGACGATCCTCCTCGGCAACCTGGCCGTTTGGACCGCCAACGAAGCCGGCAAGCGCGGCGAGACGATCGAGTGGGACGCCGAGAATCTCATCGTGACGAACCTCGATTCGCTCAAGACCCCGGGTGTCGCCGAGCTGGTTCGTCCGAAGTACGCCGACGGTTACGACCAGATCGAGATCTGATCGATTCGATCCCGGTAATTCATTCCGCGGTTTGAAAACAAAGCGCGCTCCTCTTTCATCAAGGGGAGCGCGTTTTCTTTTAAATATTTCCCTTCCTCCCCTCACTGGCGTGTTGAAATCGCTAAAAAACCGGTTTAAAATGAGGGGAGAAGCGTAATGATTACAGGGCGCCTTCCCGGCCGCCCTTTCCCGCCATTTCAAGAAAAGCCCGCAATAACAGAGGTTTTAGCAATGAAAACGAATCAATCGAGACGTACCTTTCTGAAGACCGCCACCGTCGCCGGCGCCGGATATATGGTTGGCTTCGGAAATCAGATGAAACGCGCCCGCGCCAATGCCCTGGAAGATGTCGCGGTCGCCGGGATCGGCATCGGCGGCAAGGGGGGCGGAGATATCTCCCAAGCTTCCAAGTTCGGCAAGGTGGTCGCCCTGTGCGATATCGACCGCGGAACCCTGGCCGGCGCCGCCCAGCAGTACGAAGGCGCCAAGACCTTCGAGGACTTCCGCGACCTGTTCGCCGATATGGGCGATAAGTTCGACGCCTGCGTCATCAGCACGACCGACCATATGCACTGCCCCATCACCGCGATGGCGCTTAAGGCGGGGAAGCACTGCTACACCCAAAAGCCGCTGACCCGTACCATCGGCGAGGCCCGCTACCTCGGCAATCTCGCCCGCGCGACCGGTCTTTGCACCCAGATGGGGAACCAGGGCTCGGCCGGCGATCAGCTCCGCAAGAACGCCGCCCAGCTGCGCGCCGGGGTCATCGGCGAGATCCTCGAAGTTCACGCCCGGACGAACCGCCCGATCTGGGCCCAGGGTCCGAACCGCGCTATGACGATGGAAAAGTTCATCGCCCAGGTCAAGGCCGAGAACCCGGACGACGAAGATATCGTCAACGACGAGATCGCGGAGAAGAAAAAGCAAATCGAAGAGGCCTCGAAGCAGTTCGACTGGAAGCTGTGGCTCGGCGTGGCGCCTTGGCGTGAATACTGGCCGGGGCTCTATCACGCCTTCCAGTGGCGCGGCTGGTGGGACTTCGGCACCGGCGCCATCGGCGATATGGCCTGCCACAATGTCAATATGGTCTTCAAGGGGACCGACCTTCGCAACCCGACCAGCGTTCAGGCGATCTCCTCGGGTCACGATTTCGACAGCTTCCCGGCCAAGTCGGTCAGCAAGTTCGAATTCCCGGCCAACGATTGGCGCGGCCCGATCAAGTTCACCTGGTGGGACAGCTCCCAGGCGCCGGAGCCGGCTCTGTTGGAGAAGTACAAGTTCCCGGAAATCGACTGGACCAACAGCTCCCTGGTGATCGGCGACAAGGGCGCGATGCTCTGTGGCGGCCAGGGCGACGGCATCCCCGTGTTCCGTGACCCGAACGGCAATCCGATCGACGCGATCCCCGAAGATCAGACCGACTTCGTGCTGGCGCCGGTCTGCGACGAGGCGGCCGACAACGACACCCGCAACAAGTACGAGTGGTTCAACGCCATCTGGCAGGGAAAACCGGAACTGTGCTGGTCGAACTTCCCGAATCACGGCGGCCCCCTCACCGAGACGATGCTCCTGGCCAACCTGGCTGTCTGGGCCGCATCGGAGCCCGACAAGTGGGGCGAGAAGATCGAGTGGGACGCCGAGAATCTCAAGGTTACCAACCTGGCCGATCTGAAGACCCCGAAGGTCGCCGACCTGGTCTGCCCGGTCTACGGCGAGGGCTACGATCAGATCGAGGTGTGATTGGTTCCCTTTCTCCCATAAAAAAAGCCCCCTTTCATGGGGGCTTTTTTTATGGTGTCGGCCGGGAAAAAACACCCGGCTTCGCGCGCCGTTAACCTTCCGTAAACAGCGGGGTGGAGTAATAGCGATCGCCGCTGTCGGGAAGCAGGGCGACGATTACCTTTCCCTTATTCTCGGGGAGTTTCGCCAGCTCGACGGCGGCGTGCAGCGCCGCGCCGGAGGAGATGCCGACCGAAATACCTTCTTTCTTGGCCAGCAGCTTCGCCGCGGCGAAGGAGTCCTCGCTGCGCACGGGGAACACCTGGTCGTAGACATCGGTGTTCAGCACCTCGGGGACGAAGCCCGCGCCGATCCCCTGTATCTTATGCGGCCCCGCGTGCCCCTCGGAGAGTACGGGAGAATCGGACGGCTCGACCGCTACGACCTTGACCGACGGCTTCTGGGACTTCAGGTACTCGCCCGCGCCGGTCACCGTCCCGCCCGTGCCGACACCCGCGATGAAGATATCGACCGCGCCGTCGGTATCGCGCCAAATCTCCGGCCCGGTCGTCGCCTTGTGGATGGCGGGATTGGCGGGGTTGATAAACTGCCCCGGGATAAAGCTGTTCGGGATCTCCTTGGCCAGCTCCTCGGCCTTGGCGATGGCCCCCTTCATCCCTTTCGCGCCGTCGGTAAGAACCACCTCGGCGCCATACGCCTTGAGGATATTCCGCCGTTCGACGCTCATCGTCTCGGGCATCGTCAAAATGATGCGGTACCCCTTCGCCGCCGCGATGGCGGCCAGCCCGATGCCGGTGTTCCCGGAAGTCGGCTCAATGATGACGCTCCCCTCCTTGAGCAGCCCCTTCGTCTCGGCGTCTTCGATCATCGACTTGGCGATGCGGTCTTTAACGCTGCCGGCGGGGTTGAAATACTCAAGCTTGACCAGCAAGGTCGCCTCCAGCCCGAGTGCCTTTTCCAGATTCACGACCTCCACCAGCGGTGTATTGCCGATCAGCCCCAATGTACTTTTGTAAATATTTGCCATGTCCGTTTCCTCCTTTAGTTGACCGCCGCGAACCCCTTGTCGAGGTCGGCGAGAATATCATCGATGTGCTCCGTTCCGATCGAAAGCCGGATCGTGTTCGGGTGGATGCCCGCCGATTCCAGTTCTTCGGCCGTGAACTGCGAGTGTGTTGTGGTGGCGGGATGGATGACCAGACTCTTCACGTCGGCGACGTTCGCCAGCAGCGAGAAGATCTCCAGCCCGTCGATGAACGCGAACGCCTCCTTCTGCCCCCCCTTGATATCGAAGGTAAAGATCGACCCGCCGCCGTTGGGGAAATACCTCTGGTACAGCGCGTGGTCGGGATGGTCGGGCAGCAGGGGGTGATAGACTTTCTCGACCTGCGGGTGACGCACCAGGTAGTCGACCACCTTCTTGGTGTTCTGGGCGTGGCGCTCCATGCGCAAAGAGAGCGTCTCGGTCCCCTGCAGGAGCAAAAACGCCGCGAACGGGGAGATACACGAGCCGGTGTCGCGCAGCAGGATCGCGCGGATATAGGTAGCGAACGCCGCCGGGCCCGCCGCCTCGGTAAACCTCACGCCGTGATAGCTGGGGTTCGGCTGGCTGAGCCACGGATACCGGCCGCTGGCCGCCCAATCGAAAGAGCCGGCATCGACAATGACCCCGCCGAGGGTCGTGCCGTGGCCGCCGATAAACTTGGTGGCGCTGTGCAGCACAATGTCCGCGCCATATTCGATGGGCCGGATGAGGAACGGCGTGCCGAACGTGTTGTCGACGACCAGCGGGATGCCGTGATCGTGGGCGATTTTGGCCAGCGCTTCAATATCGGGGATGTCGCTGTTGGGGTTCCCCAGGGTCTCGATGTAGATCGCCTTGGTATTCGGCCGGATCGCCGCGGTGACCTCATCCAGATCGTGGATGTTGACGAAGCTCGTCTCGATGCCGTAAAGCGGCAGGGTATGCGCCAGCAAGTTGGCGCTGCCGCCGTAGATAGTCTTCTGCGAGACGATATGCTCGCCTTTGGTCGCCAGCGCCTCGATCGTGTAGGTGATCGCCGCCGCGCCGGAGGCGACCGCCAGGCCGGCAATACCGCCTTCCAACGCCGCGATGCGGTCTTCGAACACCCCCTGCGTGGAGTTGGTCAGCCGCCCGTAGATATTGCCGGGATCGGCCAGACCAAAGCGGTCGGCGGCGTGCTGGGCATTGCGGAACACATAGCTGGTCGTCGCGTAGATAGGGACCGCGCGGGCGTCGCTGGCCGGGTCCGGGTTCTCTTGTCCGACATGCAGCTGTAACGTCTCAAATTTGTATTTGTTCTTAGTACCCATCTCCTTGATTCTCTTTTTGTTTTGAAGCGGTGCTTCAGCCCAAGAGGCACTGGGGGCGGACACGGCCGGCGGCACGTAAAAAGCCCTTCCCCTCACGCGTTTGGACAGATCATACACCGATTCACCTACTATGTCAATAGGCAATATCGGTTTTCCCGGTTTTTTTCTATTGATTTTCTATTTACCCCTCGTTATACTAGGCGAAAACATAAGGAAAAATCAATCGTATGATCTCGACAAAAGGACGCTACGCTCTGCGCGTGATGCTCGATTTAGCCGAGCACGACGGCTTTGTGCCGCTCAAGGATATCGCCCTGCGCCAGGGGATCTCCAAAAAGTATCTGGAAATCATCGTTAAGAAACTGGTCGCCGGAAAGCTCATCTCCGGGGTGAGCGGCCGAAGCGGCGGCTACAAGCTGTGCCGCAAACCGGACCGGTACAGCGTCGGCGAGATTTTAGAGCAAATGGAAGGTTCCCTGGCCGTCGTCTCCTGCCTGGCCCCCGGCGCCAAGCCGTGCCCCCGCGCGCCGTACTGTCAGACCCTCCCGCTGTGGGCGCAGTACGACAAAATGATCCGCGATTTCTTCTATGGGAAACGGCTCAGCGACCTGATGAAGAAATAACAAGATAGTTTGGGCGCGCAAACAAAAAGCGGCTGTACGGGGGTATTTCTCCCATACAGCCGCTTTCTTTCGCGCCGGCGAAAACCTACTCCCGCCCCTCCGGTTCGCTCTTGTCTTCGGCGCTTTTCTCTTCGGCCGGGGAAACCTGCTTGGCGGGCTTTTTCTTCCCTTCTTCGGTCGGCTGAATCCGGCCGAACAGCTGCGCCAGGTCGCTGAAGCTGCGCATCGGCTCCTTCCCCTGCTTCATCTCGTCGGAGATCGGTTTGATCGACCGCTCCGCCGGAAGCGAGACCGAACGGATCGTCTGCCGCTCCCCGCGCTCACGCCTCTGGCGCCGCTCCCCGCGGGGCCGGTCGTCACGGGAGCGGTCGTCACGGCCGCGGCGCTCCTCGCGGCCCTCACGCTCGGCGCGGGGACGGTCTTCACGGGGGCGATCATCACGGGAGCGGTCCCCCCGGCCGCGGCGCGGATCACGATCACCTTGACGATCGGCGTCCTCGCTTCCCGGGGCGATCATCGACAGCGAGATCCGGCTGCGCTTTTGATCGACGTCGACGACCCAAACCTTGATCACATCGCCGACGGCCAGGTACTGGTGTGCGTCACTGACGTATTTGTCCTTCATTCGGCTGATATGAACCAAGCCGGAGTCGTGCAGGCCGATATCGACGAAGGCGCCAAAGTCGACGACGTTCAGAACCGTGCCGGTCAGCTCCATACCCGGTTTGAGGTCTTCGATCTTCATGACCCCCTTCTTGAAGATCGGCCCGGAAGAGGAACTGCGCGGGTCGCGCCCCGGGCGCTTGAACTGCTCCAAAATATCGGCGACCGTCATCACCCCGGCGCCGAACTCCACGGCCAGCGCTTTGGTCTTGAGCGTCGGAACCAGCTCCGCCAAAGCGGAGCGCTTTTCGGGATCGAGAAGATTCTCTTTGGCGTAGCCGATCTTTTTTAGGATCTTCTCGGCCAGCTCGTAGCTCTCGGGGTGGATCCAGGTCGAGTCCAGCGGCTCGCTTCCGTCGGCGATCCGAAGAAAACCGGCGCAGTTCTTAAAGACGGCGTCTCCCAGGCCGTTGACTTTCTTGAGGTCCTCACGGCAGCGGAACGGACCGTTTTCTCGGCGATACTCGTAGACACGCTTGGAGAGGGCCTGCTTCAGACCGGCGACATAACGCAGAATCGCGGGGGTGGCGGTGTTCAGATCGACCCCGACGTAGTTGACGCACGACTCGACCACGTCGCGCAGCGACTCTTGAAGCCAGTCTCGCTTAAGGTCGTGCTGATACAGACCGATTCCCAGGTTTTCGGGATCGATTTTGACCAGCTCGTTGAGCGGGTCTTGAAGACGGCGGCCGATGGAGATGGCGCCGCGCACCAGCGGGTCGAACTGAGGCAGTTCTTCCTGAGCGGCGATCGAGGTGGAGTAGATACTGGCGCCGGCTTCGTTGACGATGATGTAGACCAGCTCTTGATCGGCGAAATGCTCGGCGATCATTTTGGCGACAAAGTCTTCGGCTTCACGACAGCCGGTGCCGTTGCCGATGGCGATCACCGTCAGGTTAAACCTCTTGATCAGCTCGACCAGCTTCGCGGCCGCTTTGCCGCGCCGTTCGGCGCTGCCGGTAATAAAGACCGTCTCGTTGGCGAGGAAATTGCCGAACTCATCGAGGGCAGCCAGTTTGCAGCCGTGGCGAAAACCCGGATCCAGCGCCAGGACGCGGCGGCGGTACAGCGGCTTTTGAAGCAACAGATTGCGGAGATTCTTCGCGAAAACGACCAGCGACTGGCGCTCGGCCCTTTCGGTTCGGTCGCTGCGGATCTCCCGCTCGACCGAGGGGAGGATCAGCCGGGTCAGCGCGTCGCTTAAGCAGGTCTCGAGGAAATCTTTTTGCGGGTGGTTTTCCAGACCGGCCGTCTGCTGGGCGAGCTTTTCGACCTCGGCCCGGTCGTAGTCGACACGAACCCGAAGCACACGCTCCTGTTCCCCGCGGTTTAAGGTCATCACGCGATGCGCGGGACAGCCGCGCAGCGGGGTCGAGAAATCGAAGTAGTCGCTGTACAGCTTCTCTTTTTGCTCGGCGCGCACCTGCGCGGGGGTCTTCCTCGACTTTTTCTTGTTTTGCTTCTGGTTTCTCCCGGGCCGCGCGCCGGACTTGGCGGGCTCGGCGGACTTAGCCGTATCGTCGGCCTTGGCGGTATCGCTCGGCTCGGCAGATTCTTTGACCTCGGCGGTATCGGCCGGCTTGGCGGTTTCGGCGGCTTGTTCAGCGGCTTTGGCGCCGCCGTCGGCGGCCTTTTCCTTTTCGGCGGCGGGCGTTTGCGCGGCGGCCGATTCTTCCGACTGCGGTTTGTCGCTTTGTTTACCGTCGGCCGCGCCGGCAAACGGGCGAAGCGCGGTGGAGACCAGCTTCCCGTTGTGGGAAATGTAATCGCGCAGCGCCTGACGCAGATCGACACGGCCGCAGAACAGCGCGCTGATGATATGCCCGGCCCCCTCCAGCGCCTCGGCGGCGGAAGCGACCTTCTTCCCTTCACTGATAAACTCGGCGGCGGCCTGATTCAAATCGAAGGGTGCCTCGGCGCCGAAGATCTTCATCGCCAGGGGTTCCAACCCCTTCTCTCTGGCGCTGGCGGCAAGGGTCTGCCGTTTTTGTTTGAACGGAAGGTAAAGATCGTCCAGGGAACGCTTGGAGCGCGCGCCGCGAATTTTCTTTTCGAGGTCGTCGGTGAGCTTTCCGAGGACGCTGATCGTATGAAGTATCTTCTGCTTCCGCTCGTTGAGCTTCTGGACGTCACGGTACTTGTCGACGATGGCCCAGAGCTCCTCCTCGCGGAGATTGTGCGTTTCGTCTTTGCGGTAACGAGCGATAAACGGAACAGAATACCCCTCTTCGTAAAACTTCACCACGGTCTCGACCTGCTGCGGGTCAAGTCCGACATCATGAGCGACAAGAGAAAGGTCAACGGTCAACGGTTCGATCATAGCGACTTTCCAGCAATCCTTCGCTCCTTGCCAATGGCCGCGGACGAAGGAAAGAAAAACAACACGGCCCGTATTTAAAAGGGCGCTAAATCAGACGACTTCGGCGGCGCGCCGACAAACGAAGAACAGCGCCGCGAACAACGGATGATGAAAGGTTTTTTTAAATCCCTTCTCCTCAAAAATGGTTACCGAAGCGAAAAACACCCGCCGTGACGATCGTTTCTTAAAAAAGTTGACCTATTAAGAAACAAGCCAAAGCGTCGGAAACAAAGCCAAATTATCGGGGGAAACACCCATTTTGTCAAGGATTTGAGCCGGAAAACCACCCGGGAGTGAAAAAATTTTTACGCGGCGGAAGATCTCTTCCCCCCCGGGGATTTAGGCGTCGCTTTGAAGAGATCCAAAGAGGGTAAACGGGGCGGCTTCGGTGACCCGCACACGCGCCAGGGTTCCGGTCAGCGAGGTGGGTCCGTCGAAAACGACGATTCGATCGCAGGGGGTTCTTCCCGTCAGCTGCGTTTGGGAGGTCGAGGCGCCGACCAGCGGAAGAGTACCCTTCTTCGCCGTTTTGCTCGGTCCCTCGACCAGCACCTCGACCGTCTGACCGACAAACCGCGCGCTCTGCTCGGCGCTGATGGAGTTTTGAACATCGAGCAGCACGTTGTTTCGGCGGCGCTTTTCCGACTCCTTCACATCGTCGTCGTAATGCTTGGCCGCGTAGGTTCCCGGGCGCTGGCTGTACTTAAAGATGAACGAGTTTTTGAACCGCGCCCAGCGGACCAGATCGACCGTCCGCTGGAACTCCTCCTCGGTCTCGCCGCAGAAACCGACGATAAAGTCGCTGGTGATCGCCGCCCCGGGAATCGTCTGATAGATACGATCGACCAGCTCGCGGTATTCGGCGGCCGTGTAGCGGCGGCGCATACGCTTTAGGACCGTGTCGGCCCCATGCTGCGCGGGGACATGCAGGTACGGCATGACATGCTCCAGATCGCGAACCGCCTGGAGGAGGTCGTCGGTCATCGCGGTCGGGTAGCTGCTGACAAAGCGGATCCGCTCGATGCCGGCGATACCGTTGATTCTTTCCAAAAGATCGGCCATCGTCACCGTCCCGGCGGCGTCCTTCCAGCGGTAGCTGTTCACCGTCTGCCCCAGGAGCATCACCTCGAGGCAGCCGGAATCGGCCAGTGTCTTAATCTCGCGGACAATATCGTCGGCCGGGCGGCTCTGTTCGGGACCGCGCGTCTTCGGGACGATGCAGTACGAGCAGAATTTGTCGCAGCCGAACATAATGCGAACCATCGCCTGATAGCGGCTGGGACGAAACTCCGGAAGGCGGATCGGGTCGTAGCGGCGGAAAGTCTCACGAACCGGCCCGGCCTCCGAACCGCTGTGGAAACGATCGGCGCTGACCGCGATGCGCGGGGTTTGGTTTTTGTGGATCTCCGCGATCAGATCGGGAAGCCGGTCGATCTGTCCGGGGCCGATCACCAAATCGACGTGGGGAGCGCGCTTAAAGACGATCTCACGGTCTTTTTGCGCCATGCACCCCATCACCCCGATGATCCCCTCGGGACGGCTCTCCTTCCAATGCTTCAGCCGCCCTAAGGCGCTGTAGATTTTCTCTTCGGCGTGCTCGCGAACGCTGCAGGTATTAAAAAGGATAATATCCGCTCCCTTGGCGCTTTTCAGCGGCTGATACCCGGCCTGTGTCAGGGCCGCGGCCGCCAGCTCCGAATCGAGAACGTTCATCTGACAACCGACGGTATAAATGAAAAAACGCTTGGGAGTCATTCCCCTCACCTGTTCTTGTTTGCGGGCCTGTTTATGTTCGCGGCGGGAGAAAAACTCCAGTCACGGCGCGGCCGAGGTGTGCTCCGAGACGACGACCTTTCGTTCCAGCGTCGCGACCGAGGCCGGCAGTACCAGCGTTCCGTGATTTAACTGTACCGAGGCGTAGGTATCCGCCAGCAAAAAGGTCTTCCAGAAGAGGGTCGACAGGTCGCGAAGGACACCCTGGTACATCGCGTCCCAATCTTTCTTGGCCGCGCGAAGATGTCCCGCGTAAACCAGATGGTCGCCTCCCAACAAGGTAACGTGGTAGCAGCAGACATCCTGAATCGAATCGAAGGGGATCCGCCGCTCCGGCGCCTTGGTATCGCCGACGATCCCGTTGTCTTCGGTGCCGGCGAAAGAGATAAACGGAACGTCAATGCCGCCGTAGACCACCGCCCCCCGGTCGGGAGCGCAAAAGACGGTGGGGCTGAAAGCGGCCACCGCCGAAACGCGCGCGTCGGCCAGGGACTCGCCGTTATCGGGGGGGAGCTGACCGGCGACGAGCATCGCCGCCAGGGCGCCGAGATCGTTCCCCGCCACGCCGATGCGGCTGGTGTCGATCTGCTCCCCGACCGTCCCCTCCTGACCGGCCATTTCGCAGAGCCGGTCGATGGCGAAGCGGATCAGCAGGGCCCGGTCCCGGCCGGACCAGACCCGCTGATAAATACCTTTTAGTTCCGCGATCGGACGAAGGCGGCCCATCCACTGCGATTTATCGCTGTCGGGATGATGGAGCATCACCGTGACGATCCCCTGCTGCGCCCAGGCGGAAGCCAGATAGTCGAACTGTTCCGGAGAACTCCCCAGCCCGTGGGAGAAGATCACCACGGGACAATCGGCCGCCCCGTCGGGGGTAAACAGACGGACGGTCACGCGAACCGAACCGTCGGGAGAACTCCAGGTTAAGTTGCTGATCGAATAAGAGAAGCGCGGGGCCTGCGAGGCGGCCGGAAGCTCTTTGGTCAATGCCGGCCCGCGCACTCGCGGATCGGAGGATCGGGACGCCTGGGCGCGGGGGAAGATTCGGCCCTGCCGCCGGAAACGCCGCTCTTCCTGGCCGTGGAGGGGGAGCAAAGCGCCCAGCGCCAGAAACACAAAGACGACAAAACCAACAGCGGCGCGGCGGCGGCGCATCAGGGAAAAACCGTTCATCTCCTCGCACAGACAGTATCGCAAAGGGGGCGTCATCATCTCCTCGCGTCGAAAAAAGCCGCGTCACATATTATCGATGGGACGGCGAACCCCGCGAGCGCTCTTTAAGGACAGAAACGGATGAGGTGGGATTCGAACCCACGGACGGCGCAAACCGTCGCCGGTTTTCAAGACCGGTCCCTTCAACCACTTGGGTACCCATCCGAGACACACACGCCCCCGATTATAGGAGCAGCGCCGGTAATGGTCAAGTCGATGCCCCCTCGGCCGGACACCCCGGCCGGAAGCCAATCGCGTCTAGGAGAGGAGCCCCAAAAGTGGTATACTTATCGGGGTAATCGTAAAAACAGGAGGGTTCCATGGAGTTTAGCGACGTCATTAAAAAGCGCGGCAGCTTCCGCGGTCCGTTCACCGGAGAGAAAATCCCGCGCCAAGAACTTCAGAACATTGTCGAAGCGGGGATCGCCGCCCCGTCGGGGTGCAACGCCCAGACCACATCGTTCGTCATTGTCGACGAGGAACAGCTGGTGCGCCAAATCGCCGCCATCACGGGGAAAGATTACATCAATCAAGCCGGCGCGGTCATTGTCGTGGTCGCCGACCAGACCCCCGCCTACGGCTCGATGTCGTTCTATAAAGAAGACGCCGCCGCGGCGACCGAAAATATCCTTCTGGCGATCGCCGACGGCGGCTGGGCCAGCGTCTGGCTTGACGGTATCCTGCGTGTCGGCGGGATCGCCGAAAAAATCGCCGCCCTCCTGGCGGTCCCCAAGGGGAAGAACGTTCAGATCGTTCTGCCGGTCGGCCGACCGGAACAGCCAGTCACGCAGCGCGAGAAGCTCCCCTTTGACAAACGCGCCTGGTTCAATCGATACGGCGGTTAAAAGCGCGTTTTTTCATTCTTTAACGGGGGACAAGCGGGAAACCGATTCACAAGGGAAAGTACCAATGGATGAGATTAGGATCATCGAACCGAGGGGCTTCTGGAAGCGTCGCGCCTTTCTGAACCTTCCATGGAAGCTCTACAAAGACGACCCCTACTGGATCCCCGCCATCCGTATGGACGAAAAGGAACTGGTCGGATTCAAAAAGACCCCGTTCTACGAACGCAACCGCGTTCAGACCTTCCTGGCGCTGCGCGGCAAAGAAGTCGTCGGGAGAATCGCCGCGATCTACAACGTCGGGCACCTCGAACGCTACAACGACGGGGTCGGCTTCTTCGGCTTCTTCGAGTGCGTCGACGACCAGGCCGTCGCCAACGCCCTGTTCGACGCGGCGGCCGCCTGGCTCAAAGCCAAGGGGTGCACGACCATCCGCGGCCCGATGAACCCCTCGATGAACCATACCGTCGGGCTGCTGATCCAAGGGTTCGACTCCTCCCCCTACTTTATGATGACCTATAACCCTCCCTACTACGAAAAGCTCGTGGAGGGCTGGGGGTTCACCAAGGCGCAGGATCTCTACTCCTTCTGGGGGAGCATCGATATGCTCCCGTCGGTCCGCGACAATTACCTCGATAAGTGCGAGCGGATCCGCGAGCGAACCGGCGTGGTGCTGCGCAAGGTCGACGTCAAGCATTTTCAGCGGGACGTCGAGCAGTTCCTGACGATCTACAACCGTTCCCTCTCCAATACCTGGGGGTTCGTCCCCTACTCCGACGCGGAATTAAAGACCCTGGCGTTCGGGCTGAAGTTCCTGATGGTCCCCGAGCTGGTGATCGGTGTGGAACTGGAAGGCAAGCTCATCGGCGCGGCGTTTTGCCTCCCCGACTACAACCCCCGCATCCGCGCGATAAAAGGGCGTCTGTTCCCGTTCGGGTTCATTAAGCTCCTGCGCCGCAAAGATAAGATCAAGCGGATGCGCATCCTCAGCACGAACGTCCTTCCCGAATATCAGATGCTCGGGCTCGGGCTGGTTTTGGTCAACGAGCTGGTTCCCAAGACTCTCGAGTGGGGGATTCAAGAGGCCGAATTCTCGTGGGTTCTCGAATCGAACCAGTTCTCCCGCGGCGCGCTGGAGCGCGGCGGCGCCAAGCGATCCAAGACCTACCGCGTCTACGACCGGGCGATCGACCAGGCGGCCATCGAACAGCGATAACGACAGATGACATCCGCTTCCCCTTCATCAAACCCTTCCTCAAATGGCCGGGCGAAAAACGATTTCGACGTCGCCGTCATCGGCGCGGGGATCGTCGGCGCGGCGCTGTTTCGCGAACTGTCGCGCTACCAAATCAAGGTGGTCCTTCTTGAGCGCGAAAACGATGTCGCCCTGGGAGCCAGCCGGGCGAACTCGGCGATCGTCCACTGCGGCTGTGACCCGAAGGCCGGCACGGCGATGGCCCGATTCAACACGGCGGGGAACCGAATGTTTCCCGAGCTGTGCCGTCAGCTCGATGTCCCGTTCGTTCAAAACGGTTCGCTGATCTGCGCGTTCAGCGACGAGGAGCTCCCGGTCATCAGGGCGCTGTACGACAACGGCCGCGCCAACGGCGTGGAGCAACTGGAGATTCTCGACGCCGCCTCGGCCAGGGCGCTGGAGCCGAATTTAACCAGCGCGGTTCGCGGCGCGTTGCTGGCTGCGACCGGCGGGATCGTCGGCCCCTACGAACTGACCACCGCCCTGGCGGAAAACGGTGTCGTCAACGGGGGAGTGCTTCTGCTGAACTTCGACACGGCGGCGATCTCACGCGCCGAAAACGGCCCCTTCACCGTCGCCGCCGCCGACCGGCGGACGATCACCGCGCGGTTCGTCGTCAACGCCGCGGGGATCAACGCCGATAAGGTCCACAACCTCATCGCCCGGCCGACGTTCGAGATCCGTCCCCGCCGGGGAGAGTACTACGTCTTCGACAAGTCGCAGGGGGCTTTGTTCGACCGGACCATCTTTGTCTGCCCGGGGAAACTCGGCAAGGGGATCCTCGTCTCCCCGACGGTGCACGGCAACTTAATCGCCGGCCCGAACGCGCAGGACGGCATCGCCCGCGACGATACCGCCGTGACCGCCGCGGGGCTGGCCGAGGTGCGCGCCGGGGCGGGGCGCATTACCGAGGCGATCTCCTGGCGCGACTCGATCCGCAACTTCGCGGGGCTGCGGGCGGTCTCGACCCGGGACGACTTTATCATCGAGGAAGCCCCCGATCAGAAGGGGTTCTTCGACCTGGCGGGGATTAAATCGCCGGGGCTCACCAGCGCCCCGGCCATCGCCCTGGCGGCGCGCGACCTGCTGGCCGACGCGGGATTGGATCTGGTCGAAAAGAAAGATTTCAATCCCAACCGTCACGAGACCCATTTCCTGTCGCTCCCACCTGAGCAGCGTCGGGCCCTGGCCGCGCGCGATAGTGCGTACGGGCGGATCGTCTGCCGCTGCGAGTCGATTACCGAGGGGGAGATCATCGAGTCGATCCGCCGCCCCGTCGGCGCCACGACGCTCGACGGGGTCAAGCGGCGCTGCCGCCCGGGCAGCGGCCGCTGTCAGGGGGGCTTCTGCTCGGTCCGCGTGCTGGAGATCCTCGCCCGCGAGCTGGGGAAAGATCAGCGCGAGATACTTCAGGACAAAGCCGGTTCGTCGATCATTCTCGGCTCCCGGGGACCGGTTCAAGGAGGCGACTAGTGACACAAAATACTGAAAAACTCACGGTCGATCTGGCGATCGTCGGCGCGGGGCCGGCGGGCCTTGCCGCCGCCGTGGCCGCCTATGACAGCGGCGTGCGCGATATCCTCCTCCTGGAGCGGGACAAAGAGCCGGGGGGGATCCTCAATCAGTGCATCCACAACGGTTTCGGGCTGCACGTCTTCGGCGAGGAACTCACCGGCCCGGAGTACGCCGAGCGGTTTGTTCGTCAGGCCGCCGAGCGCGGGATTCCGATTCGGCTCGAGACGATGGTTCTCGATATCGAGCCGCCCGCCCCGCGGGAAGGGGCGCCGTTTCGCCTCCATATCCTCGGTCCGCTGTTCGGCGATCAGACGATCGAGGCCAAAAGCGTCATCCTGGCGATGGGGTGCCGCGAGCGAACCCGCGGGGCGATCGGCATCCCGGGGGACCGTCCCTCGGGGGTCTTTACCGCCGGAACGGCGCAGCGGCTGATCAACCGCGAGGGGTTCTCGGTCGGAAAGCGGGCGGTGATCCTCGGTTCGGGCGACATCGGCCTGATTATGGCCCGCCGCCTGACGCTCGAGGGGGCCAAGGTCCTGTGTGTCGTCGAGCTGATGCCGTACTCCAACGGCCTGGCCCGCAATATCGCCCAGTGCCTCAACGACTTCAACGTCCCGCTTTATCTGTCGCATACCGTCACCGATATCAAAGGTCACGGCCGCTTGGAAGAGGTCACCATTTCCGAGGTCGACGCCAACCGCGTGCCGATCCCCGGGACCGAAAAGACCTACGCCTGTGATACCCTCCTTCTGTCGGTCGGGCTGATCCCCGAAAACGAACTGACCCGTCTGGCCGGCGCGGCGATCGATCCGCGCACCGGCGGGCCGCTGGTCTCCGAAGACCGCCAGACGAGTATCCCGGGGCTGTTTGCCTGCGGCAATGTCCTGCACGTTCACGACCTGGTCGACTTCGTCACCGGCGAGGCGGCCCGCGCGGGAAAAGGGGCCGCGGCGTACCTGGCCGGCGCCGGACAAACAACGGCCGAGGAGTCGGTCAGCTTTGTCCCGGGCCAAGGGATCGGCTACACCGTCCCCCATATGGTCGAGCGCGCCGCCGCGCCGCAGTCGTTCACCGTCTTTATGCGGGTGCGCCAGCCGAAGCCCGACGGGGTGATCGTCATGAAAGACGCCGAAGGGACGGTTATCAAGCGCTGGAAGCGTCCCCGGCTGGCCCCGGCCGAAATGGAGGAACTGACCGTCACCAAACAGATGATCGCTGGGGGTGACTCGTACACGTTCGAAGTCGAGGAGTGAATTCTTAGCCGAGGTTTCCCGATGGTCACATTTACCTGTATCACCTGCCCTCGCGGCTGTCGGCTCGAGGTCGATCCCGAGAAAAAAACCGTCGCCGGCAATCTCTGCCCCCGCGGGGAAACGTACGGCCTGGCCGAGGCGTGCCACCCGGTCCGGGTCCTCACCTCGACCGTTGCGGTCCGCACCGCCGACGGGGCCCCCTTCCCCGAGATGCTCCCGGTCCGAACCCAAACGGCGATCCCCAAGGGGCTCCTCTCCCCGGCGATGGATGAGATTCGCGCCATCACGGTCACGCTGCCGGTCAAAATGGGGGATGTCCTCAAAGAGAATATCGCCGGAAGCGCCGTGGCGCTTATCGCCTCCCGCTCTTTGGGCTGAGCACTCTTTGAATGAAAAGCTCCCCCGGCGGGGCAAGTCCCTTGCCAAACAGCCGGCTTGGCGCGAAAATAAGTTCTTTCCGAAGATATTTCCGCTATAATCAAAAAAAATATCAACCGATCATCAACCGATAAACCTACCTCAAGGAGTCTAAGAGAAATGAAGTGGTCCCAGACGCTTATCCCGACAATGAAAGAGATCCCCGACGGAGCGGAGATTCCGAGTCATATTTTAATGCTCCGGGCCGGGTTGATTTCACAGGTGATGGCCGGCGCCTACTCCTATCTGCCCCTCGGCTGGAAGACGCTTCAAAAGGCGGTCTCGATCGTTCGCGAAGAGATGAACGCCGCCGGCTGCGTGGAGCTTCACCTCACCGCCCTGTGCCCCCAGTCGCTCTATGAGCGGACCAACCGGGTCGAGGCGTTCGGCAACGTCCTGATCAAGACCGACTTGAACCGCGCCGGCAAAAAGACTCCCGTCGTCTTCTGCCCCACCCACGAGGAAGAGATCACCGACCTGGTCAGCCGCTACATTTCGAGCTACCGCCAGCTTCCGATCACTTTGTACCAAATCCAAACGAAGTTCCGCAACGAGGAACGTCCGAAGTTCGGGATTCTGCGCACCAGCGAATTCTTGATGAAAGACGCCTACAGTTTCCATACCTCGATCGAATCGCTCAACCAGCGCTACGAGGCGATGTACAACGCCTACTGCCGGACCTTCACCCGCTGCGGTCTTCCGTTCCTCCCGGTCGAGGCCGAGTCGGGCCCGATCGGCGGCGACGCCTCGCACGAGTTTATGATCCCCTCGGCCAACGGTGAGGACAAAGTCGTTCACTGCCCCAAGTGCGGCTACTCGGCCAATACCGAGAAGGCCGAAATCGGCGGGACCGGCCCGGCCGGCCCCGATCCGGAAGTCGCGCTCAAGGAGACCGCCGAGATCGATACCCCCGAGGCCCATACCATCGAGCAGGTCTGCGCCTTCCTCAAGGCCAAGCCGAAGAAGCTCATCAAGACGCTCATCTACACCGCCGACGGCACGCCGGTCGCCGTCCTGGTTCGAGGCGATCACGATGTGAACGAAAACAAGCTTCGCCGCCTCCTCGGCGCCGATAAGATCGAGCTGGCCGATCCCGAGACGATCGAGAAGGTCACCGGCGCGCCGGTCGGCTTCGCCGGCCCGGTCGGCATGGCGCAGAAGGTTCGCATCGTCGCCGACTACACCGTCCGCGGCATGTCGAACGCCATCGTCGGGGCGAACAAGAAAGACAAGCACCGTGTCAACGTCAACCTGGGACGTGATTTCGAGGTCGAGACCTTCGCCGATCTGCGCAACGCCGAGGCGGGGGATATCTGCCCGCGCTGCGGCGACACGATGACGATCAAAAACGCCATCGAGGTCGGGCACGTGTTTAAACTTGGCACAAAATACACCAAGGCGCTCGCCGCCAACTACCTCGACGAGACCGGCGAGACCCCAAAGACGATCATTATGGGCTGCTACGGCATCGGCGTAAACCGAATCATCGCCGGTCTGGCCGAAACCAGCTGGGACGATTCCGGTCTGATCTGGCCGGTCGCCGTGTGCCCCTACGAGGTCAATGTCTGCCCGGTCAAGGTGACCGATCCGGCCAGCGCCGAGGCCGCCGAGAAACTCCACAGCGAGCTTCTGGCCCTCGGGGTCGACGTGATCCTCGACGACCGCGACCAGCGCCCGGGCGTGAAATTCAAAGATTCCGACCTGATCGGTTTCCCGCTGCGGGTGACCATCGGCGCCAAGGCGCTGGCCGAGGGCAAAGTCGAGGTCAAGTGGCGCTGGGAGAAAGACCCGGTTCTCCTGCCGCTGGAAACCGCCGCCAAAGAAATCGCCGCGTTGATCGCCGAGGAAAAAGCCGGCGGCAAGCGCTTCGCCGAGGCGATGAAAAAACGCCAGAACGCCTAAGTTTTTCCCCCACACTTCCAGTAATATCTAAGGAGAAAAGAAAGATGTCCGAATTCTTCCAGGTCCCCAAAATCCCGTTCGAGGGTCCCAAATCGACCAATCCCCTGGCGTTTCGTTTCTACAATCCCGACGAGGAGGTCGAGGGGAAGACCATGCGCGATCATCTGCGCTTCGCCTGCGCCTTCTGGCACACGATGCGGATGAACGGCAGCGACCCGTTCGGTTCGGCGACGATGCTCCGTCCCTGGGACGACGGAACCGACTCGATCGAGAACGCCCGCAAGCGGGTCCGGGTCTTCTTCGAGTTCCTCGAAAAGATGTCGATCCCGTTCTACTGCTTCCACGACCGAGACGTGGCGCCGGAAGGGGCGACCTTCGCCGAGAGCTGCAAAAACCTCGATCAGGTGGTCGAGGTCTTTAAGGAAGAGTCCCAGCGCACCGGCGTGAAGATGCTCTGGGGAACGGCCAACCTCTTCAATCACCCCCGCTTTATGCACGGCGCCGCGACCAGCCCCAACGCCGACGCGTTCGCCTACGCCGCCGCGCAGGTGAAAAAGGCGATCGAGGTGACCAAACAGCTCGGCGGCACCGGCTATACCTTCTGGGGAGGGCGTGAGGGCTACCAGTGCATCTGGAACACCGACATGAAGCGCGAGACCGAGCACCTGGCCGCCTTCATGCACATGGCGGTCGACTACGCCAAGAAGATCGGCTTCACCGGGCAGTTCTACTTCGAGCCGAAGCCGAAGGAACCGACGAAGCACCAGTACGACTTCGACTGCGCCGCCTGCATTAACTTCCTGCGGGCCTATGGGTTGGAAAAAGATGTCAAAATGAACATCGAGACCAACCACGCCACCCTCGCCGGCCACAACGTCGAGCACGAGCTGGAGTACGCCGCCTCGCAGGGGTTCCTCGGTTCGGTCGACGCCAACGCCGGCGATACCCTCCTCGGCTGGGACACCGACCAGTTCCCGACCGACGTCTACATGACGACCAAGATGATGCTCGTCATCATGAAGTACGGCGGCTTCACCACCGGCGGTCTGAACTTCGACGCCAAGGTCCGCCGCGAATCGTTCGAGCCGCTCGATCTGTTCTACGCCCATATCGGCGGGATGGACGCGTTCGCCAAGGGGCTGAAGATCGCCGCGGCGATGCGCGCCTCCGGTGAGCTGGAGGCGATGAAGAACGCCCGCTACCAGTCGTGGGACAGCGGCATCGGCGCGTCGATCGAGGCGGGGAAAGAATCGTTCCAGTCCCTCTTCGATTACATGATGGCCAAGGGGAACGCCGACGCGAATGTCTCGGGCCGCCAGGAGCTTTTCGAGAACATCGTCAACCGCTATCTGTTCGATAACTGATCCGCTTGACGGTTGAGCACAAGCTCTCCCAAGCGCGAACGGCCGCGATAAAAAAACCGCCGGCCCCCTCACCTTTCAAGGGGGCCGGCGGTTTTCTTTGTATCGGCCGGCTAATTCTACCAGTTCAGCTCCGAGGCCTCTTCCCAATGCTCGTAGAGCAGTTTGATCTTCTCCTGCTCTTCGTTGAGTTCCTGGTTGATCCGCTTCATTTTTTCCCCGTCACGAACCACCTCGGGCTTGAGAAGCTCCTCGTTTAATTCCATCACGCGGGTCTCGCGGATGAAGATCTCCTCCTCGATATCGCTCACCTTTCGGTAGGGGAACTTCCGCTTGCGCTTCGCCCCGTCGGCGGCCTTTTTCCCCGCGTTAAGCTCTTTTTCCCACTGGTGCTGCGCCTCCGAACGGCTGTAATCTCTCTTGGGAGGGACCGGCGGCGGTGTCGGGCGCGACGGGGCCGCCCCGGGGCCGGACGGCTTGGAGGAACCCTTTTTCTTCGGCGGGTTTTTCTTCGGCTGATTCTTCCTGGCAGGTTCGGTTTTGGGCGGTTCTTTTCGCTGCGGCACAGGGCCGGCGGCGCTGTTCGCCGGGTTCTTCCGCGATTCGTCGAGCGCTCCGGCCAGGAAGGGATCGGCCATCAGCCCCTTGGCGACACGGTCACGGAACGTGGAGTAGTTCCCCTCGATCACCTGGAACCGCGCGTTCGGCTGAATGATCAGCAGGTGGTCGGCGGTGCGGTCGACAAAGTAACGGTCGTGACTGATGAACAGAACCGTCCCGTCAAAGGAGCGGATCGCCCGCTCCAGCGCGGCGCGGGCCCACAGATCGAGGTGGTTCGTCGGCTCGTCGAGGATCATCACGTTCGGGTCGTTGGCGGAGAGTTTCGCCAGGGCCGCCCGGCAGCGCTGACCGCCGCTTAAGCTCGCCACGGTCTGGAGCTGCTGATCTTGCGTCAGCCCGAACGAACCGAGGAGTTTGCGGCGGGCCAGATCCTCAAAAATCTTTTTCTCGGGGCGGATCGCCTCGACCACCGGCAGGGCGTCGTCGAGAAGGTGAAGGTGCTGATCGAAGTAGCCGACCTTGATCCCCTGCCCATGATAGACCTCCCCGGAGTCGGGCTCGATCTCTTTGAGGAGGCACTTGAGCAGCGTCGTTTTGCCGCAGCCGTTCGGCCCGAGAATCGCCCAGCGCTGCCCCCGCTCGATCGTAAGGGTCAGGTCGCGAAACAGAGGATGGTCGAACCCTTTGGAAAGACCGTCGACCCTAAAGACGATATCGCCGGTGCGCGAGGCGGGAGGAAAATGGAACTCGGGGGTAGAGATCTTCCGCGGCGGATCGACCGGTTCCTCCTCGAGGCGGGCGAGCTTTTTGCGCCGGTCTTCGGCCTGCCCGGCCTTCATTCCGTAGTGATGCCGGCGAATGAAGTCTTTCGCCTTTTCGACCTCTTCGACATACTTCTCGTAGGTCCGCGTCTGGACCAAAAGACGCTCGTCTTTGAGCATGGTGTACTTCGAGAAGTTCCCGGGGTACTCGTCGACCGTGCCGAAGTACAGCTCCAATGTCCGATTCGTCACCCGATCGAGGAAATAGCGGTCGTGGCTGACCAGGACCACCGCGGCGCTGCTGGCCGCCAGGAACTGCTCCAACCACTCGGTCGCCGCCAGGTCGAGGTGGTTCGACGGCTCGTCGAGGAGCATAATCTCCGGCTCGGCCAGCAAAAGCTTCGCCAGCCCCAGACGGTTAAGTTCCCCGCCGCTGAACGAGGAGGCGGGACGGTCAAATTCCTCATCGGTAAAACCGACCCCGTGTAAAATGCGGTCGATCCGGTAGTCGAGGTTGTAGGCGTCTTTGCGGGCGAGCTCTTCGTGGATCCGGTCGAAGCGGCGCGCCAGCCGCTCGTGCTCCGCCGGATCTTGCTCGTTGGCAAGGCGCTCGGCGATCTGCTCGGCCTCTTTCCCGATCGCGTAGAGGTGCTCCAGCGCCGAGCGCGCCTCTTGGCGCAGCGTGACCCCCTCGGCGATTTGAGGGCGCTGCTCCAGATAACCGATCAGGACGTCGTTCGGCTTTTCGATCTCGCCGCGCTCGCTCTCCTCTCGGCCGGCTAAGATATTCAGCAGCGTCGTCTTCCCGCAGCCGTTCGGCCCGATCAGACCGATTTTGTCCCCCTCCCGAATCTGGAAAGAGACATCGGACAGAACCGGCTCGGGACCAAAGTGTTTGCGCAGGTGACTTGCGGTAAGAATGACGGCCATAGATACTCTTGCGGAAGGACGCGCGGGTGTATACGCGCGCGGAAAATGAACGGCTAAAAGCTTCCCACGCCTAGTTTATCGAAAAAAAGCGCCTTTTTCAAGGGTCTGGGCTGCCCGTCCCCCCGCGGCCGCGCGTGTCGGCCATCACCGTTGAAAGCACAAAGCCCCCGGGAAAACCGTTCTAAAAGATAATCTAATCCTACCGTAATCAATTTTCATAAAAAAATTTTTAGAAAATTGGGCTTCATGCTGTTATCAGAATAGAAAACTTAAGTTATAATTGGGGCGTTCAACACGGAAAGGTTACCTACCATGCGACTTGCAGCAAGAATCGATTTAACCGAAGAAGAACATCAAACACTCAAACGCTGGGCCCGCGCCGTAAAGAGTGATCCCCGCAAGGCCCAAAGGGCCAGGATCATCCTTCTTTGCTCGAAGGGGCTGCTGACTATAGACGTCGCCGAAAGGATCGGGGTTTCTCGTCAGAAGGTGGCGCGCTGGCGCAACCGCTTCCTGACCAACCGGCTCAAGGGGATCGAGAAAGACTTCCCGCGCAGCGGCCGCAAGCCGAAGCTCACCCCCGAGCTGGAGAAGAAGATCATCAAAGCGACGCTCGTCCCCCCCAAAGAGGGACGTTGGTCACTGCGCCGTCTGGCCGAGCACCTCGGGATCACCCCCTACTTCGTCAACGTGGTCTGGCATCGGTATGATCTCCCCAAAGAGCGGGCGACGCGGGGCCGTCGGCCCCACGCCAAGCGGAAGACCCCGCGCACGAGAGGTTAACGCGTATTAACCCTTAACGCGGGTTCACCTTCGTTGTCATCGCGCCGCGCGCCGACAGGTCGATCGGCGCGTTTTCTTTCCACGTCCCCCCGGTGAAATCGGGGTAATCGATCGGCTGCGACCCGTGGGTCACCGACCACAAGCTCAGCGGCGTCAGCGCGCTCCAGGTCACCCCGTCGTAGACCGAGATATTCAGCGGAAGGCCGTTGCGCAGCGAGTCCACCAGCTGGTAATCGCAGGTGAAGTCTATCCCTCCGTGGCCGCCGAAGCGAAGCGCCAGCTCCCGAAGGTTTTTGATCAGTTCCGGAGTGTTCTCTTCCTGAACCCGCTGGGCTCCCTCTTCCGGAAGGACCACGCCCCCTTCCAGGCAGATCTGCGACGGTTCGGGGTACTTTTGGACAAACCCCTTCAGGCCGCTTAAGATGAACTTGCGCGTGTAGGGACGCGGCGAGGTGATTCCGTATTGGATCTGAATCATCTTTCCGCCGGCGGTCTTCATTGTCGAGACGTTGAGGTTGCCGTTAAACGGTTTCCCCACGAACTCCTCGCACTGCTTGTTCCCCGCTCGGATCGCCTGATCGATCGCCCTGGCCCAGACAAAATCGTCGGTCTCCGTCGAGGTGAGGTACAGGGGGCGATCCCCCGCGTTGATTCTCATCGCCAAAGCGACCGGGCCGAAACCGTGGGTCGGGTACCGGTTCCCGTGCGCCGTCGCCGCGGTGATATGGCGGTAGGCCCCCGCCTTCGGGACGGGGAGGTTCTCCAGACCGGCGATCAGGGCCTCGGGATTCATCCAGTGGATATACGCCCCCTCGCCGTAGACCACCTCGCCGAGTTTCCCCTGCAGCGCCATATTGATCGCCATCGACTCGAAGAAGTCGAAGCAGCAGTTTTCCAGAAGGGCGCACTGCTTCTTGGTCCGCTCCGAGGTTTGGATGATCTTCCAGCAGTCGGCCAAGGTATAGGCCAGCGGAATCTCGCAGGCGGCGTGTTTTCCCGCTTCCATCACGGCGCAGACCATCTCGGCGTGCCAATACTGCGGCGACGTCACATAGACCAGATCGAGATCGTCGCGGGCGATTAAATCTTTCCAGGCGTCTTCGCTTCCGGTATAGACGGCCGGCTCGGGAAGACCGGCTTCCTTGAGATAATCGACCGCCCGGGAAACCTGCGGCTCGACCGAGTCGCACAGCGCCTTGATCTCGACCCCCTCCATCTGGGAGAGGCGTCCCATCGACGCGTATCCTCGGCCCCCCATACCGATGTAGCCGACCCGAAGGGTCGGAAGCGCCGGCGCGGCGTAGCGGTGCATATTGAACTGACAGACGTGGTCCCGCATCACAAGACGCGTCTCTTCCACGTCGTCGGTAAGACGATGCTCATCACCATACATGGCGGCGGCCATCACCATCGCGGGAAGACCGGCGGCCGTCTTTAAAAAATCTCGGCGGGATGCTGACATCACAATACCCTTTTCTCAAACTTGTTGTTCCGATTGGTTAAAAAATAATATTTATTGTCGTGAATCTTCCGCCGCTTCCTTACTCGCGCGGCCGGGCGCGCCAGTACCACGGGTAGTCGGTACGACCGGGCGTGACGATGCAGGTCCGATAACCGTCGCTCCCCTCGACAAGCTCGATAAGCCGCCCCCCCTGATCGTGGGGGCCGTAGCCGCCGTAGCCGGTCTTTCGGCCATACGCCATCACGATCCCCTTGTACTGCAGAAGAGAGTCGTTGTTGTGGTCGTGACCGGTAAAGATCCCCAGCACATCGCCGCGCTCGATCAGCGACGTAAACAGGCCGCTGTTTAACTCCGACGAGTCGGCGTCCTCCCCATAGTGACCGAAGGTCTGGCTGCGGTCGCGCATCTGGTTAAATTCCAGAACCGGGATATGGAAGAACATCAATCCGGGGACCTTTCGCCCGGCGAGCGTCTCGATATTGGCGCTTTCGCGGCGATACCACTGGATCTGCGAGTAATCGATCCAGGCGCAGGAACTTAACTCTCGGCGCTTGGGATACGAAAGAGAATCGATGAACCACAGCCGCACCGCGTCGGTTCCGTCGCTGCCGAGGATCGGAATCGAGCAGTTCCCCGCCCCGGGCAGCGAGTCGTCGGCGTTGTAGACCCGGCTCATCGGCGAGCGGCGGATCATCTCCAGCTGTTCCTTCGCCGAGACGCTTTTCTCGCGATCGTGGTCGTGGTTGCCGAATGTGGTGACGAAGGGAACCTGTGCCTCCTCGAACGGCTTGGTGAACCGTGCCCATCCCTCGGCCACTCCCCCCTCGAGGAGTTCGCATCCGACGGGCGTTTTCCCCCCGCTGTTGACGATGATATCGCCGGTGATCACCGCCAGGTCGGGCTTCTCCTGCTCGAGCAAAAGACGGATCCGATCGAGCGTCTTCTCCGCCTTGGCGTACTCTTTTTTCGTGGAGTAAGAATTATGCAGGTCGGTGAACTGAAGAATCCGAAACCGGCCGTTATTGTAGCGAAACATCGGCCGCCCGCGGGGCGCGGTCGGCTCGGCGCTGGCGTCGACGGCCGCCCCGGCGGCAGCCGGCACGGCACCGGCCTTGGAAACGGGCATGGCCGCCAGCGCCGAGGCGCCGGCGGCTAAAAACCGGCGGCGGGAACAGGTCATTCGTGGCTCCTTGGGCGGGACTCGCATCGTGGGTTATTTCCAGTACGACCAGTACAGCTCCTCTCGCAGCGGGGTACTCACGTGGGTGTCGAACCCCGCCTTACCCTCGGTCAGCTCGATGACTCGGCCGCCGCGCTCCAGATCGCCGTAGGCACCGAAACCGGTCTTGCGGCCGTAGACCAGGGCGATCCCCTTATACAAAGCCGCGTAGTCATTGACGTGGTCGTGACCGACAAAGATGCCGAGGATATCGCCGCGCTCGATCATCGAGGTAAACAGGCCGCTGTTGAGCTCCGGTGAGCCGGGGGTCTCCCCGGCCGAACCGGTCGCCGCGTCGCTCTGGTGCACCACCCAAAATTCGGGGATCGGGATATGGAAGAACGCCAGCCCCGGAACCGGATGCCCCGCGCGCTGTTCGGCCTTGGCGCTTTCGGCGCGGTACCACCGGATCTGTTCGTTTCGGATCCAGTCGTACCCCCCCATCCCCTCGATCACCGGGGAGGAGTGCGAATCAAAAAACCAAAGCCGCATCGCCTCGCCGCCGTCGGAAGCGAGGATCGGCAGACAGCAGGTCCCCGCGCCGGGATGCGTGGGATCGGCGCTGTAGGTCAGGTTCATCTTGGCGCGGGCGATCATCGCCAGCTGTTCGGCCATCGTCGCGTCGCGCTCATGATCGTGATTGCCGAAGGTGACGACAAACGGGGTATTGGTTTGGTCGAACGGCCGGGTGATATTCTCCCACGCCGCTTCCAGCCCGCCGTCAAGAAGATCGACCCCGCTGGTGATCATATCGCCGGTGACCACCGCCAGGTCGGGTTTCTCTTTGGCGAGCATCTCGCGCATCTTGTGGACGGTCATCTCGGCCTGCGCCACCTCGTGCGGATTGTTGTAGGCGGTGTGCAGGTCGGTCATCTGAAGAATGCGGAACTTTCCATTCTTGAACTTAAGAACCGGTTTATCGGCGCCGGCCGCTTGTTGTCCGACAGCGGATGATTGTTGTCCGACTGCGGCGGCACCCAGCGCCAGGGCCGCGCCGGTAAGGAAGGTTCGTCGGGTATAGGTCATCGTTTTACGCTCCAAATAGGTTTGCTGGCTTTGCGTTGATCTTCGCTTTGCGCGGTTCACCGGCCGCTTACTTCCAGTGCGACCAGGAAAGTTCCTCCCCCTGAGGGACGGAAATGTAGGTATCGAACCCGGGTTTTCCCTCGGTCAGCTCGATGATTCGTCCCCCCCGCTCCAATCCCATATCGCCATAGCTGCCGAAACCGGTCTTGCGGCCGTAGACCAGCGCGATCCCTTTATAGAGGGCGGCGTAGTCATCGTCATGATCGTGGCCGAAGAAAACCCCGAGAATATCGCCGCGCTCGATCATCGCGGTGAACAGACCGCTGTTGAGATCCGGCGGACAGGGGGGCTCGCCGATTGTCCCGGTCGCCGCTTCGGCGTTATGGACCTTCCAAATTTCGGGAAGCGGAATATGGAAGAACGCCAGTCCCGGAATCGGATGCCCGACGCTCGCCTCGGCCTTGGCGCTTTCGGCGCGGTACCACTCGATCTGCTCGTAACTGATCCAGGCGTAGGTCCCCATATCGGGAATCGTCGGGTACGACTGCGAATCGAAGCACCAAAGGCGCGCCGCTTCGTTTCCGTCGGCCCCAAGCACCGGAAGCCAGCAGGTCCCCGCGCCGGGATGCGTTGGGTCGGCGCTGTAGGTGAGGTTCATCTTGGCCCGGTCGATCATCGCCAGCTGCTCGGGCATTGTCGCCTGGCGCTCGTGATCGTGATTGCCGAAGGCGATGGCGAACGGGACACCGGCCTCGTCGAACGGCCGGGTGATATTCTCCCAGGCCGCGGCCAAACCACCGGAAAGAAGATCAACCTCTTTAGTGACCAGATCGCCGGTGAGCACCGCGAAATCGGGTTTCTCTTTGGCGAGCATCTCACCAACGCGCTGGACCGTCTTCGCCGACTTTCCGACTTCTTCCTCATCGTTGTAGGCGGTATGCAGATCGGTGAACTGAAGGATGCGGAACTTTCCATCCTTGAACTTAAGTACCGGTTTTTCGGCTTCGGCGGCAGCCGGTCTTCCGGCGGCGGCGCTTAGCGCCAGGGCGGCGGCGGTGAGAAACGAACGTCGGGAACAGGTCATGCGAAAACTTCTTTCTTGTCTAGCGGCGGTGTTTGGAATTCCCCCTCTTGGAAGGGAATAGTCGGCAGATACCCTATTAAGATAACGACCGGCGGGAAGGATTTCAACACCGGGACTCATCCCGCCAAAAACCTTTTCGCCCGGCGGCAAAATCTCTTGGCGAAACATTCTTGACATCGCCCGGCGCTCGTGAATACTATACTTTGACCTATGGTACTTTTTTGGCCTATGGGAAAAAACCGTTTCTCTCCCCGCAAAAGCGAAAGAACATCCCCTTTATGCTCGGCGCGATCATCGGTGATATCGTCGGTTCCCGATTTGAACGGAGAAACCGCCGCGATAAAAACTTTGAACTGTTTACCGGCAGCTGTGCCTTCACCGACGATTCGGTGATGACCGCGGCGATCGCCCGCGCCCTGATGGACCGGTGCGACTCGCCCGAGGCGCTGGCCGAGCGCGCTGCGCGGCGGATGCGCGAGCTGGGGAGGATCTACCCGGACCGCGGCTTCGGGGGGCTTTTCCGGCGCTGGATCGCCGCCGAGGTTCCTCGGCCGTACAACAGCTTCGGCAACGGCGCGGCGATGCGCGTCTCCCCCTGTGCCTGGGCGGCCGATTCCCTCGAGGAGGCGCTGCGCTTAAGCCGCGCCGTCACCGCGGTCACTCACAACCACCCCGAGGGGATCAAAGGGGCCGAGGCGACCGCCGCCGCGATCTTTCTGGCCCGAGAGGGGAAAACCATCGCGGAAATCCGCGGCCATATCGAAAAGAACTATTACCGGCTTGACTTCACGCTCGATGATGTCCGCCCGAGTTACCGGTTCGACGCCAGCTGCCAAGGGTCGGTCCCTCAGGCGATCGAGGCGTTTTGCGAGTCGTCCGGCTTCGAGGACACGATTCGCGGCGCCGTCTCGATCGGGGGGGACTCCGACACGGTGGCGGCGATCGCCGGGTCGATCGCCGAGGCGTACTACGGCATCCCTTCCCTTTTGCGCGAGTGTGCCCTGACCTTCCTGGACGAGCGCCTGATAACGATCGTCACCGACTTCGAGGCGCTTTACCCGCCGAAGATCGTATAAACCAGCAAACAAAAGCCCCATTCCCCTCCACCCAAACCGGAGAGTATCCCATGAACCTCGCAAATACCCCCCTCACAACATTGCTGTTCTCGATCTGCCTAATCGCCTTCGCGGCCGTTGCCCGGGCCGAGGAACCGGCCGACGGGTGGCTCAACACCCCCGAGCGCTTCAGCGGGACCGACTCCGATCGGATTGCCCAGGCGGTCGCCTGCGCGCCGAACTTCGGCGGCGTGGTCCGCATCCCCCCGCGTCCGGCGGGCGAAGACGGCCGCGACTGGTGGCTGATCGACAGCGCGATTCTTCTCGGCGAGGGGACGACCCTCTACCTCGACAACTGCCGGATCAAGCTCTCCGACTCTTGCCGCGACAACTTCATCCGATCGGCCAACTGCGGTCTGGGGATCGAGACGGTCGAACCGATCCGAGATATCCACGTCATCGGGATCGGGCATCCGGTTTTGGAAGGGGCCGACCATCCGAGGGCGACCGGCGACGCGGGGAAACAGCTGGGAGTCCAAACCTACGGGACCGACGCGGGGAAAGAAGATCAATCACAATACGGCGACTGGCGCAACATCGGGGTTCTTCTGGCCAAGGTCGACGGGTTCACCCTTTCGGGGTTCAGCGTCCGCCAGGCGCACTGCTGGTCGGTCTCGCTGGAGCGCTGCTGCAACGGCAAGATCCGCGATCTCGATTTCGACTCCACGGAAAAGCGCCTCATCGACGGTGAGGAGGTGAAAGTTCTCAATGTCGACGGTCTCGACTTGCGCAAGGGGTGCCATGATATCACGATCGAGAACCTCTACGGCCATGGGGGGGACGACCTGCTGGCGATCACGCTTTTGTCCGGTGAGCATAAGGGAGGGCAGTTTCGCCATACCGAGGCTGCCGACAGTACCCCCGATATGATGAACGACGCTTTCAATATCACCGCGCGCAATATCGTCGGCTACGCGTCCGGCGGGCACAACATCGTCCGGCTGCTCAATAACGGAGGCCGCAAACTCCACCACGTTGTCCTCGATACGGTGATCGACACCTCCCCGGCCGACGTCACCGACCGGGCGACGGTGAGAATCGGCGACAGCGGCTACGGAGGCCCCGCTCCGCTGGGGGATACCTCGGGACTGATCATCACCAACGTTCAGACAAAATCCAGCGAGGGGATCGTCGTCCACGGGACGCTGACCGACTCGATCATCGCCAACGTGATCAACTACAACCCCAACCTCAGCGGCGTTCTCTTCCCGAGGGGGGAAGAGTCGATTCGCAACGTCCAGGTGATCAATTTCATCAACGCCGCGCCAATCTCCTCCCTTTAGAGGCCTCTCGCCGAATCATCGCGCCGAACCACAAAACCGACCGCGGCGTTTTCCCCAAAAAACGCCCCTGTTATGGACTTTTTTCCGTATCTGTCTATAATGATCGGCGTATCTTTACCGGGGGAAAGCCGCAAGAGGCGGCTTTCCCTTTCCGTGGTACCCAACCCGTACACGTTCCATACAAAACACGTTCTGTATAAACGGAATTTTTTACGAGGCAAACTATGTGTGATTCCTGGCTTTCCGAACGGTCAAAGTCATTCTCCTCCTCCGGCATCCGCAAGGTGTTTGACTTAGGCGCCAAGCTCTCCAACCCGATTAACCTCTCGATCGGCCAGCCCGATTTCGATATGCCCCAGGCCGCCCGCCAGGGCGCAATCGAGGCGATCAACAGCCGCAAGAGCGGCTACACGCCGACCCAGGGGCTCAAGCAGCTGATCGACCGGATGCAGGGAGATATCGACAAAAAGTACGGCCACCCCGACCGGAAGCTCTTCATCGCCAGCGGTACCAGCGGCGCGCTTCTTTTAGCCGCCCTGGCGTTCGTCAATCCGGGGGATGAAGTGATCCTCTTCGACCCGTACTTCGTGATGTACGAGGCGCTGGTCAAGCTCGTCGGCGGAGTCCCGGTTTTGATCGACACCTATCCCGACTTCAGCTACGACGTCCAGAAGGTGGCCGACGCGATCACCCCGAAGACCAAGATGATCATCCTCAACTCTCCGGCCAACCCGACCGGTCACGTCGCCACCCCGCAAGAGACCAAAGATATCGCCCTGCTGGCCAAAGAGAAGAATATCCTCCTGATCAGCGACGAGATCTACGAGCAGTTCTGCCACGTCCCGTTCACCTCGCCGGCGCAGTTCAACGACCAGACCCTCGTGATGGGCGGCTTCAGCAAGTCGCACGGGATGCCCGGCTGGCGCGTCGGTTTCACCCACGGCCCGAAGGTCCTGATCGAGACGATGCTCAAGTTCCAGCAGTACTCCTTCGTCTGCGCGCCGCAGGTTTCGCAGTGGGGGGCCCTGGCGGGGCTCGACGTCGATATGAGCGCCGAGATCGCCAACTACCGCCGCAAGCGCGATATGATCCTCGACGGGATCGGCGACCTCTACGAGATCGCCCGTCCGGAAGGGGCGTTCTATATGTTCCCGAAGGCCCCGTGGGGGACGGCTTCGGAGTTTGTCGAAACGGCGATCACCGAGTACTCGCTGCTGATCATCCCTGGGAACGTCTTCAGCGCCCGCGACACCAACTTCCGCATCTCCTACGCCGCCAGCGACGAGACAATCGAGCGCGGCATCGAGGCGTTCCGCAAGCTGGCGAAGCATAAGAAATAAGTTTTTCCCCAACAGGTACCTGTTAACTCTCCCTGAGCCCAAGCTCCGGGCGAAGGGTTTAGAAAGCGACTGCAATGAGCAATAAAAGTTGTGTTCTGGCTTATTCCGGCGGACTCGATACCTCGGTCATCCTCGGATGGCTGATGGACAAAGGTTACGACGTGCACGCGGTCTACGTCGATCTCGGCCAGCCGTGCGAAGACCGTGAGGCGATCCGCAAAAAGGCGGAGAATATCGGCGCCAAGTCGATCCGCTTCATCGACGTCAAAGAAGAGCTCTGCCGCGACTTCGCCTTCCCGGTGATGCAGTGGCAGGCCAAGTACGAGGGGGTTTACCTTCTCGGGACCTCGATCGCCCGTCCGCTCATCTCCAAAAAGATCCTGGAGGTAGCCCAAGAGGTCGGCGCGACGGCGTACGCCCACGGCGCGACCGGCAAGGGGAACGACCAGTGCCGTTTCCAGCTCGCCGCCGAGGCGCTGTGCCCCTCGATCCAGATGATCACCCCCTGGCGGATGGACGAGTTCCGCGCCAAATTCCCGGGCCGCTCCGAGATGATTCGCTACTGCCAAGAGAAGAACATCCCGGTGAAGGTCTCTCTGGCCAAGCCGTACTCCTCCGACGAGAACTGCCTGCATATCAGCTACGAAGCCGGCAAGCTCGAGGATATGAACGTCTGCGGTATGGATACCGTCGACTTCGGGATGTGCGTCCGTCCGCAGGACGCCCCCGATAAGGAAGAGACCGTCACCATCGATTTCGTCTCCGGTGTCCCGGTCGCCGTCAACGACAAGAAGCTCAACGCCTACGAGGTGGTCGCCGAGCTGAACAAAATCGGCGGCCGCAACGGGGTCGGCATTATCGATATGGTCGAGAACCGCTTCGTCGGCATGAAGAGCCGCGGCGTCTACGAGGCCCCGGGTATGACGGTCCTCTACGACGCGCACCGCTATATCGAGCAGCTGACGATGGACCGCGACCTGATGCATCTGCGTGACGCCCTCTCCCCGGAAGTCGCCGAGATGGTCTACAACGGCTTCTGGTACTGCGCCAAGTTCGACGCTCTGCTGGCCTTCATCAAAGAGGCGCAAAAGCCGGTCACCGGCCGGGTCACCCTGAAACTCTACAAGGGGAACATCATCCTGGCCGCCCGTGAGTCCAACAATTCCCTCTACGACGAGGGGATCGCGACGATGGAAGGTTCCGACGCCTACAACCAGAACGACGCCACCGGCTTTTTGCGGATCCTCGGCCTGCCGCTGCGCGTCCAGGGGAAGGCCCGCCCGAGAATCTAAAGCTTCCTTTTGAAGCGGCAAACGCCAAGCCCGCGGCCATCCAAACGCCGCGGGCTTTTTTTGCGCGCGAACGGTTCTTTTTTGGCTGTTTCGGCGTTTTTGTAGGGGAACACAAGGATAACAGTACCCCCTCTTCTTCTTGTTGCGCGGGCACGGCCCAAGGGATACAATTCAGCAAAAGGTCTCCCCCCCGCGCCGCTGTTTTGGGGACCTGAAAAACAGACGAATCAACACGCCGCCAAGAAGGATCGTACCGAATGAGTACCAAAAAAATAGTCGTTTTCGCTATAGGTCTGGCTGTCGGAATCGCGGGATGGCTTTCGGCGCAGGAATCTCGTCTCAATCATCCGGTCTTCCCGTCGGTCGACGAAGTGCTGGAGCGTTTTTCCCGGGGGGAAATGGACGGATACGGAACGGCCGAAATCTTCACCTGGAACGATCGGATGGATGAGGAATCGATCCGGACGGCCTTCGATACCCTCGCCTCGCAGGGGGTCAAAGAGACCTTTTTCTTTCCGTCGTTCGGGATCACCTCGGAATATCTCTCAGAGGACTATTTCCACGAGTTTGAGCTGGCGCTGGCCGAAGCCAAGCGCCGGGGAATGAAGCTTTGGCTCTACGATGAGTGCTCCTGGCCGTCGGGCTTCGCCGGGGGAAAACTGATCGAGACCTGTCCGACGGCGGCGGCCAGTTCCCTGGCGTTTTCCGGCCTTGCCGTCGATACCGATACCGTTTTGCCGGAAAACACCGTCGCCGTCTACCGCCGGGAACCTGATCACTGGCAAAATATCACCCAACAGGTCAAAGAAAAGAGCGTCATCGAGCCGAACGCCCTGCTTGTGGTCCGAAACCGCGCCGGGCGGGAGGTGCGGCTGGCCGGGGGCGTCTATTGCGACATGATGCAAAAGGGGGTGACCGAGAAATTCATCGAGCTGACGCACGAGGGCTATTTAAAGCATTCCGGCGGGGAGTTCGGCAAGACGATTCCGGGCGTCTTTACCGACGAGATGACCCTGCGCCGCGCCGGTCCGTTCCCCTGGACCGACGACCTGCCCGAGTGGTTCGAGAAAAAGTTCGGCTATTCGATTCTCGACGTCCTTCCCCTGTTAAACGACGATCCCGACACGGTTCTTCCCGGCGGAAGGCGCGTCACCGCTTTCGAGGCGCGGCATCACTATCTGTCGACCCTCCTCGATCTGGTGGTTCAGCGCTGGGCGGTGCCGATTTTTCAATTCTGCGAAGATCACGATATCGCCGCGACCGGACATTACGGGGAGCATGAATGGTCTTCATTGATGCACAATGTCGACGCCGGATCGCTGTACATGTGGCAGCAGCAGCCGGCCATCGACCTGATTTTCAATCAATGGAGCGACGCGCAAAACGGCCAGGCGGGGAATGTCCGGATCGTTCGGGAACTCGGCTCGGTCGCCTCGCAGACGAATCGACAGCGCGCTTCGGCGGAGACCACCGGCGCCTCCGGCTGGGGAATTCTGCCGTCTGACTTAAAACGGCTCACCGACTGGCTCTTCGTCCTCGGAATGACGCACCCGATGGAGATGGGGCCGCAGTTCTCCGTGCGCGGGATGAAGAAATACGACGACGGTCCTTCCCTGTTCTACCACATGCCCTATTGGTCCGATTTTCACCTTCTTTTGGAGTACAACCGGCGGGTCAGTTACCTTCTGTCGCAGGGACGCAGGCCGGTCGATACCCTGATTCTTCAGCCGACGACGACGCTGTGGAAGAATCTGCGCGATAGGAAACAATGCGCAGCAATCGCCTCCTCGTTCTGCGAATTGCTCCAAAAGTGCGAGGCGGCTCAAATCGAGTACGAGATCGGGAACGAGAATATTATGGCCCATCTCGGCTCGGCCGAAGAAGCGGGGATTCTTTCGATCGGTCCGGCCCGGTACCGCCGGGTGGTTCTGCCGGAGTGCTTCGATAATATCGAACAAACGACGCTCGATCTTCTTTCCCGGTTCGTCGAAAACGGCGGGTCGGTCATTCTGCTCGGGACGGTTCCCCGCACGATCAGCGGCACCCCCGCGGCCGAATCCGACGCGGCCGAGACATTCTCTCGGCTATTCGATCAAGAGAAGATCCTCCCCCTGCCGAGCGACTTGACCTTCCCGGTTTCCCTCCCCGCCGGGGTCTATACGGCGGGCCGAGAACAGTTTTTGACGACCGCCTGGAACGGATCGACCCAGTTTTTATCCGCGGACTCGGACACCGAGGGGGATTTCTCGATTCGGTATCTGTACCATCAGCGCAAGATAACCACCGACGGAGAGATTCTCTTCTTCGTCAATTCCAACCGGGACGGCAAGCGCTCTTTCCGATGCCGCCTCTTCCCCGACTCCCCCGATAAGTGCTGGGCCGATGTCCTTCACTGCGACCTGTTCACCGGCGAGGTCTCCCCCTACCCGATCAAGCCGGTAACGGTCGACGGCCGCGCGGGGGTGGAAATTTCGGTCACCCTCCCGCCGATCGGCTCGCTGGCCCTTGTCTTTAAGGAGGGAACCGCCCCGGCCGCCGAGCGGAAACCGCCCGTTTTTACGCAAAAGATCATCGCCCCCGACGCCGCCCCGACGATCGAGCGGCTGGACGATAACGTGATGTTCCTCAACTACGGCACGCTGGTGCTCGACGGCCAGGTCGCGGCGGAAAATCAATACTACCGCGCGCTGGATCAAAAGATGTGGCATCACTTCGGTTATGAGAATAACCCGTGGTGCCATCTCCCGCAGCGCAAGCGTGATCTGGTCGACCGGACGTTTGAGCCGGGGAAAGGGTACCAGACCCGCTGGACGTTCACGATCGACCCGTCGTATTTCGCCTCCGGCACAGACCGCCCGTTCTTCGCGGTGGTGGAGGAACCCAAGAAGTTTACGATATCCTGCAACGGCCAAACGGTCACCCCGTCGCAGGAATGGTGGTTTGACCGAAGCGCGAAAAAGGTCGATATCCGTTCGGCGATCCAAGCGGGGGAAAACGAGCTTACCCTTTCTCTGGAGACGATGGATATCTTCTGCGAGGTCGTCCCGATCTACCTGCTGGGGGATTTCGACGTGGTCGAGACATCCGACGGGTTTAAAATCACCGCCCCGACGGAAAAAACGTGGAGCGACGACCCGGAATCGCTCTTTTGGACCAACCTCGGCATGCCGTTCTACGGCCAGCGGGTCGCCTACCGGGAAACCTTCACCGTCGATAAAGACGATTCGTGCCGATACTTCGCGCAGCTGCCTCGGCTCGGCTACCTCGGCCGTGAGCCGGGGGTCGACTGGAACGCGGCGACCGCTCATATTCGCGTCAACGGCCAAGAGGCGGGGGTCGTCTACTGCGAGCCGTGCCGCCTCGAGGTGACCGGCCTGTTAAAAGACGGGGCCAACACCGTCGAGGTTATCCTAACCGCCTCTCCCCGAAACTGGTGCGGACCGCACTTTAAGGGAAAATATTACATCGAGCGGGGCTACTACGACGATTTCGTCCCCTTCCCCGATCAACCCCCGGCGGGAAACCAGTACGACCTGATTCCCTACGGGCTGACGCGGCCGTTTACCCTGGTTGAACAGCAGGAGCAATAAAACCGGCGCCGCGCGCAAGCGGGCTTATTCCGCCTGGGGAACCGATGGTTCCTCGGGCCGCCGCGGCGATTTGTTTCGTCTTCGTCTGACCAGGGCAAAGACTATCAGCGCGGCTCCCAGCGCCATAAGAAGGATGCGCGGCAGCGCGTTCTGGTAATACACGGAGTATATATTCGGCGGGGCAGCGATCGTTTTCCTCAGCCACGCCTTCTTGTCCAGCACCAGTCCGTCCGGCTCCAGCGTCAAAACTCCCGACGCCTCAGCGATGTATTCCTCATCGTCGCCGCCGCGCTGATCCACAACTCTGAGCCCTTCGGGAACCTCGATGAAAAAGTCTTTGGGACTCATAGGTTCGTTCAGCGATAACGTCTCCTGATGGATCGTGTACTCCTTGTTTTCCCTCATTCTACCGGTCGAGGGGTCATATACGGTTTCTCGATAACGCGTCGGATAGTACAGTCCCGACCGCTGATGAAGCACAAAATCACTCGCCTCGTATTCCTGGAACAACCCTCCCGTCTGGGGATCATAGTACTCGATTTTGGGACAGATGTAGCCCAGCGCCGGAACGATGACGTAGCGCT
>JAFRFG010000063.1 GCA_017434455.1 Thermoguttaceae bacterium | reverse complement strand
GTCGAGGGTTTTTTCGAGGTAGGCGTGTATCCCCCAGGTCGAGTGACGGGGGTAGACCCTTTCCGGGTCGAAGGGAATGGTGACTTCGGCGCGGTACAGGCGGATCGGGCCGCTGGCGCGGTCCTCCAGACGGTCGAGGTTCTTAAGAAGATACTCTCCCAGGCGCGTGCCGAGCGCGACAATCGCCGCCGCGTCGGCCGAGGGGTTGTATTTCCCCATGGTGATGTTCCCGGCGCAGCCGGTGAAGTAAAAGTGAAGGGTATCGGGGGTTTTCTCGCAGGCGTATCGGACCGCCCACCCCGGGACATCGCCGGAGACCATGCTTCGCCGGTAGGCCGACTGCGGGTGGGTGGCGTAGAAGTGAAGCGCCGCGTAGATGCCGCCGTCCTCTTTGATCAGCGCCACGGTTCGGAGCATCGGGTCGATCAGGCCGGTCGGCCACGCCTGAATCGCCGGGTCGGTCGTCATCGTCCAGCGCATCGCGACACACTTGCCGGTTTCGTCGACCAGCCGCCGGTTGGCCGCCAGCCCGCCGACGCGCGTCTCGGCGGTCTTCAGCGCCGCAATGGGAACCCAGGCGTCGTCGGCCACCAGACGCGCGATCTGGTCGGTGATATCGCCGATCGACTTGGCGACGTACTCGGGGTCGCTCCCGTCCAGCGGGATTCGGTTCCCGTCGTCGTCCACCGCCCCGACCGGGGGATTGAACTCGGGGGCGATCATCATCGAGTCGTGCTGATGGACCGAGTGGAGAAAGACGTTTTCGACCGGACAGCCGGCGGATGCGGCAATGCGCTGCTTCCACTGCTCGTAGGTTTCGCCGCAAATGTAGATGTAATCACAGGTACACCAGACGACCCGGGTGGCGCCGTCGTCGAGGATCACGCCGCCGACGTAGATTGGCATATCGACCTTGTTGTTCGGGCAGTAGGCCATGTCGAGCCCAAGGGCCGGGGTGACGTCGACCTTAAAGCGGATCGCCTTATAGGGGGCCTCGGCGTGAAGACCGGAGGCGAAAACGGTGGACAGAGTCAATATCAAGAGTACTGCCAGAAAGAGCGGCTGTTTTGTTCGCATGATTATTCTCCTTTTTTCCGTATGAGGAAAAACACACCTGTGGTATTTACTTCTTTGGCGCGCCGGTCCACCCGGGGTGGGCGATCAGCTCGGCGAGGGCCTCACGGATCCCCGCCTTTAAGACCGGCTCGATTTCGGGGGTGACCAGGCAGGCGGCGACGCACGACTCGTACCCCTTCTCGTCGAACGCCTTGGCCAGAGGCATATACCAGTAGATCCCGTTCCCGTACGCTGCCGTCGCCAGGAAGTTCTCTGGGACCAGCGCCTGCGCGTAGAGCTGGTATTCGACACAGATTTCCGACAGACCGAACGAGAGGATATTCACCTCCCCGGCGTTAAAACGGGTGATCGACGAGCGCTTCCAGTGGTCGAAGGTCTTCTCGAAGTACGCGCGCATCCCCCAGGCCAAATGCTCGGGGTTCGCCCGCGCCGGGTCGAGCGGGACGTTGATTTCCACGCGGAACAGACGGATCGGGCCGACGGCGCGGTCTTCCAGCCGATCAAGATTTCTCACCAGGTATTCCCCCAGCCGCGTGCCGAGCGTGACGATCGCCGCCGCGCCGGCCGAGGGATTGTATTTCCCCACGGTGACGTTCCCGGCGCAGCCGGTGAAGTAGAAGTGAAGGGTGTCGGGGGTCTTTTGGCAGGCGTACCGAACCGCCCATCCGGGGACATCGCCGGAAACCATGCCGCGCAGATAGGCCGACTGCGGATGGGTGGCGTAGAAGTGCAGGGCGGCGTAGACGCTGCCGTCTTCTTTGACCAGCGCCACGGTCCGCAGCATCGGGTCGATCACCCCGGTGGGGAGCGCCTGCATCGCCGGGTCGAGCACCATCGAGGAGCGGCTGGTGTAACAAACGCCTTCGTCGTTGAGGATCCGCCGGTTCGACGCCAGGCCGCCGACGCGCGTCTCGGCTGTCTTCAGCTCGGCGATCGGAACCCAGGCGTTTTCGGCCACAAGCCGGGCGATTTCGGCGGTGATATCGCCGATCGACTTGGCGACATAGTCCGGGTCGGAGCCCTCCAGCGGGATTCGGTTCCCATCGTCGTCGACCGCCCCGGCAGGGGGATTGTACTCGGGGGCGACCCGCATCGAGTCGTGCTGATGGACCGAGTGCAAAAAGACGTTCTCCGGCGGGCAGCCGGCGGCCTCGGCGATTTTTTTTTGCCAATCTTCGTAAGTTTCACCGCAGACGTAGATGTAATCGCAGGTGCACCAGACGACCCGGGCGGCACCGTCGTCGAGGATGATGCCGCCGACGTAGATCGGCATATCGATTTGGTTGTTTGGGCAGTAGGCCAAATCGAGCCCCACCGGAGGGGTGACGTCGACCTTAAAGCGGATCGCCTTATAGGGGGCCTCGGCCCGCAGACCGGCGGCGCAAAAGCCCGCCAGGGCCCAAAACAGCAGCGCCGCGGCAAGATACCGTTGTGGCTTTGTTTTTGTCATCGGCTGATTCTCCTTGAGGGGCCCTGTTTCGAGGACGCTTTCGGCCGAAGGGGTTACTTTTGCGGCGCTCCGGTCCATCCCGGGTGAGCGATCAGCTCGGCGAGCGCCTCGCGGATCCCCGCTTTTAAGACCGGCTCGATTTCGGGGGTGACCAGGCAGGCCTCGACATTCGACTCGTATCCCCCCTCCTCAAACGCCTTGGCCACCGGCATGTACCAGTAGATCCCGTTTCCGTAGGCGGCCGTCGCCAGGAAGTTCTCGGGGACGAGTTCCTGCGCGTAGAGCTGGTACTCGATACACAGTTCCGACAGCCCGAACGAGAGGATATTCACCTCCCCGGCGTTGAAGCGGGTGATCGACGAGCGCTTCCAGTGGTCGAAGGTCTTCTCGAAGTACGCGCGGTTTCCCCAGGTCTGGTGTTCGGGGTTGGCCCGCTGCGGGTCGAGCGGGACGTCGATCTCCACGCGGAACAGACGGATCGGCCCGCTGGCGCGGTCCTCCAGACGGTCGAGGTTCTTAAGGAGATAATTACCCAGCCGAGTGCCGAGCGCGACGATCGCCGCCGCGTCGGCCGAGGGGTTGTATTTCCCCATCGTGATGTTCCCGCCGCAGCCGTTGAAATAGAAGTGAAGGGTATCGGGGGTCTTCTCACAGGCGTAGCGGATGGCCCACCCCGGAACGTCGCCGGAGACCATACCGCGCCGATAGGCCGACTGCGGATGGGTGGCGTAGAAGTGCAGCGCGGCGTAAATGGTACCGTCTTCTTTGACCAGCGCCACGGTCCGCAGCATCGGGTCGATCACGCCGGTCGGCCACGCCTGAAGGGCCGGGTCGGTCGTCATCGTCCAGCGCATCGTGACCCCTTTGCCGCTTTCGTCGACCAGCCGCCGATTCGACGCGAGGCCGCCGACGCGGGTTTCGGCCGTTTTCAGACTTGCGATCGGGACCCAGGCGTCGTTGCCGATAAGACGGGCGATCTCGGCGGTGATATCGGCGATCGACTTGGCGACGTACCCGGGGTCGGAGCCCTCCAGCGGAAACGGCTTGCCATTGTCGTCCACCGCCCCGTCGGGGGGATTGAACTCGGGGGCGACCCGCATCGAGTCGTGCTGGTGGACCGAGTGCAAAAAGACGTTCTCAGGCGGGCAGCCGGCGGCATCGGCGATTTTTCGCTGCCACTGCTCGTAGGTCTGGCCGCAGACGTAGATGTAATCGCAGGTGCACCAGACGACCCGGGTGGCACCGTCGTCGAGAATCACGCCGCCGACGTAGATCGGCATATCGACTTTGTTGTTCGGGCAGTAGGCCATATCGAGCCCCACCGGCGGGGTGACGTCGACCTTAAAGCGGATCGCCTTATAGGGGGCCTCGGCGCGCAGACCTGCGGCGAAAACGGCGGACAGGGCTCCGATCAAGAGTACTGCCAAGAGGAGCGGCTGTTTTGTTCGCATGGTTGTTTTCCTTTTTTACGTATGGGGATAAAACTCACCTAGAGTATTTACTTTTGCGGCGCGCCGACCCACCCGGGATGGGCGATCAGCTCGGCGAGGACCTCGCGGATACCAGCTTTCAAGGCCGGTTCGATTTCGGGGGTCACCATACCGGCGTACAGCGAGCACTCGTATCCCCCCTCCTCAAACGCCTTGGCCACCGGCATGTACCGGTAGATCCCGTTGCCGTAGCCGGCGACCGCCAGGAAGTTCTCGGGAACCAGTTCCTGCGCGTAGAGCTGGTATTCGATGCCCAGTTCCGATAAGCCGAACGAGAGAATATTCACCTCCCCGGCGTTAAAACGGGTGATCGGCGCGGTGCGCCAATGGTCGATCGTCTTTTCAAAGTACGCCCGCGTCCCCCAGGTTTTGTGTTCGGGGTTGACCCGCTCGGGGTCGTACGGAATCGACACCACGGCGCGGTACAGACGGATCGGCCCGCTGGCGCGGTCCTCTAAGAGCGAGAGATTTTTGACCAGGTATTCTCCCAGCCGCGTGCCGAGCACGGCGATCGCCTCCCCATCGGCCGAGGGGTTATATTTCCCCAGAGAGATATTGGCGCCGCAGCCGTTGAAATAGAAGTGAAGGGTGTCGGGGGTCTTCTCGCAGGCGTAGCGGACGGCCCACCCGGGGACGTCGCCGGAGACCATGCTGCGCCGGTAGGCCGACTGCGGGTGGGTGGCGTAAAAGTGAAGCGCGGCGTAAATGCCGCCGTCTTCTTTGACCAGCGCCACGGTCCGAAGCATCGGGTCGATCAGGCCGGTCGGCCACGCCTGAAGCGCCGGGTCGGTCACCATCGAAAAGCGCATCTCCACGCACTTGCCGCTTTCGTCGACCAGCCGCCGGTTGGCCGCCAGTCCGCCGACGCGCGTCTCGGCGGTCTTCAGCTCGGCGATGGGGACCCAGGCGTCGTCGGCCACCAGCCGGGCGATTTCGGCGGTAATATCGCCGATCGACTTGGCGACGTACTCGGGGTCGGAACCCTCCAGCGGGATCGGCTTGCCGTCGTCGTCCACCGCCCCGGCGGGAGGATTGAATTCGGGGGCGACGCGCATCGAGTCGTGCAGGTGGACCGAATGCAGAAAGACGTTTTCCGGCGGGCAGCCGGCGGCCTCGGCGATTTTCTTTTGCCAATCTTCGTAGGTCTCGCCGCAGATGTAGATATAGTCGCAGCTGCACCAGACGACCCGGGTGGCGCCGTCGTCGAGGACCACGCCGCCGACATAGATCGGCGAATCGACCTTGTTGTTCGGGCAGTAGGCCATATCAAGCCCCACCGCCGGGGTGACGTCGACCTTAAAGCGGATCGCCTTATAGGGGGCCTCGGCGAAGAGCGCGGCGGACGAAACGGCGGCCAGCGTCGAAAACAGCACAAGCGCGGCGGCGCGAAGACACCGGCAGGGGCGTCGGGTAGTCATGGGGAGGCGGACCTTTCTTGAAAACGTTGTGATAATGCTATAACACCGCCAATGCCGGGGCGCGGTTTATTTCGCGGCTTTTTTGCGCGTGCGTTTTGCCGGTTTCTTTGGGGCGGCGGTCTTTTTTTTCGCCGCGGGCTTTTTGGCGGCGGCCTTCTTTGCCGCCGGTTTTTTTACCGCGGTTTTCGGCTTTTGGGGCAGCACCATCGCCCACTGACTTTCACGCGGGGAAGGGGAGCCGGGCGCTTTGCCGATCAGCGAGACAATGTCCCGCTCGGTGTGCCGGGGATAGAGCTTTTTGAAGTGCCGCGTGATCGCCCGGTACGATTCCAGCGGCGTTTCTTTAGCGCATTTTGTACAGTCGTCCCCCCAGAGGTCTTCGGGGAGGGCGTAGACGGCGACATCCCAGCCGTAGGGGTTCCCCTGTTTGGTGACGCGGCGGCGGAAGTCGGTGGCGACTAAAAAGAGCTTTTCCTGCAGCGAGGTGATCGTCCCCTCGAACCCCTTTTCGCCGCCGCGGCCGAAACCGGCGCGCTTTTTTATATCGCAGGTCGCCAGCTCGCCGATCCGCAGGAAACAGTCCATAATCTTCTGCTGACGGGGGGCAACCCGCTCTTCCCGCCAGAGGGTGTAGAAATCACATCCCTCCCGGCGGTAATTGGCGAAGCGCCCCAGCCACTTAAGCGAGATGAACCCCGCCTTGCCGCCGAAAAACTTGCCGTAGGCGACCCGCCTCTGCTGGGCGGCGTAAACGCGCCACTGCCAGGGATCTTTGACGGCGTGACCGGTCCACCAGTAGTTGGGGCTGGTATGCTCCTCGACCGAAAAACCGGGGACGCTGTTTTGGAAAAGGGGAACGAACCCGACCTTATCGACAAAGGCGGTCAGCTCGTCTATATTGCCGATACATTCCGGGTCGGACTCGTCCAGCCCGCACATAATCCATTGGCCGTTTTCCTTCTCCATAGGGGCGTCCCGTTTTTCTGGGGTTATTTCTCAAACGGGTAGACGTACTGCGGGATCGTCATATGCTCGCCGTCACGCATCGCCGACAGGTGAGCGACGACGCCCGAGACCGTGGTGTTGAGCGCGCAGGCGATATCGACCAGCGGCTTGCGCTGCTCGAGGATCGCCTCGACGAACTCGTTCCCCAGATAGCCGTGGGAACCGCCGTGACCGCCCGATTCGACCCCCGGGGGAAGGGGGGGCTTGCGCAGGTCTAAGGCGGCGAACTTCTCGCTGATCTCGGGAATTTCCGTTTGGAAACTGTCGAAGAAGCTCCCGAACTGGCCCCGGTTGCGTCCGGTCTCGCCTCCGTGGCCCGGGGTGTCCCACGAGACGCCCATTCGCGCCGCGCCCCCCTCGCTGGTCTTGAACAGGGCGATCTCCGTCCCGAACTTATTCCCGTGGGCGTTGTTCTCGGGGATGTAGGCGTCGAAAACGCTCGGCATGCCGTAGCAGGTCACCTCGGTGAAGCTTCCGCCGGTGACGCAGGTGTAGAAGCCATTGGAGTGGGTGGGGTACCACTGCGGAGGCAGACCGATCCGCCAGCCGTTGAGCGAGTCGATCAGGTGGCAGCCGTAGTGATAATATTCCCCCTCGGAGTAGATCATTTTCCCGAAGAGCCCCTGCTTGTAGAGCTCACGCGAGGCGTAGGCACCGTCGCGCCAGGCGGTCGTCTCGAACATCATATAGGTCAGGCCGGTTTCTTTGACGGTCTCGTAGAGCCGGTCGGCGTCTTCCAAGCTGCCGAAGACCGCCGGAACCGCGGTGGCCACGTGCTTGCCGTGGCGCATCGCCTCGATGCAGTGCTGGGCGTGGTGGGGGGCGTCGGTCGCGACGAAGATCGCCTCGATCGAGTCGTCTTTGACCATCTCCTCCAGCGACGGGTAGGTCTTCTCACAATGGCACTCCGCGGCCAGACCATTGCAGCGGTCGGGGAAAAGGTCGCTGACGGCGACGACATCGACGTTCGGGTGATTCTGAAGGCCAAAGGCGGCGCCGAAGCGGCACACGCCGTAGCCGACGATTCCCATGCGGATCTTGCGGTCGCTCTTCGGCTGCCAGACGGCCTCTTCATTGGCGTTGGTATCGGTTTCGTCGAAACCGGCGATCGTCTGTTCTTGAGCGAAATTCATCGCCCGGCTTGTCATGGCCAGCGACGCGGCACCGAGGGTGCGCGCCAGGAAGGAACGTCGAGAGAATGTCATGATGGCGGGACCTTTCTTTAGAAACGCGGTATCTTTTCTTCAACACGTGATTTGTGCCGGGTAAAACCTTGCTTCACGGGAGCTCTTTCCCTTGAAAGAGCCGTGATAAATTCTAGCCGAAGGGAAGGGGAAAATCAATTCGGGACGGCGAAAGCGGCGCTTTTACAGGCCGCGCAGCATATTGCGAAGCAGCCGCTCGGCGATCGGGTTCCCCGGGAGATTTTCGAGAATCCGCCAGGTGCTGAAAACCACCCGGCCGGAGCCGACATTCCAGCCGGCGATCGAAAGCCCCGAGGAGTAGCCCGACTGCGTGTTGAACGCCCCGGCCATCACCTCGTCGGGGATCAGCTGCGGACCGTTGAACGTGAAGGTGGGGATCACCTCGCGGTAGAAGATGTAGTCGCACACATCGCCGCACGGAAGAGAATCGAAGAAGGCGCTTCGTTTGGTCCAGTCGTCCTTGTGGTAGAGCCACTGGGGAAGCTGCTCAAAGGTTACATCGCCCGGAACGATCGGGATATCCTTCACCCGGGCCGCCGCTTGCTGGGGAACCAGGAACAAAACACGCGCCCCGGCTTGGACGAATTTCATCAGCCGATCGAACCCCGGATCGTCTTGTTCGGCCGTCTGGCCGACGACGATTCGCAGCCCTTCCGGCCGGGCGGAGGTTATGTCTAAGGGAGAGGCGTCGATGCCGATGCCGCGCAAAGTGTCGACAAGGGAGGGATCGCTCCCCCAGACGGCAATCGGGCCTTCGACCGCCGGAAGTGTCGCCCGGTCGGTGACCCAGAAGCGCTCATCGCCGCCGCAGGCCGCGGCGTTTTGCTCAAACTCAGCGCGGAAATGATATTCCCCTTCAGGGCCGGCGACGGGGAGCGTCTCGTCGAAGATCGAAATGGCGAATGGGTTTTCTTCCCCTTCCGGCGGGGTGGGGATGGTGATGGTTCGTACCTCGTCGAAGAGGCGGGTATTATTCGGGCCGGTGATGATGAACCGCACCGGGTAGTCCCCCGGCGGGAGGACATCTTCGTTCACCAGGACCGACTCGAAGTGAACCTCCGAACCGCTGAAACATTGCGGCGGCTCGGCGAAGTGACAGAAACGCAGCGGGGCGAACAGGTCGGCCATCGTGTCGATGGTTCCCGGCTTGTATTCGCGCCACAGCGTGGTCAGTCCCTCCCCGGCCATCGCCTGGTCGTGGGTGCTCGTCACGCTGTGCGAGATCACGCGGGGGTTGGAACGGATGGCGTTGATCCCGATTCGGCGCTGTTCGGCCATGCGGGCGATCGCCTGGCGGAAGAAATCTTCCGGCGAGCCGAAGGTGTCGTCGAGGTTCCACCGGTTCCAATCGGCCATAAAACCGTCGAGCCGCGCTTTATAGTGCTTGGCGTCGGGGGCGTCGGTTCCGTGGTACTGCTCGAACAGACGCGCCAGCCGGAACAGGTCGACCGCGCTGCCGATCCCGTACTCCGAAAGGAATACCGCGCGGCTGCCGGGCTGATCGGCGCCGCGCCGCGGGAGGAACTCGGGCCGGAAGGTGCTGTCGTGGCGGCGCAGTTCCTGAATGATTTCGGGCGTGTGCGGAACGTTCCGGTAGGGGTGGGTGTCCGCCAGGACATTGCTCCAGCTCTCGTCGCCGGGGTTGGCGCAGCGCCCGATCGGCTCGTAACAGAACCGCTCCTGGCCGAGGGTGAAGAGCGTGAAGGTCGAAAGATCGGGCTGATCGCCGGGGGCCAGATAGCCGTATGACCAGACGCCGCACGGGTTTGTTTCAAACTGGCAGTCGGCCATCACGTCGTAGAAGTGCCCGTCGGGGGCGGTGATTTTAAGGTCAACCGCCGTGGTGTCGCCGCCGCCGTTTTCGTTGCCGATCCCGACGACGACGCTGAACACCTCGCCGGCGGCCAGCCGCAGTTCGCCGTCGTAGGCCGCCTCGTTGCTCCCCGAGGCCAGGTTAATATCGCCCGACCAGATCTTTTTATCCCCCTGGAACAGATCGATCGAGGTGGTGGTCCCTCCCAAAAAGGTACCGAAGAATCGCGCCGCGACGGTGTAGTTCCCCTCGGTCGGGGCGGTGAAGCGCGCCGCGGCGTATTCGCCTCCCGCCGCCCCGGGATGCAGGAAGAAGGTCTTGGCCGGCCAGCGGGTATTGTCGTCGATGATTTCGTTGTCGGTGCCGTTTTTAAAGGCCGTCGGCGTGTGCGGGGCGTACTTTCGCCGCCAGGCGGAGTAGTCGACGCCGCCGGCCGCCTCGGCGTCGAATCGGTCCCAGCTGCCGCTGTTGAGCATAATGACCCGGTCGGGATCGGCCCGGCGGATTTGCGGCAGAAGCGAGGCGGCGTAGAGAACCAGTTCGTCTTCGCTGGTTTCGTTCAGCAGTCCCCAGATCACGACGCTGGGGTGATTGCGGTCACGCTCGATCATCCCGAGGATGTTGTCGAGGTACCGCTGGGGCCGTTCGGGGCACTTGTCGAAACGCCAGGCGGAAAGACATTCCTCGTAGACTAAAAAGCCGACCCGGTCGCACAGGTCGAGCTGGAACCGGCGGGGCATCCCGGCGATGTAGCGGATCATATTGAACCCCATCGTCTTGCAGGCGAGGATATCGCGCCGGAAGAAGTCGTTGTCGATCGGGACGCGGAAGGTGATCGGCGTCTCGCACGTGGAGTGGGAGCACTTTAAGTAGATGCGTTTCCCGTTGAGCCGGAACGAGCCGCGCTCGAAGCGGAAATCGCGAAAACCGCAGACGGCCGACCTTTTGTCGGCCGCGATTTGTTTTCGCTCGGCCGCTTGGGATAAATCATAAGCGTCCAGCGCGGCGGCGACGGTGTAGAGGTTCGGGTCGTTCAGTTCCCAGAGCTTAAAGTCGGGGACGGTGATCGCCGAGGTGATGGTCGATTTACCCTGGGGGATTTCGACTGCCTCGGTACCGGGGGTCGTGACATAAGTACCCCCGTCGCTCGAGGCGGCGCACAGCCGAATCGCCGCGGCGATCTTTCCCGGGAGGGTGTTTTCGACCGTCGCGCGGGCCTCGATTTCGCCGGTCTTCCAGTTCGGGATCAGCTGCAGGTCGGTTAGCCGCACCGCGGGGGTTTTCAGCAGTTCCACCGAGTCGACCAGACCCCCGGTCGAATAGCCGTACCCCGGGATGATGGTGTTCATGTTGTAGCGGTGCGAGACGTTCGCCATCGAAATCCCGTCGATCGGCGTATCGGCGGCGTTGAGGACACGAACGGTGAGGCGGTTGGAATCCCCCAAGGGGGCCATCGCCTCGGTGGCGTCGAGTTCAAACGCCACCTCGCCCCCCTCGTGGAAACCGAGGTAAACCCCGTTGAGCCAAACGTCGGCGCGGTATTCCGCCTGCCAGAAGCGCAGGATATACCGTCCGTTCTGGTTCGGGTTGTCGGGGGTGGCGAATGTCCGCTCGTACCAGGCCAGCCCGTGATAGTCGGGCCAGTTCTTCTGAATCACGCCGGGGACCTCCAGCGCGGAGACCTCTCCCGATTCGCTCAGGGGACGGGCGAACCACTGGTCGGTTTTTCCGACGTTGTCGGGATCGATGCGAACCTGCCAGACGCCGTCGAGCGAGGTCGTTTCGGTCGCGGCCCAAAGCGCTCGGGGGGAGAGAAAAGCCAGCAGGGCGGGGAGCCAAAGGAGCGTTTTTTTCGGTGTCATGGTAACGGTCGGTTCCTGTTTATGGGGGCTGGGGCAATGGGTTCCGGGTGATGGACCTTTCGACGGGGGTCAAAGGCCGCGCAGCATGTTGCGCAGCAGGCGCTCGGCGATGGGATGTCCCGGAAGGTTCTCGAGAATCCGCCAGGTGCTGAGGACCACCCGGCCGGAGCCGACGTTCCAGCTGGCGATGGAAAGTCCCGAGGAGTAGCCGAACGACGTGTTGAACGCCCCGGCGATCACCTCGTCGGGTGCCAGTTCCTCGGCGCTGAACGTCACCTCGGGAATCAGCTCGCGGTAGAAGATACCGTCACACACCTCACCGCACGGGAGAGACTCGAAGAAGGCGCTGCGCTTGGTCCAGTCGTCCTTGAGGTAGAGCCAGTTCGGGAGGATTTCGAAGTTCATCGCCGGAAGGGGCGGTTTATCGGCGACGCAGGCCAGAACGGTCCGCGGCGGTATGTAAATGGCCTCGCGGCTGTAATCGACGCGGGCCAAACTGTTCTGGGGCCGCAAAAACAGAACACGCGCTCCGGCCTGAACCAGTTTCATCAATCGCTCGAACGCCTCCGGCGTCTGCTCGGCCGTCTGTCCGACGACGATTCGAAGCCCCTCCGGCTTCGCGGCGGCCATATCTAAGGGGGAGGCGTCGATGCCCATGCCGCGCAATAGGTCAACAAGCCCCGAATCGTCCCAGACGGCGATCGGGCCTTCGACCGCCGGCAGCGCCGACCGGTCGGCGACGTAGAAGCGCTCATCGCCGCCGCACGCCGCGGCGTTTTCCTCAAACTCGGCGCGGAAATGATATTCCCCTTGAGGGCCGTCAACGCGGATCGTCTCGTCGAAGATCGGGATCGACATCGGGTTTTCTTCCCCCGGCGCGGGGGTTGGGATGGTGACGGTCCGGATCTGGTCGAAGACGCGCGTGTTGTTCGGGCCGGTGACGATGAAACGCACCGGGTAATCTCCCGGGGGGAGGATATCCTCGTTCGCCAGGACCGATTCGAGATGAACCTCCGAACCGCTGAAACAGTGCAGCGGCTCGGCGAAATGGCACAAACGCAGCGGGGCGAACAGATCGGCCATCGTCTCGATGGTTCCCGGTTTGTACTCGCGCCAGATGGTGGTCAGTCCCTCGCCGGCGGTCCCCTGGTCGTGGGTTCCGGTCAAGCTGTGCGCCACCACATGAGGGTTGGACCGGATGGCGTTGATCCCGATTCGGCGCTGCTCGGCCATTCGGGCAATCGCCTGACGGAAGAAATCTTCCGGCGCGTAGAAGGTGTCTTCGAGCCCCCAGCGGTCCCAATCGGCCATAAAGCCGTCGAGCCGCCATCGGTAGTGCCGCGCGTCGGCGCTGTCGGTCCCGTGATTCTGCTCGTAAAGGCGCGTCAGCCGGAACAGGTCGACGCCGCTTCCGATGCCGTACTCCGACAGAAAGACCGGACGTTTGTCCGTTTTGCCGATCCCCAGCGAAACATAGGGGTAACCCTTGCTGCTGTCGAAGGTGCGAAGATCACGGAGGGTCTCGGCCGTGTGAGGAAACTGTCGATAGGGATGGTAGTCCGCCATGTCGTTACTCCAATCCTCGCTGCCCGGATTGGCGTAGCGTCCGATCGGCTCGATCGTCTCCGGGCCCTGTCCGAGCGTGTAGAGTTCGAAGGTCGACAGATCGGGCTGTTCGCCGCCGGCCAGGCAGCCGTACGACCAAACGCCGCGCGGATTCGCTTCGAAATCGAAGTCGGCCGCGATGTCGTAGAGCGTTCCGTCGGGGGCGGTGATCTTCAGATCGACCGCCGTGGTGTCGCCGCCGCCGCTGCCGTTGCCGATCCCGACGACGACGTTGAGATTCTCTCCGGCGCGAAGAGTCAGCTGGCCGCTGTACGCCGCTTCGTTGCTCCCCGAAGACAGATTGATATCGCCGGACCAGATCTTTTGATTGACCTTTTTATTCCCCCGCAGCAGATCGATCGAGGTGGTGGTCCCCCTGATGTAGGTGCCGAAAAACCGAGCCGAGACGGTGTACGTCCCTTCGATCGGGGCGGTGAAGCGCGCCGCGGAATATTCCCCGTTCACGGCTCCGGGGTGGAGGCAGAAGACGCCCGCCGGCCAGTGGGTTTCTTCGCGGTCGAAGTCGCGGTCGGTGTCGTTTTTGACCGCCGACGGCGTCGCGGAACCGTCGCTTCGGCGCCAAACGGAATAGCCGACGGCGGGAATATCGCCGTCATACCCGTCAAAACTTCCGCTGTTGAGTATCACGACCCGATCGGGATCGGCTTGGCGGACCTGAGGCAGGAACGAGGCGGCGAAGAGGACCAGTTCGGAATCCATGGTTTCGTTGAGAAGCCCCCAGATCACCGCGCTGGGGTGGTTGCGGTCGCGCTCGATCATCCCGAGAATTTGGTCGGTGTAGCGCTGCTTTCTTTCCGGACACGGACCGAAACACCAGCCGGCCAGACATTCGTCGTAGACCATAAAGCCGACCCGGTCGCACAGATCGAGCTGGAACCGGCGGGGCATGCCGGCGATGTAGCGGATCATATTGAATCCCATCGCCTTGCAGGTGAGGATATCGCGGCGGAACAGATCGGGATCGAGCGGCACACGATAGGTGATCGGCGAGTCGCTCCCCGAGTGAGAACATTTCACGTAGATCCGTTTTCCGTTGAGTCGGAACGCGCCGCGCTCGAATCGGAAATCACGAAAACCGCAGACGGCCGAGCGCCGATCGGCCGCGGCGCTCTTCGGCGCGGCCGCTTTTTTCGGTTCGCGGGCGCTCAGGTCGGCGGTGACGGTGTAGAGGTTCGGGTCGTTGAGTTCCCAGAGCTTGAAATCAGCAACGGTGATGGCCGAGGTGATCGTCGATTTGCCCCGGGGGATCTCGATTTCATCGGTCGGATTCCCCGTGACCGGCGTCCCCCCGTCGGTACCACACACGCCGAGGGTCAGCGACGCGGCGGCCTTCCCCGGGAGGGTGTTCTCGACCGTCGCCCGGACCTCGATCCGGCCGGTCTTCCAGTTGGGCAGCAGCTGCAGATCGGTGATTCTCACCGCGGGAGCGCACAAAAGTTCCACCGAGTCGACCAGCCCCCCGGAGGAGTAGCCCGAACCCGGGACGACGACGTTGGTGTTGTTTCGGTGAGGGGTGTTCGCCATCGAAATCCCGTCGATCGGCGTGTCGGCGGCGTTGAGGACCCGCACCGTCAGGCGGTTGGTTTTTCCGCGGGGCAGGATCGCCTCGGTGGCGTCGAGCTCAAAGGCGGCTTCGCCCCCCTCGTGGAAACCGAGCCAGACCCCGTTGAGCCAGACGTCGGCGCGGTATTCCGCCTGCCAGAAACGCAGGATATACCGCCCGTTTTTGTTCGGGTTATCGGGGGTGACGAAAGTTCGTTCGTACCAGGCCAGCCCGTGATAGTCGGGCCAGGCGAGCTGGATCACGCCGGGGACGGCCAAAGGGGAGGTTTCTCCCGAATCGCTGAGGGGACGGGCGAACCACTCCTCGGTTTTTCCGACGTTGTCGGGGTCGATCCTCGCCTGCCAGAGGCCGTCGAGCGAGGTCGTCTCGGTCGCGGCCCTCAGCGCCGCGGGCAGCAGAAGAGACGTTAGGACAAAAAACAAAGCGGTGGATTTGAGGAGGCGCATCGAACGAAATAATCTTTCTCGGTATTGGGGGGAACGGTTAAAGAAAGGGGGGAACGATGTTCCCCCCAAAAAGCGTGTCACAGTATGGAACTACTTCTCAAACGGGTAGACATACTGCGGGATCGTCAAATGCTCGCCGTCGCGCATTGCCGACTGGTGGGCGACCACCCCCGAGACCGTGGTGTTGAGCGCGCAGGCGATATCGACCAGCGGCTTGCGCTGCTCGAGAATCGACTCGACGAACTCGTTCCCCAGATAGCCGTGAGAACCGCCGTGACCGCCCGCTTCGACCCCCGGGGGGAGAGGCGGTTTGCGCAGATCGATGGCGGCGGCCTTTTCTGCGATGTCGGAGAGTTCCGATTGGAAGCTATCGAAGAAGGTCCCGAACTGTCCGTGATTGCGGCCGGCCTCGGCGTGGTAGCCGGGGCAGTCCCACGCGACGCCCATTCGCGCCGTGCCCCCCTCGCTGGTTTTGAACAGGGCGATCTCGGTCCCGAACTTATTGCCGTAGGCGTTGTTTTCGGGCTTGAAGGGATCCAGAAGCGAGGGGGTGCCATAACAGGTCACCTCGGTGAAGCTTCCGCCGGTGACGCAGGTATAGAAGCCGTTGGAGTGGGTCGGATACCACTGCGGGGGCAGCCCGATCCGCCAGCCCTTGTAAGAGTCGATGGGGGTGCTGGCGTAATGGAAGTATTCTCCCTCGGAGTAGAGGATTTTCCCGAAGAGACCCCTTTTGTACAGTTCGCGCGAGGCGTAGACACTGTCGCGGTAGGCGGTCGTCTCGAACATCATGTAGGTCAGGCCGGTCTCTTTGACGGTCTGGTAGAGCTGGTCGGCTTCTTCCAAGTTTCCCAAGACCGCGGGAACCGCGGTGGCCACATGCTTGCCGTGACGCATGACCTCGATGCAGTGCTGGCCGTGGTGCGCCGCGTCGGTCGCGACGAAGATCGCCTCGATCGAGTCGTCTTTGACCATCTCCTCCAGTGACGGGTAGGTCTTGTCGCAGTGGCACTGTTTGGCCAGCTCGCTGCAGCGGTCGGGGAACAGGTCGCTGACGGCGACGACGTCGACGTTCGGGTGATTTTGAAGGTCAAAAGCGGTTCCGAAACGGCACACGCCGTAGCCGACGATTCCCATGCGGATCTTGCGGTCGCTCTTCGGCTGCCAGACGGCCTCTTTATTGGCGTTGGTATCGGTTTCGTCGAAACCGGCGATCGTCTGTTCTTGAGCGAAATTCACCGCTCGGCCTGTCATGGCCAGCGAAGCGGCGCCGAGGGTACTCGCCAGGAAGGAACGTCGAGAGAATGTCATCTTAGGTGGGTCCTTTCATCGAAATATGTTAGGGAGTGGGAAGGCAAACTTGTTTTCGGGGCTTTTTCTTTACTTGCCCGGCCGCAGGAAAAATTGTAGCCAAAGAAAGAGGGAAAATCAATTCGGCGGGGGAGGGGCGTTTTGCCCGGGGCCGCTCGGCGCTTTAACGCTTGACTTTCGGCACCGGCGCGGGGATAATCGCCGGTGTGCTGTCGGCGGCGGATCGCCCGCGGAAAATAACCCTTTCACCGGCGAATGAAGGAAGGTGTGCAGTGATACAAAAGAATCGAGGAACGTCGCTCTTCCCCAAGGTCGTCTGTTCGCTGTTTTGCCTGATGTTCTTTGGCGCGCTTGGCGCGATGGCTCAGGTGCCGGGGACCGCGTGGGTGGCCGCCGACGCGCTGGGCCGCGTGACGGGGCGGGACGACCCGGCCCAAAAACAGAACCGCCAGGTCGGGCTGTTCTACTTCCTGTGGCACGGGGAGGAGAACGCGAAATGCCACTGGGGCGAGGGGCCGTACGATCTGTCGAAGCTCCTGGCCGCGCTGCCGCCGCAGCAGCGGGAAAACCCCGAAACGTCGACGTCTGACCTGTGGGGCGACCCGAGCGTGAACTACTACTGGGGGGAACCGCTGTTCGGTTACTACTCGGTTCATGACCCCTGGATTTTGCGGCGGCACCTGCAGCTGTTCATCGACGCGGGGGTCGATTTTCTCTTCTTCGATACCAGCAACGCCGAGACGTTTCCCGATGCGTATATCCCCCTGTGCGAGACGCTCAAAGCACTTCAGGACGAAGGGGAAAAAGTTCCGAAGATCACCTTTATGCTCAATCTCGACACCAACCGCTGCGCCGAGGAACTCTGGAACAATGTCTACGGAAGCGGTAAGTACGACGACCTCCTTCTTTATGTCGACGGCAAGCCCCTTTTGTACGGGGACCCCGAGCAAATCGAAAGTGAACAGATCAAGGAGCGCCTGACCTTCCGCCGCGCCCACTGGCCGAATAATCTGGTCAATTCTCAAGACGCCTGGCATTGGGAGGCGGCCTATCCCCAGCCGTACAGCTGGACGATCGCGCCCGATATCCCCGAGCAGGTGAATGTCTCGGTCGCTCAGAACCTGCATCGCAGCGGTACGCTCGATGGGGCGTATGTCAGCGATATGAGCAGCGGTCTGGCCCGGGGCAGAAGCTTCCGCGTCGGGGCGGACGGCCCGATGGATGATGATACCCCCTATTTCAGCGAGGCGCTCTCCGGGGAAGGGATCAACTTCGCGCAGCAGTGGGAGCGGGTGCTGGAGCTGGATCCCCCCTACGTGATGATCACCGGCTGGAACGAGCTGTTCGCTCCGCGCCAGGGGCGCGGCGAGGGCCGATCGGTCTTCGTCGATGAGTTCAGTCCCGAGTACAGCCGCGATATCGAGCCGATGCGCGGGGCGCTGCTCGATAACTACTACCTGCAGATGATCGACGGGATCCGCCGGTACAAGGGAGCCCCGGAGGTGCCCGCCGCCTGTGCCAAGAGGACGATGGTTCTGGGTGATTTCGCCGCGTGGAATCAAGTGACCCCCGAGCTGCGCGACCACCTGGGGGAGACGATCCCGCGCGATTTCGCCGGATGCGCTTCTTTGCGCTATGAGAACAACTCGGGGCGCAACGATATCGCGCTGGTTAAGGCGGCGCGCGATGAGGAGGCGTTTTACTTTTACGTTCGCACGGCCGATCCGATCACCCCAGAGCGGCCCGACGGGCTTTGCCTGCTGATCGATGTCGACGGCGATTTGACCAACGGCTTTATCGGGGGCGATTACCTCATCGGGAGGTCGTACCAAGAAGATTCGGCCTCCTGCGAATATTCCGAGCAGGGGTGGCAGTGGAAAAACGCCGGATCGGTCTCTTACCGGCTTGCCGGCAGCGAGATGGTCTGGCGCGTCCCGTATCAGACCATCGGCTTGGATGACGAAAGCGCCTCGTTTGATAAAATCGCCTTTAAGGTACTCGATAACCTGGAGGACCCCGACGGCCAGGTCTGTGTTCTTTCCACCGGCGAGAAGATCGTCGGTGACGGGCAGGTGACCCCGGCGGCGCTTTATACCACCGGCGATGTCGCGCCGGAGAGCCGGTTCTTTTTCCGGCTGAAAGAGAACAACTAAGAATTTCACACCGATCGAAGAAAGCTGAAATGATGCGAAATCAAAGAATGTCGTTCCTTCCCAATGTCGTTTTTCCGCTGTTTTGCCTGGCCCTGGGGATGCTTCCCGCGATGGCCCAGGTACCGGGAACCGCGTGGGTGGCCTGCGACGGGCTCGGCCGCGTGACGGGGCAGGACGATCCGGCCCAGAAACAGAACCGCCAGGTTGGGATTTTCTATTTCCTCTGGCATACCGGGGGCGGATCAAAATGCCATTGGTGCGAGGGGCCGTACGATCTGTCGAAGCTCCTTGCCAAGCTGCCGGCCGAGGAGCGGGAAAATCCCGAACAATCGACCTCCGATTTGTGGGCCCCCAACCCCACGGACTACTACTGGGGGGAGCCGCTGTTCGGTTACTACTCGATTCATGACCCGTGGATCCTTCGGCGGCACATGCAGCTGCTCATCGACGCGGGGGTTGATTTTCTCTTCTTCGATACGACCAACGCGCTGACTTACCCCGAAGAATATTTCCCCCTGTGCGAGACGCTCGAGCAGCTCAAGCGAGAAGGGGAAGCGGTTCCGAAGATTACCTTCACGATCAATACCGAGGCGGGCAAGACCGCCGAGAAGCTCTGGAAGGAGATCTACGGGACCGGGAAGTACGACGACCTTCTTTTGCATGTCGACGGCAAGCCCCTTTTGATCGGCGACCCGGAGAAGATAACCAGTGAGGAAATCAAAGAGCACCTGACACTGCGCCGCGCCCATTGGCCGTTTGAGATGGTCAATACCCAGGACGCCTGGCATTGGGAAGCGGCCTATCCCCAGCCGTACGGCTGGACGATTTCTCCTGATATCCCCGAGCAGGTGAATGTGTCGGTCGCTCAGAACCTGCACCGCAGCGACGCGCCGGAGGGGGCATTTGTCACCGATATGAGCAGCGGTCTGGCCCGCGGGAGGAGCTTCAGCGACGGCAAGTCGGGCCCCATCGATAATTACCGGCCCTACTACAGCGAGGAACTGACCGATCAGGGAATTAACTTCTCCTGGCAGTGGAAGCGGGCCTATGAGCTTGATCCCCCGTACGTGATGGTCACCGGGTGGAACGAGTGGATCGCGGGGCGCTGGCCGCGTGACGGCGGCCGGAAGGTCTTTGTCGACCAGTTCAGCCGCGAGTACAGCCGCGATATCGAGCCGATGCGCGGGGGCCACCTCGATAACTACTATCTGCAGATGATCGACGGGATCCGCCGCTATAAAGGAGCGCCGGAAATCCCCGCCGCCGGACCGAAAAAGACGATGGCCGCGGGCGATTTCGCCGCGTGGAGCGGTGTGACTCCCGAACTTCGCGACCACCTTGGGGAGACGATCCCGCGCGATTTCGAGGGCCGCGCCTCTTTGCGCTATAAGAACAACTCGGGGCGCAACGATATCGCGCTGGTAAAAGCGACGCGCGATGAGAAGGCGTTTTACTTCTACGTTCAGACGGTCGATCCGATTACCCCCGAGCGGCCCGACGGGCTTTGCCTGCTGCTGGAGGTCGACGGTGATCTGAAAGACGGCTTTATCGGAGGAGATTACCTCATCGGGCGGTCGTATCAGGAAAAGACGGCCTCCTGCGAACATTCCGACGAGGGCTGGCAGTGGAGCGACGCCGGTTCGGTCTCGTACCGGCTTGCCGCCAACGAAATCGTCTGGCGCGTCCCGTATGAGACGATCGGCTTGGGCGCGGACGCCACGTTCGAGAATATCGCCTTTAAGGTGCTCGACAACCTGGAGGACCCGAAAGGCCAGGTCTGTGTTCTTTCCACCGGCGAGGAAGCCGTCAATGAAGAGGGGGTAACGCCCGCGGCGCTTTACACCACCGGCGACGTCGCGCCGGAGAGCCGGTTCTTCTTCCGGCTGCGGGAGCCCGCGCGGTGAAAGCGTTTTTGAACCCCCGGGAAAAAACACCGTGAGAAAAGACACGTCATTCTTCCGGAATGTTGTTCCCCTGCTGTTTTGCTGGGGGTTGGGAATGCTGGGCGCCTCGGCTCAGGTGCCGGGGACGCCTTGGCCGGCCGCCGACGCGCTGGGCCGCGTGACGGGGCGGGATACCCCGGCGCAAAAACAGAATCGTCAGGTCGGGATATTCTACTTCCTCTGGATGGATGACAAGGGCAACGAGAAATGTCATTGGTGCGAGGGACCGTACGATCTGTCGAAGCTCCTTGCCGCGCTTCCGCCCGAGGAACGTTCCGACCCCGAGACATCGACTTGCGACTTGTGGTCGAAGGGACTCGCGAGCTACTATTGGGGGGAACCGCTGTTCGGCTACTACTCGATGTACGACCCTTGGATTTTACGGCGGCATATGCAGCTGCTCATCGACGCGGGGGTAGATTTTCTCATCTTCGATACCACCAACGCGCTGACCTTCCCCGATGTTTATCTCCCCCTGTGTGAGCTGCTCGAGGAGCTGAAACGAGAGGGCGAGACGGTTCCGAAGATCACTTTTATGCTCAATGCCAGTATCGCCGGTACCGCTAAGAACCTTTGGGACGATCTCTATGGGACGGGGAAGTATGACGATCTGCTTTTTCATGTCGACGGCAAGCCCCTGATGATCGCCGATCCCGCCTATGTCGATATCGAGGAAATCAGCGAAAACTTGACTCTGCGCCGCGCTCATTGGCCTTATGAGATGGTCAATACTCAAGGCGCGTGGCATTGGATCGCCGCCTATCCCCAGCCGTACGGCTGGACCGTTTCCCCCGATGTTCCCGAGGAGGTGAACGTCTCGGTCGCGCAGCTTTTGCGTCGTTGCGATACGCTCGAGGAGGCGTGTGTCAGCAATATGAGCAGCGGTTTGGCCCGAGGAAGAAGTTACCGCTGCGGGGGAGACGGTCCTATGGATAATGATACCCGCTACTACAGCGACGCGCTGAGTGGTCAAGGGATCAACTTCGCCCAGCAGTGGGAGCGGGCCTATGAACTCGATCCGCCGTATGTGATGATCACCGGCTGGAACGAGTGGATCGCCGGACGCTGGCCGCGCCAGGAGGAAGGCCGGAATGTATTCATCGATCAGTTCAGCCCCGAGTACAGCCGCGATATCGAGCCGATGCGCGGCGGGTTCCTCGATAACTACTACCTTCAGATGATTGAGGGGATTCGCCGGTATAAGGGAATGCCCGAGGTTCCCGCGGCGGGCCCCAAACAGACAATGAACCCGGGCGATTTCGCCGCGTGGAGCGGGGTCACCCCCGAACTGCGCGATCACCTGGGAGAGACGATCCCGCGCGATTTTGACGGAGTCGCGCTTTTGCGCTATAAAAATAATTCCGGGCGCAATGATATTGCGCTGGTCAAGGCGGCGCGCGACGAGCGGGCGTTTTATTTCTACGTTCGGACGGCCGAGGCGATCACTCCCGAGCGCCCCGACGGGCTTTGCCTGCTGCTGGATACCGACGGCGATCTGACAGACGGCTTTATCGGGGGGGATTACCTGATCGGGCGATCGTACGGGGAACAGACCGCCTCTTGCGAACACGGCGGTGAGGGATGGCGGTGGGATGATGCCGGCACGGTTTCTTATTGGCTTGCCGCCAACGAAATCGTCTGGCGCGTCCCTTACGAGACGATCGGCTTGGACGCGGACGCCGCGTTTGATAAGATTGCCTTTAAGGTCCTCGATAACCTGGAAGACCCGAAAGGCCAAGTCTGTGTTCTTTCCACCGGCGAGGAAGCCGCCAATGAAGAAGGGGTAACGCCCGCGGCGCTTTACACCACCGGCGACGCCGCCCCGGAGAGCCGGTTCTTCTTCCGGCTGCGGGAGGCCGCGCGGTGAAAGCGTTTTTGGCACCCAATAAGGCAAAGGCACCATGAGAAGAGATACGCTGTTCTTCCGGAATATTGTTCCCCTGCTGTTTTGCTGGTGGCTGGGGACGCTGATCGCCTCGGCTCAGGTGCCGGGGACCGCGTGGCCGGCCGCCGATGCGCTCGGCCGCGTGACGGGGCGGGACATCCCGGCGCAAAAACAGAATCGACAGGTCGGCATCTTCTATTTTCTTTGGGTGGACGAAAGCATTGAAAAATGTCATTGGACCGAGGGACCGTACGATCTGTCGAAACTCATCCCCGCGCTTCCTCCCGATGAACGCGTGTACCCAGAAAGAGCCGACAGCGATCTTTGGGCCGAAGGGCCCGGGTACTACTTCTGGGGGGAACCGCTGTTCGGTTACTACTCGATTCATGACCCGTGGATAATAAGGCGGCATCTGCAGCTTTTCATCGACGCGGGGATCGATTTTCTCTTCTTCGATACGACCAACGCGGAGACTTATCCGGAGGCGTATCTGCGGCTGTGTGAAACCCTCAAAGAGCTTCAGGCCGAAGGGGAGCCGGTTCCGAAGATCACCTTTATGATCAATACCAAAGCGGACCAGACCGCCGAGAAACTTTGGAACGAGATCTACGGTACGGGGAAGTACGACGACCTTCTTTTCCAGGTTGACGGCAAGCCCTTGTTGATCGGCGACCCGGCGCAGATATCGAACGAACAAATCAAAGAGCGCCTGACGCTGCGCCGTCCCCATTGGCCGACCAAGATGGTCGATACCCGGGATGCCTGGCAGTGGGAGGCGGCCTATCCCCAGACGTACGGCTGGACGGCGTCGTCCGACGTTCCCGAGGAGGTGAATGTCTCCCCGGCTCAGAACGTGCACCGCAGCGATACGCTGAAATGGGCTTACGCCGTCGATATGAGCGGCGGTCTGGCCCGAGGAAGAAGTTACCGTGTCGGCCCGGCCGGTCCGATGCAAAACGATACTCCCTACCGCAGCGAGGAACTGACCGATCTGGGGATCAATTTCGCCCAGCAGTGGGAACGGGCCCTTCAGCTCGATCCCCCCTACGTGACGATCACCGGCTGGAACGAGTGGATCGCCGGACGCTGGCCGCGGGACGACGGCCGAATGGTCTTTATCGATCAGTTCAATCGGGAGTACAGCCGCGATATCGAGCCGATGCGCGGCGGCCACCTCGATAACTACTACCTGCAGATGATCGACGGGATTCGCCGGTACAAGGGAGCGCCGGAGGTTCCCGCCGCCGGCCGGCGCCGGACGATGGACGAGGGGGATTTCGCCGCGTGGGGCGAGGTGACTCCCGAGCTGCGCGACCACCGCGGGGAGACGATCCCGCGTGACTTCCCCGGGTGTGCCTCTTTGCGCTATAAGAACAACTCGGGGCGCAACGATATCGCGATCGTCAAAGCGGCGCGCGATGAGAAGGCGTTTTACTTCTACGCTCAGACGGCCGATGCGATCACTCCCGAGCGGCCCGACGGGCTTTGTCTGCTGCTGGAGGTCGACGGCGATCTGACAGACGGCTTTATCGGGGGGGATTACCTCATCGGGCGGTCGTACGGGGAAGAAACCGCCTCGTGCGAACATTCCGACGAGGGATGGCGGTGGAGCGGCGCCGGTACGGTTTCTTATTGGCTCGCCGCCAACGAAATCGTCTGGCGCGTCCCGTATGAGACGATCGGCCTGGGCACGGACGCCACGTTCGAAAGCATCGCCTTTAAGGTACTCGACAACCTGGAGGACCCGGACGGACAGATTTGCGTTCTTTCGACCGGCGAGGAGGTTAAAAGCGGCGAGCCGGTAACGCCCGCGGCGCTTTACACCACCGGCGACGCCGCCCCGGAGAGCCGGTTCTTCTTCCGGCTGCGGGAGGCACCCGATGAAAATTGAGCGGATGAAAGTACAATAGATACTATGTAATGAGGGGCGAATCATCACCCAATAACGCGAGGAGAATCAAGCCGTGAAAGACAATCGTGATCAACAGCCCTCCGTCATTCTGACGGGGTTCGCCGATGAGGTTTCCAACGAGAAGACGCTGATCGAGCAGTTCTCGGTCTTCGCCGCGCTCGGCCTGCAGTACTACAGCATCCGCTTTGTCAATCTTGGCGAGGGGGTGAAGAACGTCATGAAGCTCTCCAACCAAGAGCTGCACCGTGTTCGGGAGATTCAGAACGACTTCGGACTGAATGTCTCCTCGATCGGCTCCCCGATCGGGAAGATCAAGCTGTGCGACGTCGAGGATGGGACCAAGAATGCCTATATCCCGTTCGAGCAATATCTCAGCGAGGATGTGAAGAAGGTCTGCGACATCGCCCATCTGTTTGAGACCAAGCTGATTCGCGGGTTCTCGTTCTATCAGCCGAAGGGGGAAGATCCGAAAAAGTACATCTCCGAGGCGGTCGATCGGCTCGGTCAGATCGCCGAGGTCTGTCACCGAAGCGACCTGACTTTCGGTCTGGAGGTCGAGGCGAACCTTATCGGCTGCAGCGGGTGGATCCTCGCCGAGATCTTCCGCCAGGTGAATCATCCGGCGATGATGCTTGTCTTCGACGCGGCGAACCTGATTATGCAGGGATACACCGCCGCCGAGATCTATGAGCAGTACGAGGCGATGAAACCGGGGCTCGGCTGGCTCCATATCAAAGATTACGTCCGCTCGGTATCCGACAAGAAGGGGGAGCATATCAACGAGGATCTGATGGCGGGGTTCGTTCCGGCCAACCTCGGTTACGCGGGGCACGAGGCGATTCTGCGCGACTTCGCCTCGGTGGCGCCGCCGCTTGCCAAGCGCCTCAGGGCGCGGGGGATCCCCGGGGTCTTCTGCGATCTGGAACCGCACGTCAAAGGGGGCGGGCAGTTCGGCGGTTACAGCGGGCCCGATGGTTTGGGGGTGGCGCTGCGCGGCCTGTGCCGGGTGCTCGACTATGTCGGAATCGATTACCATCTGCGGGACTTCGACGATCTGAAGGCCGCCCGGGGGTTCTAGGCCGCCGGCGCGCTTCCGTTTTCTTTTGGGGGAATGATAGTAAATACGTGTCAGCGAAAGGGACAGACACTTCGATGAAATACGCTTTAATTGCTTTGACGGCGGTACTGGCGGCGGCCTTCGGTGTCAACACCGGCGCGGCCGATACCGTTCGGATCGATTCGTATCCGGCGTTCGACTATCGGCTCGACGTCCCCGGGGAATCGCCCGAGATAAAGTATGAACCGCTCACGGCGGTCGATTCCGACACGTGGTATAACTCCTCGTACTGGATCGGAAGCACCAACTGGTGCCGGGTCGGCCGCGACTGGCAGCACCCGGGGGATAACGCCGCGTCGGTCCGGACGTTTATCGCTCCGAAAAGCGGTGAGGTCGAGATCACCGGCGAGGCGGCCAAATACCATGTCGATCCGGCTACCGATGGGGTGGTCGTCACCATCTTTCAGAATGACCGGCAGCTGTGGAAGGCCGAAATCGACGGCGGCGACGACCGGGGCTGGCGCTTCTTCATCAAGGTCCCCGTCGAGAAGGACGACGCGATTCGGTTTATCGTCCAGAAGCGGGGGGATATCCCCTGCGATACCACGCGCCTGGATCCCGTGATCACCTACTGCGACACGCCGCAGGCCGTTTACCGGGCCTCGGAGGATTTCACGCTCGACGACGCCACGCCGTGGCGGTACGAGGCGATGCCGGCACGGGATGCCGTCCTCCGCGAAAAGCCGGACGGGTACGGGAGTGATTTTGGGGCGATGATTCAGTATGAATGGCTCTGCGACGATAAAATCGCCGCGGGCGACACGGCCGGTTACCTTCAGGCGGCGGCGCGGCATTTGGAAAAAGCGCGCCTGCTGCTCGACGATCTGGCCGATTCGCTTGACGACCAGACGCTTGATCTTCTGGAAGCGCGCTATGACGAGCTGCTCAACAAGTCGCAAAACATCACGGCGGACGATGCCCAGGGTGCGGAGATCTTCTACGCCGAGGTGCGGGGGTTCAAGCGCAAGTGCGCCTTCGCCAATCCGCTGACGCGGTTCGGGAAGATGCTCTTCGTCAAGCGGGTTCCGACCTCGTACAGCCACCTGGTGATGCAGTATTTCGGCTGGCGGGCCCGCAAAGGGGGAGGAATTTTTATCCTGGACGAACCGGGAAAATCGCTTGCCTGCCATGATATTTTTGGTGGGAAACTCCAAGAGGGGAACGTCCTGGAACCGCGGCTGTCGTACGACGCCAAGCAGCTGGTCTTCTCTTACGTCGATCTGTCGGATGGGAAAGAATACGACCCGTATAAGGTCTATTTCGACGATCAGGACGACGGTTTCTATCACGTCTGGAAGGGGAATGTCGACGGAAGCGGTTTAACACAGGTTACCAGCGGTTCCTTCGACGACATCACGCCGAACTGGATGCCGGACGGAAGAATTGTCTTCTCGTCGACCCGCCGCAAAGGGTACGCCCGCTGCTTCTGGTGGGGGTTCGGCCGACGCTGGCACGTCTACACGATCCACTCGATGAACAGTGACGGAAGCGACATCAAGACCCTCTCGTGGCACGATACGAACGAGTGGTTCCCCGAAGTCTCGCACGACGGGCAGATCGTCTACGCCCGGTGGGACTACATCGATCGGGACGCCGTCACGCACCAGAACTTCTGGGTCATGCGTCCGGACGGGACGAATCCGCGCGCCCTGTGGGGGAACGCCACCCCGAAGCCGCACTGCACGTTCCAGGCCAAGCCGATCCCGGACAGCGGAAAGTTTCTCTTCACCGCCAGCGCGCACCATTCGATTACCGCCGGCTCGATCGTGATGCTCGATCCGTCGGTCGGTTCGGACGGTATGGAGCCGCTGACCCGGCTGACGCCGGAAGTCCCGTTCCCCGAAGCGGAAACCACGGCGATTTCGGAATATTACGAGTCGCCCCAGCCGCTGAGTGAAAAGTACTATCTCGCCACCTACTGCCGCGACCGGCTTCATTGGGAAGGGGAGACCCCCAACGAGGCCAACGCCCTGGGGATCTATCTGCTCGATGTCTTCGGGAACCGCGAGCTGATCTATCGCGACCCGGAGATCGGGGCGACGAACCCGATTCCGCTGACCGCCCGCCAGGCGCCGCCGATTCTCCCCAGTCAGCTTCCCGATAATCCCCCCAATTGGGGCGAGATGAGCGTCACCGACGTTTATCAGGGGCTCGGCCCGGAGGTGAAGCGGGGTGATATCAAGGAGATCCGCGTTGTTCAGCTCTTCCCGAAGGTGACCCGCGACAGCACCGATCCGCTCATCGGCGCGGCGGGGGAAGAGAACGGCCGGGCGATCCTCGGCACCGTTCCGGTCGAGTCGGACGGAAGCGCCTATTTCCGGGTCCCGGCAAAAACGCCGTTCTATCTCCAGGCGATCGACAGCCAGGGGAACGCCTATCAGACGATGCGATCCCTCACCTATCTGCAGCCGGGCGAAAAGATCTCGTGCGTCGGCTGTCATGAGAACCGTGACTCCAGCGCGTATTCCGAGCCGGAACATTTCGCGGCCGGCACCACCCGCCCGCTGGCGATGCAGCGGGAAGTCTCGATTCCGGATCCGGGCCCGTGGGGAAATCGGCCGTTCTCCTATTCCGAGGCGATTCAGCCGATTCTCGACGCGAAATGTGTCTCGTGCCATAACGCCGAAAAGACCGAGGGCGGCTGCGATCTCACCGGCCGGGTGATCGGCGAGGAGGGATCGCGGTTCCCCGTCTCGTACGCGGCGCTGACCGGGGTCAACGGATACCAGGTCAACGGCGAGGCGGTATCGCCCGAACTGGTTCCCCGTTTCCCCGCCCGGAACACCATCCAGATGACCGAGCCGGGCGGCAAGATCGGCGCCATCGGCAGCGGTCTGATGAAGCTGCTGCGCGGCGGTCACGAGGAGGTCGAACTGAGCGATGAGGAACTGCGCGCCTTTGCCGCCTGGATTGATCTCAACGCCATCTATATCGGGACCGGTGAACCGGATCAGCGCGACAGAGCCCTGGCGGGGCTGCCGCTTCCGATGCCGGAGATACAGTAGGCCCACCCAGGTAAGCCCACAATCGCCGCGAAACAAAAAAACACCCCGTTTTCGGGGTGTTTTTTTGTCGGGTCAGGGGAGGGGGGAATCAGCTCAGATTCAGCTGCTGGCAAATCGCCGCGGCGATCTGCTCGGGGTTGGTCCCCTTGCGCAGCCGGACAAAGCTTTTCCCCGAGGAACGAATGATCTGTGTCAATTCTTCGGAATGCTTGTGGCTGCACCACGGAATGTAGATCAGGAAGAGTTTGACTTCCGGGTCGTTCAGAACCGAAGTGAAGCGATCGAGCGAATCGCCATGATCGTTTTCCTCCCAAAGCATCTCGACTTCAAACCGCTCCTCGATCCTGTTGCGAAGGTGATCGATCGGTGTTCCGCCGATCCAGACAATCTTCGAACCGCTTACCAGGCCGCGAACCAGCTTGACCAGGGGCGAGGGCTCTTGGGGCTTTTTCGGTTCGACGATGTAGGCGTTCGCCTGCTCCTCTTCAAAAATGTCGATCTGCTGGATGACATTGGCGAAGGCGGGGGTGATGTCGGCCTCCTCGGGAAGGATCTTGACCAGTGGGGAGAGAATCTCGCGCAGCTTCGGGTTCGAAACGGGGAGACGGTATTCGTCGCACAGCTGCGTGACCAGCTCGATGACCTTCTTCCAGTGATCTTCTTCCAAGGCGGGGTTGATCGACTCTTCGATCTTTTTGGTGTGGTAGGCGATCGACTTGAACAATTCGTCGACGCTCTTTTTGTTCGTGCTGAACAATTGAAGCATCTCTTGGCATTCGGCGACTTTCGCGAGGATTCTGTCGGACTCGCCGGTCTCCATACGATCATCAATCCTCAAGCAGCGCAGAAACGTCTGGGATTCGCTGGCGTAGTTCTTCACCAGTTCGTACGCGCTGCCCTGAACGAAGTCGATCGACAGGTCCAGACCGCGATGGAAAATCTGGGTCTTGACGATGCAGATCGCTTCGGCCATCAGCTGAGCGGCACGCTCGGGCAAGGGACGGGAGGCCTTGGCTTGCGTAACATCGCTCATCAGCCGGGCCGTGCGGCTGAGCAGGTCGTAGGCCAAAGCCATGTCGCGCCATTGGGCGTCGTTGAATTTGAAATCCTGACGGAACATCCAGATGAAGACGTTGTGGAGCCGGCCCCGCTGTTTCAGCTCCTCTTCTTTGGGACGGATATGTTCTTTGTAGTCGGCACCGGTTCTCTCCAACTCGAGGCGGTCGCACTTCCAGCGACAGGCATCGGCAAGAATCGCGGCCCGCTCGGCGATGTCCGAGAAACTCACCTCCTGTGTCCGATAGTTGATCGGGGGATCGGCTTGTTTCGCGGGCGGTTCGCTTCGGGCCGAACCGATGTTGATCAGCCCAATCGCCTCGGCGGCGGAGACCGGCTGAACGACGGGGGCATCGCGGTGATAGAGCATCGGGATGGTCACCCCGCTGTGGTTTTCGTCGACCCAGCGCAGATCGTCGGGGAGATTCTTCCGGAGAATCTCGCGTTGGTCGCGGAACAAATCGGCCTGCTCGGGGAACTTCGGCCTCAGCTCGTCGATGGCGCGCAGAGCGGGGAACGAGAGGTTGTGTTTCTTCACGATCTCGGTCAGTTCCTCGGCCCACCCCTCGGTGGTGATCAGCCGGGCCAAACGGGCCATTTCGGCTCGGTGAGCTTCCTCGGCGCGCAGGCGTTGTTCTTCGGCCTCGTCCATAACGGGAGCGCCGCCGGTTTCCTCATCGCTTAAGGAATCGAGCGTACCGCCGGTCAGGTCCAGAACATAGTCGGCCTTTTGATGAATGTCCGCCGGTTCCGCGGCAATGATGGTTCGCAAGACCCGATTTTCCAGCGCGGTGAGCAGCTGGCCGGACAGACGGCTTCCGGCACCGAGGATAAGCTCGTCGGGAGGATTGTTCCCCAGCGCCGAAAGGAGGGCGCAAACGGCTAAATCGGAGGCCTCGTTTTCGGATGGTATCACCTCGAAGCCCGCTTCAAAGAGCTCTTTAGCGAAGGAAAATTTATCTGTTTGAAGAAACGCCCGGCATCGATGAAGAACCGCCCCCTGGTCGCTGCAGTAATCATAGACATGACCGGCGAGATCTTGGACCGAAATAGGAATCTGCTCAAGGAATTCACCTGTGAGGACTATTTCAGCACGTCGTTTTTTCTTTTCTTGCGTCATAACTACACCTACTTTCGTTATTAAAGTTTTTTAAAAATGGAAGAGGAGATCATTTGAATCTCTCCCAACGGTAATTATACCATTCGGAGGGGAAAAGTACACAGATTCAGGCCGTCTCGGGCTTTTTCCGCGCCGTCTTGACCCGGCGCTATGTTCTGGCAACAATAACCGTCGGAGCGGGGCTCTTGCCGCCGCGCTCCCACCGTTATCCCCAATGCCGCTGCCTTTCGGAGGGCCTTTCCATGTCGTTTCCCATTCGTTTCCTCTTCGTTTTGATGTTGTTATTCGTTCCGGTATCTGCCGGCGCCGAGGACGTTCCCGTGGGGGAGCTGTCGCTGGTTCCCCCCAAGACCGACTCTCCCGTGGCGGCGCGGTATCAGAACCACGCCCCGCGCCCCTACGAGGGGGTCCCGTCGATCGCCGTTTCCCCTTCCGGGCGGCTTTGGGTCTCGATCATGACCGGCGGCAAGGACGAGGATATCAACAACTACGTTGATTTGCTCACCAGCGGCGATGCCGGGGAAACTTGGTCCGAACCGCTCTTCGCGCTGGATACCGACGGGCCGGTTCGAACGATCGATCCCGGTCTGTGGGTCGACCCGCAGGGACGTCTGTGGTGGTTCTTTGCCCAAATCTACGACTTCTGGGATGGCCGAGGGGGACTGTGGGCGATGGTCTGCGACCAGCCCGACCGCGCCGATTCCCCCTGGCACGCTCCCCGGCGGCTGTGCGACGGCTTGATGAAGAACGAACCGCTGGTGACCTCCGAGGGGGATTGGCTGATGTTCGTCGAGCATTGGGACTGGATCCGCAAAGACAATAACCCGCCCGAGTGGTTCCATCGCCCGGATCCCCCGCTGGGGGCCAGCGTCTACCGATCGACCGATCAGGGGGAGACCTGGAACTACCTGGCGAGCATCCCCACCCCGAAGGAGGAACTGTCGTTCTCGGAGATGATGGCGATCGAGAAAAGCGACCATACTTTGCGTCTTTTAATGCGCGTCAACAGCGGCCTGGTCGAATCCGAGTCGCTCGATGGAGGGAAGTCTTGGAGCGCGGTTCATCCCGGTCCCTTGAAGAACCCCTCCTCGCGTTTTTACTTTGCCCGTCTGAAATCGGGGAATGTCCTGTTGATCAAAAACGGTCCTCTTGATGTCCAGACCTCGCGCCGGGATATCATCGCCTACCTGTCGGAGGACGACGGCGAGACCTTCCCCTATAAGCTCGAGCTCGATATGCGTGAATTGCCTTCCTACCCCAATGCCTGCCAGGGGACGGACGGGATGATCTACGCGATCCACGATTACGATCGCACCGGCGCGGGGGAAGTGATCCTCGATCGGTTCACCGAAGAGGATATCAAGGCCGGAAAACTCGTTTCCCCCAACAGCCGCCTGCATATCATTATTCGAACGAACTGCAAGTAAATCCGTTTTTTCTCTCCCTCTCCCCGCCTCCAGCGGGGGAGGGGGCACGGTTGTATCGTCATCCCCCATACTGTTGCCGAACGGAGGTCTCCCCGATGCCGTTTTTCTTTCGTTTTGCCTTTCTTTTGGCGTTGTTTTCCTTCACGGCGGCTGCCGGTGCCGAGGAAGTCCCCGTGGGGGATCTGTCGCTGATTCCCCCAAAAATCGAGTCTCCTGCCCCGCAGCGGTATGGGCACCACGCTGCGCGCTGTTACGAGGCGGCCCCGTCGATTGCCGTTTCCCCCTCCGGGCGGCTGTGGGTCTCGATCATGTCCGGCGGCAAGGACGAAGATAACGACAACTTCGTCGATTTGTTCACCAGTGACGACGCCGGGGAGACTTGGTCGGAACCGATCTTCGCGCTCGATCCCGACGGTCCGGTTCGGACGCTGGATCCCGGTCTGTGGATTGACCCCCAGGGACGTCTGTGGTGGTTCTTTGCCCAGGTCTACAACTACTGGGACGGCCGCGGGGGCGTTTGGGCGATGGTCTGCGACGATCCCGATCGCGCCGATTCTCCCTGGCACGCTCCCCGGCGGTTGTGCGACGGCGTGATGAAGAACGAACCGCTGGTGACCTCCAACGGGGACTGGCTGCTGTTTGTCGAGAACTGGGACTGGATCAGCGGCGGCGATAACCCGCCGGAGTGGTTCCATCGTCCGGCCCCCCCGCTGGGGGCCAGCGTCTACCGATCGACCGACCGGGGGGAGAGCTGGAACTACCTGGCGAGCGTCCCCACCCCGCAGGGGGAACTGTCGTTCTCGGAGATGATGGCGATCGAGAAAAACGACCATACCCTTCGGCTTTTAACGCGTGTCACCAGCGGTCTGGCCGAGTCCGAGTCGCTCGACGGCGGGAAGACCTGGAGCGCGGTTCACCCCGGCCCCCTGAAGAACCCCAGCGCGCGTTTTTACTTTACCCGCTTAAAATCGGGAAATGTCCTGCTGATCAAAAACGGTCCTCTCGATGTCCAGACCTCGCGCCGGGATATCATCGCCTACCTGTCGGAGGACGACGGTGAAACCTTCCCCTATAAGCTCGAGCTCGATATGCGTGAATTGCCTTCCTACCCCAATGCCTGCGAAGGGCCGGACGGGATGATCTACGCGATCCACGACTACGATCGCACCGGTGTGGGGGAGGAGATCCTCGATCGGTTCACCGAGGAGGATATCAAGGCCGGAAAACTCGTTTCCCCCAAAAGCCGTCTGCACATTATTGTGCGGACGAACCGCAAGTGAGCCGTTTTTCTCCTCCCCGCTATCTATAATAATAGGGGTGAAGACCGGCTGATTTTGCAAAAAAACGGCCTTTGGCGGGAAATTTCCTTCCGCGCCAAAGGCCTTTTCAAGCTAAGGTTTCTCCAGGTTGCCGAATCGCTACTTCCAGACCGAATCGAGCAGCCAGATATCGGCCGAGTCGACCGTGACGGTTTTTCCCGATTCCAGCGCCCGGACAGTGAACGTGTTGCGGTGGAAAGACGCTTCGGTCAGCGCCTCGTCGGTCGGGACGAAGCATTGGGTCAGTTCGGCGAGGCCGTCGGCGGCGAACAGTTCGTACGACATCCGGTCGACGACCAGTCGCAGCGTGATTTTGCCGTCGACCGGCACAAGCGGGAGTATTCCGTTGACCAACCCCTTGGCGGGATCGTACACGATCTTGGTCGAGGAGAACGCGATTTCGATCGGCACCCGGTTTGAGACATCAATGGTAAGCTCCGCGTCGAAGCAGTCGGACAGCCCGCCGGCCGTCACTTCTTCGGCCGTTTGGGCTTCGAGGGAAATTTGCTCACGGCGCAGGGTCTCCAGCTCACGGACCGGGGCAAAGGCCAGACGGATCCCGTCGGCGGTGCTCTTGAGCGTCAGCTCGCGGGGGACACTGAACTGTTGGTTGAACGGCATGCCGGGGTACTGGCCGCCTTTCATCCAGGCAATTTGAACCCGCCGGTCGTCGGGCAGACCGGAGAAGCTATGCCCCGAGTAGTCGTTCCCGCCGTACATCGAACGATAGGGACCCTCCTGGCGGGTAAAACTCTTCCCGTCAAATGTCCCGATGATGTAGTTCCCGTCCGGTCCCCAGAAGACCCACTTCTTGTTCTGTTTGTCGCCGTCGACCGGCAGTTCGAAGATATCGGGCAGCTCGCTGAACCCCGTCGGGCCGATCTCGCAGATCTGTTCCCACCGCAGTAGGTTATCGGAGCGCAGCAGCGCGAACTGCTCGCCGTCGAGGTACAGCGCCATGATCCAGATATTGTCCGGTTCGTAACGGAACACCATCGGGTCACGGTTCCCGCCGAGGATATGTTTCACCACCGGGTTGTCCTCATACTTTGTCCAGGTCGCTCCCTTGTCGATTGACCAGGCCATCGACTGTGTCGCTTCGACCGCCGGACGGGCGTTCGGACCGTACGACGTATAGAAGGCGATCAGCGGATCGGTCCCCTCGGGAGCCAGTCCCGAACTGTTCCCCCGGTCGAGAACCGCCGAACCGGAGAAGATATCTCCGAGCTGATCGGGGCAAATGGGGTCGTACGACTCCTGCCAATGGAACAGGTCGGTGCTGGTGGCGTGACCCCAGCTCATATTCCACCAGTGAACCGAGAAGGGGTTGTGCTGGAAGAAGAGGTGATATTTTTCGCCGTCCCAGACCAGACCGTTCGGGTCATTCATCCAGCCGCGGCGCGGGGCGAAGTGGAACTGCGGACGGTACTTTTCGTTGTAGGCGACGGCCATGTCGGCCGGTTCGTTCGATTCGATGATCCAATCGAGCGCTTCGCTGTTTTCGGGGATATGCTCGGCACATAAAGCCACTTTTTTGCCCTTCCATGGGGACACGTCGAGGGTTCCGAAAAAATGGATATCCTCTTGGCTCCTCGCAAGGACCAGGTCGATATCTCGGATCTTCTGGCCGTCGACCTCGACCCGCAGCTTGGTCTTTTTATTGCCGCAGCCGCCCGGGATCAGGAGGAAACGCTCTTTCGGCTCGATGACGCGGACTTTCTCGACCCGCGGCGGCACCGTCACCGCCGCGTCTGTCCCGCGGTACCGGTCGGACTGCACGATTTCGTCGACGTTGATATGTCCCCAGCGGCCGGTCGCCGCGTCGACGATCTTTAAAACCGCCTCTTTTCCCGCCCAGGGGCGGACATCCCAGTAGGCGGGGCGCAGGAGCTCATTCCCCCAGGTCAGGGCGGCGGCGCGCAGAACTTCTTTCCCGTCGACGACCAGCGCCATATAGAGGTCCTCGCTGTCGCCGCCCCCGCCGATGAGGAAATTAATGTAGGCGCGCTGGATGGTGAACGGCGGCGAGGTGAGTGTCCCGACCGTGCCGTCCCCGCCAAGATAGGAATTAACCAGCCCCTCACCGACAAAACCGTCGACCTTCAGCTGGCAATCTAAGGTGCCGGCCACCGGCGCTTCTCCGAAGGCCCCCCCTTCGGCCGTCCAGCCGCCGTAGCCGTGGTTGAAGTCGGCGATGACCAGATCGCCGTCCGCCGACTCGGCGCGAAGAACCGAGGCGAGCCCCAGGAGAATAAGAAAAATGAAACAGCGACGCAGCATGGAAGACACCTTTTGGCCGTAGAGGTTGTTTTTTTGGCTCTTTCGCGGGGGAACTGTCTTTCCCCCATGAGGGAATCATACCGGAAGAGAAGGTGCTTGTCGAATTTCCCCGATCGAAAAAAACGGCCTTTGGCGGGAAAGTTGTTTCCGCCAAAGGCCGCTTCAAGCGAAGGTTTCTCTAAGCGGCGAAACCGTTACTTCCAGACCGAATCGAGCAGCCAGATATTGGCCGAGTCGACCGTGACGGTCTTTCCCGATTCCTGAGCCCGGACACGCAGCGTGTTACGGTGGAAGGACGCTTCGCTGAGCGCCTCGTCGGTCGGGACGAAGCCCTGGGTCAGTTCGGCGACCCCGTCGGCGGCGAACAGTTCGTACGACATCCGGTCGACGACCAGACGCAGCTTGATTTTGCCGTCGACCGGCACAAGCGGCACCATTCCATTGACCAGCCCCTTGACGGGATCGTACACGATCTTGGTCGAGGAGAACGCGATTTCGATCGGTGCCTGGTTCGAGACATCGATGGTGAGCTCGGCGTCGAAGCAGTCGGACAACCCGCCGGCCGTCACTTCCTCGGCCGTTTGGGCTTCGAGGGAAATCTGCTCCCCGCGCAGGGTCTCCAGCTCACGGACCGGGGCAAACGCCAGACGGATCCCGTCGGCGGTGCTCTTGAGCGTCAGCTCGCGGGGGACGCTGAACTGCTGATTGAACGGCATGCCGGGGTACTGGGTGCCGTTCATCCAGGCGAATTGAACCCGCCGGCCGTCGGGCAGACCGAAGTAGCTCTGCGCCGCGTAGTCGTTCCCGCCGTACTTCGAGCGGTAGGGCCCCTCCTCGCGGGTAAAGCTCTTCCCGTCGAATGTCCCGATGATGTAGTTTCCGTCGGCCCCCCAGAAGACCCACTTCATGTTCTGCTTGTCGCCGTCGACCGGCAGTTCGAAGATGTCGGGGCACTCGCTGCACCCCATCGGGCCGATCTC
>JAFRFG010000062.1 GCA_017434455.1 Thermoguttaceae bacterium | reverse complement strand
TCTCTACGATATCGGGCTGGTGCATCGGCTCGGGAATCTCGATCGGGCCGAGCCGTCCAAAGAAGAAGGCGCGAAGCCCCCTCGTCATCTGGGGGATGTCACCCCGATCCCCGGGGTCAGGTGGGTCAATATGGGGGGCCCCGTGGGGGACGGTGTCGATGTCAAAACCCTCTCGCGCCTGGAACTGGAACACCGCAAGCAGATCTGGAAACAGGTTCAGGAGATTAAGAATACCCCCGGCTATGAGAAGACCTACTTAATGGAGACCGCCCCGCAGATCGGCGTTCGCATCACTCGGGTGCTTCAGGGCCCGCAGACGCTGACGATCGACCAGGCCCGCGCCGGAAAGCATTTTGACGACTGTCTGGGGGTCGGCGGCGCTTGGAACGCCGAGCACGGTCCCTGGGAGATTCCGCTCTCGGTGCTTGTCTCGGCCAATGTCGAGAATATCCTCACCGCCGGCCGATCGCTCAGCGCCGATTGGGGAATGTCCGACGTGGTGCGCGTCATCCCCAACTGCTGGGTCTCGGGGCATGCCGCCGGCGCGGCGGCGGCCGTGGCGGCGATGGAGGGGACGACCGCCCGCGGCGCGAACGTCGCCGCGGTTCGGGACCTGCTCAAAAAGCAGGGGGCGTACCTGGGAGAAGAGTAAAACAAACGTTAACAGCGTAAAAAATATCAGTTGCGTAAATATACGCTTTAGTTCGCGGCCGCGCGCCGCGGCGAAGTTTTCAGCCAAGGAGCCATTTATGAAAAATTGGAATCGTCGAGAGTTTTTATCCGCCTCCGTTTTCGGAGCCCTCGCGCCGCTGGTTCTGCCCGCGTCGGTTCTCGGGCTCGATGGGGAAGTCGCCCCGTCGAACCGTCTGACGATGGGGGGGATCGGTATCGGGAGCCGCGGTTCGGAAGACCTTCGCGTCTTTCTGTCCAACAAGGATGTTCACTTCGTCTGCGACGCCGACTGCCAGCGCTCCCGGCGCGAGGCGGTCCGCAATAATGTCAACAACACCTACGGCAACAACGACTGCGTGATCTACAGCGATATGTACGAGGTGCTGGGTCGTCAGGACATCGATATCGTTTTGATCACCACCGGCGACCGCTGGCACACGATGGCGTCGATCGAAGCCGCCAAGGCCGGCAAAGATATCTACTGCGAGAAGCCGTGCTCGCTGACGATTGAGGAAAGCCAGGCCCTCTCCGATACCATCGCCCGCTACGGCCGCGTCTATCAGGCCGGTACCCAGCGGCGCAGCAGCGGCAACTTTATGACGGCGATCCACTACGCGCAGTCGGGGATGCTCGGGGAACTGAAAGAGGTCCATGCCAATACCCTGGCCCCGGCGACGACCCAAAAATGGCTCCCCGCCCAGCCGGAACCGGACAAGGACGAGTGCGATTGGGACCGCTGGCTCGGGGCCTGTCCGTGGCGCCCGTACAACAGCGCGTACGTCGGCGGCGGCTGGCGCAACTTCTATGACTTCCACGGCGGCGGGATCCTGGAGTGGGGTTCCCACACGATCGACCTTTGCCAGCTGGCGCACCAGTCCGACCAGACGGCGCCGGTTCACTACGAGCCGTGGTCGAAGAATATCTCGGAGACCTACATCGACGGGGTGGAGTGGAATAAATTCGTCAGCATCGACGACGGCGGCGTGGTCGCCACGTACGACGACGGCGTCAAGCTCGTGATGAGGACCTCCGGCTGGCTGGGGCTCGGTTCCTGCTCGGTCCGGTTCGAGGGGACCGAGGGGTGGGTCGAGACCGGCGACTCGGGGCAGATCCGCACCAGCAGCGAATCCCTCCCGACAACCTATCAGAACATCGGTTATGACCTGGCCAACCATGTCCGCAACTTCCTCGACTGCGTCAAAACCCGCCAGACCACCCGTGCCCACGCGACGGCCGCCGCGCAGTCCCATATCGCCGCGCACGCCGCGTACATCGCCTGGCAGCTCGGTCGGCCGCTCGACTACGATCCGGTCAAGAACGAGTTCATTAACGACGAGGAAGCGAACCGGATGCGCTCCCGCGCCCGCCGCCAGCCGTGGCATATCTAACAGGCGCGGCCGTTCCTTATTTAACAGGTCAAACAAGTCATAGAAAAAGTGAGAAATACCCAACTATGTCGTATCATAAAAACCACTGCTTTTGTGCCGCGCTTCTCTTTGCCGCGGCGGTCCTGGTACTCTCTTCGGCGGCGCTCTTCGCCCAGAGCGATCAGTTCGGCGAGAAGGTGAACGAAAACTTCGTCGAGGCGATCCAGCCCGGTCTGCTGGAGCAGGCGGCCGACAGCGCGACCTCCCCCTACGATTTTATGCTGCTGGCCAAGCGGATCGGGGTCTACGGCGACGCGTCGGCGGCCGCGGCGATGGGAAAGTGGCTCGGCGATCCCGACAAGTCCCTTTCGGCCCGCAACGCTCTGGAAGAGATGCCTTTTGAAGAGGCGCTGGCGGAGCTTCGCGCCGGTGTCGCCTCGGTCGAGGATCCGGTTCTGAAGGCCGGCTGCATCGATTCGCTCGGCATGCGCCGTGACTGCGCCTCGATCGAAGCGATTCTTCCGCTGCTCGACAGCGAAGAGGCGGTCATCGCCGAGGCGGCCTTCTTCGCCCTGGCCCGTATCGCCGATCCCTCCTACCGCGATACCCTGACCGGCAAACTGGCCCAGGGGGACGGCAAGTGCGCCGATAAGTGCCTGATGTACGGCGAGTTCCTCCGCCGCGACGGAAACGAAGCCGACGCGATCGCCGTCTTCGACGCAGTCGCCGCCGCCGCGCCGCTGCCGTTCTACCGTGAGGCGGCCTGCTTCCAGATCCTTCTGGTCGAAACCGACGACGCCCTTGCCCGCGCCGCCGAGTGGCTCGCCGGTTCGGACGCCACCGCCTACCGCGCCACCCTGCGCGCCGCGCAGTACGTCAAAAGCGACAAGGTCTGCGACGTTCTTCTGGCCGCTTACAACGCCGCCGATAACGCGCGCAAGCCGGCTCTTCTGGCCGCGATGGGAGATCAGAAGAACCCCCGCTGCGAAGAGGCGATCCTCGGGGCTTTGTCGAGCGACGATGAGGCGGTTCGCGCCGCGGCGATGAAAGCGATTTTGTCGTTCTCCAACGTCGAGGCGATGAATCGGATGATCGACGCGGCCGCGGCCGGCGACGAGGCGCTGCGCGCCGAAACGGTGAAGATCCTCGGGATGTTCGATGTGAATATCGACCCGGCGATCGAGGAAATGCTCGCCGCCGATCCGGTTCGCCGCGATATGGCGATCGAGCTGGTCGGTCTGCATAAGATCGGCGCGGCCCGCGCCAAACTCGCCGAGCTTCTCCCCTCGCTGGAAGGGGTGTCGCTCGATAAGGGGTACCGCGCGCTCGGTTTTGTGGCCGATTTGGACGCGGTCAAGACGCTGTGTGAGGCCTACGCCGCCACAGGGTCCCCGGCGGCCCTCGACGGCCTGACCACGGCGATCGGGATGGTTCCCGACAAGGACGGCGCCGCGGCGATTCTCGACAGCGTGATCGACGGGGTCACCGACAAAGATCGCGCCGTCGCGCTCACCAAGCTCTTCGCCCGCTTCGGTACCCCCGCGGCGCTGGCGGCGGTCGAAAAGCGCGCTGTCTCCGGCGACGCTTTGGCCAAGGACGCCGCGACCCAAGCGCTCGGTGCCTGGATGTCGATCGACGCGGTGCCGCTGCTGCTGAAGCTCTCCGATACCCCGAACTATCCGCATGCCGCTCGTACCCTAAGCGGCGCGCTTCGCCTGGCCCGTCAGTTCGCGATGCCCGACCAGCAGCGCGTGGAGGTCGTCAAGGCCGCGCTTGCCTCGAAGGTCTGCAACGATAAGCACCGCGAGGTGGCCGACATCATCGTGAAGCAGTATCACCTCAACGTGGAGTGATGTTGTTTTGATATGCCCCCAAGGCAAATCAAACAAGTTAAAAGCCGCCCGCTTTTGCGGGCGGCTTTTTTATTTCACTGCGGCGGGGAAATCGCCGAACCGTCTCCCCGCTCCAAGTTCAAAAGAAACTCTTTCCTGCGGATGCCGCCGCCGTATCCCCCGATCTTTCCCCCGGCGGCGATAACACGATGACACGGGATGATCAGGGCGATCGGATTGCGGCCCACCGCCCCTCCGATCGCCTGGGCGGCGACCGGCCGGCCGCGCCGCTCGGCCAGGCGGGCGGCGAGTTGGCCATAGGTAATCACCTCTGCGTACGGAACATCAAGAAGCAGCTCCCAGACACGGCGCTGAAAATCGCTTCCGCGCGGCGCGAGGGGGAGTTCCCGCGGGTTCGGCTTCTCGCCGGCGAAATAGCGGCCGAGCCAATCTTTTGCCAAAAGCAAAACCGGATCGTCGCAATCCCCGCTTGGGAAAGGGGCGACGGTTTTTCCTTCGACGACCCCAAAGAAGCGCTGTTTTTCCATCCAAAGCGCCGCCAGGGCGTTTCCCTCGGCGGCCAAGGTGACCGGGCCGATCGGCGTGAGCATTCGGGCGGTTTTTATCATCGGTATTCCCTGGTGTTTGGGGGGATGGATCAAAGGGCCATACCGTGATGATACAAAAGAGAGGGCCTTTTTTCCAGCCGGCGGGTCTTGGGCGGGCGGCTCGTTTGCCCGGGGCGGTTTTGTTGAATCGTCCCCGGCGGCCCGGTATAATCGAGCGTAAAGCGGGCGGAAACGCCGGACGGCGACCGTCTTTTACCGTCCCTTTGTGTTTTGATCCCCGCCTGGCCGCCGACTGAAAAAAGGAACCGTCATGAGCAAGAAAATCATTGTTCTTCTTTGCGCCGCGCTTCTGTGGCCGCTGCTTGCCTGCGCGCAGGAAAAGACCGCCCCGGCGCCGGTCTATGAACGCCTCCCCTTAGGGAGCGTTACCGCGCGGGGCTGGCTGCGTCAGCAGCTTTTGCGCAGCAAGGATGGGATGGGGGGGCATCTCGACGAGCTGGAGCCGGAGATGATCGGCAAGCCGTATATTGATCGGGAACACCAATCTCCCGTCTCCCCGGGGTGGAGCGGTGAGATTTCCGGGACCTACTGGACCGGCCTGGTCCAGCTGGCTTTTACGCTGGACGATCCCGAGCTGAAAGAAAAAGCGCGCCGCTGGGTCGAGGGGACGATTGCCCTGCAGGAGGAAGACGGCTATTTGGGGAGTTACCGTCCGACGGACAATCGCCTGGAAGATTACTGCGCCTGGTCGGCGAACTGGGGCTATCGCGCCCTGCTGGCCTGGGCGCAGGCCACCGGTGATGAGCGGACGCTGGAGGCGGTTCATCGGGGGCTTTTGTGGTTTGTGGAGCATTGGGCGGGGGATCAGAAGACCCCTTACGCCGGTCCGGTCCTTATCGAGTCGATGATCGACGTTTGGCGTCAGACGGGGGACGAGCGCCTGGCCCAATGGCCGGCCGAGTACCTCGACTGGCTCGATCAAAACGATCCCTTTTGCCACGGCCGCCGGTCGCTTTTGCGGGAGGAACTAAATTTCAACGACGACCACGTCGTGGCGTTCGGCGAGAACATGAAAAACCCGGCGCTGGTTTGGCTTTATTCCGGGGATCCGGAGGATCGCGCGGCGGCCGAAAACGGGATCCGTCAGGCGATGTCGAAGTGCTGGCTGCCCAACGGCGCCCCGTCGAGCAACGGGGAGCATTTTTCCCCGCCGTCGTCCAATCACGAGACGGAATATTGCAACTTCGCGACCTGGCAGAACAGTTTCCTTCGGATGCTGGCGATCACCGGCGAGGCGAAGTACGGCGACTGGGTCGAGAAGATGTTTTTCAATGCCGCCCAGGGGGCCCGCAAAAAGGATGAGCGGGCGATGGTTTACGATTCGATGCCGAATCAGTTTCAGGCGACGATCACCTCCGACGCGTTTCAGTGGGCCGACTACGGCTGCTACGCGCCGAACTTCCATGTCGCCTGCTGTCCGGCGCAGTCGGTTCGGCTGGTTCCGGAATATATCCGTTCGATGGTTCTGCGGGATCGGGAAGGGAACTTCGCGTTCCCCGTTTACGGTCCCTGCCGGATGAAATGGACCGACGGCGGCGGGCGGGAGATCGCCGTCGAGGAAGAGACGAACTATCCGTTCGACGGCAAAGTGACCTTCACCGTTAAGGCCGGCGACGATTGGCCGGGGGCGCTTGTTTTGCGCATTCCCCAGTGGGCCGATTCCTTCACGGCGTCGCGGACAATCGGCGGCAACACGCGCGCGGTCGAAACCGACCCCGAGGAAGGGTGGCTGTGTGTTTCCGGCCCGTGGGGCGAGGGGGAACGGCTGGAGATCATCTTTACCGATACCCCCCGCGTCGTCGAGACGGAAGATATTTATTTCCAGAAAGAACCGCTTCGGGTCGTTGAGTACGGGCCGCTTCTGTTCTCGTTCGATCAGCCGACCGAGTGGGAAGAGATTCCGGGCCATCCCCTCACGCCGCTGCCGGAGGGGTGGTCGTGGTGGAACGCGACCAGCCGTCCGATCTTCTATTCTTTGACGAAGGAGGCATTGGCCCCGGGAGCGATCACGGTCAATCACAAGGACACCGCCGACGGCTATCCTTGGGAGAACCCGCCGCTTACCCTTTCGGTCCCGATGATTCGGACACAGAAATACGCCTGGCCTTTCGAGTCGAACGCGATTCACGTCACCCCGCTTCCCTACGGCAACCCGGTCCGTCCCGACGAGGGGGCTGAGGTCGAACAGATCGAACTGGTCCCGTACGGAGCGACCAATCTGCGGCTGACCTGTTTTCCGATCGCCGAGTGAAACAGCCCGAGGGGAAGAAAGCCGTCGATCTTAAATCACCGAGACTAATTTCCACAAAAGGAGAAACGATGAAAATATTAAAAAGAATTTGGGCGCTGCCGCTGGCCCTCGGATTTATCTTCGCCTGCGCGGGCGCCTTAACCGCCCAAGAGGGGGAACAGGTAAACTCCGCGCCGCTGCCGACGAGCATGGTTCCGGTCGATAAGCTCGATCAGGACTGGTGGAAGGATCGTTTCGAAGCGCAGAAGGCGCGAATTGCCGAGGGGAATGTCGATCTGCTTCTTCTGGGGGATTCGATCACGCACTACTGGGACACCACCGGCCGGGCGGTCGAGGAGTATTACTACGGCGACCGAAATTTCGCCAACCTCGGCATCGGCAGCGACCGAACCCAGCATCTTCTGTGGCGTCTAGACAACCTGCCGATGGAGAATATCCACCCGAAGGCGGCGATGCTCCTGATCGGGGTCAACAACTCGTTTGAGAACAGCGCCGAAGAGGTCGCCCGGGCGATCCGGGCGATCGTCGATAAGCTGACCGGGCTCTACCCCGATATGCCGATCTTGCTTCTTAAGATCTTCCCCGCCGGCGAAAAACCCGATCATCCGACCCGTCTTCGGGTCGCCGCGATCAACGCGCTTCTGCCGGATATGTTCAACGATTATCCGAACGTCACCTTGATGGATATCGGTCACCTTTGGGTCGATGAAAACGGGGTGATCCCCAAGGATCTGATGCCCGATTTCGGCCACCCGAACGAGGAGGGATACAAGCTCTGGGGGGCGGAGGTCGAACCGGTTCTCTCCGGGATGCTCGGGGATACCCCGAAGGAAAAGATGCCGTGATTCGCCGCTCCGCGGCGAACAGGTCGCGGCGACTACAGATACCCCCGCTGGAGACGGCCCCGGCCCGGGAGGGGACCGACGGCGGCTGGACGTTTGTTTAACCGCCGCGCTTTCGGCGAATGATTCAGGTAAAACACGAAGGGGGGAATGATCCCCCCTTTCGTATGCCTTGGCTTTTGCGCTTTGTTTGAAAAACTTTCCTAGCCCTGCGGCGGCGCGGCGCTTGTCTGCGGCGTGTCGTCGGAAAGGAAATCGATCTCCCGTTTTTTGCGCAGCGGGGGAAGGAAGATTCGGTAGAAGACCGGCGTGACGAACAGCGTAAAGAGGGTTGAACCGGTCAGGCCGTAGATGATCACCGTCGCCAGGGGGCGCTGGACGTCCGAACCGAGCGAGACGGCCAGCGACGCGGGAAGAAGCCCCAGCACCGCGACTAGGGTCGTCATCAGCCCGGGACGGAGCCGATCGACGCGGCCGTGAACGATCGCCTCGTCCGGCGTGTAGCCGAGATGGCGGTATTTCGTGATCCCCTGGATCATCAAAACCCCGTCCATAATCGCGACGCCGAAGAGGGTGGCGAACCCGACGCCGGTGGAAACGTTCATGTGCATATCGCGCAGCCACAGCGCCAAAACACCGCTGGCGAACGCGAACGGAATCGGGAGCAGCAGAACGAACGCGGCGCGGAACGAACCGAAGTTGATCGCTAAAATCAGGAAGATCACCCCGACCGTCGCCGGGATAATCAGCAGAAAATGCCGATACGCCCGCTGGAGGTTCGCGAACATGCCGAGCCATTCGGCCTTGTAGCCGGGGGGCAGTTCGATCTGTTGCTCGAACCGTTTCTGCGCCTCGGCGACGAAGCTCCCCTCGTCGCGGCCGGTCACGTCGCAGCGGACCGTCAGGTGCCGGATCCCGTCGCCGCGGGCGATGACCGTCTGACCGTCGACGATATCGATCGACGCGACCTGCGCCAGCGGAATCGGGGTCCCGTCGGCGGAATGAACCGGAAGCCGCCCGATCGCCTCGGGAGAGGCCATCGTTTTGCGGTCGAGTTTGGCGACGATGTCAAAGTTGCGCTCCCCCTCGTAGAGTGTTCCGACGGGGCTGCCTCCCATCGCTATATTGATCAGATTCGAAACGTCCTCGATATTGATATTGTACCGGGCGCACAGCCGGCGGTCGGGGACGATGCGAAGCTGCGCCTGCGGTCCCTCCTGCTCGATGCTCGGGTCGAGAACCCCCGGCACCTCTTTGAGCAGCTGGAGGGTTTGGCGGGCCAGGTCTAAAAGGGTATCGAAGTCTTTTCCGGACAGCTCGACCGCCAGTTTCGCCGAGGTGCCGTTCGTGTCCTGCGTCACCATATCGATGATCGGCTGCGTGAAATTAAAACGGGTCGTCGGAAACTCCTCGCGCAGCCGCGCGCCGATACTGTCGATCAGCTCACGCTTGTTTTTCACCTTCGTCCACTGCTCGCGCGGTTTCGGACCGATCATCATTTCGACGCGGCTCGGCGGAAACGGCTCGGAAAACGCGTCGGCCCGCCCGATCTGCGCCGAAACGAACGCGACATCGGGATTTTCCATAATGATTTCGCGGACCTCTTTGGTAAAGTGCGCCGTCTGGTCGAGGGAAATGCCGTCCGGGAAATTCGCCTTGACCCAGATCGTCCCCTCGTCCATGTAGGGAAGAAATTCAATTCCCAGTTTCGGCACGACGCAGACCAGCACGAACGCCAGCGCGCACAGGGCGAGGCAGGCGACCAGCCAGCGAAGGCGCAAAAACAGCCGGATGATTTGCTCGTAAATCGGCGTAAAGAACCGAAGCAGCGGGTTTTCCCATTCGCGATACCCGTTGTGGAAGAGGATCCCGGCGAGGATCGGAACGAGGAACAGCGCGAAGATCAGCGCCCCTCCCAGCGCGTAGAGAAGCGTCAGGGCCATCGGCCGGAAGAGGAGCCCTTCGATGCTGGTGAGCGTCAAAAGGGGCAAAAACGCGACCATTACCAGCATCACCGAGACGAAGACCGGATGGCACCGTTCCAGCGCCGCGTTGTGAATGATGCGAAGCGCGTCGTCCGGCGATTTCGCCCTCCGCCGGCCGAACTGGCGGGCGATGTTTTCCGAGACGATCACCGCCCCGTCGACGATAATGCCGAAATCGATCGCGCCGATGGAAAGCAGACCGATCGGAATATCGGTCAGGTACATCAGCCCGAGGGCGAAGAGGAACGAAAACGGAATCGTCGCGGCGACTAAAAGCGCCATCGAGGGACGTCCGAGGAACAGCAGCAGGACCAAGACGACGAGCGTGACCCCCAGCGCGACGGAGTGCGCGACCGTGTGGAGGGTGCTGTCGACGAGGAACTGCCGGTCGTAGAACGGTTCGATCCGGACCCCGTCGGGAAGGGCCGAGGCGTTCAGCTCGTCGACCGCCTCTTTGAGCCGGACCAGGACGCGGGAGGGGTTCTCGCCGCGGCGCATCAGCGCGATACCCTCGACCGATTCGTCTTTGTTGTCTTTGCAATAGACGCTCCACGGGGTCGCCGCGCCGACCTCGACCGTGGCGACGTCCCGAATCGTGACGGGGGTTCCCTCGACCGATTTGAGGAAAATCTTATTGATCTGCTCGATGTTTTCGATCAGGCCGGTCCCACGGATGACCAGCGCCATACCGCCGCGGTTGAGAAGACTCCCCCCCGACGCGGAACTGTTGCTCGCGACCGCGGCGGTCACGTCGGCTAAGGTCAGGTGGAACCGCTGCAGCTCGATGGGGTCGAAGCGGATGACATATTGTTTCGCCAGACCCCCGAAGTTCGAGACGTCGGCGACTCCCGGCACGCGCAGCAGCCGGGGAATGACGACCCACTCGTTGAGGGTTCTCAGTTCCATGACGTCGGTTCCGACGTCGGAGACCAGTTCGTAGCGGTAGATCTCACCGCAGGAGGAGGTCGCCGGTCCGAGTTCCGGCATCTCGGCCCCGTCGGGAAGCTCGATGCCGCTGAGCTTTTCGTTCACCTGCTGACGCGCCCAGTAGGTTTCGGTCCCCTCCTCAAAGATCAGATCGACGACCGAAAGCCCGAAGATCGTCTGCGAACGAACCGTCTCGACCTTCGGGATGTTCCGCATCGCGATCTCGATCGGGATCGTCACCTGACGTTCGACTTCTTCCGGCGCGCAGCCGGGATAGGCCGTGACGACCGAGACCTTCTGCGGCGAGATGTCCGGATAGGCGTCGATCGGAAGCTGCGTGGCGGCGTAAAGGCAAAACGCGATCATCGCCGCCGCCGCGCCGAGGACAATCCATCGGTGGCGCAGCGACAATTTCATCAATTCGGCGATCACGGCTTCTCTCCTTGCGGTTCGGACGACTTCGCGTCGGTGCTTTGGGCCGCGTCACTGTTTTGATCAGCGTCACTGTTATCGGCCGTGTCGGAAGGTTGGGATTCCCCGGCGCTTTGGGGCTCGCCGCCGATTGTTTCGGGAAATACCGACTCATCCAGCGAGTCGATCATCGCCGCTTTGAGCAGAATCGCGCCGAGTCCGACGATCGTTTCCCCGTCGCAGATGCCACGGACGATTTCGACATCCTCTTCGTGCGACGGACCGGTTTCGACCGGCGCGACACGCCAGTGTTCCTCATCGATACGGCACAGCACGTAATCGTCCCGGCCGATATGGACGACCGCTTCGGTCGGGACGAGCAGAACGTCCCGCGGGTCGATCCCCAGATCGACGTCGGCGAACATCCCGGCGCGCAAAAGCGCGTGCGGGGACTCGACGGTAAACAGCGCCCTCATCGAGCGCAGTTCCTTGGAGACGAACGGAACGATCGCGGCGATCTCCCCGTCGTGCGACTTGTCCGGGATCCCCGAGAAACGCAGCCGGCAGCGCTGGCCGACGCGGACCGAGTCGAAAAGGGTCTCGGGGATATTCGCCATAACGATGGCGAGATTCTCTTGGTCGGAATCGAGAAGATTCGGTTCGATCCCCTCCTGCTCCAGCTGGCGGGTGGAAACCGTCGCGGCGTTTTTCGCGCTTCGAAGGGCGGTTTCGGCTTCGTAAACCGCTTTGCTGTTTTCGATTTCCTGTTCGAGCTGCTCGGCTTCCAGTTCGGCGAGATCCAGCTGGGTATCGGTTCCGATCTCGACTAGTTTCTTCTTCCGTTCGATCTTCCCGGTCAGGGTTTTGATCTTTGTCTCCGAAAGGCGGTTCGTCGCCTTGAGCTGCTCTTCGGCGAACGTGACATCGGCCAGCGACCGCCGCCAGTCACTGTAAGCGGCCAGCAGTTCCGGAGAGTGGAACTGCCACTGCCATTCGCCGTCGATATTGTTTTTCACCGCCGCGACCGCTCCGGTGACGCGGCAAAGCGGGGCTTCGACCGTTTTTTTGACCGCTTCGGTCAAGTGGAGCTTCTGAAACAGCGCCGAATCGCTTCGCACAAAGATTGTCTGATACCCGCAGGCCGAAACCTCGGGGGCCTCCTGTACCGGTGCCTCGACGAGCGCCTGGGCGGGGTTTTTCGCCGGCCGCATCAAATAGGCGAGCGTTCCGCCGACCGCCAAGAGGCAGAGGAAAAATTGCAGGCCGTCTTTGAGTCCGAACCTGGTCGGAGGGGGCGTTTGCGGCGCGGGGCGGCTTTCAACGGTTTGTTCGTTATTGTCTGTGTGAGGATGATCGGTCATTATTCATTGCTTTCCATCGAGGAAACGCCCAAAGCGCTGTTGTACAGGTACAGCGCGCGGCCGTAGTCGGCCCGGCTGGTGATATAGAGTCGATAGGTCTCTCGATAGCTGCTCTCCGCGTTGAGCACATCGATCAGCGGCGAACCCCCGGCGCGATACGCTTCCACAATTCGATCGCGCACGTCGGCGGCCAGATGTACCTGTTCGTCGGCGATCGCGTCGATCTGCTGTTTGGCGGTGCGCAGCTGTTGATCGGCGGCGGTCACTTCGGCCCGAAGATCGATCAGGCCGGACTGCAGTTCCCAGCGGCTGCGGTTTTCGGCCGCCAGCGCTTTGGCCCGATTCCCCTGATTCCGGTCGAAGACCGGGACCGTGACCCCAAGGGAAATATTCCATCCGTCAAAGTCCGGATCGCCGATGCGCTCCTGATACTGGTGCGAATAGCCGAATCCGGGGGTCACTTCCGGGAAGGCGTTGCGCCGCTCGACCAGACGGTTCGCTCCGGCCTGCGTGACCAGCAGCCGAAGCGCCCGAATATCGGGGCGGTTGCGCTGCGCCTGGGCGAAGGCCTCCTCGACCGGAAGCGGTTCGATCTTCGGCAGATTCTCCAGTGATCCGACAATGTCGAAGTTATCCGGAAGCGGCTCGTCCCGGCCGAACCGGGCCCAAAGATTCGCCCGGGCCACCGCCAGGTCTCGGTCCGCTTCCAAGAGCGCCTGCCGGCTTTGCAGCAGGTCGAGATGGACGCGTTTTAGATCCAAAGCCGGAAGGCCGCCCGCGGCCTGTGCCTGTTCGATGACCGACTCCAGTCGGGAGAGTATCTCGACATCCTGACGGGCCAGTTCTCTTTGGGATTTGGCCTCCAAAAGGTCGTAAAACGCCACGCTCGTCTCGGCGACACGGGTTCGAATTAAGTCGGCGTACTGCGCCTCGCTGATCTCGGTTCCGACCCGAGCGCTTTCCATCGCGGCGGCTCTCTTGGCGAAGAGAAACCAATCGATCGGCATGGAGATCGAGATATCGAGCTGCGGCGGGCCGCCGGGGGCCTCGGGGGTGAGGGTCTTAAACGGAAGCGTCCCTCCCTCGATCTCCAGTTCCGGGTTCGGGGGGAGCGAACTGGTCCACCAGTCGGCGTGGGCCTCCTGGATCGCCGCCATGCCGGCCTGAAGCAGCGGGTCGGCCGCCAGGGTCGCCCGAACCGCGTCGTCAAATGTCCACGCGCCGAGGACGGTCGAGGCGGCCGCCTGTGTCGCTTCGGACGCCGGCGAGGTCAGGTCCGGCATTTCGTCCGACGCGATCGAGCCAGATCGATTCGTCGTTTCTTCCTGGTAGGCGACCGGGATGATCGTCCCTTCGGAGTCGCTGCGTGACTGCGCGCCGGGAAGATTTTCCGCCGCCTGGGCGGCGTCGCTCCGCCGGAGGAGGCCCGCCAGGGAACGGGGCCCGCTTCCGAGCGCCGCCAGACGGCCGGCGCCGGAGGCGCAGCCGCCGCAAACCAAAAGCGCCATCGCGATGATCCCTATCGCGCCGAGCGCTTCGAAACGCCGTCCATGGCGAGTGTACGCACAGTACATATCCTGTCTCCGTAAACAGTCACGACGAAACAGTAGGCTCGTCTATCGCTGCCGCTAAAAAAACACGTTTATTTGGTCCGACGAACACAGGCCACGGCGGCCTCGAAGGCCATGGCCGGCGCGTCAAACACGGTCATTCCAACGTTCGGCGGGAACGTTTACCGCACAAGCGCCGCACAGGCGACTTTCGCTTGTCAAACATTCGGCGCGTCAAGAGAAACTAACAAGCAGCCGCGGGAGGGCCGCGGAGATAATGAGCGCGGTCAAAAGGAAGAAACGGTCTTTTTGACGCCGTTTCAACGAACTTCGTCAGCCGCTGGAGCAGCAGGAAGAAGACAAACAGCGCCGTAACGATCATCAGTTGGGCGCAGAAGTGGCAAATCGGGCAGTTCTGGTTGAATTTGATCGGCGTGTTCGAAGGGACGCTCGGCGCCTGGCCGCTGTCTCCCAGCGCGTTTTGATGATAGATCATCCCTATCCCGAACGGCAGGAGCCGGTGCAGCCCCTCCGAGCAGATACCGGGCAGCCCAAAGGCCGCCAGCAGAATCAGGGATATGATTTTGTTTCTCATCAAAACACCGCTGTGTCCGACAAAACCGCCGATTCAAGGCGGCTTGACCATCTCTTTGGCGGGGTGCATTCATGCCCGGCGGGCACCTTACAGCACCACCCGGTTCCGATTGTATCAGTTATATCGATAAAATCGATTGCCGCCCGTTAGAAATTCTTGAAATTTTTCAAGGCCGGGGCCGCCGGCAGTCATCGATAAAAGGGTGTCTGGCGCCGCCGGAGGAGAATCGCCGACCGGCGAGGCGCTTTTTTTTCACAGCCGCCGCCCTCGCGGCGAAAAGAATCGTTTTAAGGCGCCGAACCCCTTTTTGTTGCGCGGGCCGGACGCGGGGGGTAAAATGAGTACCGGCGCCGTACCCCGCGCGTTATCTCGAAAAGCCCCAAGACTCACCTCTTAAAGGAAAGAACGAAATATGAGATCCTCCCGCTGTGTCTGTTCCCGCCGGTCGTTTTTGGCCGGCTCGGCCGGTTTGCTGGCGCTGAACTGTTTTGCTCCCGGTTTTGCCGACAGCGCCGGGGGTGCCTTCCCGATGGCGCTGTTTCCCGACGGCGACTATGAAAAGATCGACTCCCCGAGCCGCCGGTACCATCTGTCGGTCGGCCCCCAAACGGTCAATGACCAGCCGCAGCTGAACCGGCTGTGGAAAGAATCGGGGGTGACCGATCTTTGGCTGACCGCCGCCCTTTACGGAAAAATGCCCGACTTTGACCTGCTCGATCGGGCGGCAAAGAAGACCCGCGAACTGGGAATGACGCCGCATATCCTTTCGGTGCCGTTCGGGCACCCGACGCCGATCGACGCCGATCCGGGCGCCTTCGCCCCTTCGTACTCACCGATGACGCGGCCCGACGGCCGCCGCGGGTGGGGATGCTCTTTCCACCCGCCGGTCGAGGAGATTATCGCCGAAGAAAATCGAACGTTCTACCAGCAGTTCGGCCCCTGCAATCATTTTCTCGACGACGATTTCCGCCTGGCCGATTCTCCCGGATCGGTAGGGGGGTGTGTCTGCCCGCGGTGCAAAGAGGAGTTCTGCCGCGAGGCGGGGCTTTCCGACCAGCGCTGGGAGGAGCTGCTCGACGATCTAAACAGCAACAGCGGCAGCGCGCTTCACCGCCAGTGGGTTGACTATAAGTGCGACCGGCTCACGGCCGTCTTCCGCCGCTGCGAAGAGGCCGCCCCCCAGATCGATCTTGGGATTATGGTGATGCGTATGGGGTCGGAACGGGCGGGGATCCGGCTCGACGCGTACCGGGAAAAGCTCTTCCGGGTCGGTGAGGAGATGTTCAACGACGGGGCCTATGACCCGACGATCAACAAAACACGCGAACTGTTCAGCGTCTTGATGCACCGCCGTTTCGCCCTTCCCGGGCGTTGTTTCAGCGAAACCACGATCTGTCCCGATAACTCTCTGTCGAAAGAGAATATGGCCTCAAAATTGGCGACCTCGACCTTCGCCGATGTGCGCAACACGATGTTTATGTGCAATATCCCGGCCGATTACTGGCCTTTCTTCGAGCCGAGGATGAAGAAAGAGGCCCGCTATCACGAGATCCTCAAGAATCACCCGGCCAAGGGGCCGTTTAAGCACTATTGGGGGATCGCGGGGCGGTACTTTGTCGGGGATACGGCGTACACGCTCTTCCTGGCGGCCGGGGTCCCGTTCGAGGTCTGTTCGGAGCTTTCCGACGACGGCTGGACCTTCCTGGGGGATAACGACGCCCGCTCGCTGGATCGCGGGGAGATCGCCTCGAAGGGGACGAAGTGCTTCGCCCGGGTCGGATCGCAGACCGGCCGGTTTGACAGGTTGGACGAGACGCTGGAGGCGCTCTTCGCGTTTCGCCGAACGATCCTTCCCCGGCTGCGAAGCGAGAAGATCCCCTATATCGAGGAGGAAGTGCCGATCGTTCTGGGTTGGTACCCCGACGCCCGGGCCGCGCTGCTTTGGAACGTCGAGAAGAACCCCGTGACGGTTCATCTGCGCCGCGGCGATCAGGTCGCGGCGACAGAAATTCCCCCGCTGGAAACGGTCCTTGCTCAGGAGGGAGCCGACGGCGGTTGGAGGTTTGTTTAACCCGCGCGGCCGCCGAGCCCCTTGCCCCAAGAACCCAACGAAGAGTTCGTGATGAAAAAAGTATCTCCGGTCTTTCCCGCGTTCGTCCTGGCCGCCTGGTGCGCCGCGGCCGCTTTGCCGCTTCCCGCGCAGGAGCAAAGGGCGTTTGAGCATATCGAGATGTACTGCCCGAGCCATTTCGGGAATACCTATGAGGTCTTCGGCGAGAACGAGATGCGCGAGGCCCTCGCCACGCTGAAAGAGTACGGCTGCCAGTGGTATTCGGATTGGTTCGATATGGAGTGCTGCGCCGATCTGGCGACCAATAAGCTCAACGCCTTCAGCACGGTCCTGTGGCAGAATATCCGGATGCACTATCGTCTGGCCCGGGAGATGGGGCTGAAAACGGCGCTGATCATCGCGCCGAACTGGACCTATTACGACCAGTGCCGGGGCGAGTGGAAGGCGGCCGAGGGGGATCGGATCTACGGCAAGCAGCTGATCTGTCCGTCGATCCCCGAGGCCCGCCAGGCGATCTTAAATAATTACGACCGTTTGTTTTCCGACTTGGCGCGGGACGGAACGACGCTTGACGCGCTTCTGTTCGGCGCCTACGACTGGGGCGGGTGCGCCTGTGAGAAGTGCCATCCGTGGATCCGAACCTTTATCATCTTGGTGCGGGATATCTATGAGGTCGGAAAAAAGTATTTCCCCGATTTGAAGTGCAATATCAGCGGCTGGTGGTGGAAGCCGGAAGAACACCAGATGGTGGCCGACTGGGTCGATGAGAACGCCCCGGGGATGGTCGATACCTGCTTTCTTCATATTCCGTACGGCTCCACCGGTCCGGCCGATGTCCGTCTGCCCAAAGGGACGAAGCGGGGGGCGTTTGTCCATATCGGCTATTCCCGAAACGATCAGCCGGACGAATACGGCCAGTTCGGGCCGATCGCGGCGGGAAGCCGTATCCAGACGACGATCAACAACCTCCGCGAGTCGGGAGCCGATCGGATCGTCTGTTATTCCGAGGGGGTCTACGATGACCTTAATAAGGCGATTGTCTGCGGACTGGCCGGCGGAAAGTTCGATTCCTTCGAAACAATCGCGGCCGATTACGCCGCGAAATGGTTCGGCACCGACGAGGAGACCTCGCGCCGATGGGGAGCGTGGCTCACCGCGTGGGAAAACCCGCTCGATGTCGATACAGACGCCTCCGGCGCGGCACTGGCCGAATTGTTAGAGAGTACCCCCAACCAAAGCCAAGACAATTGGCGGCTTTGGCAGTGGGTGGAGCGGCAGAAACTCTACCAGATCAACCGGGAGATCCTCGCCGGCGGGGACGACTGGACCGAAGAGCGGCTGGCTTTGGTCGATCAGTTCTGGGCACAGCGGGAGAAAATCCATCGGAAGATCTGGGGGATCGGGGTGCCGGTTTATATCTTCCACCCGGAATTTTGCAAAATGCCGTGGTACGACTCGTGGGCGGCCCGGCGCCGGACGGTGAAAGAGCAGGCCGCGGAACCGGAGGAGCGCTGAGTTTTTCGCCGAAGATACTAAAAACACATCAATCACAAAACAACGAAAGAGGGATTCACCCAAGATGGACTTCACCGAAAAAATCAATCGCCGCGACTTTTTGCGCAGTGGTACCGCGCTGCTGGGAACCGGCTGCGCGTTGGGTTCGTTCAATCGGCTGTGGGCGCAGGACAAGCCGCTTCATCCCCTTTGGCCCGACGGCCGGGCACCGAGAATTGATTCCCAGCGGCGCCGCTTCCATCTGACGATCCGCCCCCAGGATGTGCTGGCCGATTCGATTCCTCTCGAGCGCTGTGTCCGTTATCCCGAGACGGAACCTCCTTACGATGTCACGGCGCCTCCGAAGGAATACTACGACGGAGAACTTCCTCAGGGGGTGGAGAGAATCCCCTGCGATGATTTTGTGTCGCTTTGGAAAGCGGCCGGGGTGAGCGACGTTTGGCTGTGTCTGTTCGGGATGGGGGAGTGGATTTACGATTGGGACGTCTGCGATCGGGCGATCGAAAAGCTCCGCCGCGCCGATCTGGCCGTTCATTTTCTCACCTGCCCGCTGGGGCATCCGAGGCGAGAACCTTACCCGTCGATGGTCCGGCAGGGGTTTAAGCCGCTGATGAGGGTCAACGGTGATCTCAACGGCGCGCCGCTGTGGGGCTCGTCGTGTCACCGGCCCGCGGACGTCCTGTGTGTGGAATCGGTTCGGACGCTGGCGGACCGATACGGGGGGTACAACCTGTTTTTCGACGACGATTTCCGCTTCGCCGACAGCCCCAATTTCATGGGGGGGTGTCTCTGCCCGGAGTGCCTCGACGATTTTTCGCGAAAATCGGGGATCTCCGGAGCCAAACTCAATGAGCTGATCGAGGATCTGCGCTTCACCCGTCCCACCGACGCCGCACGAATCTGGGTCGATTATTTCTGCGACAGAATGACGAAAGTTTTCCGCGATTCCCAGGCGGCCGTTCCGGAATCGGAATTGGGGATTATGGTGATGTGGCTCGGTTCGGAACGGTCGGGTCTGCGGCTGGAAGATTATAAGGGGGCGCTGTGGCGCGTCGGCGAGGGGCATTTCGGGGATTCCTCGTACGATTCGCCCGAGGGGAAGCTCTCGGAGCTGTTCAGCGCCCTGTTCCACACCCGTTTCGCCCCTGCGGGCAGGACGTTCAGCGAAACGACGATGGTCGCCCCGCTTTCGGTGGAGAATTTCTCTTCGAAACTGGCGGTTTCCACCTTCTGCGATATTCGCAATACGATGTTTATGGACGGAACGCCGGTGGGGCCGAACTACTGGTCCTCTCATGCCGCCCGGATGAAACAGGAGGCCGCGTTCCATCAAAAGCTTCTCGGACGCAAACCGAAGGGACCGTTCAAACATTACTGGGGGATTGACGACCGCTATTTCGATATCCCCCGAGACGGAGGGGAATATTCCCTCTTTTTGGGGGTCGGCGTTCCGTTCGAGGTCTGCGATTGCGAAGAGATCCCCTCCGACGGCTGGACGTTCCTGAGCAACTACAGCGGCCTGGCTGTCGACCAGGGGCGGCTGGCCCCCGCCGGCCGGTGCCTGTGCCGGATGAAGTCGCAGTCGGGGCGGTTCACGCAGCTGGACGAGACGTTCGAGGCGTTCTTCGCCTTCCGCCGGTCGATTCTCCCCGAACTGCAACAGAAGAATATCCCGTACATCGAGGAGGAGACCCCGATCGTGCTGGGCTGGTACCCCGACGCGCCGGCCGCGCTGCTTTGGAATATCGAGAAGGTCGAAAAGACGGTTCATCTGCGCCGGGGCGACTTTGCCGCCGCCGTGACGCTTCGTCCCCTCGATTCGGCGCTGGTCGAGAATCCGCTTTTGGGCTGACGGCCCTTCATAACGAACCGCCGGGGAGGGGAGAAACCAGCCCCCTCTCCCCGCTTTTTGGGGGGGAGGTTCCCCCGGGGCTTTTGTCGCGAAAGGGAGCGGATTTTAATCTGAATCGACTCGAAAAACAGGTCGATCACGCGTCCGAGGGTGTTAAACTGGGGGGGCTGCGCAAGATGCCGGCGTTTTTAAGTTAAAAATTTTGGTTTTCTTTTTGTTTTTTGAGTTTCTTCTTGTTGATTTCCCAATAATACCTGTGGTATAATCCCCTTGGCGGTGAGCCGGTTACGGAGTTTTTTCGAAGCGCCCCCGGCGCGATTCTCAAGCGGGGGAGCATTGTCTTTTAAGAAGGAAAACCGATGAACCCGATACGGAGAAAACCGATGATGCCTAAGCCCGCCATCGCAAGATCCGTTCCGCCGCTGTTCTGTCCGGCGGCCCTCGCGCTGCTGGCCTTGGCCGCGGTTTTTTTCACCCCTTGCGGCGCGCGGGGGGATGAGGAAAAAGCCAAGGCGCTGCTGCGCGGGGTAGAGAAAAAACTCAACGCGGCCGAGTCGTTCAGCGTTCGCTTTGAATACATTGATCGAATGGTCCAAGAACCGGGGATGCAAAGGTGCCTGATCACGGCAGACTTCGACCATGAGAAGATACTCTTCCATCTGGACTGGCCTGAGGGGAACGTGAAGATGTCCTGCCTGTACCGCGACGGTGAGGTGATGACCTATAAGGAAGGTCAGAAGGATGTTAAGGTTATGGATGTCGAAATGGCAAGGGGTACCTTTTACACGCCAATCTATGACCCGCGTATCATCGGCCTGACGGATGTGAAACATGTGGGGGATTCGATTTCTCTGGCGCTGTATCTTCAAAGGCCCGGCCGCTTCGAAGCCGAGAAGATCGAGGACGGCCCGGACGGCCAGAGCAGATACAGGATCGTCTATACGGAGGAATCCGAATTCTTTAAGGGGGAAATCTCGAATAGTTATCTGGTTCAGGAACCGTCGTTCCACGTCGAGAGCAATATTTTCAAGACTACGAACGGTGACGCGGAACCGAATCTTTATATCGAGATTCGTAATCAGTACGATGATAAGATTTCCAAGGTACTCCCTTCGGTATCGACCATTCTTCGCAAACAGCATGGCGATCTGATCTTTGACAGTACCACGAATCTCCTGGAGTTTACCGAGAAGAAGTTCCCGGATGATTATTTTTCCCCGAAATCGATGGATCTGGAGATGAATTCCACCTTCACCGACTATCGGATTCATCAGATCACGGGGTACTGGAACGGTCATGAGATTGTGGATCACTGGACCGATCCTAACGCCGCGGACGCCGCGGCGGAAAGCCCGCCGAGCCGCTATCTGTGGTTTCGAGTGGTTTGCGGGATCGGTTCGGTTTTGATATTGTTGATTTTGTTCGCGCGTATGGGGCGTTTGAAGAACGGATAAACCGCCTCGGGAGATTGGGACCAACAACAAACCACTTAAACAATGCTTCGCAAGGTGTCATAATGCCTAGCCCCGTCCCGAAAAGCCGTGTATTATCGCTCCGCCGCATGGCGGCCCTCGCACTGCTGGCCTTGGTTACCGCTTTTTTCGCCCCTTGCCGCGTGCGGGGGGATGAGGAAAAAGCCAAGGAGCTGCTGCGCGGGGTGGAGCAAAAACTCCACAGCGTCGAGTCGTTCAGCGTTCGTTTCGAGGTGACCAATCTGATGATGGAGCGGGCCGAGGAACAGCGGTGTCTCGTTTCGGCGGACTACGACCACGGAAAGATGCTCTTCCGCATCGAGTGGCCCGACGACGGCGGCCGCAAGGAGATCTACCTCCATCGCGACGGCGAGATTCTCTCCTACAACGACATGAGGGAAAGCGTGGATGTGATCACGGTTCGGGGGCTGCCGAGAAACCCTTGGGTGGTGCTCTACGATCCGCGGCTGATCGGTCTTCGTGAATACAGAAGATTTGAGGACACGATTGAAAAAGCGCTGTTTCTCGACGACGCCGAAGGGGTGTTCACCGAGGAACCAGCGGCCGATCAGCCCGAAGGGGGGGATCCCGGCGGGGAGACCGTGCACAGCGTTGTGTTCACTCAGCAGACCCCCTATCGCGGAAAGGTCTCGACCCGGTTTGTGATTCGCGAGCCCTCTTACCGTCTGGAGCGGAGGGTGTTTCAGACGGAATCGGAGGGGGAGGGACCCGGTTCCTATTCGGAAATACGCAATCAGTACGACGACAACGTCTCGACGCTTCTTCCCAGTGTCTCGACGATCCTGGGCAAACGCCGCGGCGAGGTGGTCACCACTTACATCATTACCTTAAAAGAGTATACCGAGAGGCGGTTCCCGAGAGGATACTTTTCGGCGAAGTCGATGGATCTGCCGATCAATACCCCCTTTACCAATCCCCGGATTCACCGGGTGATCGGGTTTTGGAACGGGAAAAAGATGACCGATCATCTCACGGTGGAACAAGACCCGACGAAGCGCTTCGATCGATACTTTTGGATTCGCGCGCTGTGCTTTGCCGGAAGCGCTTTGATCTTGATCGCGCTGTTCATCAGAAGCGCCGGGAGAGTCCGGACGTTCTTTAAGGAATAGACGCGACAAGGAATTGACCCGAAAAGCGGAGGGTATTTTTATGACGCCCGATAAAAAGAAATTCCGTCCGGTTTTGCTTGTGGCGGTGACGGCCCTGCCGCTGTTCGGCTGGATCTATACCGGGTTTGTCTCGGGCAGCGGGGATTGTGGTGTTCCCAGCCGCGAGCTGCTTCCCTGCTGTAAGAACGACGAATTCGGGACCTCCTGCTTCCAGATTCAGGCGGCCGCCGGCGACTGTATGGGGGAAGGGACCCCGACCGTCTACGAAGTGGAGGAGTTCCCGATCGCGCCGGTCGATTCGGACGCCGGCCACACGGAGGGAGTCTACATCGACTGCCTGAAAATGATCCGGTGCGTTCCCGACATCACCAGCGGAGAGTGCAAGGATTCCGGGATTTGGACCGGTTACAATCGAGGTATCAAGTTTATTCAAAAAGACGCGATCCCGTGCCGGTGAGGAAACAAGCGCCGAGGGCCCTTGCCGGCGGCCGCGTGATTCTTTTTGATCAAGAGCCGCCGCGAAGAAAGAATCGAGAAATCATCATTTTCCAATAACGGAGGATATTTTTTATGACGCTCGATAAAAGGAAGTTCCGTCCGGTTTTGCTCCTGGGGGTGACGATCCTGCCGCTGTTCGGCTGGATCTGTACCGGGTTTGTCTCGGGCAGCGGGGGCTGTCATGTCCCCAGCCGCGAGCTGCATCCTTGCTGTAAGGACGAAGACAAAATCGGGACCTCCTGCTTCCAGATTCAAGCGGCCGCCGGCGACTGCATGGGGGAGGGGGCCTCGGCCGTCTACGAAGTGGAGGAGTACGCGACCGAGACGGTCGATTCGGACGCCGGACACACGGAGGGAGTTTACCTCGATTGCCTGAAAATGATCCGATGCGTTCCCGACATCACCAGCGGGGAGTGCAAGGATTCGGGTATCTGGACCGGTTACACTCAAGGTATCAAGGTTATTCAAAAAGACGCGATCCCCTGCCGGTGAGGAAATAGGCACCGAGGGCCTTGGCCGTCGGCCGCGTGATTCTTTTTTGATCAAGAGCCGCCGCAAAGAAGGGGATCGGGAAATCACCACTCCAAAAAACAGAGGATATTTCTATGACGCTCGATAAAAAGAAATTCCGTCCGGTTCTTCTCCTGGGGGTGACGATCCTGCCGCTGTTCGGTTGGATCTATACCGGGTTTGTCTCGGGGAGCGGGGGCTGTGACGTCCCCAGCCGCGAGCTGCGTCCGTGCTGCAAGGACGAAAGCAAAGTCGGGACCTCCTGCTTCCAGATTCAGGCGGCCGCCGGCGACTGCATGGGGGAGGGGGCCCCGGCCGTCTACGAAGTGGAGGAGTACCCGACCGAGAGGGTCGATGCGGACGCCGGCCATACGGAGGAAATCGGTGTCGACTGCTTGAAGATGATCCGGTGCGTTCCCGACATCACCAGCGGGGAGTGCAAGGATTCCGGGATTTGGACCGGTTACACTATGGGTATCAAGGTTATTCAAAAAGACGCGATCCCGTGCCAGTGAGGAAGACCGATGAATGATATTTCCATGCAAAACAAGCGCCGAAGAGTTTGGCCGTCGGCCGGGTGGTTCTTTTTGATCATCGCCGCGGTTCTTTTGCCCGCCGCTCGGACAAACGGGGACGAGGAAACAGCCAAGGCGCTTCTGCTCGGGGTGGAGCAGACGCTCGGGAAGGTTGAATCGTTTCACGCCGAGTTTGAGATTGACGATACCGTTCAGCCGATGCCTATGCGCCACTGTGAGGTGTCGGCCGACTACGATCACGGGAAGATCCTCTTTCTCTTGCAGTGGCCGCAGTGTGAGCAGAAGATGTCCTGCCTGCTGCGTGACGGGGAAGTGTCCCTTTACATCGAGGGGCAGGACAGCGTTCGCCTGATGGATATCCCGATGGCCGAAGGGGCGCATTACGCCCCGTTCTACGACCCGCGCCTGATCGGATTGATCGATCTTCCGAAGGTGGGGTCCGATATCCACAGCGCCCTTTTCCTCCACGATACGGGCCAGTACTCGGTCGAGGAAGGAGAAGTCAGCCCCGCGCCGCAGGGGAAGGACGCGGAAACGACGTACAACGTCGTTTTCAGCAAAGATTCTCTCCCCTTTGGGGGGCCGATTCGGACCGAATTCACCATCGCCGAACCGTCGTTCCATGTGCTGAAACGGACCTTTGTGACGACCGCCGGCGGTGATACCCCCAATCTCGAGATGGAGATTGTCAATCGGTATGATGAGAAAATCTCCAAACTGATCCCCGCGGAGACGAAGGTGCTGCGCAAACAAAAGGGGAAGGTGATCTTTGACCACACGATCCGCCTGAAGAAGTTCAGTAAAAAGCGGTTCTCCGACGATCACTTTTCCCCGAAGTCGATGGGGCTGGTGCTGAACGTGACCTTCGCCGATTACCGCACGCATCTGTGCACCGGCTATTGGAACGGGGAAGAGGTTTCCGAGGTGTGGACCGAACCGTTCCCGAAGAACCAAAAGCTCTACGCCGCGGCGGGGCACCCCGACGACCGGAAACAGCGCGTTTTTATGGCGGCCGCTCTGACAGGGCTGGTGATACTCTTGGGGGTCTGGACCGCCATAAAGCGCCGGCGGAAAAAGCCGCCGGTTAAATCACCCCTCGACCAGGCGTAGTCCGCGGTCGTCGATTTCGTAGAAGAAGATCTCGTCGGGGCAGACGCTTCCGCGGTGCTTGGCGACGTACAGGGCGCGGCGGAAGCGGCCCCCGTCGCGGATCTTCCCCATGTGGATGATCGTGTTGGCCGAGGCCAAAAGGTCCCCCTCGTCGAGGGGCTTGTCGATCATCGCCTCGAGCTGAGTCTCCGGCGAGGTGTAAAGAACCAGCGCCGAGGCGCTTTTGGCCGGATAGATCGAGGCGCGGATCTTCGCCTCGTTGGCCAGATACGCCTGGCGGAAGAGGTCGCGGGCCACCCACTCGGGGTCTTTGAGCATAATCTGCTGATAGACGTACTCCAGCAGCTCGAATTGAACCGAGTCCCCCTGGTGGGCGACCGGCTCGATGCCGTCGATCACCACCCGGCGCGCGCCGCGGGTGAACTGCGCGTATAAAAAGGCGATGGCCGCGTCGAGCCGGCGCGACAGCAGCCCCTGCCAGTCGTGCCACTGATCGGGGTCCATATCGCGGCGGGTCACGCGCTTGCCCCGGCCGCGCAGCGCGCCGAAGTAATCGCCGACGGTATAGCCGGGGGAGAAGAACTCGTCGGGATAGAAACGCCGCTCGGGGTCTTCCTCGAGGAGTTTCCAATCGAACATCCGCTCGGCGTAGTCGGCGTGGTTTTGCGAGTCGCCCCGGGCGGTCATGTCGAAAATCACCCCCCGCTTTCCCTCCTGGGATAAACCGGCGTTGAGAAACTGAAGGCCGAACTGCGTCTTTCCGATGCCGGAGGCACCCGTTAAGACGGTCATCGTCCCGGGGATGAGCCCCCCGCCGATCTTTTCGTCAAGACCTGCCACGCCGGTGGAGAGTCGGTTCATCGCGTTTCCTTTTGTCTGGGTTTGCTGCCGGTTTATCCGATCATCTGAAGGTATTTGAGGGGGGGCTTGCCGCCTTACTCGTCGATCGTCTTATGGATGACGCGCACCGCCTTCCCCTCCTGGCGGGGGAGGGCGCCGGGGGCGAAGATGTCCCCCTTCGGCGAGAACCCGAGCCGCTCTTTGAGGTGCTTCTCGACCATAAAGCCGGTGACGTTCTCGTCGGCCTCGACGTTGACGCGGATATCTTTGACCCCGTGACGATCCTCGATGATGATCTGGTAGTGGGGGTGGACGCCGGGGATCTCTAAGAGGGCCTGCTCGACCTGAGCCGGGAAGAAGTTCACCCCCTTGATGATCAGCATGTCGTCGGTTCGGCCCGAGATCGAATCGATCTTCAGGTGGGTTCGGCCGCAGGCGCACTTCTCGCGGGTGAGGATTCTCGTCAGGTCACCGGTCTTAAAGCGGATCACCGGAAGCGCCTCGCGGGTTAAGCTGGTGACGACCAGCTCCCCGACCGTTCCGTCGGGGAGCGGCTGCTTGGTGATCGGGTCGACGACCTCCAGGTAGTATTGATCTTCCCAGACGTGGATTCCCGAGTGATCGGCGCAGTCGCAGCCGAGGGTGCCGACCCCGCCGGTTTCGGTCATTCCGTAGATGTTGAAGACCTCGATCCCCATCGCCTCCCCGACGGTCTTCGCCATGTTGTCGGTGAGCGACTCGGCGCCGAAGATACCGGCGCGAAGAGAGGGGAGCTTGATATTGAGCCGCTCCATCACCTCGATGATCCGGATCGAGTAGGAGACGACCGCCGTGAGGAACTTGGTTCCGAAGTCGCGGGCCAGGCGGATCTGGCGCTCGGTATTGCCGGAACCGGTCGGGATCACGAACAGCTCGGCCAGGCGGGCGCCGTGGTACATGCCGAAGCCGCCGTTGAACAGGCCGAACGAGGGGGTGATCTGAACCGGGTCGCTCGGATACGCGCCGGCCATCCGGTAGCAGCGGGCCATGCAGTCGGCCCACTGGAGGAGGTCATTCTGCGTGTAGGGCATCACCACCGGGGTTCCGGTCGAACCGCTGGACATGTGCATCTCGCGAAGCTCGCTTTTGGGTGTGCAACACAGCCCGATGGGGTAGTTCTGGCGGAAGGTCTCTTTGGAGATGATCGGGAGCTTTTGAATGTCGTCGATGCCGTTAAAATCGTTGACATCGACGCCTGCCTTGGCGAACAGGTCACGGTAGACATCGTTGTTGGCCGCGGCATAACGGACGATCTTTTTGAGCCGTTCGTTCTGGAGGGTCAGCAGTTCGTCCCGAGAGATGGTCTCGGCGGGATTAAAGTAGGGAGAGTGCTCGGTACTCATGGGAAGCTGCTCCGAATTGAGTTGTTGGAAACGTCGCTTTTGTTAAGCTAAAACCTACCCGTATCTTGCGCGAACGGCCGGTCGGGGGGAAAATAAACCCGTCGCGGGAGGGAACCCGGACCTGACCGACCCTGAAACATAAATGATATATCTTCTTGTATCCCCCGGGAAAGGGGGGGGAGGTTTTTACCGATGAGAAAAATCGTTGTTCTGGACGGATTCGCGGCCAATCCCGGCGATCTTTCGTGGAAGGCGGTCGAGCAGCTCGGCTCGCTAACCGTCTGGGATCGAACGCCGAAAGAGGAACTGGTTTCCCGCGCCGAAGGGGCCGAAATCCTGCTGACGAATAAGACCGTCCTCGACGCGGCGGCCCTGGAGGCGCTGCCGGCGCTGCGCTATATCTCGGTTTTGGCGACCGGCTGGAATGTCGTCGATACCGCCGCGGCGCGCCGCCTGGGGATCGACGTTTCGAACGTGCCGGCCTACAGCACCGAGTCGGTCGTCCAGATGACGATGGCCCATCTGCTGAACCTCGCTTCGGCTCTGGCTGTCCACTCCGACGCGGTTCGCCATGGAAAATGGAGCTCGTGCGCCGATTTCACGTTTTCTCTTTCGCCGCTGGCCGAAATGGCCGGCAAGACCCTGGGGATCGTCGGATTCGGGCAGATCGGCCGGCGCGTGGCGGCCGCCGCCGGCGCCCTGTCGATGAAGACGATCGCCTTCGGCCCCCATCTGAGGGTGGGGGAAAGGTACGACGGGACCGAAGCGGTCGAACTGGATGAGCTGTTTGCCGCCTCCGATGTGGTTTCGCTTCACTGTCCGCTCAATCCCGCCAGCCGCGCGATGGTCGACGCCCGCCGCCTGGGGCTAATGAAGCCGACCGCCTTCCTGATCAATACCGCGCGGGGGCCGCTGATCGACGAAACGGCGCTGGCCGGCGCCCTGGCCTGCGGTCAGATCGCCGGGGCCGGGCTCGACGTTCTCTGCCAAGAGCCCCCGAGGGCGGATAACCCGCTTTTGGCCCTCCCGAACTGTTTTATCACGCCGCACAACGCCTGGGCGACCCTCCAGGCCCGGGAGCGGCTCATGGAGGTGACGGCGGCCAACCTGAGGAGTTACTGCGCCGGCCGGCCGCAGAACGTCGTCAATTAGGCCGCACAAAGCCGCCGATAAAGCCGTGAAACCCCGCCGATTTAAGTCATCGTTTCTATTTCCCGCCCCCCGGGATATAAGGGGGGGCTCCCCCTTGTTTGGGGGCGCTTTTAAGGTAAAATCAATGAACCTATATTGTTTTGGGCGGCGGGGAGGTATTCTCTTGCCCGCCCAATCGGTTTTTCACCTAAGGAGTCGTTATCGACCTTCCATACACATCTTGCGATCCGGACGCCTCGGGGCGGACCGTGGTCGAATGTTAGAAAGCGTACCGCTATGACTATTATGAAAAAGGAAGAGAAGCAGCAGATCATCGCTCAGTATCGCCGTGACGAGAAAGACACCGGAAGCCCGGAGGTCCAGATCGCCCTTCTGACGAAGAAAATCAACGCTCTGACCGAGCACATGAAGAAGAACAAGAAAGACTTCTCGACCCGCCGCGGCCTTCTCCAAATGGTTGGTCACCGCCGCAGTCTGCTCGACTACCTCAAGGCGATCAATCCCCAGAAGTACGTCGAGGTCATTAAGAGTCTCGGTATCCGTAAGTAAAAAAGCCTGCGGCGCTTGATTTTGGGCAAAGTGCCCAAACGTGTTGTTTGTTCGGCGGGAAAAGAGTGTTTTCCCGCCGAAGAGAGTCGGCCGGTTCTTTGAACGGCCGGCTGTGTCGGTTGGCGGGGGGAAGAGTTTTTCCAGGAACATAACAGGGCAAGGCAGGCCCAAGACGCTTGGTTCGCTTGTCCAAAAGCTCTTCTCTTCTTGTGAGCGCGGCCGTTCAGCGGCCGGTTCCATGGTGTTGATTCGCCCCGTCGAAAGTTGTGGGAAAGATATTTTTTTGAAATTGCCGGTTGGTTGTAAAGGAAAGAAAATTGAAAAAAAGAGTTGAACGTAATATCGGCGGGAAGCTGTTCTGGATCGAAACCGGTCAGATCGCCAAGCAGGCGCACGGCGCGGTGCTGATGGGGTGTGACAACACCGTGGTTCTTTGCGCGGTGACGACCGCCCCGGCCAAGCCGGGGCAGGATTTCTTCCCGCTGTCGTGCGATTACCGCGAGCGGATGGCCGCCGCGGGGAAGTTCCCCGGCGGGTTCAATAAGCGGGAGGGCCGTCCCAGTCTCAAAGAGGTGCTCACCTCCCGTCTGATCGACCGCCCGATGCGCCCCCTCTTCCCCGAAGGGTTCACGAACGAGGTTCAGGTTCAGGCGCTGACGATGTCGTGCGACAAGACGATCGATCCGGATATCGTCGCGATGAACGGCTGCGCCACCGCGGTAGAGATATCCCCGCTTCCGTTTGACGGTCCCCTGGCCGCGGTTCGTCTGGGGCTGATCGACGGCCAGATCGTTCCGTTCCCGACCTTTGAGCAGCTCGAAAACAGCGAGCTCGATTTGGTCGTCTCCGGCAATATGGATTCGATCCTGATGATCGAAGGTTTCGCCCGCGAGCTGGGTGAGAAAGTCGTCTACGAGGCCCTCGTCGAGGCCCATGGCTACATCAAAGAGCTCTGTTCTCTGCAGCAGGAGCTCATCGATATGGTCGCCCCCGAGAAAATGGCCTACCAGGCGCCTCCGGCCGACGCGATTTACAAGGCGCTGATGAAGGACTACTACGACGCCTTCCGCGCCGCCAAGAGGACCGAAGGGAAGGCCGCCCGCGCCGAGGCGTGCTGCGCGGTTCGCGCCAAGGCCGCCGAAGCGCTGGTCATCCCTGAGGAAGAGGCCGAGGCGATGCGCGCCGAGGGGAAGACCCCGCTGTTCTCCTCCGAGCTGTTCGATGTCGCCTTCCATCAGTTCGAGCGCCGCGTCGTGCGCGATATTATTTTGGCCGGGGAGCGTCTGGACGGCCGCGCGGTCGATGAGGTTCGTCCGATCGAGTGCAGCATCAACGTTCTGCCGCCGTGTGTTCACGGTTCGGCGCTGTTCCAGCGCGGCGAAACCCAGGCGCTGGTGTCGATCACCCTCGGCGGTCCGGAAGATATGCAGAGGGTCGACGGTCTGTTCGACGAATACAAAAAGCGCTTTATGCTCGACTACAACTTCCCGTCCTACTCGGTCGGCGAGTGCAAGCCGAACCGCGGCGTCGGCCGGCGCGAGTACGGCCACGGGATGCTGGCGGAGCGTTCGGTCAAGTCGGTCCTCCCCGATGCCGAAGATTTCTATCACACGATCCGCGCCATTTCGGATATCACCGAGTCGAACGGCTCCAGTTCGATGGCGACGGTCTGCGGAACGACGCTGGCCCTGCTGGCCGCGGGCGTTCCGCTGAAGAGCCCGGTCGCAGGTATTTCGATCGGTCTGGTGAAGGAGTCGGACGACGACTGGATCACGCTGACCGACATTATGGGCGACGAAGACCACTTTGGCGATATGGACTTCAAGATCGCCGGAACTCAAAGAGGAGTGACCGGTATTCAGCTCGACCTGAAGATCCATGGAATCAACTGGCCGATCATTCAAAGAACCTTCGTCCAGGCGCATACCGCCCGCGTCGGTATCCTGCGCAAGATGATGACGGTGATCAATCGTCCGGCCGAGAATATCTCGCCGTACGCGCCGCGCCTGTTCCGCACCAAGATCGATCCGAGCAAGATCGGTCTGCTCATCGGGCCCGGCGGCAAGACGATCCGCGCGATTCAGGAATCGACCGGCGCCAAGGTCGACGTCGAGGACGACGGGACGGTCGTGATCGTCTCGGCCGATGAGGCCAGCGCCACCGCCGCCCTGGACGAGGTCAATAAGCTGACCGCCTCGGTCGAAGTCGGCAAGATCTATCGCGGGAGGGTCGCCAGTATCCAGAACTTCGGCGTCTTCGTCGAGGTCCTCCCCGGACGTGACGGTCTGTGCCATATCAGCGAACTGTCCGACGCGTTTGTCGACGACATCCGTTCGTTCTGCAAGATCGGCGACGAGCTGGAGGTCAAGGTTATCTCGATCGACGAGCAAAACCGCATCAAGCTCAGTCACAAGGCGGTGCTGCTGGAGCGTAAGGCCGCCGAAGGGGGCGACGACGGTCAGTGGTAAGAGGCGCTTCACGAGCCGGCGGGGGCCGGCTCAAAGGCGCGCTTAAGCTTACGGGAGGGGCTGTTTGGGCCCCTCCTTTTTTTCGAAAACGGGCGTGCGATCTATGCCCTTGGGGAACCGCCAGATGGATAAGCCGAAACCGATTTCCTCGGAAGAGATGACCGAGCGTTTGCAGGCGCAGTACACCGAAATCGCGCAGCTGGCCGGAGGGCTGGCGCATGAGGTGAAGAACCCCCTTTCGACCATTCGGCTGAATATGGAACTGCTCGGGGAGGAGATTGAGGAACTCCCCGACTCGGCGCAGAAGAACCGCTCCTTAAAGCGGATCGAGACCGTCCGCCGAGAGACCCTCCGCCTGGAAGAGCTGCTCAACGAGTTTTTGAATTACACCCGAGCGCACCATCTGGAGCTGTACACGGCCAATGTCAATCGTGAACTTCACGAGGCGGTGGAGTTTATCCGGCCGCAGACCTCGGCCCTGGGAGCGGAGATCGTCGAGTACTACTCCCCCGACGTTCCGACGATCCGCCTCGATAAGCGGTCGTTTCACCGGATGATTCTCAATCTTCTTCTCAACGCCGCGCAGGCGATGCCCGAGGGGGGGCAGATTGTGGTGAGAACCCGTCAGCACGCCGGCGACGTGGTGATCGACCTGATCGATACCGGGGTCGGCATGGAGGAGGAGACGATCCGCAAGATGTTCGAGCCGTTCTATTCGACGAAACTCGGCGGGACGGGGCTGGGGCTGCCCATTGTCCGCCGGATCGTGGAGGGGCACGGCGGGAGAATCGCCGTTCAGAGCGAACTGGGACGGGGAACGCAGTTTTCCCTGTCGTTCCCCGCGCTGCCGCAGCTCGGCGCGGAAGAAAAGAGCGAACCGATTGTCTTGCCGGCAGCCCCTTCCTCCGCGAAGAAGGGATCGAAGAGCGCTCCTAAGAAGCACGGCTCGGCCTGAGAGCTGCGGCTTACACTTGCCGCTATAGCTTGAGGGTGCCGACCCGTTCGGCCAGCGAGGCGATATTCTCTTTGGCCAAAAAACCGGGCAATTGCTCGACCAGCTCGAAGACCAGCCGCGGACGGAAGAAACTGGCGGTGCCGATCTCGACGGCGCTGGCCCCGGCGACGATGAATTCCATCACGTCGTCGAGGGAGGCGATCCCCCCCACGCCGATGATCGGGATCTTCACCGCGCGGAAGATTTGACTGACGCAGCGCAGCGCCACCGGTTTGATCGCCGGGCCGCTGAACCCCGCGTAGCCGTTGGCCACGCGCGGGAGGGCCCGTCTCCAATCGACCGCCAGACCGTAAAGGGTATTGATGGCGGTGATGATATCGGCGCCGGCCGCCTCGGCGGCCAGGGCGATATCGGCAATGCGGGTGACGTTCGGCGAGAGTTTCACGGCCAGGGGAAGGGAGGTCTTTTTCCGCAGGCGGCCGACGACCTTCTCGCACAGCCGCGGATCGGTCCCGAAGTCGACACCGCCGGAGACATTCGGGCAGCTGATGTTCAGTTCCAGGGCGGCCACCCCCGGGGTGCGGTCGAGCCGCTCGGCCAGAAGATCGCATTCCTCGGGCGTCTTGGCCGCGATACTGACGATCACCGGGGCCCCGGAAGCCGCCAAAAAGGGGAGCTTTTTTGCGAGAAACTCATCGAGGCCGTCGTTATCGAGCCCGATGGCGTTGAGAAGACCGGCGGTCGTTTCGCAGGTGCGCGGCACCGCGTTGCCGGGACGAGGGGCGAGGGTGATGGTCTTGGGGACGATCCCTCCCAGACGGGAAAGGTCGCCCCACGGCGCCATCTCTCGGCCGTAACCGAAGGTACCCGAGGCGGTAAGAATGGGATTAGCCAGCGTCAGCGGGCCAAGCCGGGCGGTAAGATCGGGTGTCATAAAGATTCCTGCGTTGGCCCGGCCCGCTAAAGAGACGCCCTTTTAGGCGGCGCGCTTCGCCTCCCCGACCGCGGCGAAGTCGAGGAACCCGAGGAGTTTGCGGGAACGGCCGGGGGTACGGAGTTTTTTGACCGCCTTCGACTCGATCTGGCGGACACGCTCGCGAGTGACCTGGAAGATATTTCCAACCTCCTCCAGAGTATACATATAACCGTTCAAAAGTCCATAGCGCAGTTTGATGATCTCCCGTTCACGCGGCGTGAGCGTCTTGAGGAGCTTGTCGATCTCTTTGCGGAGCATCTCGTTGCTGGCGGTCTTCTCGGGGCGGTCGAAGCTCTTGTCGGCGACGAACTCCCCGAAGCTGCCGTCGTCCCCCTCGCCGACCGGATGCTCGAGACTGATCGGCGAGGAACCGATCTCGACGACGCGGCGCACATCCTCAACCTCGACGTTGGCCAGGCGGGCGATCTCCTCGATCTTCGCCTCGTGACCGGTCTTCTGATAGTAACTGCGCTGGATGGCGCGGATACGGCTCAACGCGTCGATCATGTGAACCGGGACGCGGATCGTCCTTCCCTGGTCGGCGATGGCGCGGGTGATCGCCTGACGAATCCACCAGGTGGCGTAGGTCGAGAATTTATAACCTCGCTGATACTCGAACTTGTCGACCGCGCGCATCAGGCCGGTGTTCCCCTCTTGAATGAGGTCGAGGAAGCTCAGGCCGCGATTGCGGTACTTTTTGGCGATCGAGACGACCAGACGAAGGTTGGCGCGCGACAGGGCCGACTTGGCGGCATCGTACTCTTCCAGACGCTTTTGAATGATCTTCAAACGGGCGCGCAGCATTTTGGGGGACTCGATGATCGTCCGGCGCAGCTGCGCCAGCTCTTCGATCATCTGGGCACGGCGCTTCGGGCGCAGGGCGCCCAGGCCGCGATGACGCAGCAGGACGCGGATCTCGTCGATGCGGGAGAGCATCGAGGTCATTTCGCCCCGCAGCTTATTGATTCGGCGGGTGCGAAGGCCGAGTTCCTCGATAAGTTTCACCGCGCGGCGGCGGCGGGCGCTTAAACGAAGGAAGATCGATTGGCACTTGGTTTTGGTGTCGCGGGAAAGCGTTTTGGCGCCGGGGAAAAGGGTGCGGCCGGCCGGTTTGGCCGATGAGCGAAGCGAGTGGAACTGATGCCAGTCGTTCTTCATCGAATCGATCATCTTGTGGAGCGTCGACAGCTGGGTCGGAATCCGGCGGAGAACTTGTTCTTTGGACAGACGCACCGAGATCGACTTGTGCATATTGCGGTCGAACGCCAGGCGCTGGTCGAGAACCATCTCGATGTTGAGCGTGGCCGCCTCGATCGAGAACGGCGCGGCCAGCACGGCGCGGCGGTAACGGCGGCGGGCGCGCTCGATCCGTTTGGAGAGGATCATCTCGTCTTCCCGGGTCAGCAGGGGAATATCGGACATCTGGTCCATGTAAAGATGAACCGGATCGTTGTTCCAGCGCTGTTCCCCCTCGTCGAAGCCGATGCCGGGGAATTTGATCGTCGCCGGTTCGGTGCCGTCGAAATCCCACGACTTGGCGCCCTCGAACGGTGCCCCTTCGAAGGGGACGCAGTCGTTTTCAAGGTCGTTTTCAATCTCGATGCCGCTGTCTTCGGCGGCGCGCAGAAAATTTCTCAGTTCATCGGCCGTGGCATGGATCGACTCAAACGCTTCTTTGATCGCCCCGGCGGTCAGACAGCCCTGACGGCGTCCACAGTTGATCAGATTATCACAAACGCGCTGGAAATTCTCCGTTCTTGACACAAGTTACCCCTTAGTGCGTCCTCCGTGACGCGGTTCGGCCCGACACCCGTGAAAAGGACCGATAGGGGGTATGCTTCCAACAGCGAAAAGTACGCTCTGGACCGCCTGCACTCGTATGAGGTTGACTCCTTCAAACTCATACGAACACGGACGTTCGATTCTCACGCGCACTCGCGTTCGAAACCCCTGCGCGACCTGATTTTCACTTGGCCGTCAAGGCGTTTTTTACAGTATCGGCTCGTCCCCATCCATAGGGACGTTATTACCGATCTGCTGCTGTCGCTGCCGAAGCTTCTCTTGAAACTCGATCAGTTTCGACAGTTTTTGATCTTCCGCGAGGTTCCCCTCACGAAGATCGCTTAATGTCCCCGGCGTTGAAGCGTCAAGCTTTTGACGTTCAAAACCGTGAACAATTTCGCTTAGCAGCTGCTCACAGGCGGAAGGTTCTGTCAGTTGCTCGGCCAGGCGCATTTCACGCGCCTGAGCGTCGAGATCAACCAGATAATTCTTCATGCCGGGATCTTCGTAGCGAAGAAGCAGCTGAGAAAAATCGGGGGAAATGCCCCGCTCCAGCAGGTCATTTCCCAAAAGCGTCAGCTGACGCGTTATGGGGGAGTAAAACTCGCTTTGGGCCAGCGCCGCGCTGAGACGCCCGAACAGATCGGGGCGGGTCAGCCAAAATTGGAGGAACTCTTTCTCCAGGGCTGTCGGCAGCAGCGAGGGGCTGCGCCAAATATCGACGCTGATTTTGCCGAAACGCGCCATCACGGATTCGTCGCTCTCGTCCTGGAAGTCGGAGATCGGCAGGACGAACCTCTGGCGCAATGTCTGAGCCGCTTGGGGCGCTTCTTCGTGAAGCGGTTCGGCTCGCCGCCGGGACTGATGCTGCCGGCGGAACTCGCCGAGACGGCGTCGGATTTCGTCTTCCTTGATACGAAACCGAAGGGCGAGCCGTCCTATCATCTTCTCGATTCTGATTCGGGCCGGATCGCCGGGAACCTTGGCGCCGGGGAACAGCGCGATCGTCTCGATGAGCTGATCAAGCGCCCGGGCCGAGGCCACTAAATCGTTCTCCAGATCGATGCCGCGCGTCGCCGTGCGAAAGGCGTGGTCGAGTGCGTCGACCGACTCGTGTTGGATCTTCCGCTCAAACGCTTCGGCCCCTTCGGCCAGGAGGAATTCGCAGGGATCCTGATTGTTCGGGAGCGTCAGGATGGACATATCCGCCCCCTGGGCGACAAAGAGGTTCAGTACCTCGTTGGTCCGCTTCTGCCCCGCCTCGTCGCCGTCGAGAATTAAGTAAATTCGATCGGCGAATCGATTGAGGACCTTTATATGATACTCGCCCAAGGCCGTTCCGAGAACAGCAACTGTCTCGTCAAAACCAAATTGGTGGGCCATCAGGCAGTCGGTGTACCCCTCGGTGACGATGACGCGCTTCTTTTTGCGGATGCTGTTGCGGGCCATATCGAGCCCGTAGAGCATCTTCGACTTGGTGAAGATCGGCGTCTCGGGCGAGTTGACGTACTTCGCGGGGCTCTTCAGCGGGGTCTCGGGGAGGAGACGGCCGCCGAAGGCGACGGTTCGATCCTGCGTGTCCCGGATCGGGAACAACACCCGGCCGCGGAACCGGTCGCTGTACTGCTGCGCCTCGTAGGGGGAGAGTTTCGCGGTCAGGGCGCCTTCCGCCGGAAGGATACTGTCGGGGCGGCGGGTAAGAACACCGGCGGCCTCCAGAATCGCAACCCGGTTGCGGTCGGCGCCGACGATATCGATCAAGGCCGAGTGCTTCAGCGGCGCGTAACCGATGCGGAAGCGGCGAATCATCTCGTCGCTGATTCCCCGGCCGCGGATATAGTCGCGGGCCCCTTGGGCTTCGGCGTCTTCGAGGAAGAACCGGTGGTAAACGCCGCACAGCCAATCCATCGCCCGGTAGAGGACCGGTTTGGCGATCGGCTCGGGAATGAAACCCCGCGCCTCCGCGCCGCCGGACTGAGCGCTTGACTGAGCCGCCATGAGGGGCTGATCCTTGCGGAACTCTTTGGCCGAGGGGAGGGGAACACCCGCCATATCGGCCAAGATTTCGAGCGCCTCTCGAAAACCGACATTTTCGATCTTTTCAACAAAGCTGAAAATATCGCCCCCGATATCACAGACCCAGCATTTGAAGGTTTGCCGTTCGGGGTTCACCTGCAAGCTGGGACGCGAGTCGTCGTGCCAGGGGCAGCGGCCCGTGTAGAGCCGTCCCTGTCTTCGCAAAGACGGAACGTATCGGGAAACCAGTTCGACAATATCGATGGCGTCCCGAATTTGCTCTTTGACATCGAACTGCGGGTCCAACGGTTCTTTTTTCCCTTTCGCGCGATTTTCGAAAAAATTGCTCTTGCTCAAGTCGGCCGGAATTGACTAAGAATACTCAGCACTTGACCAAAGATGGGGGTACTGTCGGCGTAAAGGCCGACGTCAAAGAACCGCCGGACAGGTGGTGAGTATAGAGAACTTCTAAGATACCGTCAATCCCAATTTTTTAAGGCCGGCTTTTTTTAAGTTTTTCCCTTATTTTTAGGGGTAAAAGCGTGTTAATTCCCCTCGGGTTCGACCGCCTTCATCTCGAGAAATCTTCCCTTGATTCCGAGGGTGCGCGGGTCTTTGTCACTCGGGACCCAGCCGGCGCAGCGAACCTCCAGCAGCATGATGTCGCTGTCGGTCGGGGCAAGGCGGGCGGACAGCTCGTTGTAACCGGCCGCCAGCGGGGCGATCAGTTCCCCGTCGCGGTACAGACCGGGTGATTCGATATTTTCCAGCGCCTGCGGCGGGACTTCACAGGCGAGCTTCATATCGTAGGCGCTGTTCGGTTTGACCATCAGCCGCAGCTTGGACTGGCCGCCCGACCAGCGGAAGGGGATATCCTCCGCGTCTTTTTCCCGGTTGGACCAGCCGATGACAAACTTCCTGTCTTCCGGCGAACCGATCTCGACGCGATATTGTTCCATCGACCCGTCCGGGAGAAATTCCTCGTTCCCCCACTTTTGGACGTGGGCGCGGTTGGCCTCGGAAATCCCCTCGACCGTAAAACCGCCGTCGCAGAGGTTCCCCGAAAGAAGGACGGTTTTGACTTGGTCGGCAACACGCACGTCGGTCCCCGCGTCCATAAAGGTGCAGTCGGCGATACTGGCGCTGCCGGCCAAAAGGTCGATCGCCGGATTACCGACTTGGCGGTTGTCCCAATGGACGAAGTGACAGGCGCTGGCGGTGAAAGGACCGGCCGGGTTCTTCTTTTGGACGCAGATATCGATCGGCCCCCAGAACGAGCAGTTCACCAGCGAGACCTTGCCGCGGCATTGCTCGGCGATTTCGATACAGGTCGAGTCGTCGCTGGTCCAGCGGCCGACGAACTCACCGTTGGTGATCAAAAGCCCGGGATCCTGGGCCTGCTCGACCAGGACGGCGCGCCGGCAGGAGTCGGCCCCCAGACCGAGGAAGTTCCCGTTGGTCCCCCCATGCTTATACTCGCTGAATTTGTAGCCGACACCGTAGCCGAAGCAAAAAGTATTGGCGACATAGTGCCAGTCGGTGCGGGCGAACTCAAAGGCGGTGCCGTTGAGGTTGATCCACTTGCAGTAGGGATCGTCGGGTTTGTAAACGATCCCAAAGGGCCAGAAGTGGATGTTCTCGATGTGGCCGATGTCGTAGCACTGATCGACGAAAAGACCGCGCCAGATCGGGTAGCCGGTGACGTTGCGGACCAGGTGCCTGGCCGCGCGGACGAAACGGATCCCCTCGTAGGGGTTCAGCAGCGCGCAGTCGAGGACCCCGACGTTGACGGTGTCGTGAGACTCAACGCAGGGAGGGTAGGGGATCGGGGGGACGACGCTCGGATCCCACTCGGGGTAAATGATCCCCACCCCTTTGATCACCGCGTTGCTGCCGGCCAGGGAAATGAACGGCGCGCTTTCGGGGTCGTCCTTTCCGGCGTAGGCCAGCAGGATGGTTCCGTCGGCGGGCTGGTTGCTGGATCCCACCGTGACGGCCGAACGATAGGTTCCCTCCAGGGTCACCCCGCCGGGGATCGAGAGGGTTCCCTTGACGGTGAACCGCCCCGCGGGAAGAAGGACGACCCCGCCGCCGGCGGCTTTGGCCGCGTTAAGGGCCGATTGAATCGCCTCGGTGCAGTCGACGGCTTCCTCAAAGGGGGTGCCGATTACGCTCGGCACGGCGCCGAAATCGCTCGCCAGCCACTGTCCGGAGCCGTTCGCCTCACCGCGGATCGACGGCGCGCAGAGCCCCAGCAGGAAAACGATCGCAGCAAGCGGCGTGCCGCGGAGGATAGATTTCGATAAACGCATGAGATTTCTCCATATATTCTTTGTAGGTTGGGGCACTGTCGGTCTGTTCGAGATTTCCCTTCCCGGCGACTGGGGGAAAGGAAGAGCCCGAATGATCCACGTCTACCGTGAGAGTATATAGAGAAGGGAGCGGGAAATCAATGATTTCCCGCTTTCGAGATCCGGTTTGCTCCCTCCCATGTTTTCTCTCGGGGGAGCAAGCGTCACGGGGCTGGGGAATCGACCGCCTTCATCTCGATAAATCTTCCCTGGATTCCGAGGGTGCGCCGATCATTTTCCCCCGGAACCCAGCCGCCGCAGCGAACCTCCAGCACCATAACGTCGCTGTCGCTCGAGGCAAGGCGGGCGGTCAGCTCGTTGTGACCGGCCCCCAGCGGGGCGATCAGTTCCCCGTCGTGGTACAGACCGGGCGCCTCGATGTTTTCCAGCGCCTGCTGTGGGACGTCACAGGCAAAAGTTAAATCATAGGCGCTGTTCGGTTTGACCATCAGCCGCAGCTTGGAGTTGTCGCTCGACCAGCGGAAGGGGATATCCTCCGGGTCTTTTTCTCGGTTGGACCAGTCGACGACGAACCTCTTGTCGTCGGGCGAACCGATCTCGACGCGATATTGTTCCATCGATCCATCCAAGAAAAATTCCTCGTTCCCCCACTTTTGGACCCGCGCGCCGTTGGCCTCGGAAATCCCTTCGACCGTGAAGCCGCCGTAGGAGAGATTCCCCGAAAGAAGGACGGTTTTGACCCGGTCGGCGACACGTACGTCGGTCTGCCCGTCGGTAAAGGTGCAGTCGGCGATATTGGCGCTGCCGGCGAGAAGGTCAATCGCCGGATTACCGACTTGGCGGTTGTCCCAGTTGACGAAGTGACAGGCGCTGGCGGTCAGCAGGCCGCCCGGATTTTTCTTTTGGACGCAGATATCGATCGGTCCCCAGAACGAGCAGTTCACCAGCGAGACCCTGCCGCGGCATTTTTCGGTGATCTCGACACAGATCGAGTCGTCGCTGAACCAGCGGCCGACGAACTCGCCGTTGGTGATCAAAAGCCCGGGCTCCTGGGCCTGCTCGACCAGGACGGCGCGCCGGCAGCAGTCGGCCCCCAGACCGAGGAAGTTCCCATTGGCTCCTCCATGCTCATACTCGCTGAATTTGTAGCCGACACCGTAGCCGAAGCAAAATGTATTAGCCACATATTGCCAGTCGGTCCGGGCGAACTCAAAGGCAATGCCGTTGAGATTAATCCACGTGCAGTAGCGGTCGTTGTAACCGGATCCAAAGGGCCAGTAGTGGATGTTCTCGATCCGGCCGATGTCTAAGCAATGATCGACAAAAAGACCGCGCCAGATCGGGTAGCCGGTGACGTTGCGGACCAGGTGTCTGGCCGCGCGGACGAGACGAATTCCCTCGTAGGGGTTCAGCAGCGCGCAGTCGAGGATCCCGACGTTGAGGGTGTCGTGAGACTCGATACAGGGAGGATAGGGGATCGGGGGGATAACGTTCGGGTCCCACTCGGGATAAATGATCCCCACCCCTTTGATCACCGCGTTGTCGCCGGCCAGGGAGATGAACGGCGCGCCGTCGGGGGCGTTCTTCCCGGCGTAGGCCAATAGGAGGGTTCCGTCGGCGGGCTGATTGCAGGATCCCACCGTGATGGCCGAACGATAGGTACCCTCGAGCGTCACCCCGCCGGGGATCGAGAGGGTTCCCTTGACGGTGAACCGCCCCGCGGGGAGAAGGACGACCCCGCCGCCGGCCTGTTTAGCCGCGTTTAAGGCCGATTGAATCGCCTCGGTGCAGTCGGTGGCTTCCTCAAAGGGGGTGCCGACTTCCGTCGGCGCGGCGCCGAAATCGCTCGCCAGCCACTGCCCCGAGCCGTTCATCTCACCACGGATCGACGGCGCACAGAGCCCCAGCAGGAAAACGATCGCAACAAGCGGCGTGCCGCGGAGGATAGATTTCGATAGACGCATGAGATTTCTCCATGTACTCTTTGTAGGCAGGTCACTCCCGGTCTGTCCGAGATTTCCCTTCCCGGTGATGGTGGAAAGGAAGAGCCCGAACGATCCACGCATACCGTGAGAGTATATAGAGAAGGGAGCGGGAAATCAATGTTTTCCCGCTCCCGAGATCCGGTTTGATACCTCCCATGTTTTCTCTCGGGGGAGCAAGCGTCACGGGGTTGGGGAATCGACCGCCTTCATCTCAAAGAGAATCCCTTTGATTCCGAGGGTGCGCCGATCCTTTTCATCCGGAACCCAGCCGCCGCATCGAACCTCCAAGACAATAACGTCGCCGTCGGTCGGGGCAAGGCGGGCACGCAGCTCGTTGTAACCGGCCGCCAGCGGGGCGATCCGTTCCCCGTCGCGGTACAGGCCCGGTGCCTCGACGTTATCCAGCGCCTGCGGCGGGACTTCGCAGACGAATGTCAGATCGTAGGCGCACTTCGGTTTGACGGCCAGGCGCAGCTTGGAATGATCGGTCGACCAGCGGAAGGGATGCCCCTCGTCGTCTTTGCCGCGAGTACACCAGCCGCTGGTGAACTGTTTGTCGGCCACCGCGCCGATCTCGATTCGGTAATGCTCCAGCGACTCGAACCGGATAAAGGGCTCGTTTCCAAAAACTTGAACACGGTCGCGGTTGGCGTCGGAAATCCCCTCGACCATAAAGCCGCCGTTGGCGAGATTTCCCGAAAGGAGAACGGTTTGGACATCATCGCTGACGCGTACCTCGGGGCTGGCGCTCTCCATAAAGGTGCAGTCGGCGATATTGGCGCTGCCGGCCTGAATGTCGATCGCGGGATTCCCCGTGCGGCGAACATTATCCCAATTGATGAAGTGACAGGCGCTGGCGGTTAAAGGAGCGTCCGGATTCCTTTTCTGGATGCAGTATTCGAGCGGTCCCCAGAACGAGCAGTTCACCAATGAGACCTTGCCGCGGCATTTTTCGCCGATCTCGACACAGATCGAATCGCTGTTGCGGTTCAGGCGGCCGACGAACTCACCGTTGGTGATCAAAAGCCCCTGGGCTTGGGCCTGTTCGACCAGGACGGCCCTCCGGCAGCAGTCGGCCCCCAGACCGAGGAAGTTCCCATTGGTTCCCCCATGTTCATACTCGCTGAACTTGTAGCCGACACCGTAGCCGAAGCAAAAAGTATTGGCGACATAGTGCCAGTCGGTTCGGGCGAACTCAAAGGCGGTGCCGTTAAGGTTAATCCACTCGCAATACGGATCGTCGTCGCGGAAGGTCAGACCAAAGGGCCAGAAGTGAACATTCTCGATACGGCCGATGTCTAAGCACTGATCGACGAAGAGACCGCGCCAGATCGGGTAGCCGGTGACGTCGCGAACCAGGTGCCTGGCCGCGCGGACGAAACGGATTCCCTCGTAGGGGTTCAGCAGCGCGCAGTCGAGAACCCCGACGTTGACGGTGTCGTGGGACTCGATACAGGGAGGATAGGGAACGGGGGGGAGGACCTTTCGATCCCATTCGGGATAGATGATTACCACCCCCTTGATCACCGAGTTGATTCCGGCCAGGGAAATGAACGGCGCGCTGTCGGGATCGTTCTTCCCGGCGTAAGCCAATAGGGTGGTCCCGTCGACGTCCTGGTCGAAGATACCCGGCGTGACGGCCGAACGATAGGTTCCTTCCAGGGTCACCCCGCCGGGGATCGAGAGGGTTCCCTTGACGGTGAACCGCCCCGCGGGAAGAAGGACGACCCCGCCGCCGGCTTCTTTAGCCGCGTTTAAGGCCGATTGAATCGCCTCGGTGCAGTCGACGGCTTCCTCAAAGGGGGTGCCGACATCCGTCGGCGCGGCGCCGAAATCGGTCGCCAGCCACTGCCCCGAGCCGTTCACCGCGCCGTGGGCCGACGGCGAGCAAAGCGCCAGGAAGAACAAAAGCGCGGCCAGCGGCGCGCGGAAGGGGATGTTCGCGGAGGTACGCATGGTTTGTCTCTTTCTTGCTGAGTGTCTTATTTGGAAGGGGTCTTTCCCAAAAGTATAAAAGGGGGAGGCGAAAAAACAACGCTTGGCGCCCCCCGCGCGGCGGCGCTAAGGAGAAGGCCGGACGGATATCTTTATTTTCGTCTGCCGCCGGGCTATAATTTTCCCCAGTTAAACCTTTGGCCCTTTTTTCAACCCCACAGGACTATGCTCACCGTTATGAAACGTTTCTCTGTCTTGAGTTTCCTCGGCGGATACGCCGCCGCGCTTCTCGCTTTGGCGCTGATTGCCGCGCCGGTTTTTGCCGGCTCGGCGGTTACCCCCGAAGATCTTCGCTGCGAATATATCAGCGCCCCGATCGGGGTCGATGTCGCCCAGCCCCGCCTGTCGTGGCGGCTGGCCGGCGACGGCGCCCAAAGCGCCTACCGCGTTAAGGTCGCGCTGGAGGATAATTTTACCGACGCGTCGATTGTTTGGGACAGCGGCTGGGTCGAGTCGGCCGATTCGGCGCAGATCGTCTACTCGGGAAAGCCGCTTGACTCGGACACCGACTACTTCTGGTCGGTTCAGGTGAAGGATGCCGCCGGCGAGGTTTCGGACGCGGTCTGTTCGACCTGGACTTCGGGTCTGGCGCAGGAGGATTGGACCGCCCAATGGATCTGGGACGGCCACGCTTTCGCCGCGACGCCGGAGGACGGCAACAATCCCCCCGATCCGTTCTTCCGCAAGTCGTTTGACCTGAAATCGGCGCCGAACCGCGCGATCTTCTTCCTCGCCTCGTTCGGCTATCATGAGCTGTACGTCAACGGCCAAAAGGTGAGCGAAAACGTCCTGGCCCCGAACGCCTCGGACCTGGGGCACCGCGTCTGCTACGTCGCCTACGATATTAAAGATTACCTGCGCGCCGGCAAAAACACCGTCGCCGTCTGGCTGGGGAGCGGCTGGTCGATCTACGCGAACTACCGCCGAGACGACCGCCCCAACGCCCCGGCCTTTATGGCGCAGTGCGATATCCGCACCGACGAGGGAAGTTACCTTCTGGTAAGCGACGACAGCTGGAAGAGCGCCCCCAGCGAGATTCAGCTCTTGGGCGTCTGGTTCTTCGGGCAGTACGGCGGGGAATTCATCGACACGAATAAAGCCGTTCCCGATTGGAACCGGACCGAGTTCGACGACTCGGCCTGGAGCGGTGTGGAGACATTTACCCCTTCGGTCGCCGTCAGCGGCCAGTTCGGCGAGCAGAACCGCTGCCAAGAGTGGTTCCACGCCGTCGGCATTGAGGAGAAACAGCCGGGGGTCTGGCGGGTCGATATGGGACAGAACTTCGCCGGCTGGATGAAGATTCACTTCAAGGGAGAGCCGGGGAGCAAGATCGAGATGCAGTTCTCCGAATCGCCCCTGTTCGATATGACCTTCAGTCTCCACAGCTGGTGTGTTCTCGACGCCAACGGCGAGGCGGTCTTTGAGAATCGGTTCAACTACAGTTCCGCGCGCTGGATCACCGTCACGGGGCTGAAAGAAAAGCCGGCCTTGGAAGATTTCACCGGCTGCACGGTCCGCACCGGGTACGAGCGCGCCTCGTCGTTTGAGTGTGACGACGATCTGGCGAACTGGATCTACAACACGGTTCTTAAGACCTACGAGAACCTCTCTTTGGGCGGCTATGTCGTCGACTGCCCGCAGCGGGAGCGTCTCGGCTACGGCGGCGACGCCCACGCGACCTGCGAGACGGGGATGTTCAACTACAAGCTGGGGTACTTTTACTTCAACTGGATGCAGAGCTGGCGCGACGTCCAGGGATGGAACCCCGCCTGGCTCAAGGAAGAACCGCTTCCGATGCCCGGCATGGAGGCGGCCGCGGCGGCGGGGACCCTTCCGAACACCGCCCCGACCTACGAAGGGGGGGGCGGCCCGGCGTGGGGCGGAATCGTCGTGACCCTGCCGTGGTTCTTCTATCAGCACTATGGGGATACCCGTATTCTGGAAGAAAACTTCCCGATGATCGAGAAGTGGCTCGCCTTCCTGAACGCCTATGTCAAAGACGGCCTCCTGTACCGCTACGGCACCGAGTGGTACTTCCTCGGCGACTGGCTGTGGCCGGGTGCCCCGGGGGGACCGAACAGCGACACGGAAGATACCCTCTGCCTGAACAATATCTACCGCGTCTTTAATTTAAGGACCGCGGCGAAAATCGCTCGGACCATCGGCCGCGAGGACCGGGCCGAAGAGTGGGAAGCGATCGCCGAGGCCGGTCGGAAGGCGGTCAACGCGAAGTACTTCCACCCGGAGGACAACTCGTACTTCGACGGCCGCATGTCGATCCAGGCGGCCGCGCTGCTGGCCGAGCTTCCCGACGCTGAAACCCGCCCGGCGGTGATGAAGCGTCTGGAGGAAGAGATCCTGATCAACCAAAAGGGGCATATCGGCGCCGGGATCACCGGCGGGGCGATCCTCTTCCGCCTCCTGCGTCAGGAAGGGCGCGACGATCTGATCTGGTCGATGCTCAACCAGACCGAGTATCCGGGGTACGGCTTTATGCGCGCCAACGACGCGACGACCATCTGGGAAGCGTGGGAGCTGAACCGCCCCGGGCACTCGCTGCTGCACAGCTCCTACCTCTATCCCGGCGCGTGGTACATCGACTCGGCGCTCGGCATCCGGACCAATCCCGAGGAGCCCGGTTTCCGCTCGATTCGGATCCACCCGCCGAAGTTCGACGCGCTGTCGTGGCAGTGGGCCAAGGGGCACTTCGACGCGCCGACCGGCCGGGTGGCGGTCGACTGGAAGAAATCCGGCGGCGATACGCTGACGCTTGCCGTTACCCTCCCGGCCAACACCGGCGGCGAGGTTTATGTTCCCAGCGCGGGAAAGGATAAGACCGAGGCGCCGCAAGGGGCGGTTTGGCTGCGGGATGAGGACGGCTACAGCGTCTTCTCCGTCGGCCCGGGTTCGTTCACCTTCGTTGGGCGGCAGTAACGGTTTGCCTTCTGGGCGGGACCACAAAAAAAGGCGCCCTTCAAGCGCCTTTTTTTGTAGGTTGTATATACGCTCGAGAGAATGACAGACAATTTTTAGCCCCGCTGGGAATTGGTTGACTTATGAATAGTTTCACCGCTTTGATCCGATTTAAACGCTTTGTTCGGTTTGCCGCGGCGTTTCTCACTTTGGCGGTATCGATCGCGTCTGTTCGGGCGGGTTCGGTGATTACCCCCGAAGACCTTCGCTGTGAATACATCACTGCTCCGGTCGGGGTTGATGTCGCCCAGCCGCGTCTGTCGTGGCGGCTGGCCGGAGGCGGCGCCCAAAGCGCCTACCGCGTCCGCGTCGCGCTGACGGAGGATTTCGCCGAAAAGTCGCTGGTTTGGGACAGCGGCTGGGTCGAGTCGGCCGACTCGGCGCAGATCGTCTACTTGGGGAAGCCGATCACCTCGGATACCGACTATTTCTGGTCGGTTCAGGTCAAGGATGACGCCGGGGAGGTTTCGGACGCGGTCTGTTCGACCTGGACATCGGGGCTGGCGCAGGAGGATTGGACCGCTCAGTGGATTTGGGACGGGCACCCCTTCGATGAGCCGCCGGAAGACGGCAATAACCCCCCCGATCCGTTCTTCCGCAAGTCGTTTGACCTGGAATCGGCGCCGAACCGCGCGATTCTCTTCCTCGCCTCGTTCGGCTACCATGAACTCTATGTCAACGGCCGAAAGGTGTCCGAAAACGTCCTGGCCCCGAACGTCTGCGATCTGAAGCACCGCGCCTGCTATGTCGCCTACGATATTAAAGATTACCTGCGCGCCGGCAAAAACACTGTCGCCGTCTGGCTGGGGAGCGGCTGGTCGATCTTCGGGAGCTACCGCCGGGACGATCGCCCCAACGCCCCGGCCTTTATGGCGCAGTGCGATATTCTCACCGACGACGGGAATCATCGTCTGGCGACCGACGATAGCTGGAAGAGTGCCCCCAGCGAAATCCAGTACCTGGGGGGATGGTGTTTCGAACAGTTCGGCGGGGAGTTCTTCGACGCCAACAAGGCGGTTCCCGACTGGAACCGGCCCGAGTTCGACGACTCGGATTGGAGCGGTGTGGAGACAATTACCCCCGCGGTCGCCGTCAGCGGTCAGTTTGGCGAGCAGAACCGCTGCCAAGAGTGGTTCCACGCCGTCGGCATCGAGGAGAAAGAGCCGGGGGTCTGGCGGGTCGATATGGGACAGAACTTCGCCGGCTGGATGAAGATTCACTTCAAGGGAGAGCCGGGGAG
>JAFRFG010000010.1 GCA_017434455.1 Thermoguttaceae bacterium | reverse complement strand
GGTAAAGCTCTTCCCGTCGAATGTCCCGATGATGTAGTTTCCGTCGGCCCCCCAGAAGACCCACTTCATGTTCTGCTTGTCGCCGTCGACCGGCAGTTCGAAGATGTCGGGGCACTCGCTGCACCCCATCGGGCCGATCTCGCAGATCTGCTCCCACTGGCGCAGGTTGTCGGAGCGCAGCAGGGCGTACTGCTCGCCATCGAGGTACAGCGCCATGATCCAGACATTGTCCGGTTCGTAGCGGATCACCTTCGGGTCACGGTTGGCTCCGACGATATGTTCCACCACCGGATTGGCCTCATACTTTGTCCAGGTCACTCCCTTGTCGATCGACCAGGCCATCGACTGCGTTACCTTGACCGCCGGACGGGCTTGCCGGCCGTTCGAGGTATAGAAGGCGACCAGCGGATCGATCCCCTCGGGAGCCAGGCCCGAGGTGTTCCCCTTATCGAGAACCGCCGAGCCGGAGTAGATGGTTCCAAGCCGATCGGGGCAAATGGCGTCGTGCGACTCCTGCCAATGGAGCAGATCGGTGCTGGTGGCGTGCCCCCAGGTCATATTCCCCCACTGAACCGAGAAGGGGTTGTGCTGGTAGAAGAGGTGATATTTTTCGCCGTCCCAGACCAGGCCGTTCGGGTCGTTCGTCCAGCCGCGGCGCGGGGCGAAGTGGAACTGCGGACGATACTTTTCGTTGTAGGCGGCCGCCTTATCGGCCGGTTCGCTCGATTCGATGATCCAATCGAGCGCCTCACATTTTTCGGGGATCTGCTCGGCACAGAGAGCTACCTTTTTGCCGTTCCACTGGGACACATCGAGGGTTCCGAAGAACTGGATCTCCCCTTGGTTCATCGGAAAGACGATATCGATATCTCGGATCTTCTGGCCGTCGACCTCGATCCGCAGCTTGGTTGTTTCACCCCCGAAGGCGACCGGGAGAAGAAGAAAATGATCTTTCGGCTCGATGACGCGAACCTTCTCGACCCGCGGGGAGGCCGCCGCCACCGCGTCGGTTCCGCGGTACCGGTCGGACTGCACGATTTCGTCGACGTTGATATGTCCCCAGCGGCCGGTCGCTGTATCGACGATCCGCAAAACCGCCTCTTTCCTCGCCCAGGGGCGGACATCCCAGTAAGCGGGGCGCAGGAGTTCATCCCCCTCGGTCAGGGCGGCCGCGCGCAGAACTTCTTCCCCGTCGACGATCAGCGCCATATAGAGATTTTGGCTGTCGCCACCTCCGCCGATGAGGAAGTTGATGTAGGCGCGCTCGATGGTGAACGCCGGCGAGGTGAGTGTCCCGGTCGTACCGTCCCCGTCAAGGAAGGTGTTGACCAGCCCCTCACCGACAAAACCGCTGACCGGCCGCTGGCGCTGTAAGGTACCGGCCGCCGGCGCTTCTCCGAAGGCATTCCCTTCGGCCGTCCAGCCGCCGTAGCCGTGGTTGAAGTCGGCGATGACCAGATCGCCGCCCGCCGACTCGGCGCGAAGAACCGCGGCGAGCGCCAGGAGAAAAAGAAAGAAGGAACAACGACACAGCATAGATAACTCCTTTGAGCCGTGGATCGATTCTTGAGCTCTTTTTTGGGGGAACTACCCTCCCCATACCGAAGAATCATACCAGGAGAGGAGGCGCTTGTCGAATGTTCCGATCGAAAAAACGCCCGCGCAAAACGCGGGCGTATCTTTGGGAAACTAAGGCGAGGCACAGGGGTCAAACCTGAATGACGCGAATATCTTGCCCGAGCTGTGTTTTGAGCGTGTTTTCGACCAAAACCTTCAGTGTCTGGCCGGCGGTGGGGCACGTCTCGCACGCCCCCGTCAGACGGACATAGACCAGCTTCCCCTTGATGTCGACGATCTCGATGTCGCCGCCGTCACGCTTAATAACCGGACGGATCGCCGTGTCGACCAGCTGTTCGATCTTTTTGGCCAGCCGGTAGGGGGAGAGCTCCTCGTCGGGCGATATGTTGACCACGGGGGGGGCTTCCGGCGCGGGAGAACCCAGTGTGACCAGCGGGACAAAACCGGCGGCCGGTTGGGCTGTTTTTCCCCAGACATCGTCCAAAATATCTTGCAGGCCGCCCGGGGCGTGGTGGCATTTCGCGCAGCCGCCGCCGGCCTTGATGGCGCCGGTGATCTCGGGGATGGTGCGGAGGTTGAGCTCTTTGATCTTGCGGCGCAGATACGGTTCGGTGATCCCGAAGCATTTGCAGACGATTCGTCCTTCGTCCTCCTCGGGCGTGGCGACGTCGACTCCCAGTTCCGACGGTTTGATACCGCGCCGATGCGCCCAGTCGAAGACCGCCGCCTGCAGGGCCTCGGCCCCCATGACGGAGCAGTGGATCTTTTGTTCCGGGAGCCCTTCGAGGAATTCGACGATGTCGGCGTTGGTGATCTTCAGCGCCTCGATCGGCGAGATCTTTCGGTCCTCGATGATGCAGCAAAGCGCCTCGCTGGCCGCGATGGCCGACGTGCAGCCGAAGGTGAGATAGCGCGCCTCGACGATCACGTCTTTTCTCGGGTCTTCATTGCGCTGGACCCGGAACGAGAACTTCAGCGCGTCGCCGCAGGCCACCGAACCGTGTTCCCCGACACCGTCGGGGTTTTCGATCTCTCCTAAGTGCGTTCCCGGCTTGCCGTGGACCGCGTCGAGAAAGAGCTGCTTGGTCTTTTCACTGTATTCCCAACCCATCGATTACATCTCCTGTCCTGCTGGTGGGGATCGGAAAAATGGCTGACGTCACCTCGGACGGCCGCCAGTTCTTATTATAACCCCGATAGCGATTGTGTTAGGTAAGAGCCCAAAAATTCCCTTTTTTTCGCGGGAGGAAGCTCAAGTGATAACATGCTCTTATCATAACTTTGTCTTTTATTATCGGCGGAGTAAAAACCTCGTTTTTTCCCCTATTTTTGGGGGATTTTCACTCATCTGTTCGTTGATGAAACGACAATCGGTGGGATAATACAAACCGGCAGTGAAACTGGCGGGGTGCCGAAGTTTGCCGGGAAGGAAGTCCATGGCAAAGCCGTCCGAAAGATCGGTGTTCGTCACCCGTACCGAAGAAACAGTGAACCATTTTTGCAAAGGTACTAGCGATGGAAAAGAAGAAGGCGCCGGCAACTAAGAAAGATTACAATCCGTTCGAAACAGCTCAAGCGGCCATCGATGAGGCGGCCGATCTGCTCCGCCTGGATGAGGCCACTCGTGAGCTTCTCCGCAATCCGCAGCGTGAGCTCTGGGTGAGGATCCCCGTGCGCATGGACAACGGCAAGGTCAAGGTTTTCCAAGGGTTCCGCGTTCAGTACAGCACCGCCCGCGGCCCGGCCAAGGGTGGTATCCGCTGGTTCCCGACCGAAACGATCGACACGGTCCGCGCTCTGGCGTGCTGGATGACCTGGAAGACCTCCGTGGTCGATATTCCGCTCGGCGGCGGCAAGGGCGGCATTATCTGTGATCCCAAGTCCCTCTCGGCCGGTGAGCAGGAGCGTCTGGCTCGCGCCTATATCCGCGCCATCGCCCCGATCATCGGTATCACCAAAGACGTTCCGGCGCCGGATGTCTACACCAACGGCCAGATCATGGCCTGGATGATGGACGAGTACGAAACCATCATTCAAGAGAAGCAGCCGGGCGTCATCACCGGCAAGCCGCTGGAAGTCGGCGGGTCGGCCGGCCGCGGCGACGCGACCGCCCGCGGCGGTATCTACGTTCTGCGCGAAGCCGCCAAGGCCTACGGGGTTGACCTCGAAGGTGAGTCCTTCGCCGTCCAGGGGTTCGGCAACGCCGGTCAGTTCGCCGCGACTCTCGGTGAGAGCATCCTCGGCATGAAGCTGGTCGCCGCCACCGACTCGACCTCGGGTGTCTACAATCCCAACGGGATCGACGCTCAGAAGCTGGTCAACTACAAGCTCAAGAACGGCAACCTCAAGGGATTCCCGGGCGCCAAACCGATCACCAACGCCAAGCTCCTCGCTCTGCCGGTGACGGTCCTGGTTCCCGCCGCGATGGAGAACACGATCAACGAAGAGACCGCTCCGTCGGTGAAGTGCAAGTTCGTTCTGGAGCTGGCCAACGGCCCGACGACGATCCCGGCCGACAAAGTTCTTAACTCCAAGGGCATCATCGTCATCCCCGACTACCTGGCGAACGCCGGCGGCGTCACCGTCTCGTACTTCGAGCAGTGTCAGAACGCCCAGAACTACTACTGGACCCTGGAAGAGGTTCAGGAACGCCTCGATCTGAAGATGACCGCCGCCTTCAAGGCCGTCTACGAGATGAGCAAGGCGAAGAAGCTCCCCCTGCGCAAGGCCGCCTATCTGGTCGCCGTCAAGCGGGTCGCCGACGCGGCTAAGCTGCGCGGTTGGTGCTAAGCGTCCTTCGACACGGGTGGGAACACCCACTGGGAAAGCGGCCGGCGGAAACGCCGGCCGCTTTTTTTCTCGTCGGGCAAAAGATTGAAAGGGGGAATCGAATCGTTTACAATGGTCTTTTCCCGTGATGATCCTCCCCCCCCCCCAAAAAAAAACAAGAGGTGTTTTTCCCATGACGATACCGGCGGCGACAAGAAGGTGGATTGGCGTGACGGCGGCACTGGTGAGTTTGCTTGCTTTTGCCGCGTTCTCCTCGGCCTCCGAGGTGGAGGGGACCGTTGAGGCGCAAAGCGTAAAAAGCGGAAACACCATCCTGAAGTGGACCGCGGATAAGGAGTGTGTCATCAGCGGTTTTTACCTGCGTCTGACCAACTGTGTTCCCCCCAGAGAGGAGCCGGTCGTCGCGGCGATGCGCCTCAACGGCCAGACGCTTCCGGACCGGGTCGAGATCCCCGTCTTCCCCTGGCCGATGCATGACCATACGCTCCCCTATAACCGATCGCCCCAGGAGTATCCTCCCCTGGATGTCGCCCGAGAATTTCGCCGCGCGCTGGCCGAGCCGCGAAACCTCCGCGAGGGGGACGTCGTGGAGCTGGTGGTTGTCTCCAGCGGTGAGATGACCAGCGGCGTCGCCGCGGGGCTGCAATTCCAAGGGGTTCACCCCTTAGCTTCCATGCGCAATCCTTTCCGCGACTGTCGAACGTGCGGCCCGGTCTGCCAAATCCCCTGGTCGAAGACGGAGATACTCGCCGTCGGGACGGGGAAAAAGTTCGATCCCCAGTGCGCGCCCCAGAACAACTCGTCGGTGATCGACGACCCGGACGGGACCCTCTATCAGTTCACGGCGTACTACTCGGTTGATGAGCAGTACGGCGGGGGACGCGACGGCTCGTATTCCCGAATCTTTGGGTTCAAAAAGGTCCCCGGCGCGGAAACGTGGGAACCGATGGGGCTGATCGTTGATTTGTTTGAGGGGATGACCTATTCGGGCGATCCGTTCGTCTTCCGTGATTTGGACGGCCGTCCGTCGATGTACGTCTGCGCCTGCGACGGAACGAGCGGCTTCATCGACTGGCAGAAAGAAAGCGCCCTGCTGATCCAGTCCGAAACCGACAGCTTCGCCGGCCCCTGGGGAGAACCGACCTATATCTGGAAGGATTACCCTCGGGAACCGGACGACAACAAAAACGGCGGACGGGCCAATTGCCTGCGGATCTTTCCCCGTCCCGAAACGCATGACTACGTGATCGTCTGGAATCACGGCGCCCGCGATATGGATTTGCGGTATATCATTACCGACGACCTCAAGCGGGAGATTTCCCACAGAGCCGTCGGCGATGCCGAGAAGGTCTCGATCAACCATGAGGAGGGGGGCGGCGGCTTTACCCTTGACGGCAAGGGATACCTTTCCACGTGGCAGATTCCCGGGCTCAATGACCCCAGCGGGGTTCAGCGCCTGTATGAGTTTGATTTAGCCGAGCCGTTTGGGCCGGAAAGTGTCCGAGTTATTCCCGGCTCCGTGGGGTATAACGACGGCACCGACCCGAAACGGGACGGCGGGTGCACCGCCGACGCCTGGGCGGTATCGGTGGCCGGCGGCCGTCTTTGGGCGACCTCCTGCGAGTACAGCGCCTCGGAGGATAAAAACTATCTGGTGGCCCGCAGCGCGCCGATTGACCCCGAGACGCTCTTTCCGAGGGACGGCGTCTTCCGGTACGGCGCTGTCTACAACGAGCTTTGCCCGGAGGTCTTCCCGACGGTGGAATACGCCCTCGGGAAACAGGCCTCGCTGGAAATGGACTTCCTCAGCCGGGGAGAGAAATCGTACGCGTTTATGGTGATCAATCCGTCGGAATCGCCGGCCCACTGCCGGGCGCTGGTTTTCGAGATGAACCCGGACGGCTGCCGTTTGATCGGCAATAAGGGACGCTATAACTTTGGGACCCACGAGAGGGAGGAGAATCGGATCATTCTGGCCGAGGCGCCTTCCCCGCGCTGGGAACCGGAGAAAAAATACCATTTCCGCATGGAGCGCGACGGCGCGCGGATTCGGGTCTCGGTGGACGGCAAAGAGATATTCTCGGTGACGATCGACGATGCGGAAATGCTGGCGAACCTGGACGATGACCCCCGCTTCGAGCTGTACGGCTGGCAGGGGGGATATTACGAGATCTCCAATGCCGTGCTGACCGACGGCCCGGCGCGGTAACCCCTTGGACGGTTTAAAACCAGCGCGAAAAGCCGCCTCGGTTTGTGTGGGGCGGTTTTTCACGCGTTTGTCCGGGAAAGGCGTTTCCGGAGAGCGCGTTTTTTCAATGAAATTTCCGAAACCGATTGGTTTATCTTTCTCATGTAACGAGGAGACGCTCTCGATGATGAAACGAACAGCGATGATACGAACGATAACGAAACAGCTCTGCGCCGCGGCGGTCCTGGCGGGAATGCTTGCCCTTTGGGCTTCCGCGATCCGTGCCGCCGATCCGCTGGAAGGGAGTTTGCCCGCCTCGGAGGTCAGAGGCGGAAATACGATCCTCGATTGGACCGCGGACAAGGAGTGTGTCGTCAGCGGTTTTTATATCCGTCTGACCAACTGTGTCCCCCCCAGAGAGGAACCGGTCGTCGCGGCGATGCGTCTCAACGGCCAGATGCTCCCCGAACGGGTCGAGATTCCGATCTTCCCCCGGCCGCTGCGGCTTCATTCACTCCCCTTTAACCGATCGCCTCAGACTTATCCGCCGCTGGATGTCGCTCGGGAATTCCGCCGCGCGCTGGCCGAGCCGAAAACGCTCCGCGAAGGGGACCGTCTCGAGTTGGTGATTGTCTCCACCGGCGAGATGGCCAGCGGTGTTACCGCGGGGGTACAGTTTCAAGGGGTATACCCCTTGGCTTCAATGCGCAACCCGTTCCGCGACTGCCGAACGTGCGGCCCGGTTTGCCAAATCCCCTGGTCGCAGCCGGAGGTGATCGCCGTGGGAACGGGGAAACAGTTCGATCCCCAGTGCGCGCCCCAGAACAACTCGTCGGTGATCGACGACGCGGACGGAACCCTCTATCAGTTCACGGCGTATTACTCGGTCGATGAGCAGTACGGCGGGGGACGCGACGGCTCGTATTCCCGAATCTACGGGTTCAAAAAGGCCCCCGGCGCGGATCATTGGGAGCCGATGGGACTGGTCGTTGATCTGTTCGAGGGAGAGACCTATTCAGGCGATCCGTACGTTTTCCGTGACCTGGACGGCCGTCCGTCGATGTACGTTTGTACCTGTGATGGGACGAAGGGCTTTATTGACTGGGAGTTTGGGGACGCCCTGCTGATCCAGTCCGAAACCGACAGTTTCGCCGGCCCCTGGGGAAAACCGACTTATCTCTGGAAAGACTATCCTCAGAAACCGGACGACAACAAAAACGGCGGGCGTGCCAACTGCGTGCGAATCTTCCCACGTCCCGAAACGGGTGACTACATGATCGTCTGGAATCATGGCTCCAATGATATGGATTTCCGGTATATTATTACTGATGACCTCAAGAGAGTGAACTCCCACACAGCCGTTGGGGATGCCGAGAAAGTCTCGATCAACCAGGAAGAAGGGGGGGGCGGCTTCACCTATGGCGGCAAGGGATATCTTTCTACCTGGCAGATTCCCTGGCTCAACGACCCCAGTGGGATTCAGCGCTTGTATGAGTTTGATTTAACCGAGCCGTTTGGCCCCGAAAGCGTCCGTATTGTCCCCGGCTCCGTGGGCTGCAACGACGGTACCGACCAAAAACGGGACGGCGGCTGCACCGCCGACGCCTGGGCAATTTCGGTGGCCGGCGGCCGTCTTTGGGCGACCTCGTGCGAATACAGTAAAACAGAGAATCAGAACTACCTGCTGGTCCGCAGTGCGCCGATTGACCCCGAGACGTTCTTCCCGCGGGACGGTGTCTTCCGGTACGGCGCCGTCTACAGCTGGTGTTGTCACGAGGTCTTCCCGACGGTGGAGTACGCCGTTGGGAAACAGGCCGCCCTGTCGTTTGATTTTGTCAGCCGCGGAGAGAAATCGTACGCGTTCATCGCGATCAATCCGTCCGACTCGCCGTCCTTCTATCGGGCGCTCTTCTTCGAGATGAATCCGGACGGCTGCCGTTTAATCGCCAATAAGGGACGTTTTGATTTTGAGACCGGCGCGGGAGAAGAGAATCGCGTCGTACTGGCCGAAGACGCTTCCCTGCGCTGGGAACCGGAGAAAAAATACCACCTTTGCATGGAGCGCGACGGTGACCGAATCACGGTCTCGGTGGACGGCGGCGAGGTATTCTCGGTGACGATCGACGATCCGGAGATCTTGGCGAATCTCGACGATGATCCCCGCTTTGAGCTCTACGGCTGGGAAGGGGGCTATTACGAGATTTCCAACGCCGTGCTGAGCGACGGTCCGGCGCGGTAACGGCGAGAGGTCAAACATGGAGTGAAGTCAGACGAAAAAACAAAAAGCCGCTTCTTAAGGGAGCGGCTTTTTCTTCGGGTTGTCTCGGAGCGTGGTTTTCTTAGGTATCCGCGGTACACCGAGCGGTAGCAAGGCGCTGCAGATTGTCGTGGAGATATATCCCGTCGTGATTTACCGATTGTTTTTTCTAAAGAAGTATTGACATATCGAAATATATAGATATAATGTAAGCAGATAAGTACCCTGGTGAGGTGAATCGGATGGAGCTTTCAGATAAAAAAACCGCGGATATATTCAAGGCGTTCTGCGATGAAAACCGCGTTAAGATACTGAAACTGCTGCAAGGCGGCGAGAAATGCGCTTGTGTTCTGCTTGACGACTTGCGCATTTCGCAGCCGACGCTCTCTCACCATATGAAGATCCTATGTGATTCCGGGATCGTTGTCGGTCGGAAAGAGGGGAAGTGGATGCATTATTCCATCTCACAAGAAGGAGCACAAAAGGCCGTTTCCGTTTTACAGGATATGACGACCCCCATCGGGTAAACAATTCGTACAGGAGTCAGTAATCAACATTAATAAGCTGTGCGGAAGCACAGCTTATTAAAACGACTATAAATCGACGTATTTCAATATATGAATAGAAAGGCTTGCCATGTGGCGTGTGATTCAAGATGAATTATTGGGAATGCATTGGATTAACCGGGTTATTGGCCGGCTGCTTTCCATGATCGGATTGGATGTTGAAGGAAAAATCGGGGGGAGCCTGCGATTCTTTCTGTACGATACCATAAAAATAATGCTCCTCCTCGGTGTGTTGATTCTGATGGTCTCGTACATTCAAAGTTTCTTCCCGCCGGAACGCAGTAAGAAGATCATCGGAAGGTTCAACGGACTTGGGGCAAGGATTATTGCCGCTCTCCTCGGCACGGTGACACCTTTTTGCTCCTGTTCCTCCATTCCCTTATTTATCGGCTTCGCAAGCACCGGGTTGCCTCTGGGAGTGATTTTTTCTTTCCTTATCTCTTCCCCGATGGTCGACCTTGGCTCGCTGGTGCTGCTGATGAGTATATTCGGCTGGAAAGTTGCCGTATTGTATGTCGTTCTCGGTCTTGTGATTGCCGTTGCGGGCGGCACGCTGATCGAAAAGCTGCATCTTGAACATCAAGTTGAGGAATTCATCAGGAAAGGGAATACTCTCGATATTCCTCAAGAGGACCTTCATTTCCGCGACCGTATGAGATTTGCATGGGAACAGGTTGTCGGAACCGCGAAAAAGGTTGTGCCCTATGTTTTGATCGGTGTTGGTATCGGCTCATTTATTCACAATTGGATTCCCGAGGAGTATATCGTTAAGGTACTAGGCGACCGCAATCCCTTTGGCGTCATTTTGGCTGCCATTGCGAGCGTTCCAATGTATGCTGACATTTTCGGTACCATCCCGATCGCGGAAGCGCTGCTCGCAAAAGGCGCACTGCTTGGTGTGGTTCTTGCCTTTATGATGGGGGTAACGACGCTGTCACTCCCTTCGATGATTATGCTCCGCAAGGCGATAAAACCGATACTGCTCGGCGTTTTCATTGCTGTATGTGTAGTGGGGATTATCCTCGTAGGTTACCTGTTCAATGTCATCCAGCCCTTGATTATTTAAACGGACGAATACTGATGATGAAAAGTTCAAGAGGGGTAAAAATCGTTGTTTCAGCGCTGATTCTGACGGTTATCGGCGGAATCTGGATTATTAAGAACGCAGGTCAGAAACCGGTTGATGATTCAACCACATCACAGAATAACACAGGACTATCCGACCGGTTAGAAGGCGCTGATTTTTGTCTGCGGGAGACAGAGGCGATCAATTTTGAAACGCTCTCAGCGTATGGGTTACCCATCATTGTCGATTATGGCGCTGATTCGTGTATTCCATGCAAACAGATGGCCCCCGTATTGGAAAAAGCGAATAAAGAATTTCACGGAAAGGCGTTTGTCAAGTTCATCAATGTGTGGGACTTCCCGGATGCTGCCAAAAATGTTCCTATTCGGGTAATACCGGCACAGGTGTTGTTTAATGCCTACGGGAAACCGTTTGTCCCAAGTGGGGAATTAGCGAATAAGATGCGGTTTGATAATCACTTTGACCGTGATACGGGTGAACACATTTTTACTGTTCATCAAGGCGGTTTGACCGAGGAACAAATGTGGGAGATTCTCAAAGAGATGGGGGTCGAGAAGTGATAGATCTTTGGCTTTCACGAATGGCGGAAGTGATCGAAAGCAATAGATGGCTGGCCCCTTCTCTTGCGCTCCTTGCCGGGATTCTTACCTCGATTACCCCCTGTTCACTATCCGGTGTTTCGCTGATTATCGGTTATGTCGGAGGCATAGGTGAAAAAAATACCAAAACTGCATTCGCGTTTTCGGCGATATTTTCTTTGGGGACGGCGGTTACATTCGTAACGCTCGGCTTGATCGCGACCTCGGCCGGGAAACTGATGGGGACATTCTCGCCTGTGTGCTATGCCGTTCTCGGGGTACTTATGGTGTTGATGGCTTTGCAGATCTGGGAAATATTCTGTTTCATTCCCTCGGTTAACATAATCTCGAAAAGCAAGAGACGCGGGGTAATCGGGGCTTTTCTCGCGGGTATTCTCGGAGGTTTTTTTTCCTCTCCCTGCTCGACGCCTGTTCTGGTTGCGCTGCTCGCTGTTGTCGCGGGAGAAGGCAGTCTGATATGGGGTATTCTGCTGATGTTGCTTTACTCGATCGGACACAGTGCTCTTGTTATGATTGCGGGTACTTCGATCGGCTTTGTTCAGAAAGTTAACGAAAGTGAAAAATATAAAATCGCCGCTGTAATTTTAAAAACACTGATGGGTACCGCGATCCTGCTCATTGGGTTTTATATGTTTTGGCTCGCGTTTTGACATCGTAATAACTTTGGAGAGAATGATTGATCATGGTATCGTTCCGCTTTAGCAGAAATAAGGGAGAAAAGAAAGCTCCCGATCGCTCAGGTGACTTTGTTAAGAGTGAAAAAGGAGAAATCACAAATGACCGCCGCTCCGAAGCGGGGGATGTGATCCGTCGCGTTCAAGTATTGGGGGCCGGCTGTAAATCGTGCCGTCAGATGTTCGAAAATGCCCGATTGGCGGTGAAAGAGTCTGGTTTGTCCGTCGAAGTGGAGTACATTACCGATATGAAACAAATTATGACCTACGGGGTGATGAGTCTTCCCGCGCTGGTTATCAACGAAAAAGTCGTCTCGATGGGGAAGATTCTGAATGTGCCGTCCATTAAAAGATTATTGTCTTAGGCGACCGCCATCGGGACACGTTAGGATATCATCGTTACTGCCGTCTGTTATCAGCTTTGACAGCGATAATGATCACAGGAGGATGATTTACCGGGTGATATATGTGGGTCACCATTATATTAGACGACGGTCCCCGCATCGTCGTCTAATACATTTGAGCTCTACGGCTGGGAAGGGGGCTATTACGAGATTTCCAACGCCGTGCTGAGCGACGGTCCGGCGCGGTAACGGCTTGAACGGTCAAAAACGAACCCGGGCCTTTCGGGTTTTCCGGCAGGCGCTTCCCCGGTATTGGCACGATGAAAACGTGTGATATAATGGGGCTGAAGCTGAAAGGCGAAATGGTCATGAAAGTTTACCAAAGCATTCAAAGCGCGGTGTCCCAGTTTGTGTCCGGCGTTATTCGTCGGGCCGTGAGCGCTGTTGTCTGCTTTTCCGGTGTGCAGTCTTTCTTTTTTGGGTGGTTTTGGGCTTGGCGTCCCTCTGCCTAGCCGTCTGAAAGATCCCGTGACCACCACAGACCCCGGTTCACATAAGCGGTTCTTCCAGACGGAGGAACCGCTTTTTTTTCGCGCAAACGAAAGGCAATAAAGTCAACATGGAGATGGAATTTGTCAGCCGCATGCCGCAGCCGCAGGAGCTGATTCGGGACTATCCGGTCAGCGCGGAGGCGAAGAAGAAAAAGGCGCGGCGGGACCGCCAGATCGCGGATATCCTGACGGGGAAGGACCGTCGGATGCTTCTGATCGTCGGGCCCTGCTCGGCCGACAGGGAGGACGCGGTTCTTGAGTATACCCACCGTCTGGCCGATCTCCAGACGCTGGTGAGCGAAAAGTTCCTGATCATCCCCAGGGTCTATACCAATAAGCCGAGGACCAAGGGAATCGGGTACAAGGGGATGCTCCATCAGCCGGATCCGGGGAAGGGGGGAGATCTTCTCTCGGGGATCATCGCCATCCGCCGGATGCACATCCGTGTGGTGGAAGAGACCGGCTTTTGCGCCGCCGACGAGATGCTCTATCCCTCCAACTACAGCTATCTGTCGGATCTGCTCGGGTACGTGGCCGTCGGCGCCCGTTCGGTCGAAAATCAGGAGCACCGCCTCGTCTCCAGCGGGCTTGGGGTGCCGGTCGGGATGAAAAACCCCAGCGCGGGAGACATCAACGTGATGATGAACTCCATCGCCGCGGCGCAGAGCCCGCAGGAATTCATCTTTCGCAGCTGGGAGGTGCATACCCCGGGAAACCCGCTGGCGCACGCGGTCCTGCGCGGGTACGTGGACAACTTTGGCCGCAGCCATCCGAACTATCACTACGAGAACCTGCTCGGCCTCCTGCGGCTCTATCAAAACAGCGGGCTTCAGAACCCGGCGGTGATCGTCGACGCGAACCACAACAATTCCGGCAAAGAGTATCTGGAGCAGATCCGCATCGCGAAGGACATTATGCGCAGCCGATCGCTCAACGGCGAGATCCGGGATCTGGTCAAAGGGCTGATGGTGGAGAGCTACCTGGAGGACGGGAGCCAAAAGATCGGGGAAAACGTATTCGGAAAATCGATCACCGATCCGTGCCTCGGCTGGGAGAAGACAAAGAAGCTCATCGAAGAGCTCGCGGAAATCGAGTAAGGGAAAGGGAACAAAGAAATGATCAGACAGCTGTCCATCTTCGCGGAAAACAAGCGCGGCGCCATGCACAAGATCACCCAGACGCTGGCCGACGCGCAGATCAATATGAACACGCTGGTGACCAACGACAGTGCCGAGTTCGGCATAATCCGGATGCTTGTGTCGGATACCGACAAGGCGTCCGCGTGCTTGAACGAGGCGGGGTACCTCTGCCACACCGACTACGTGGCCGCCGCGGAGATCGGCGACGAGTGCGGGAGTCTCAATTCCCTCCTTGAGATCCTTGACCGGGGGAATATCAACCTGGACTACCTATACGTGACCTATTCCAACCTGACGCGCAGGCCGGTGGCGATCCTCCGCTCGGTCGATATTATGGAGGTGGAGGAATTTCTCACGGCAAAGGGGTATCTCATGCTGGAGAACCTGGAGTGAAAGGAATATCCTGGGAGTGAAAGGAATATCCGATGTCAAAGAACAGTCAAACGCCCAAGACCGTACCGGATCTGGAGACGCTGCGCTCGCTGGCCCGTGAGGGAAAATACGACGCGGCTCCGGTGCGCATCGAGATGATGAGCGATATCCGCACGCCGATCGAGGTGCTGAAAATCTTTAAAAACGTATCCACCCACGTCTTCCTTCTCGAGTCGGTGGCCGAACAGGAAAAATGGGGGAGGTATACCTTTTTGGGCTTCGACCCGAAGATGAGCATTACCTGCACCGACGGCCGGCTTCAAACCGATGGTCTTTCGGTGGAGACAAAGAATCCGTCCGAATGTCTCCGGTCGATCCTCGGGCATTACAAAAGCCCGCGCCTGGAGGGAATGCCCCCCTTTACCGGGGGACTGGTCGGATATTTCTCGTTCGACTATCTGCAGTACAGCGAACCTTCCATCAAAAGGGATGTCCAGGATACCGAGGCCTTCCAAGACATGGACCTGATGCTTTTCGACAAGGTGATCTGCTTTGACCACCTTCGGCAGAAGATCCTTTTGATCGTCAATGTCTCGCTGAAAGATGTCCAGACCGAATACAACCGGGCCGTAATGGAACTGGAAAAGATGCGCCGACTGATCCTCTTCGGGGAAAAGAAGGAAGAGCCCGGCGGACACCTGACCGGAGAGGTTAAGCCCCTCTTCGACCGGGAGAGCTACTGCTCGATGGTGGAGAAGGGGAAGGCCTATATCCGGGAGGGGGATATCTTCCAGATCGTTCTGTCGAACCGCCTGGAGGCCCCTTTTGAGGGGAGTCTTTTAAACGCCTACCGGGTGCTTCGAATGTTGAACCCGTCCCCCTATATGTTCTATTTCTCGGGGAGCGACGTGGAGGTCGCCGGCGCGAGCCCCGAGACGCTGGTGAAACTCGAAAACGGGATCCTGCACACCTTCCCGCTGGCCGGCACACGGCCCCGAGGAAAGACCGAGGAAGAGGACCGGGCCCTGGAAGCCGACCTGCTCGCCGACGAGAAGGAGCTCGCCGAGCATGATATGCTGGTGGACCTCGGCCGGAACGATCTTGGGAAAATCTCGAAGTTCGGGACGGTGGAAGTCGAAAAACTCCATTCTATCCTACGTTTTTCTCACGTGATGCACATCGGCTCCACGGTGCGCGGGGAAATCCGGGACGACTGCGACGCTTTCGACGCGATCGAGGCGGTGCTTCCCGCGGGGACCTTAAGCGGCGCGCCGAAGATCCGCGCCTGCCAGCTGATCGGAGAGCTGGAGAACAACAAGAGGGGGATCTACGGAGGCGCCATCGGATATATCGATTTCGCCCGGAATATGGACACCTGTATCGCGATCCGGATCGCCTACAAAAAGAACGGGAAGGTCTTCGTGAGAAGCGGCGCGGGGATCGTGGCCGACTCGGTCCCCGAGAAGGAGTACCAGGAGAGCATTAACAAGGCCCGCGCTTCGCTCAAAGCGCTGGAACTGGCCGCGGAGGTGGAGTAACGTGATTCTTCTGATCGACAACTACGACAGTTTTTCCTACAACCTCTACCAGCTCATCGGTATGATGAATCCGGAGATCAAAGTCGTCCGGAACGATGAGATCGGCGTGGAGGAGATTCGGGCGATGAGCCCTTCGCATATTATTTTATCGCCCGGACCGGGACGCCCGGAGAACGCCGGCATTATTACCGAGGCGGCCGCCACGGTCTGCCGCCAGATCCCGACCCTCGGGGTCTGCCTCGGACATCAGGCGATCTGTCTCGCTTACGGGGGACGGGTGACCTACGCGAAGCGCCTGATGCACGGCAAGCAGTCGGTGACGCGCTTCGATCATGCCTGTCCGCTCTTTTGCCGGATCCCGGAAGAGGCACCGGTGGGAAGGTATCATTCCCTGGCCGCCGAGGAAGGGACACTCCCCGATTGTCTTAAGGTCACGGCGCGCACGCTGGAGGGGGAGATCATGGCGGTGGAACACCGCCAGGCGCCGATCTACGGCGTCCAGTTTCACCCCGAGAGCATCCTGACCCCCGACGGGAAACAGATGCTGCGCAATTTTCTGGACATTAAAGCGTGAAATGAGAAAAAGCTCATGATCAAAGAAGCCATCATCAAAATCGTCAATAAGGGGGATCTGACCTACGACGAGGCGTATGCCGTCATGAACGAGATCATGAGCGGCGGGACCACCCCCACGCAGAACGCCGCGTTCCTCGCCGCGCTCTCCACCAAGAGCGCCCGCGCCGAGACTCGGGACGAGATCACCGGCTGCGCCGCCGCCGTGCGGGACCACTGCGTGAAGGTCGATACCGGGATGGAGGTGATGGAGATCGTCGGGACCGGCGGGGACAACGCCCACAGTTTTAATATCTCGACCACCTCCGCGCTGGTCGCGGCCGCGGGGGGCGTTAAAGTCGCGAAGCATGGGAACCGCGCGGCGTCCTCTAAGTGCGGGACCGCCGACTGCCTGGAGGCGCTGGGCGTCAATATCGACCAGAGCCCTGAGAAATGCGTGGAAATGCTCCAGGAAGCCGGTATCTGCTTCTTTTTCGCCCAGAGATACCATACCTCGATGAAATACGTCGGCTCCATTCGGCGGGAATTGGGGTTCCGTACCGTCTTTAATATTCTCGGGCCCCTGACCAACCCGGCGAGCCCTTCGATGCAGCTGCTCGGCGTGTACGACGAATATCTCGTCGAGCCGCTGACCCAGGTGCTGATCAGTCTGGGGGTCAAGCGGGGGATGGTGGTGTTCGGCCAGGACAAAATGGACGAGATCTCGGCCAGCGGTCCGACCACCGTCTGCGAGTTTAGGGACGGCTGGTACCGAAAAAGCGTGATTAGCCCGGAGGATTTCGGCCTGGCGCGCTGCCGCAAGGAAGATCTTCGGGGCGGGACGCCCGCCCGGAACGCGGAGATCACACGATCGATCATCGAGGGGAAGGAAAGGGGCCCCATGCGAAGCGCGGTGCTCTTAAACGCCGGCGCCGCCCTGGTGATCGGGCAGAAGGCCGAGACGATGGCCGAGGGGATCCTGTTGGCCGGAAAGATTCTGGACGACGGCTCGGCCGCCGCAGCGCTGGAAAAAATGATAGAGGTCAGCAACCGATGACAATCTTGGATGAAATTGCCGCCTACGCCCGGTTTCGTGCCGCGGAGAATGAGAAAAATTTTCCCTTGGAAAAACTCCGGGAAGAGTGTCTCGCGCTCGGCCCCGCGGGGGGGGAAACCTTCAAAGAGGCGCTTCGAAGACCGGGGCTTTCCTTCATCTGCGAGGTGAAAAAGGCGTCCCCCTCCAAGGGGATCATCGCCGAGGATTTCCCGTATCTGCAGATCGCGGCCTCCTACGAAGCGGCGCATGCCGACGCGATCTCCTGTCTGACCGAGCCGAAATGGTTCCTCGGTTCGGATACTATCTTCCGGGAGATCCGCGCGAAGGTGAAGACGCCGATGCTTCGCAAGGATTTCACCGTCGGCGCCTATCAGATCTACCAGGCGCGGGCGATGGGGGCCGACGCGGTTTTGCTCATCTGCTCGCTGCTGGAGGAAAAGGCGCTTGGGGAGTATTTGGCGCTGGCCGAATCGCTGGGGCTTGCCGCGCTGGTCGAGACCCACGACGAGGAGGAGATTCGGATGGCCGTGCGTTGCGGCGCGGAGATTATCGGGGTGAACAACCGGAACCTGAAGGACTTCAGCGTCGATTTTTCCAACTCGGAAAAGCTCCGGGACCTGATCCCGCCGTCGTGTCTGTTCGTGGCCGAAAGCGGCGTCAGGGGGCCGGCCGACGCCGGACGGATCAAAAAAATCGGCGCCGACGCGGTCTTAGTCGGCGAGGCCCTGATGCGCAGCGATGATAAGGCCGGCATGCTCAGGGCCATGAGGAACGCGCAGTGACAAAGATTAAACTTTGCGGGCTCACCAGGATAGAAGATGTCCTCACCGCCAACGAGCTGATGCCCGAGTATATCGGTTTCGTCTTCGCGCCAAAGAGCCGAAGGGCCGTGACCCGGGAAATGGCGGAGGCGCTGCGCGCCCGGCTCGCCCTCGGGATCCTCGCCGTGGGGGTCTTTACCGACAGTCCCCCCGAGACCGTCGCGGGGATGCTCGAAAGCGGGCTGTTGGATGTCGCGCAGCTCCACGGGCACGAGGACGAACAATACATCGCGCGTCTGCGGAAACTTACGGATAAGCCCCTCATCCGGGCCTTCCGCGTGGCCTGCCGCAGCGACGCTCAGGAGGCGGAAAAAAGTTCCGCGGACTTTGTTCTGCTGGACGCCGGAGCCGGGGAGGGAAGGACCTTCGCGTGGGAACACGCCGAAGGGGTTCAACGACCCTATTTCCTCGCCGGAGGCCTGACGCCCGAAAACGCCGTTTCCGCGCTGGAACGCCTGCGCCCTTACGCGCTGGATGTCTCGTCGGGCATCGAGACCGGCGGAAGAAAGGACCCGATCAAAATGCGCGCGTTTGTGAACGCCGTACGAAGGAGGACTTAAGAAATGACCAATCCGAAAGGACGCTTCGGGATCCACGGGGGACAGTACATCCCGGAGACCCTGATGAACGCCTTGATCGAGCTGGAAGAGGCGTACGAACGGTACAAAGCGGACCCGGAGTTTATCCGGGAGCTGGAGACGCTCTTCAACGAATACGCCGGGCGTCCCTCCCGGCTCTACTTCGCCGAAAAGATGACGCGGGACTTAGGTGGCGCGAAGATCTACCTGAAGAGGGAGGATCTCAACCACACCGGCGCCCACAAGGTCAATAATGTTCTGGGGCAGGCGCTGCTCGCGAAAAAGATGGGCAAGACCCGCCTGATCGCCGAGACGGGCGCCGGCCAGCACGGTGTGGCGACCGCCACGGCCGCGGCCCTGATGGGGATGGAATGCGTCGTCTTCATGGGCGAGGAGGACACCAAGCGCCAGGCGCTGAACGTCTACCGGATGAGACTCCTCGGCGCGGAGGTGATCCCCGTCACGACCGGGACCGCCACCTTGAAGGACGCCGTCTCCGAGACGTTTCGCGAGTGGACGAAGCGCATCAGCGATACTCACTACTGCCTCGGTTCGGTGATGGGCCCCCATCCGTTCCCCACCATCGTGCGGGACTTTCAGGCCGTCATTTCCAAAGAGATCAAAGCCCAGCTGATGGAAAAGGAGGGGAGACTTCCTGACGCCGTCATCGCCTGTGTCGGGGGAGGATCCAACGCGATCGGGAGCTTTTACCACTTTATACCCGATAAAAGTGTCCGGCTGATCGGCTGCGAGGCCGCCGGGCGCGGGATCGACACCTTCGAGACAGCGGCTACCATCAGCACCGGGAGACCCGGTATCTTTCACGGGATGAAGAGCTATTTCTGTCAGGACGAGTACGGCCAGATCGCGCCGGTCTACTCGATTTCGGCGGGCCTGGACTATCCCGGGATCGGCCCGGAGCACGCGTGGCTGCACGATACTCACCGGGCGCAGTACGTTCCGATCACCGACGAGGAGGCGGTATGCGCCTTCGAGTATCTGGCCAGAACCGAAGGGATCATCCCGGCCATAGAGTCCGCGCACGCGGTGGCGTACGCCCAAAAGATCGCGCCGGAGATGGAAAAAGAGAAGATCATCGTGATCACCCTGTCGGGAAGAGGAGACAAAGACTGCGCCGCTATCGCGCGCTACAGAGGGGAGGATCTTCATGAATAGGATCGCGTCCGCTTTCCAGAACGGAAAGGCGTTCATCGCCTTTATCACCTGCGGTGATCCCGATATCGAGACCACGAAGGCCTGTGTCAGGGAAATGGCCGCCGCCGGCGCCGACCTCATCGAACTTGGGGTACCCTTTTCCGATCCGACCGCCGAGGGACCGGTGATCCAGGAGGCGAATCTGCGCGCCCTGACCGGAGGGGTCACCACCGACCGGATCTTCGATATGGTCAGGGAACTCCGCGAAGACGTCTCGGTCCCCCTGGTCTTTATGACCTACGCGAACGTGGTCTTCTCCTACGGGCCGCAGAGGTTCCTCGCGGCCTGTCAGGACGCGGGGATCGACGGGCTGATTCTGCCGGACCTTCCCTTCGAGGAAAAAGGGGAATTCCTGGACGTCTGCCGGGCAAACGGCGTCGCCCTCATTAGCTTAATCGCGCCGACTTCGGCGAACCGTGTCGCTATGATCGCCCGCCAGGCCGAGGGATTCCTCTACCTGGTCTCCAGTCTGGGGGTGACGGGAACACGCAGCCGGATCGACACCGATTTATCTGCGATCATCCGGGTCATTCGCGAAAACGCCACGGTCCCCTTCGCCATCGGCTTCGGTATCTCCACGCCGCAGCAGGCGAAGACGATGGCCGCTCAGGCCGACGGCGTCATCGTCGGCTCGGCGATTGTGAAATTGGTCGCCCGCTTCGGGAAGGAGGCGCCGAAGCGTGTCGGCGCCTTCGTCAGGGAGATGAAGGACGCCGTTTCGGAAAAAAAGTGAATTTCGCGGTTTTTTACTGAAATTTCACCGGTTTGGTACACCATGAAGGCGGCCGAAAGAAACCGGACAAGAAAGAGGTTATTCGATATGTCGCAAAGCAATTCGCTGGATAAAGCCAGAGAGATCATCACCGAGGCGGACGCGGAGATGGCCGCGCTTTTTGTGAAGCGCATGAGGGCCGTCCAGATCTGCTACGAACACAAAAGCAGATTGGGACTCCCGATCCTCGACCGGGAGCGAGAGAAAGCGGAGGTTGAAAGAAGTGCCGCCCTGATCGGGGACGAAGTCTTGAGGGGCTATTACGTCGACTTTCTCAAGCACGCGATATCGCTTTCGGGGGCCTATCAGGCGAGGATGCAAAGCGGTCTGCGCGTGGCGTACAGCGGCGTTGAGGGGGCCTTCGCTCATATCGCGGCCGGCCGGATCTTCCCCCAGAGCGAGAAGGTCTCGTGCATCGGTTTCCGGGACGCCTACGACGCGGTTTTAAGCGGGGCCAGCGACGTGGCGGTACTCCCCGTGGAAAACAGCTACGCGGGGATTGTCTCTCAAGTCATCGATCTGATTTTCGACGGGGAACTGTTTATCAACGGGATCTACGAAATGGAGATCCGCCAGAATCTCCTCGGCGTTCCCGGGGCCTCCGCGGAAGATATTCGGAAAGTCATCAGCCATCCTCAGGCGCTGGCCCAGTGCCGCGAATATATCCTCGGGAAGGGGTTCCAGACCCAGGAGGCGAGCAATACTGCCGTCGCCGCCAGGGAAGTGGCGGCGGCAAACGACCCATCGCTCGGCGCGATCGCCAGTCGAGAAACCGCGCAGCTGTACGGGCTTCAGATTTTGGAAGAGGACATCCACACCGACCGCGGCAACACCACCCGCTTCGCGGTCCTTTCCGGGATCCGGGCCGAATCGCCGCTGATGGACCGATCGATCCTGCTGTTCACCGTCCGGAACAAGGCCGGTTCGCTCGCCGAAGCGATCGCCATCATCGGGAAATACGGGTACAACATGACCTCCCTCCACAGCATGCCGCTGAAGAGACACCCCTGGGAGTACTATTTCTACACCGAGGTCGACGGTACGTTCGAAAGCGAAAAGGGCCGAAAGATGCTCGAGGAACTGAAAGTCGTGTGCGAACGGCTGCGAGTCGCCGGAACCTTCGCCGCGCGTGCCGCCGTATGAAATGAGGAAAGAACCATGCCGAAGCCAATGCCGATGCCAGCGACGATGCCGGTGCCGATCTCGGTAAACCTGGGCCCTGACAGTTACGATGTCTTGGTGAAGCGGGGGATCCTCGCCGAGGCCGGCCGTTATTTGAACCTCGCCAGAAGGGTATTGATCGTGACCGATTCCGGTGTCCCGGCGCGGTACGCGGAAACCCTCGCCGGGCAGTGCGGGGAAAGTGTGATCGTGACGGTCCCGGCGGGGGAGGCGTCCAAAAGCATTGAAAGCTTTACTCTGCTGCTTCGGACTATGCTGCGCCGCGGCTTCTCACGAAAGGATTGCGTCGCGGCCGTCGGCGGAGGGATGGTGGGGGATCTGGCGGGGTTCGCGGCTTCGGCGTATATGCGCGGGATCGATTTCTACAACATCCCGACGACCCTTCTTTCGCAGATCGACTCCTCCTTCGGCGGCAAGACCGCCGTCAATTTTGAAGGGGTGAAAAACATCGTCGGCGCCTTCTGGCAGCCGAGAAGAGTCCTGATCGACCCGGATCTTCTTAAGACACTCCCGCCCAGACAGATCTCCAGCGGATTGGCCGAGGCGGTCAAGATGGCGCTGACCTGCGATAGGGAACTCTTCGAGCTCCTCGAAAAAGAGGATATCACCGTGAACCTGGACCAGATCATCGTCCGCTCGCTGCGGATCAAAAAATCGGTCGTGGAACAGGATGAAAGGGAAGCGGGGCTGCGCAGAATCCTCAACTTCGGGCACACTGTCGGCCACGGGATCGAAAGCAGTCTGGAGATGACGGATATCTATCACGGCGAGTGCGTCGCGCTCGGCATGATACCCATGTGCGGCGAACAGCTGCGGCCGAGGGTCAAAAAGGTCCTCCTCAAGTGCGGTCTGGGCCGTCCGGTCCGGTATGACTGGGAAAAGATCACCGAAGCGGCGCTCCACGACAAAAAGAGCGACGGGGATACCGTGACGGTGACCATAGTCAGTGAGCCCGGCAGCTTTGAACTCAAAGAGATGAAATGTCTTGAGGTGATCCGTCAGGCGCGGGTATGTCTGGAAGAATGAGAAAAGCGTGAGGCGGCGCGCTGAAAAGCGCGCCGCCTGTGTGCATGCTGAAAAAATCGGCGCGTCTTTTACGCCTTGACGGCGGTGACCCGGAGAAGCTCGATATCGGGCGCGAAGAAATCGGATTTCTTCGGCTCTTCTTTGGCGTAGTCGGTCGAGAGGTACTTTTTGTTGTCGTCGACAAAGACCGTCACGACCGTCGCCTCGCGGGCTTTTTCCTCGGGCATCTTGCTGAGGATTCGCATCGCCCCGATGAAGTTGCCGCCGGCCGAGATACCGACCCCAAGCCCAAGCTCACGCGAGAGCTTTTGGGCCATCAGGATGGCGTCGCCGTCGTCGACCTCGACGACCTCGTCGAGCTGGTCGAGATGGAGAATCGAGGGAATGAACTCGTCGGAGATCCCCTGAATGCGGTGGAAACCGATCTTATAGCCGGTCGAGAGCGTCGGGGAATTGGACGGCTCCAGCGGGTGAATCTTGGCGTGGGGGAAGAGCTTTTTGATGAACCGGCCGCAGCCCATCACCGTGCCGCCGGTGCCGACCCCGGCGATGAAAGCGTCCGGGCCGCGCTGGATCTTCGCCAGCTGGGCGATGATTTCCGGCCCGGTCGAAACGTAGTGCGACCAGGTGTTGTCCTCGTTGTCGAACTGACGGGGGAGAAAGACATCGGGGTTCTCTTTTTGGAGCTCCTCGGTCAGGCGGATCGACCCGAGGAACCCACCCTCCTCACGAGAGACCAGGCGGATCTTGGCGCCGTAGGAACGAATCAAGCTCTTGCGTTCTTCCGACATCCACTCGGGCATGAAGATGGTGACCGGATGCCCCATCAGGCGTCCCAGCGCCGAGAAAGAGATCCCCGTATTGCCGCTGGTCGCCTCGGCGATCATCGCGTCCGGTTTGAGTGTCCCGTTCTCGTAGGCCTTGCGCAGGATATGGTAGGCCATTCGGTCCTTGAGCGACCCCGTCAGGTTGAGGTATTCGGCTTTCGCGAAGATCGAACGGGGGTTCCCGCGCCATTTGAAGTCGATTTGAAGAAGCGGTGTGTTTCCGATTAAGTGTCGGATACCATCCAATCTTTTAAAAACATCCATTCGATGCCTTTCAACCTTTCGAGCAATACCCCCGGGGGAAACTTTTTTCGTAGAGTATTGTCGGATAATGACTAATGGTTTCTTAAGCAAAACACATAGTTTAACTAAACCATACAATTGTTATTCTCACGGCGATGTTATTTTAGGGATGATCGGCGGGATGGTCAATGTATTGAAAGTAAGGAAAAACTTGACCCGTCGGTCCGTGGTTTATACAATGGAGATGTTGGCTGTTCCCTTTCGTGGTTTTTTCCCAGGAGATAACGATGAATTATTTTGAGTTTCTTTCCGGTCCGCTCCAAAGCGTGGATGTCAAGTACCTGGCCGAGTTCGCCGGGACGATGCTTCTTTTGCTGTTCGGCAACGGTGTCTGCGCCAATGTGTCGCTCAGCAAGACGAAGGGGAACGGTACCGGTTTCCTCATGGTCTGCGTCGGGTGGGCCCTGGCGGTCGGGATGGGGGTTTACCTCTTCTCGCGGACCAGCGGCGCGCACTTCAATCCGGCGATTACCGTGACTTTGGCCCTGGCCGGTCAGTTCCCCTGGAGCGATGTTCTTCCGTACGTCGTCGCCCAGTTCGCCGGCGCGTTTGTCGGCGCGGTCCTGACCTTCCTCGTCTATCGCAAACAGTTCCAGGCGACCGACGACGCCAACGCCAAACTTGGCCTTTTCTGCACGATGCCGGAGGTTCGTTCCCCGTTCTGGAACCTGGTGACCGAAGCCCTCGCCACCGCCGCGCTGCTGTTCGTGGTGACCGGGCTGGGGTACGCCTCTCGTGACCCGGAAGGGGCCGCCGCGTTCGACCCGGGGTTCTGCTCGCTGGTCGTCGGTCTGCTGATTTTGGCCATCGGCCTTTCCCTCGGCGGTCCGACCGGATTTGCCATCAACCCGGCCCGTGACTTCGGTCCCCGTCTGGCGCACGCCCTTTTGCCGATCGCAGGCAAGCGCTCCAGCGACTGGGGCTATGCCTGGGTCCCGATCGTCGGCCCGATGCTCGGCGCTTTGATCGGCTACGGCGCGTGGTATCTTCTGTTTGCCGCCGAGGCGCTGCCGTCGATGTAACCTTTTCCTGTGAAGGAGCAAAAGATGACAAAGAAATACGTGGTTGCCCTCGATCAAGGGACGACAAGCTCGAGGGCTATCGTCTTCGACCATCAGATGAAGATCGTCGGGATCGCCCAGCGCGAGTTCAAACTCTACTGTCCCCATGACGGCTGGGTGGAACAGGACCCGATGGAGATCTGGGGGACGCAGTACGGCGTTTTGGAGGCGGTTCTCGCCGAAACCGGGATTCAGCCCGAAGAGATCGCCGCCATCGGCGTGACGAACCAGCGCGAAACGACCATCCTCTGGGATAAGCAGACCGGAAAGCCGGTCTTCAACGCCATTGTTTGGCAGTGCCGCCGGACCGCGCCGATCTGTGACCAGCTGCGCGCCGAGGGGTTGGAGCCGTACATCAAACAGACGACAGGGCTGGTGCTCGACGCCTATTTCTCGGGGACGAAAATCAAGTGGATCCTCGATAATGTCCCGGGTGTCCGCCAGAAGGCGCAAGCCGGAGAGATTCTCTTCGGGACGGTCGATACCTGGCTGGTCTGGAACCTCACCGGGGGCGCCGTTCACGTGACCGACTGCACCAACGCCTCGCGGACGATGCTCTTCGATATTAAAAAAATGGAGTGGGACGAGAAGATTCTCTCGGCGCTGGATATCCCCAAAGCGATTCTTCCCAAGACCGCCGACTCGTCCGAGGTCTACGGCTTCGCCCGCCTCCCCAACGCCAAGGGGGAAATGGTTGAGGTTCCGATCGCCGGAATCGCCGGCGATCAGCAGTCGGCTCTCTTCGGCCAGGCCTGTTTCGAGCCGGGGGACGCGAAGAATACCTACGGAACCGGCTGCTTCCTCTTGATGAATACCGGCCACGAGGCGGTGAGCAGCCGCAACGGTCTGCTGACCACCATCGCCGTGCGGCTCGGCGGTCAGGTCGAGTACGCACTGGAAGGGTCGGTCTTTGTCGGCGGCGCTGTGGTCCAGTGGCTGCGCGATGAACTGAAACTGATCGGCGACTCGGCCGATACGGCCTATTTCGCCTCGAAGGTCCCCGACAACGGCGGCGTCTATGTCGTTCCCGCCTTTGTGGGGTTGGGGGCTCCCTACTGGGATATGTACGCCCGCGGGGCGATCCTGGGGCTGACCCGCGGCGCCAGCCGCAATCATATCATCCGCGCCGCGCTGGAGGCGATCGCCTACCAGACCCGCGACGTTCTGGAGGCGATGATGGAAGATACCGGCCGAAAGCTCACCGAGCTGAAGGTCGACGGCGGCGCCAGCCGGAATCCGTTTCTGATGCAGTTCCAGGCCGATCTGTGCGGCCGCAGCGTGGTCCGGCCCGTGGTGAGCGAGACCACTGCGCTGGGAGCCGCGTCGCTGGCCGGGTTGGCGGTCGGTTTCTGGAACAGCAAAGAGGAGATTCGAGACCTGTGGGCCGTCGACGCCCGCTTCGAGCCGTCGATCTCCGAAGATCAGCGTGAGGCCTGTTACAAGGGGTGGAAGAAAGCCGTGGAGCGAACCCGAGATTGGGCGCGGGAATAGGCGCTTCGGCTAACCCACAAAAAAAGGCACCTTTAGGTGCCTTTTTTTGTGGACGGAAACAGGTTTTTCCGGCTCTTCTAAGACTCGAACTTCACTTCCGTCAGGGTGCCGTCGGGTTGGACGGCTACCATCGCGGAATCGAGCGGCAAAAGCGACAGGGCGATGGTTGCTTCTCCCTTTCGGACATGGATGGTTTTTTCTTCCGGCTCGATGTTCCAGATGTAAATCGTCTGGCTTTCGGGATATTCGCTTAAAACGACCGGCGTTTCTTCCTCGACGTAGGGAATCTGTTTTTCGCGGAAACCGTCCAGGAGCGTACGACGCAGCGCGAACAGCTCCTCGAACGACTCCGGGATCTCGGCGAAGCGGCCCGACTGGGAGCCCACGCGCGCGAGGAGTTTCGCGCCGGTCGGTTCCAAACTCCCCGATTCGATCGCCCCGGCGCTGGCGTTGCCCAGGAAGACCCAGCCGTCGTCCGGAAGGGTATCGCATACCTCGAACGGAACGCCCAGAGCCAGAAAGAGGGAGAACGCGTCGTACCCCGCCATGTAGCGGTCGTCGATCCCCCAGAAGTGCTTGAACGGCCCGCGCGCCTTCTGGTTGAGAATCCTCTCGTGGAAAAAGGCCTCCTTCTTCATGCGGGGGGCGAGGAGCTTCCAGTATTCCGGCGGGATCGGACAGAAGTACATCGTGTTGCGCACCTCGGAGATAGTCGCCACCGAGAGCTTCGAGGTGAGATTTTCCGCCGAAAGAGGCCGGATGATCGAGGTTTCGCTGAACAGACGGCCGGGGGTCGAAAAACGGGCGTGGAACAGGGAACTAAACAGTTCGATCGTTTTGTTCTTTGTCGGATTGTACTCGCCGTCGGTGAACATCCATTCACCGACCCGCAGCAGTTTGTTTCGATAGTCCTCGAGCCGGATTCCCGCGCGCTCGGACCCCATTCCCATCACCATCAAACCGAAATCCGCCTCCGGTGAAAGCTCTTCGGTATCACGGAAGATTTTGGAAAACCGGTCGCACTGGTAATCGATCCAGAGCCGGACTTCGGGGATATTGCGGCTGGCCCGAAGATTGTCGAGCAGCTCTTCCCACCGCTCGGCCGGGAAACCGGTCGTCTTCAAAAATTCATCCCGGCATTCGGGACAGATACAGCCGCCGATATCGCCGGGCCCCTGCGCGCAGCGGAATTCGTCGTCCATGAAAATATCGCACGGACCGCAGTGGTCGACCAGGGCACGATGGTATCGAACACAATCTGTGTCCGCCGGCGCGTGGCAGGAGGCGCCGTAAAGGACGTTTCCGTTTAAGTAGTGGCTCGGTTTCCATCCCTCGGGGCCTTTGAACGAGGGATGCCCGAACGAGACGCTGACCACGTGCGGCGTCATCCCCATCGATTTGACCTTATCGGCCATCTTGTCGAAACTGTCCCAGTCCTGGAACCAGCTCCCCTGAACATAGTGGGTAAACCAGATGTCGGTTACCCCGGCGTCTTTCCAGATTACCGGCAGCTCGATCGGATAGTTGGGATCGACCCTTTTGTCGAGCTCTTTGCCGGGGGTAGGGGCGTAGAAGATCTCGTCGTAGTAGGCGCAAAGATGAAACCGGCGGCGCTCGGAATCGATCGGTTTGTACTGGCCCGGCTCAAAGAAATAGCGGGGCGTTCCCGAGAGATTCTCTTCGGCTTTCGAAAAACGGGGGAAGGCGGCCAAAGATGCCAGACCCGCGCCCGCGCCGGCTAAAAAACCGCGGCGAGATAATTTCATTGCAAACCTCTTAATGATTCTGTCCTCTGGGGAAAGAGCCGGGACGCTACAGCTGCTGGATATCCATTCCTCCGCCGATGTGAATGACCTGCCCGGTCGAGTAGGCCAGATCCCCGCGCAGCAGCATCGCCACGGCCCGTCCGACATCGCTCGGCTCGCCCCAGCGGCGCTGGGGGACCAGTCCCCCAGCGATGAGCCGATCGTACTTTTCTTTCACCGCGGCGGTCATATCGGAGTGGACGATCCCCGGACGCAGTTCATAGACCGGGATACCGAATTCGGCCAGCCGCGCGGCGAACAGACGGGACATCATCGCCACCCCCGCTTTGGAGACGCAGTATTCCCCGCGCGAGGTACTGACGGTGGTCGCCGAAATGGAGCCGATGTTGACAATCATCGGCGAAAAAGCGCTGTCGGCTTCTTTGTCACGGAGGAATTGCTGAGCGACCTTTTGCGTGAGGAAGTAGGGGCCCCGAAGGTTGATTCCCAGAACCCGATCGAAACTCTCGACACTCGCCTCGAGAATATCGGCGCGTACCAGCGGCGCCACCCCGGCGTTGTTGACCAGCGCGTCGAGGCGGCCGACCTGCCGGTAAACCTCCCGGAGGAACGCGTCGTGGCCTTCGACATCGCTGATGTCGTGCGAAAGGAAGGTGACCGAGGTGAGGTACTTCTGACGAATCGATTCGACAAAATCGGCGTAGCGCGACGGGTCACTTCGGCCGCACAGGACGACGTTCCAGCCGTCGGCGGCCAGCGATTCGACGATTCCCCGGCCGATCCCCCGGCCGCCTCCGGTGACCAGGACGTTTTTCCCTTGATTACACTTGGTGTCGCTTGACATGGCGTGTTCCTTTGGCCCAAAAACTTCAGCGCTTTCCCAGTTCCGCCGAGCGCTTGGTGGCGGCTTCGACCGCCGCGATCATCGCCGCGCGAACGCGGAATTCTTCCATCGCGGCGACACCGGCGATCGTCGTTCCGGCCGGGCTGGTGACGCGGTCTTTGAGGAAACCGGGGTGCTCGCCGGTCTTAAGCAGCATCGTCGCGGCCCCCTTGAGCGTCTGAGCGGCCAGGATCGTCGCGACCTTGCGGGGGAGCCCCATCTTGACCCCGCCGTCGGAGAGCGCCTCGATGATCTGGAAGACGTAGGCCGGGCCGCTGCCGGACAGGCCGGTCACCGCGTCGAGCAGGTTCTCGGGGACCTGGAAGGCGACCCCGACGGTCTCCAGGAGTTCTTGGACCAGACCGGCGTCGTGGGCCGAGGCGCACGACGAGGGGGAGAACCCGCTGGCCGCTTCGCCGACCAGGCAGGGGGTATTCGGCATCACGCGCACCAGGCGGATGTTCCGGTCGATCTTCTCTTCAAAGTAGGTGATCGGGAGCCCCGCGGCGATCGTCACGAAAAGTTTGTCGGTCAAATTTCCGTTCCAGGAGTGAATCTGGTCGACGACCACCTCCATGTGCTGGGGTTTGACGCAAAGAAAGATCAAATCGGCGTGGTCCAAAACCTCCGTGATGGTCGAGCAGACGGTGCCGTTGATCAGCCGCTTGAACTGCGCGAGTGCTTCCTGCGAGATGTCGTAACCGAAGACGTTTTCCCGCGAAAATTTCTCCGCCAAGACGAATCCGCCAGCCAGGGCCAAAGCCATTTGACCGGTGCCGATGAAGCCGATACGATCATTTTCTTCCATTGTTTTTTCCTCGATTTTCTCAAAACGCCGGTTTTGCCGAAAAGCCCTCCCCCCTCTATAGGTTCGGGTCAGATGCATTATAATAAAGGGACGTTTTTAAAACAAGCCGCTTAGCCGTATCAGGCACTTAAGCTGACTTGCTTCGGCGGGCGGTGAGGTTTTGTCCATTCCTCAAAAACGAAAGGATGTCTCGCAATGGAAGAACGCGTCTACAATTTCTCCGCTGGTCCGGCCGTCATGCCGCTTCCCGTCCTCGAGAAGGCCCAAAAAGACCTCCTCTGTCTCCCCGGCGCGGGCGCTTCTATTATGGAGATCAGTCACCGCAGCAAGACCTTCGACGCGATCATCAACGGCGCGAAAGAGAATATCCGCAAGCTCTACAATCTCCCCGAGAACTACCGGGTTTTCTTCATGCAGGGCGGCGCGCTGACCCAGTTCGCTCTGGCGCCGATCAACCTGGCTCAGGGCAAGACCCCCGATTACATCGTCACCGGTACCTGGAGCAAGAAGGCCTCCGGTGAGGCCAAGACCCAGGGGCCCGTCAATATCGTCTGGGACGGCAAGGCCGCCGACGGCGCCTTCCGCCGCAAGCCGACCGCCGATGAGTACAAGCTCAATCCCGAGGCGCCCTACTGCTATATCACCGGCAACGAGACGATCGAGGGGATCGAGTGGCAGAGCGAGCCGGATACCGGCAATGTCCCGCTCGTTTGCGATTCGTCCAGCAACATTTTCTCGAAGCCCCTGGACATCAACAAGTACGGTCTTCTGTACGCCTGCGCCCAGAAAAACGCCGGTCCGGCCGGCGTGACCGTCCTGATTCTCCGTGAGGACCTCCTGGAGCGCTCCGCCGACAACCTCCCGAGCTTGTTCAGCTACAAGAAGGTGGAAGCCGGCAACTCGATGGTCAATACCCCGCCGACCTTCGCCATCTATATGCTCGGTCTGGTTACCGACTGGCTCCTCAACGAGATCGGCGGTCTGGACAAGATGCAGGCGATCAACCAGAAGAAGGCAAAGATGCTCTACGACGTGATCGACGCCTCGAACGGTTACTACAAGGGGCATGCCGAAAAGGCGTATCGCTCGATGATGAATGTTCCGTTCCGTCTCCCCACCGAGGAGCTCGATAACAAGTTCAAGGCCGATGCCGCGGCGGTTGGTCTGGCCTCCCTCGGCGGTCACCGCAGCGTCGGCGGCCTGCGGGCTTCGATCTACAACGCGATGCCGGTCGCCGGTGTCGAGAAGCTCGTCTCCTTCATGGAAGACTTCCAGAAGAAAAACAGCTGATAAACAGCGTTCTTTTCGCCTGCTCACTTAAAAGCCAGCAAGTGTGGTGGGTGGATTAGAAAGGGCCGGGTTCTTTACGAACTCGGCCTTTTTTTGTGCCTTTACCGGAAAAGCAGCGCTTACCGCCGCGCGTCGTAACGCACGGCCGGATCGCCGCCTAAATGGTCGTAGTTGGCCGCGATGAGCTCCCCCTCCAGCTGCAGGTACTCCAGGCGCGCCGCGGTATCGCATACGGCGAAGAAGGTGCGGCTCTCGTGGCTGGTGAGGTAGAGCCGCCGAGAGATCTCCATACAGGTGAGCGGCTCGTCGCTGCGGCGCAAAATTTCGAGCAGACGCTCGTTGCGCCGCTGCGAGGCCGCCTCCACCTTGGCGATTCTTTTCACCGGCGTGAGGATCGCCTCCTCGTGGCCGGGGAGAAGGACAAGTTCCTTCCCCTCTGTTTGGCGCGCCAGCGCCAAGGCGCGGAGTTTGTCGATCGACTCGTTGTACCGAACCAGGCCGGTTTGTGGCATGATTCGCTCGGGCCAGATCTGAGTCAGCGTTTTGGCCAAAACCAAGTCACCGCCGACGAGGTAATTCCCAATCTCAAAGGCGATGTGGCCGGCGCTGTGCCCCGGGAAATGATGTACCGTCGCCGGGCCGATCGTATCGCCGTCGGATAAAAGCCGATCGACCGTCGTGGAACGGGTTCGCCCGGGAACAAATCCGAAACTCAGGAGAATCGGCTCGATCCGCTCTTCGGGAGCGCCGCACTCGCGCAAAAACGTCCGATGGCGCATCAGCCCCACCGCCGCCCGCTCGTCGTAGGAAGCGACGAGGCGGCTGTCGTACCGGTGGCAGGCGACCGACGCGCCGGTCGCCTGCCGGAAGAAGTTTGTTCCCCCGAAATGGTCGATGTGCGCGTGGGTCAGCAAAATGGTTTGGATGTCGGTCAGGCGAAAATTCGGCTCGTGGTTCGCCGCGATTTCGGTGAAACCATCGAGGATCTCCCTTGTACCGGCGGGGGAACCGCATCCGGTATCGATCAGGATGGGGGCGAAACCGTCCCCAAAAACCAGATTGACGAACCCCCGCAAATGAGGGAGAACCTGGGTTTCGATTCGGTAGATTCTGATTCCGCCGTCGGTTTCAAAGCGTTCGATCATTATTTGCCGTGCCGCAGCTTTGCCGGCCCCTCACGATTGGGAGGGGCGTTTTTCTCGATTTATCGATGACTTTGGTAATAGTCGCTGATCGCCTTCATCGTGTTGGTCGGGTAGTCGGTCGAGAAACTGGCGACCCCGTAGTCCATTAAAGTCGCGTAATTCTCGGCCCGTGAACCGGCGCCGCCCCAAATGAGCGCCTGCATCAGGATACCATGGCGGCGAATCTTCTGTCCCACCTCCCGGTAGAACTCCGGGGTGGTCGAGAAGTGACCTTCATCGTCAACCGAGGTATGCAGCTGAATCTGGTCGATGCTGTGGAAATTCACCTTTTCCAGCTCGGCGATTCGCGCGGCCATCTCTTCTTCAGAACCGTTCATCCACAGAAGTGTCGGCGATTTGGGCGCGAGCTTCCGCCAGGCCAGGAGCTGCTCGTAGTTGGGGCCTCCGACGAGAAGCTGTCGATGCACCGGCTCGGTTTCGCGGGCCAGCTGCTCAAGGTCAACGTCTTTGATGTCGCACGAGACCATCCAGGTCGGATGTTCCTTGAGAATCTCGACGATCTCGGCCATTGACAGCGCCCTCTGTCCTTTGAATTGCTCTTCCATGTACGCCCCGATATCGAGCGCCTTGATTTCCTCGAGCGTCAGGTCCTTGACTTTCTTGTTTTTGATTTCTTCCGGGGCGTCGGGGAAAAGCCGGGCGAGGTTATCGTCGTGGAACGAGACGATCTGACCGTCTTTGGTCAGGCGGATATCGGCCTCGGGGACAAGTCCCTCGTTCCAGGCCCGGAAGAACGATTCGGCGGTCCCCTCCGGACCGAAGTTTCCGTACCCGCGGTGTCCCTCGACGAAGACCTGATTTAAGGGAATATGATCGGTCAGATTCCAGTCGAGCACCGCTGCGGCGTCGTAGTACTCGCGAAGCGCCTCCTGGGCGACGTCCGGCCGATCGGAACCGAAACCGGCGGCGCCCAAGTCGAGGAGCTTTTTATAATAGTCCTTCTTGTCGCAGACGTTCCACGGCATGTACTGCACCTCAATGTTGGGGTAGTTCGTGTGGAGGTAGTCCGCCGTCTCTTGAAGAAATCCCTCGCTCGGAGTGGTATTCAACTGATCGTCGAAGTTGACATGAATATGGATCCGGTCGATATCGGCGAATTTCTCGTCCTTGAGTTTCTCGATGATCGGACCGACCACATCTTCTCCCCGACCGAGTCCCATCCAGAGGAGGGTATCGGATTTGGGAGCGAGTTTCTTCCACTGGTGGATCAGGTTGTAGTCACTGGTGGTGAAGATGATCTGGCTTTCGACCTCGGCGGTCTGCTGAGCCAGCTGCGTGAGATCGACGTTCTTGATATCGATATAGATCAATCGGGTACGATCGACTTTGAGCGCCTCGACGATATCGGCCAGCGAGACGACCTTTTGGCCTTTAAACTGTTCCCCGCGGAATGATCCGATATCGAGCTGCTGAACCTCTTCCCAGGTCAGATCGGCGATCCCCTTTTTCTTGAGCTCTTCCGGCGCGTTGGGGAGAATCCGCTTGAAGTCGCCGTCGTGGAACATCACCAGAACACCGTCTTTGGTCGTTCGGATGTCGGTCTCGGGGACCCACCCTCGGGACCAGGACAGCTCCAGCGCCGAGAGGGTATTTTCCGGGGCGAGATTGCCCGCCCCGCGATGGGCCGTGATATTGACCCGCTCCAGCGCGATTTGACAAACATTGAAACGGGGTTCTCTGGCCGGCAGGAGAGCGCAGACCGCCAGCAAAGCGGCGAGGAGGAAGATTTTTTTCATAGGGATATTCCGATCTGTTTTAAAGGATAGAGGTTCTAGGGTTGGTCTTGCGCGGCCATCGCGGAGAGTTTCTCGCGGTTGATCTTCGCGTTGTGGCGAATATCGACCGGGAACGACCGAAGCAGGCGCAAATCGCCGATCGAGCGTGTCAGCGGTGAGCTTTGGGCAAGAGCGCGCATCGAATCGAGCAGCTGCTTCTTTTCTTCCTCGCTGTTCGGCCAGTTCTTCGGTTCCAGATAGATCACCGGGATACGGCATCCGGAATGCTCCGGATCGGGGTAGCCGGCCAGGGCGCTTCGGGCGATCCGCTCGTCGGTATTGAAAATCGACTCACAGGGGACCGAGAACAATGTGCCGTTTTCAAAGGTCTCCACCCGATGTGCCTTGCGGCCGCAGAACCAAAAACGCTCTTGTTCGTCGATCCAGCCGAGGTCCCCGATTCGGTGCCACACGTCTCCCTGCGCGTCGGTAATTTTCGACAGAGCGTTCGCTTCTGTCCGTGTGACGTAAAGGCGGGTCACCTGAGGACCGGTGACGATCAACTCGCCGATCTCCCCGGGGGGTACCGGGGGGATATCCTCTAATCGGGGGAGGGGGGTATCGGTGATCGGCATGATCTTCCAGCGGATCTGCTCAAATCGCTTCCCGACGCAGGTTCCCCGGCCGTGACGGGTCTTTTCGGCGGTTTCGGATAAAATCTCCCGCGCGCCGATTGCCGCCACCGGGAGCGATTCGGTCGCGCCGTAAGGGGTAAAGATATCTCCGTCCGGGGCGATCATTTCAAGGAAATCCCCCAAAAGAGCCACCGGAAAGGGGGCGCCGGAGGAAAGAGCCAGACGGAGGGTGGGGAGGCGCCTTTTGCGCGGGGCGGCATAGTGGACCACGCGGTTCCAAAGGGCCGGCGAGGCGAACGATTGGGTTATTTGCCAATCCTCCGCCGTTTCTAAGAACAGCTCCGGATCGACCGAGGCCGGACGGGTGGTGTCCATATCGGGGACAACCATCGTTGTCCCCAGCGCCGCGTCGTAGAGCCCAAAGAAAGGGAACCCCGCCAGGTCGACGCCGCCGCCGAGGGAAAAACGGTCTCCGATTTCGTCGACCTGGGCCGAGATGATTCGGTGCGTATAAAGAACCCCCTTGGCCGGGCCGGTGCTCCCGCTGGTGAAGATGATCGCGGCCGGGTCGTCCGGTTCGGTCGGTTCCGCGCTCGGGAGAAGGGGAGAGCGTTCCAATGCGCTTAACGTTGTTCCCCCCCACCCCCAGCGGTGTCCGACGGTGACGTTGAGCCGCGCGTTGGGGAACTTCTTTTTGTGAAGAACCCGCAGCGCCTGGGCGGCGCTGACGGCGACGAAACCGTCGGGCCTCACTTGGGCCAGACACCGAAGCATTTTCCCAAACCCCATCCCGGGGTCGATCATCACCACCACCGCTCCGGTGAGAAACAGCGCGTAAACCAGGGTGACAAAGTCTTTCCCCGGGCGAACCAGCAGTACCAGACGCATCCCCTTTTTCACGCCGAAGGCCTTCATCCCCGCGGCGATGCGGTCGACCCGCTCGGACAGATCCCCAAAGGTGATCGTTCGGTAGAGCCGCTTTCCGGTCTTGTCGCGCGCGGCCGAACGGCCATGCCCGATCGGTTCGGCAATGGCGATCCGATCGGGACAGCGGGCCGCGGCGGCCTTTAGGCGTTCTCCGGCGTTGAGCATAGGGGCAATGTCTTTCTTAAGACCTGCTGGTTCGAGGGGCGCACGGGTTACTTCTTTTCCGAGCGGCTTTGATAGTAGTCGCTGATCGCCTTCATGGTATCGGTCGGATAGTCGGTGGCGAAACTGGCGACGCCGTGATCCATTAAAGCCGCGTAATTTTCCGCTTTCGAACCGGCGGGGCCCCAGATAAGCGACTGCATCAAAACACCGTGGCGGCGCAGCTTCTGTCCCACCTCCTGGTAGAACTCGGGGGTGGTCGTGAAATGGCCGTCGGCATCGACAGAGGTATGCAGCTGAAGCTGATCGATTCCGTGGAAATGAACTTTTTCCAGGTCGGCGATTCGTTTGGCCTGACTTTCCTGTGGACCGCCGAGCCAGTGGAGGGTGAGCGATTTGGGCGCGGCCTTCTTCCAGGCCAGGAGCTGCTCGTAAACGGTGCTGCAGACGATCATCTGCCGATGGATCGGTTCGGTTTCGCGGGCGAGCTGCTCAAAGTCGACGTTCTTGATATCGCAATAGACCATCCAGGTCGGATGCTCTTTGAGGATCTCGACGATCTCGGCCATCGACAGCGCCCGCTGTCCCTTGTATTCCTCACCCTTGTACGCTCCGATGTCGAGCGCCTTGACCTCCTCGAGCGTCAGGTCACTGATGCTTTTATGTTTGAGCTCTTCCGGGGCGTCGACGAGAATCCGAGAGAGGTCGCTGTCGTGGAACGAGACGATTTGGCCGTCTTTGGTCAGACGAATATCGGCCTCGGGAATGAGCCCTTCGTTCCAGGCCCGGAGGAACGATTCGGCCGAACCCTCCGGACCGAAGTTTCCGTAACCGCGGTGCGCTTGCACGATGACTCGATTCAGCGGGATATAGTCGGTCGGGTTCCAGTCGAGCACCGCGCCGGCGTCGTAGTACTCACAAAGCGCCTCCTTCGCGATGTCCGGCCGATCGGAACCGAAACCGGCGGCGCCCAAGTCGAGGAGCTTTTTGTAGCAGTCTTTGTTGTCGCAGACGTTCCACGGCATGAACTGTACTTCGACGTTCGGGTAGTTGGTGTGGATAAAATCAGCCGTTTCGCGGAGGAATTCCTCCCCCGGGGTGGTGTTCCCCTGATCGTCGAAATTGACGTGAATCTGCATCCGGTCGATGTCTGCGAAATGCTCCGCCTTGAGCCTCTCGATAACCGGGCCGACCACATCTTCCCCCTTGCCGAGCCCCATCCAGATAAAACCTTCGGATTTGGGGGCGAGTTTCTTCCACTGGTGGATCAGATCGTAGTCCCAGGTGGTGAAGATGATCTGGCTTTCGACCTCGGCGGTTTCCCGAGCCAGCTGCGCGATATCGACGTTTTTGATATCGATGTAGATCATACGGGAGCGGTCGACCTTGAGCGCCTCGACGATGTCGGCCAGCGAGACGACCTTTTGTCCTTTGAACTGTTCCCCGCGGAACGAGCCGATATCGAGCTGCTGAACCTCTTCCCAGGTCAGATCGGCGATCCCCTTGTTCTTGAGTTCATCCCGGGCGTTGGGGAGAATCCGCTTGAAGTTGCCGTCATGGAACATCACCAGGACGCCGTCTTTGGTCGTTCGGATGTCGGTCTCGGGGACCCATCCGTTCGACCAGGACAGCTCCAGCGCCGAGATCGTATTTTCGGGGGCGAGATTGCCCGCGCCGCGGTGGGCCGTGATGTTGACCCGCTCCAGCGGCATATCGCGGACGTTGAAACGCGGCTCTTCGGCCATCGACGCGGCGCAAATTACCGCGAGAACAGCGGCGGTAAGGAATCTGTTCATGGGTTTTTCTCCCTATTGTCTAAGGATATATGCTGGTGAAAGAATCGTGAGTTGCTGCTCCTATGATACCCGTTTTTTAATGGAGAATAAACCAGTTGATCGCGATACCGACGGCGCTGTGCTGGATGATCCCCGAGAGGATCGATTCGGTTCGCCGGGCGAGCAGTCCCCAAAACAGTCCCACGCCGACGGCGCCGAAGACCTCGCTGATCGGGTGACCGTAATGAAGCATCGCGCTGGCCATGGTACTGATCAGGATCGCGTTGATCAGGCCGCAGGAGGGGATCAGGCCGTGCAGCATAAAACCCCGGAAGAAAAACTCCCAGCCGGTGTAGTAAAACAGCAAAAGCAGGAGGGAATGAAGCCAAAACAAAGTTGGCGAAAGCGCGGCGGCCGGGTTGTACGGGTAAATAAAACGATAGGCCGGAGCGCTTCCCAGGTAGGTGATTCCCACAACGACAGGGGTGAAGAGGAGGATCGAGCGAATGGTGAAGCGGTTCCCCAGGGCAATGCCGTAATCGCGGGGATTTTCCTTAAAGAGAAACTTCACCAGCAGCGCGGGGATCAATCCCATCAGCAGAAAAGCGCTGAAGGTACGTTTCTCCCCGGCAAGGAACGATTTTAACGTGACCTCCTCCGGGGCGGGCGATTCGGCCGAAATGGTTTCGGCGAAGGCGGAACTGGCCAAAAACCGCCGGTCGAGCAGTTGGGGAGCGGGGGAGAGATAGCGCCAATAGGTCAGGACCATCATGGCGTAGAGGAGGATAAACGCCGCCTTTCGGTAGCGGGGGTCGAAGAGCTTTAAAAATGTTCTCGGGCCGATAGCCGGACCGCTGGTCGGTTCTTCCGGCGGCACTTCTGCTCCGGCGTGCTGTTTAGCGTCCACGGTGATACTCCTCGAGCCAGCGGCAGGTACGGGCCAACCCTTCCTTGAGCGGTGTCGGCTGATACCCCAGTTCGGTCTCGGCCTTCTTGACGGAGAACGCCCAGTCGACCATGAAGGTGCGAACCCAACCCGGGGTGATGGGGGGGTAGATACCGAAGAGCTTCGCTCCAAGCTTGCAGGAGTGACCGACGACCATCGGCCAGAATTTCAAGAGCGGAAGCTTGAAATGGCGCTTCCCGGTCACCTGGTCGATCAATCGGAAAAACTCTTTAAGCGAGGCGTTTTCGCCCCCCAATATATACCGTTCCCCGACTCTTCCCTTTTGAAGGGCCAAATAATGCCCGCGTGCCACGTCGTCGACCAAACCGTAGTTACCGACATTCACCCCGAGATTGATCAGGAAGGGGAAACGTCCCCGGCGATAGTCGTCGATGATTCGGGCCAGAGAGTTCCCCTCGGTGAATTGGCCGGGGCCGTAGACCCGGGTCGGCAGGACAATCACGACCGGAAGCCCCGCCGCGGCACGGCGCAGCGCTTCGTGTTCGGCGATTGTTTTGCTCTGTTCGTATTCGGTCAGATATTGATCGGTATGCCGGGGCATTGACTCATCACCGATCTGTCCCTTGTCGGTGGGACCGAGGGTGACGATCGAGCTGGTCCAGACGATCTTCTCGATTCCGCGCTGCTGCGCGACATCGAAGACATTCTCCATCCCGTTTTTATTGATCCGCTCGAAGACGGACGGATCGCGGGAGTAGTTCTTCGCGAAACCGGCCATATGGATCACATACCGGCACCCCTCCATCGCGCGATGGAGGGATTCCTTGTCCATGATATCGCCGGCGGCGTATTCGAAGTTCGGGTGTTTCCAAAGCTCCTCCTCTGTCCCGGTGAAGCCCGGCGGGAGCTTCGGCTCTTTGCGGCTCAGACCACGAACTTTGTTCCCGTCGGCCAGGAGCTGACGGGTGAGTGTGGTTCCGATGAAGCCGCTGGCACCGGTAAGGAGTATCGTTCCATCCATCATGGCGTTTTCCTCGAAGTTTTATTCCTGCTTGGTGGTGCTTGGGTCCGGTTCGGTTCCGTCCTGCTCTTGTCCCGAGGGATCTTGCGCGGGATCGGCGCGCTCTTCGGTGATTCGGCAGCGGTAGACGAGGATCGTCGCGCTGCCGAAGGCGTTCGGGACGGTTTTGGAGAACTCCAGCTCGGTCTTGAGCGCCCGGCCGTTTTCCATGTCGAAGCGGCAGGTCCCCTCGCAGATTTTTTCGGCCAGCTGCCCTTCCAGGTAGGGGTCGCCGACCAGCGACAGGACGGTCATGGAGATATGGATCACCGCCAGGGAACCGGTGACGTTCTCCAGTCGGAAACGCTGAATTCCCCGGACCGTCTGGATCGTCTCCTCGCGAGTCTTCAGGCGGAACGTGCAGGGGATGGTCCACGACTGTCCCACCCGCACCGGTTCCTCCGGGAAGGGGACGGTGACACGGCTGTCCTGCGCGTCGGACTCGAAGCCCGAGACGACGATGCTCTTTTCCGTCATTCTTCCGAAGGGGTCGATCTGAAAACGCTCCAGCGGAACGCCGATCATTTTCTCGGTCCCGAAACGGCGAAATTCCTCGGGGACGACCGTATCGGTCTGGCTGTTGTAGAGGATCGGTTCTTCCCCCTCCTCCTGCTGCTCCAGGCGCATGGTGTCGATGTAATACTCGATCGGGATCAGGGCGTCGTCGCAGGTCCCTTCGGCGCGGGGGCCAATTACCCAGCGGCGGGTGATATTCGAGACGGTCTCGATCTTGCGCGTCATGCCGCCGTAGGAGGTCTCTTTCCAGAGCCGGTGCGAGACGGTCCAGCGCTGTTCGCTGTTCGGCTCAAAGCGGTAACGAAACAGATACCCCGGGGAGTCGTCCTCTTCGTCGTCTCCCTCCAGGGTCGGAGAGAAGAGGATGTCGGCTTTGTCGGTATACTTATCGCGAGTCTCCTCCGAGATCGTCAGTGTCCGATCGGTGTCGGGGAGATTTTCGCCGGCGTCGGAAAACGATTCGGCAAAACGCTCGGTCGCCTGAGCCAGAACATCGTCGGGCGACGGGGCCCGGGGGGCCGAGACCGAGGAATCTTCGGAAATATTGGCCTCCTCGCCGGTCACCGCATCGCCGCTTTCCCGCGGCCCGGTCTGAGTCGGTTCGGATACCGCCGGGGATGATACCGGAGGGGTATCCGTGTTTTTCTCGCGCTGGCCGCAGCCGACAAGCAGCAGTAACGACAGGAGAAGGCACGAAAGGGGGGAAAACGCGCGGAAAACGGCAGATGGGCCCTTTGTGACGCGTGTTTTTGCTGCCTGCATCGAAAATACTCCTCTCCTCAAGACCGCTCAAGAGCCGCCCGACAGCGGCAATTCTTAAGCTCCTTTTTGCTCCGAGAGACAGGTTAGCTCCCGGGACGATAGGCGATTATACCACGAGGTGAGTCGATTTTGCAGGTCAGTTTTCGATGGGTGAGGTACCTTATCGAAAGGGGCCCGTTTTCGGATTTCGTCTGGACGATTTTTCCCTGGGGGTGTAAAATGCCTGCGCGGAAGGTGGGTATCCCTCACCTCCCATGCCGTGGTCTCGGGGTGCGCCCGCGCGAATGATTTTTTCGCTCACGCGGGAAAAGAAAAGTTTTTTCGTCAACTTCCCCTCCTTCGTCCCTACAATAGTGACAGAAGGCAGGAGAGTTCAGCCGCTTTTATGGGCGCTTCCGTTGCCTTAGTCTTAAGCAGGTAGTGAGAAACAACAAACGATGTCTTACGAACGATTCACCGAACGGGCCAGAAAAGTCATTCAGCTGGCCAATCAAGAGGCGAGCCGATTCAACCATGAGTACGTCGGTACCGAGCACCTCCTTTTGGGTTTGATCAAGGAGTCGAATGGTGTCGCCGCCAACGTCCTGAAGAGTATGGGGGTCGAGCTGCGCAAGATTCGCCTCGAGATCGAAAAGCTGGTTCGTCCCGGTCCCGATCTTGTCCAGATGGGGCGCATTCCGCCTACCCCCCGGGTCAAAAAGGTATTTGAGTACGCTCTGGAAGAGGCGGAAAAACTCAACCACAACTATATCGGCACCGAACATATCCTCTTGGGGCTCCTCCGAGAGCAGGATGGGATTGCCGCCCAGGTTCTGATGAATTTTGGGCTGAAACTCGACGATGTCCGCAACGAGATTCTCGCCCGTCTCGGCAAAGACGATGACGAATCCTCCTCTGACGAAACGGAGAATTCCGGTTCGTCCGGTTCCTCGTCGGAACCCGGTCCCAACAGAGGAAAGTCCAAGACCCCGGCACTCGACAGTTTCGGGATTGATTTAACCGCCACGGCGCATCAAAAGAAACTCGACCCGGTGATTGGCCGCGAAGTCGAAATCGAGCGCGCGATCCAGATCCTCGGACGGCGTACCAAGAACAACCCGGTCCTCCTGGGGGAGGCAGGGGTCGGAAAGACGGCGATCGTCGAGGGGTTGGCCCAAAGAATCGTCGACGGCAATGTTCCCGAGATTCTGCTCAACAAGCGGGTGGTCGTTCTTGATCTCGCGTCGATGGTCGCTGGGACGAAGTACCGCGGTCAGTTCGAGGAACGAATCAAGGCGGTGATGAACGAGGTTCGCCGCGCGAAGAACACGATCCTCTTCATCGACGAGCTCCATACCCTTGTCGGCGCCGGCAGCGCCGAGGGGGCGATCGACGCCGCCAACGTTCTGAAACCGGCTCTTTCCCGTGGTGAGATTCAGTGTATCGGCGCCACGACACTCAAGGAGTATCGCAAGTATATCGAGAAAGACAGTGCCCTGGAGCGTCGTTTCCAGATCGTGATGGTCAATCCGACCACCCCGGATCAAACGGTCGAGATCCTGCGCGGGTTGCGCCCGAGCTACGAGAAGCATCACCTGGTGAAGATCACCGATGACGCCCTGCGCGCCGCGGTCGATCTGTCTGACCGGTATATCACCGGCCGCTGTCTCCCCGATAAGGCGATCGATGTGATCGACGAGGCCGGTTCCCGCATCCACCTCCGTTCGGTCACCCGTCCGCCCGATCTGAAGAGCATCGATCGCCAGGTGGAGGCCCTGGAGAAGGACAAAGAGAAGGCCGTCGCCGACCAAGACTTCGAAAAGGCGGCGACCATCCGTGACCAGCTCGACCACCTTGACGAGAAAAAACGCGCTCTCCAGCAGGATTGGCGTAAAAAGCAGAAGGAAATCAGCGGTGTGGTCGACGGCCAGGTGATCGCCGAGGTGGTCTCGATGATCACCGGCGTCCCGCTCACCCGGATGACGACCGAAGATACCAAGCGCCTCATCCATATGGAAGAAGAGCTCCACAAGCGGGTCATCAGCCAGAACGAGGCGATCGAGGCGATCTCCAAAGCGGTTCGCCGCAGCCGTTCCGGCATCCAAGACCCGAAGCGGCCGATCGGTTCGTTCATCTTCGCCGGGCCGACCGGCGTCGGGAAGACTCTCCTGGCCAAGGCGCTGGCCGAATTTATGTTCGGTGATGAGGATGCCCTGGTCCAGGTCGATATGAGCGAGTACATGGAGAAGTTTAACGTCTCTCGTCTGGTCGGTGCCCCTCCGGGATACGTCGGCTACGACGAAGGGGGGCAGCTGACCGAGAAGATTCGCCGACGTCCCTACTCGGTCGTCCTTTTGGACGAGATCGAGAAGGCGCATCCGGACATCTTCAACATCCTTCTCCAGGTTCTGGAGGAAGGTCGTCTGACCGACAGTTACGGCCGCACTGTCGATTTCCGCAATACCATCTTGATCATGACGACCAACGCCGGTGCCGAGGCGATCAAAAACGAGTCCACCTTCGGGTTCGCTCCAGCCGACGCTGACACTTCGTACAGCAGTATGAAGGAGCGTGTCAACGAACAGATCGAGCGGGTCTTCCGTCCGGAGTTCATCAACCGGTTCAACGACATCATCGTCTTCCGTCACCTGACCGAACAAGACCTGGAGCAGGTGGTCGATCTGGAGATGAAAAAGCTCCGCGAGCGCCTGAAGGAACGCCAACTCTGTCTCCACCTCAGTGACGAGGCCAAGCGGCTGATCATCTCCCAGGGGAGCAACCTCGATTTCGGAGCCCGTCCGCTGCGCCGTGCCATAGAGACGCTTCTGGAAGATCCTCTCTCGGAAGAGATCCTCAAGGGAGTGTTTGAGAACAAAAATGTCATCTGTGTCGATGTCAAGGAAGTGGGTGACAAGAAGCAGCTGGTCTTCTCGGGGAAAGATTTCTCGGAGCTGACAAGCGACGAGCTCGAATTGGACGAGATCAAGAACTACCGGCAGGATCTCAAGGAAGAGAACACGCCGGCACTGGTTGGGGCAGCCGACGGCTCGTCCGAGGAAAAATCTTCCGACGAACCGAAGAGCGAGGCCTAACGGCTTTAGCGAAGCTAAACAGAAAAAGACGCCGAGGGTGTGAGTGCCCTTCGGCGTCTTTTTTTGTCTCGATCGACCGCAAACCGGGCGGGTATTGCCGCGTCGGGAAAGGGGAACTTAAATGAGACTTTCCAGGAGGAATCTCATTTTGCGCAGTTCGCTCTCCTGGGAGATCCCGGGCAATAGGCCCAAATCGACACAAAGCGCCCCGCGGTAGTTGTTTTTGGCGAGCTGAAGGATCAGTTTGTTGTACTCGAGCGTCCCTTGGCCGATTTGAACCTGCTCGGCCTTTTTGGTGGTATCGCGCAGATGGACATTGCAGACCAGCGGAATGATCGAATCGAAGTTAATCGGCCGCTCGTAGTTATAGATAAACTGCGACGGGTCGAGCGTGACGGAAAGTTCCGGGACCGATCGGCACAGGGAACGGACCGATTCGCATGACTCGGCGATCCGGCCGCGCTGGGTCAGCAGTCCGATCAACAGCCCCATATGAAGGCCGATCGTGTTGGCACGGCGCAGCCGCTCGATCTCCTCGTTGTAGGGAGTCCCGAGCTCGGCACTGCGGATCGAGATGGTGAAGATCCGAAGCTGTTTGGCCAGATCGCAGCACGCCTCGAACTTGGTGAAATAGTCGGGGTCGTCCGGCTCGATATCAAAAAAGCAGATCGACGGGGCAATCGTTCGAAAGGCCATACAGTCGCGCACCGCCTGTTTCGGCTGGCTGAGAATATACTCCGGTGTAAGATCACACGGGCGGTTTCCGACAACGATCTCGCACGAAGAGAACTCCAGCCCGGAGAGCCGCTGAAGCGACTCCATAAAAGGGACGTCGGGAAAACAACGGGTAGACGCGGCTAAGTACACAATCGACTCCTTTCTCGTTCAAACGGGGGGATCCTTTGGCAAGGCCCCCACCCGCAGGCGTCATTATAGCACCGCCGGGGGAGAAAATCAATTCCAGCGTCTTTGCTTCCCACATACTCTCGGCCTCGGAGGGGGTGTTGTTTTTGCGCAAATTAAGTAGAATGACACTTAAAAGATGGGGGCCTCCCTCACCGCGTTTTCCCCTTGCCGCCGCGGAATGTCGACGGAGCCGTGTATGGTATTCTCCAGTACGATCTTTCTGTTCTTGTTCCTCCCGATGGTCCTCTTCGGGTATTACGTCTGTCTGTGGGGACGAACGCTTCGAAACCTCTTTCTGCTGGCGGCCAGCCTGTTTTTCTACGCCTGGGGAGAACCGTGGTTCGTCTTCGTGATGATCTTCTCGATATTCGGGAACTGGGCGTTTGGGCTTTTGATCGATAAGTATCACGAGCGCCGCCGCCTGGCTAAAGGATATCTTATCGCCGCCCTGGCCTTTAATATCTCGATTATTTTCATCTTTAAGTACCTGATGTTCACCCTTCGGACGATCAACGCCTGTACCGGGTGGGATCTCTCCGTTCCGACCATCGCGCTGCCGATCGGAATCTCCTTCTTTACCTTCCAGGCGCTTTCCTACGTGATCGATGTCTATCGCCGCGATCCCGAGAAGGGGGGCGCTCCGGTCCAAAAGAATCCGTTCGACGTCGCCCTTTACATCGCTTTCTTTCCCCAGTTGATCGCCGGGCCGATCGTTCGATACTCGACGATCGCCGAACAGATCCTTCACCGCAAGGAGTCCCTCGACGACTTCAGCGCCGGAGTATGCCGTTTTATCGTGGGGCTGGCCAAAAAAGCCGTTATCGCCAATTCGATCGCGATTTTAGCCGATCAGATCTTTGGTACGCCAACCGAAGAACTGACCGTCTCCACCGCTTGGCTGGGGGGGCTGGCATACACTTTTCAGATATACTTCGATTTCTCCGGCTACTCGGATATGGCGATCGGTCTGGGACGGATGTTCGGCTTCCGTTTCCTGGAAAACTTTAACTACCCGTATATCTCGCGAAGTATCTCCGAATTCTGGCGCCGGTGGCATATTTCTTTGGGGACCTGGTTCCGTGACTATGTCTACTTCCCTCTGGGGGGGAGCCGGGTTTCCTCGGCGGCCCGATTGATTTTCAATCTGTTCGTCGTCTGGCTGCTGACCGGCGTTTGGCACGGAGCCAACTGGACCTTCATCCTCTGGGGGCTTTATTTCTTCGTCTTTATCTCGATCGAGAAGATGACCGGTTACGAGAGGCGATTCAATGACCCGATCGGTTCATCCCTAAAATGGCTCGTGACATTTGTTCTGGTCGTCTGCGGGTGGGTTCTTTTCCGCAGCGAGAACCTCTCCCAGGCGTTTGGGTTCTTCCGGACGATGCTCGGCTTGGCGGGACAGCCGCTTTACGATAAGTACACGGCGTTTTACCTTGCCGAGAACGCCGTCCTTCTGGCGGCCGCGGCGCTTTGCTCGCTGCCGCTGGCAAAATGGTTCGCCGGCCGCTGGGAAGAAAAACTCTGGTACCAGGTTCTCTATGTTCCGGCGATGCTGGTGCTTCTCCTTTTGGGGATCACCTTCGTCGTTGTCTCGACGTACAATCCATTCATCTACTTTAACTTCTGAAAAAGAGAAAAGCCGCCCTTTTGGCGGCTTTTCTCTTGGGCTTTTTCATAGGGGAAGCGTTACTCTTTCGGGAAGTCGTTCTTCGCCAGGAATTCGTACAGCTCGGGTTCCCAGGCCGGATCGGGGGTGAATCCGGGCATCCGGACATTGGTGTTGTCGATCCAGCCGCGGTATTTCAGCATCAGTTTCATCGTCTGACCGAAATAGGAGAACGACTTGGCCGTCGGCATCAGCTTGAGGAACAGCTGTGTCATATCATTGAGCTTCGCCCCCGCCTTATCGTAGGCCGCGTCGTCCCCGGCAAGATTGGCGCGAACCAGTTCGTGGGGGAGTTCCGGCCAGACCCCGGCCAGCGCCGAAAGAACCCCGCGGCAGCCGATCTTCAGCGATTTAACGGCGTACGGCTCGTTCCCCTGCATCACGACGAAGTCTTTCCCTTTGACCCCCTCGAGAATTTGCTCGGTCCGCTCGAAGTTCGCCCCGGTCTCTTTCATCCCGATGATATTCGGATGGTCGGCCACCGCGAAGACCGTCTCCGGTTCGATGGGGGTGGAGACCCGCGCGTGATGGTAGAGGAGGACGGGGAGGGCGGATCGATCGGCGATTTCGATGAAGAACTCGGTCAGCTCGGCCTGGGAGTAGACGAAGAACATAATCGGCGCCATAACGACAGCGATATCGGCACCGGCGTCCCGGAACCGCTTGGTGTTGTCGACCATCGCGGGAATCGACCAGTCGCTGACCCCCGCGCAGATCTTTTTGGCCGACCCGAGCCCCTTGCGGGTCGCGGCGACGAGCGCCTCCCGCTCGGGGATGGTCAAAAGCGCCATATCCCCGGTCGAGCCGGCGACAAAGACTCCGTCGGCCCCGGCCTGGCCGAGGCGCTGTGAAAGAGCGGTCATCGTCTCCGTGTCGATTGTATGGTCCTCGTGGTAGGGGGTGACCGCCACCGAAATGACTCCGCCGATCGGATTGAGGTAATCGGCGTCGCTTTTATCGTCGGCCTTGGATGTGGTCAGGGGGAGCGCGCCCGAGGAGAGGGCCAGCATCGAACCGGCGGTGAGGAAATCGCGTCGAGTGGTTTTCATAGAGGTTCGCCTTTTTACTGGAAAGTTGGGGAAGCGTCCGGATGACTCCGGGCGGTTGTTATGACCTCCCCCATTCTATCAGTATCCTTTTCAAAAAGAAATAGGGAACGAATGGGGAACTGTGGGCTGCGTTACCCGAGCATATCCCGAATATCTTCCTCCGGAGTGGAGATTGCCTTCAGCCCAAACGTCTTCACCAGCAGCTGCGCGACACTCTTTGAAAGGAACGCCGGAAGCGTTGGCCCGAGGCGAATCCCCTTAAACCCGAGCGACAGAAGCGCCAACAGAACGGCGACCGCCTTTTGTTCGTACCAGGCGATATCAAATGAAATCGGCAGGTCGTTGATATCCTCCAGAGAAAACGCTTCTTTGAGTTTTAGCGCGATCACCGCCAGGGAGTAACTGTCGTTGCACTGTCCCGCGTCGAGCACTCTCGGAATCCCCCCAATGCTCCCCAGGCCGAGTTTGTTGTATCGATACTTGGCGCAGCCGGCTGTGAGAATGACCGTATCCTCGGGAAGCCCCTGGGCGGTGAGCGTGTAGTACTCCCGTGCCTTGTGACGTCCGTCGCAGCCGGCCATCACGATAAAGCGACGAATTGCCCCGGACTTAACCGCCTCGATCACTTTGTCGGCCAGTGACAGAACCTGTTCATGAGCGAAACCGATCGTGATCTCTCCCTCCTCGATCGCCGTTGGCGGCGCGCACCGCTTGGCCAACTCGATCACCGGCGAAAAATCTTTGACCCCGCCCAACTCGCGGTCCGCGATGTGAGGAACCCCGGGATAACCGACGATCCCGGTGGTGAAGATCCGATCACGGTACGCCTCTTGAACAGGAGTAATACAGTTGGTCGTCATGAGGATCGGACCTTGGAACGGGCCAAATTCCACGCTCTGCCGATGCCAGGCGTTCCCGTAGTTTCCATACAGGTGCGGATACTTCTTGAGTTGAGGATAGGCGTGAGCGGCAAGCATCTCGCTGTGCGTGTAAACATCGATCCCCTGATCGGCCGTCTGATCGAGCAGCTCCTTAAGATCGAGCAGGTCATGGCCGGAAATCAAAACGCCCGGACGCTGTCCTGCGCCGATCTTCACCGTGGTGATCTCCGGTTTGCCGAAGGTTTCGGTGTTCGCCCGATCGAGCAGCGCCATCGCCTCAACCGCCGTCGCGCCGCATTCCATCACCAAAGCGGTGAGCTGATCGGCCGTCGCCTGATGGCTCGATTCAGCCAGGGCTCGAAGGATAAAGGCGTAAATCTTCGGGTCTTCAAAGCCGAGCATCGCGGCGTGGTCGACGTAGGCCGCGATTCCCTTCAGGCCGTAGAGGAGCAGCTCGCGAAGCGAACGGATATCCTCGTTCTCCTCGGCTTGAACACCGACAGCAAGACCGTCGGCGTCGCTGCCGGCCAGTTCCTTGGCGCAAGTCACACGCTCGCGAAGGGCGTCGTCGTCAAAGTTGCCGTTGGTGATAGTCGTGAAGAGCGACTGAACAACAAACAGAGCGACCTCGCGGTCAACACTCTCCGCAGCGCAGCGGCCGGAGCGAAACTCACGAAGCGCGATCCCGCGAACCTGGCGGATCAGCTCATCGAGGATCGAGGCGGTCTCTTCACTCTTGCCACAGACCCCTCGCCGTGTGCAGCCGGTATTCCCGACCGTCTCTTGGCACTGGAAACAGAACATACCCATGATGATTCTCCTTTAATAAAGGCGAAAAACCACCCACCCCCCATCCCTCGAAGGTATCAACAAGGGATGGGGATCGAACCGTCAAGATTCCCAGCGGCCGGGGGACCAGCGGGGGAAGAAACAAACGGAACGAACTTAGAAAAAGCCGTTCGCCGATTCGTCGAAGCGGGGCTTAGAAGTTCTCGGCCCTGATCTGGAAATACGCCTGCGGATGAGCGCAGACGGGGCACATTTCCGGCGCCTTCTTGCCGACCACGATGTGTCCGCAGTTGGAGCACTGCCAAACGCAATCCCCCTCGCGCGAGAAGACCAGTCCTCCCTCGATGTTCGCCAGAAGCTTCCGGTAGCGCTCTTCATGTTCCTTCTCGATCTTCCCGACCGCCTCAAACAGCGCGGCGATCTCGAGGAACCCCTCTTCGCGGGCGGTCTTGGCGAAACCGGCGTACATATCGGTCCACTCATAGTTCTCGCCGTCGGCGGCATCGTTGAGGTTCTCGACCGTCCCGGGGACCGAGCCGCCGTGCAGAAGCTTGAACCAGATCTTCGCGTGCTCTTTCTCGTTGTTGGCGGTCTCTTCAAACAGCGCCGCGATCTGCACGAAACCTTCCTTCTTCGCCTTCGAAGCGTAGTAGGTGTACTTGTTGCGCGCCTGCGACTCGCCCGCGAACGCCGCCTGGAGATTCGCTTCGGTTTTAGATCCCTTAAGTTCAGCCATCGTCACTCTCCTTTTCATCATAAATTGTTGATTGCCACATCGATACGCCGTTCATCAGAAAGAACGGCGCCGTGGCGGTTTTGTAATTGTTGCCTGACTATTGTACCCGATCGAGGCCGTCCGCGGCTGTTGTTTCCAATCGCGGACAACCATCCTTGATGTTCTTGGTGACACAGCGGATAAAATCCCGTACGCAGACGCAATCCAGGTGGTAGAAAACCTGCTTTCCCCGTTTTTCCCCCGAGACTATTCCCGCTTGCTTTAAGGCGTTTAAATGCTGGGAGATGGTGGAAAAATCAAGATCGGTCCGTTCCACAAACTCGTGAACGCAATGCTCCCCTTCGGCAAGCTGCTGGGCAATCCAGAAACGGACGGGATGGCCAAGAGCTTTGAATATTTCGGCCGGGCCGGAGCATAGGTCTTGATCAAAGGTGTCCATAGTGTCCTATGGGGTGAGGTTCGGGGATCGGGGAAATAACGTTTGGTCATTTCGTAAAATATCATAATGAATGCTCTCCTCCCGCGCAAGAGGGGGGAAGGGCGCGTACTGGAATTATTGGGTTTTTCCGGTAAAATTCTCGCTAAGTACCCTACAAACAGCAAGGAAGTGACCCGGCGAATCAACGATTATGGCGAAGATAACCGAACCGACCCCGGTGATGAAGCAGTATTTGGACGCGAAGGCGAAGGTCCCCGATGCCCTGCTTCTGTTCCGTATGGGTGACTTTTACGAGGTTTTCTACGAGGACGCCGTCACCGTTGCCGGAGCGGTCGGTCTGGCGCTGACCACCCGCGACAGAGACAAAGGACCGAACTCCGTCCCGATGGCGGGGTTTCCCCACCACCAGTTGGATATCTACCTCTCCCGGCTGATTGCCGCCGGTTTTAAGGTGGCGGTTTGCGAGCAACTGGAGGATCCCAAACTCGCCAAGGGGATTGTCAAGCGTGACCTGGTCCGAATCGTCTCCCCCGGGACGGTGACCGACGACGCGATTTTAGACCCCAAGAAAAGTAATTATTTAGCGGCGATTTCCCTCCCCCCCAAGCCGCGCTTCGCTCCCAGGTCCGACGAGCTGATCGCCGCCGCCGATGATTCCGCCTCCGCGGCGCCCAGGGCGGTCCATCCCGATGAAGCGATCGGCTTGGCCTGGGTCGAACTCTCCACCGGGGAATTTACCGCCGCGGTGACTCCCTATCGGGAGCTGTTCGATTATCTGGCCCGGATTCACCCCTCCGAAATCTTGATCAGTGAATCGTCGGTCTGTTATTTTCCCGTGGTGATGGCCGAAGGGGCGATGCTGACCAAACGCCCCGATTGGACCTTCCGTCTCCAGACCGCTCTTGAGACTTTATTGCGGCAGCTGGGGGTCAAAACGCTGGCCGGCTTCGGCTTCGATGCGCAAACCGACGCCTTGGCGCTGGAGGCCGCCGGGGCCGCGCTGGACTACCTGCGTGAAACGCAGAAGTGCTCCCTCGATCACCTCGATTCCATCGGCAAGTATCATTCGGGACAGTGTCTCGAGATCGATCAGGCGACGATCCGAAGTCTGGAGATTCTCCAGACCACCGATGGACGCCGCGCCGGTTCGCTTCTGTCTGTCCTCGATCAGTGTGTTACCCCGATGGGGAGCCGTCTTCTGGCCGAGTGGATCATCTATCCCCTCTGCGATATTGAGGCGATCCGCCGGCGTTTGGACGCCGTGGAGAATCTCTTTAATGAGACGTCCCTTCGCGACAGCGTCCGACAGCATCTGCGCCGCGTCCACGACTTGGCGCGGATCATGACCCGCGTGGTTCAAGGCCGGGTGACTCCGCGGGAGCTGGCCGCGGTGGCGATGACGCTCCTGGAGCTTCCCTTCTTCCGTCAGGCGCTGGAAGGCTCTCCGGCGAGCCAGCTGGTCGCCCTGGCCGGTGAAATCGAGCCCCAAGATAACCTCGCCCAAGAGCTTTTGCGCGCGCTGGGAGAGGAACCGCCGCTGACCTGGCGCGACGGCGGGTTTATCCTGCCGGGATACTGCAGGGAGCTTGACGATCTTCGCGATCTGCAGCATGGTGGAAAGCAGTGGCTGGCGGCGTACCAGCAAAGCGAAAGCCAGCGCACGGGGATCGCGACGCTGCGGGTCGGGTTTAACTCGGTCTTTGGCTACTATATCGAGATCCCACGCTCGCAGGCCGATAAGACTCCCGCCAACTACGTTCGCAAACAGACGCTCAAAAACGCCGAGCGGTATATCACCGAAGAGCTGAAGGCCTACGAGGAAAAAGTCCTCACCGCCGAGGAATCGGCCAAAAATCTGGAACTGAAGATCTTTGCCCAGCTTCGTGACGCGACCGTAAAGGTTCGTTCCCAAATTCAGCATGTCGCCGCGGTTTTGGCCCAGTTGGACGTCTTGGCCAACTTCGCCCATATCGCCTCGGCTCGGGGGTACACCCGTCCCAATATGGTCTCACCGCCGGTTTTGACCATCCGCGACGGACGGCATCCGGTCTTGGAGCAGACCGAGGCGCCGGGGACGTTTACCCCGAACGACGCCCAGTGCCGGCCCGACGGCGCGATGATTCATCTGATCACCGGCCCCAATATGGCGGGGAAGAGTACCTACATCCGTCAGGTGGCGCTCTTGGTATTGATGGCCCACGCCGGTTCGTTCCTTCCCGCCTCTTTCGCCGAGATCGGACGGACCGACCGAATCTTCGCCCGCGTCGGCGCCAGTGACGAGCTGACCCGGGGGCTGAGCACCTTTATGGTCGAAATGATCGAAACGGCGCGGATCCTCAACGGCGTCACCCGCTCAAGTTTGGTGGTCCTCGATGAAATCGGGCGTGGGACGAGTACCTACGACGGGATCTCTTTGGCCTGGGCGATCACCGAATCGCTTCTGGAGACCACCCGCTGCCGAACCTTCTTCGCGACTCATTACCATGAACTGACCGATTTGGCCGAGACGCACGATGGGATCGACAACCTCAATGTGGCCGTTCGGGAATGGGGGGACGATATCGCCTTCCTCCACAAAATTGTCGCCGGCCCGGCCGACAAGAGCTACGGAATCCACGTCGCTCGGCTGGCCGGGATCCCCTCGCCGGTCATCCACCGGGCGAAACGGATCCTCGAGGAACTGGAATCTTCCCACATGGACGCCGCGCGGGAGGCGATGGGGGATCTTTTGCGCCAGGTCGGCTCAACGCCGTTTGAGCACCCCAAACAGACTCAGTCCGCCGGCGAACAGGTGGTTCAGTTCTCGCTCTTCGGCCCCGAAAATCACCCGGTTCTCGACGAGCTCCGAGAATTGGATCCCAATACCATCACGCCGATCGACGCTCTGACGCTTTTAAGCCGCTGGAAGGGGGAGCTCAGCGAAGAGGACGAGCCCAAGGAACCGGCCTCCAAGAAAAAAAAGAACCGCTAGTCCGGCGGTTCTTGAGGGGGAATTTGATCATGGCTCGGGCGGCTTGTCTTTAGTCGATCGCCGGGATGAGCTCTTTCCAGGCGGGGGAAATCGGCGCGGTCAGCTCAATGGTTTCACTGCTCATCGGGTGCGTGAAGACCATCGTCCGGGAGTGCAGCGCGATGGCACGCTGACGCTCATCTTCGTACTGGGGACCGAACGCGGCGGCGCTGCCGTAGAGGGTATCGCCTAAAATAGGGAACCCTCGCGAAGAGGCCTGGAGCCGAATCTGATGGGTTCGGCCCGTCTCGAGGGTGATTTCCAGCCAGGTGACCGGCCCCAAAACAGTGTTGAGGTGCTGTCTGGTTTGAAAATGAAGGATCGCCTCGCGCGCCGAAGGGTGGATGGGGGAGAGTATCTCCGACTCGGCGCGGCCGGGGATCTTGCGCATGTAGTCGGTCCAGGTACCGCTTTCTTCGGGAACCGTTCCCGAGACCAGTGCCCAGTAGGTCTTTTTCACCAGCCGCGCGGCGATTTGATCGGAGATTCGCCGGGCGGCTCGCACGTGCTTGGCAAAGACAATCACCCCCGAAGCCGGACGGTCCAGGCGATGGGGAACCCCGAGGTAACAGCCGCCCGGTTTGTTTTCGCGTTCGATCAAAAACGCCTTGACCCGGGCCTCGAGCGAATCGATTCCCTCCGGCGCCTGGGTGAGGAGCCCCGAGGGCTTATTGCAGGCCAGAACCGGCCCCTCTTCGTAGATGATGTCGATCGAATCCATGCGGTGATAAAAAACAGTTCCCCTTAGAAGGCGATCTTGTCGCGGGCCTTCTTCGTCGGGGCTTCGTCGATTTCGAGCTCTTTGATACGGTTGATATCGCGCTCGGACCACTTTTTCGGAAGATCGACAACGAACTCGACGAACAGATCGCCGGGCTGGTCGTCGCGGGCCGATTTTTTGATCCCCTGACCCTTCAGGCGGAGTTTCGTCCCCGTGGAACTGCCCGCCGGGACCTTGACGCTCACCGTTCCGGCCGGGGAGGGGACGTCGATCTTAGCGCCGAGAACCGCCTCTTTGAGCGAGACCGGGACACGGACATAGAGGTTCTTCCCCTGGCGGGTAAAGTTGGGGTGCGGGAGGGTCGTGATTTGCAGGAACAGATCTCCGTTGGCGCCGCCGCGCAGACCGGGCTTGCCCAGCCCCTTGAGGCGAATCTTTTGGCCATCCTCGATCCCGACAGGGATTTTGACATCGACCTTCTTCGATTCTCCCCCCAGTGTATACTGCAGGGGGATCGTATCCCCTAAAACGGCACTGCGCAGCGAAATATTGAGCCCCAGCGTGATCGACTCGCCCGCCACCGGACCGGCACGCCGCTGTGTACGTGTCTGGCGGCCGCCAAACAGGCCGCCGAGGATATCACCGATGTCGATCCCATCGGGCCCCACGGTGAAACTTCCCCCGCCGAACGGATTGCCGCCGCCAAAGGGGTTGCCCCCTCCGAATGGGTTTCCCCCGCCATAGGGATTGCCGCCGGCGAACTGCTGATAATCGGCGCCGAATTGGTCGTACTGTTTTCGCTTCTCCGGATCTTTTAAGGTATCGAAGGCCTCCTGAAGCTCCTGGAACTTTTTCTTGGCCCCCTCGGGATCATCCGGATTCATATCGGGATGATACTTTCGGGCCAAAGTTCGATAGGCCTTTTGAATCTCTTCGTCGGTGGCGCTTTTGGAAACACCGAGGATCTGATAATAATCTTTTGCCATAGCTTCTTCCTCCGCTAAGCACGTTTCCCGCGAAAAAGTTCTTTAGTGACCGCAGCCGGGGCATCCGCTCCCCGCGGGGAAGTTCGGGTTATCGATCGAGAACCCCTTGGCGGTAGGGGTATCGACGAAACTGATTTCGGTTCCGTCGAGGAACAGGTCGTACTCTTTGCGCGTCACCAGCGACACACCGTCGAAGTCGTAGCGCGTATCGACCATCGGATTGAACTCGGTATCGAACCCGAGGGAGTATTGCATGCCGCTGCAGCCCCCCCCCAGGATAGTCATGCGGAGGACCGATTCGTCGCCGAGGTTCTGGGCCTGCTTAACCTTTTTGACCTCTTCGATCGCCTTTTGGGAAATGAGGATTGCCATTGTTTTCTTTCAAATGATATCTGGTGGTACCTGCCGTCAGGTGGTGTAATCGGCGTTCATATGGACATATTCCGGCGTCAGATCGCTGGTCCAGAAACGGATCGCCTCGTCCCCCTCCTCGAAGAAGAGCTGGAAGACGGTCTCGCGCTGAGAACGGATCGCCTCGGTCACCAGCGGCTTGTCGAACTCCACCGGCGCGCCGTCTTTGTAGAGGAGATGCCCGTTGATCTTGAGCGTCACCTTCTTGGTGTCGAACGCGACACCGGCGCGTCCGGCGGCCGAGACGATTCGGCCCCAGTTCGGGTCGGCGCCGCAGATCGCCGTCTTGACCAGAACATCGTTGGCGACCGTTCGGGCGATCGCCTTGGCGTCTTCCCGCGTGGCCAGGCCGTGGACGTTGACGGTGATCAGATGCGAAACCCCCTCGCCGTCGTTGGGGATCATGCGCGCCAGTTCCGAGCAGACCAACAGCAGAAGATCGGCAAAGCGATTGTGGTCGTCCTCTTCCATCGGCTGATCGTCGCCGGCCCCGTTGGCCAAAAGAAGAACGGTGTCGCTGGTGCTGGTGTGCCCCTCGACACTGATGCAGTTAAAGGTTTCGTCGGCGCAGCGCTTGAGCATCCCCTGGGCGTCGGCCGGATCGAGGGCCGCGTCGGTCATCAGCACACAGAGCATCGTCGCCATATTCGGGCCGATCATCGCGGCCCCCTTGCACATACCGGCAAGGGTGATGGTCTTTCCGCGGGAATTGACGAACGACTTGGAGACGACCTTCTCTTTGGTGTCGGTGGTCATCATCGCGTGGGCGGCGTTGTGGAACCCCTCTTCCGTGGCGGCCAGCTGCGCCCCGGCGGCGCGGATTCCCTCTTCGATCCTCTCCATCGGCAGCTGAATGCCGATCACCCCGGTGGAAAGGACCAGCGCCTGCTGCCCGGCCGCGCCAATGGTTTGGGCGGCCCAGACAGCCATTTGCTCGGCGTTTTTGAGCCCCTCCTGGCCGGTACAGGCGTTGGCGACCCCCGAGTTGGTGACCACCGCTCGGAAACCGGCGGCGGGAGTACGGGCGCGATCCAACTGAACCGGGGCCCCGCAGACAAGATTCTGCGTGTAGACACCGGCGGCGACGGCGTCGCGGTCGCAGACGACCAGCGCGACATCGCGTTTGGTGGTGTTGGGCTTAACACCGCAGTGGACCCCGGCGAAACGGTATCCTTGAGGGAGTTGAATACTCACCGATACACTCCTTATGCTTTCTGGACGGACGATAAACGGCCGCTTTGGCGCCGGCCGCAAAGGGGGAGATTATCGCTCGAAAAACAGCGGCACAGCCCCCGCTCTTATTATACTATGTGACCCTTGCCCTTCAAGCCGCGAACCGGCGCGCAGACGCTCGATTTTGACCAGCGCCGCGCAGCCGGTCTCGGGGGAATCGAGCTCCCAAAGAGGGGAAGATAGCTCGTCGAACCACCTATCCTCCGGTATGGGAGTCCGACCCACCCGTCCGATGGCGGTCACCACGATTCGCCCGGCCCGCGGAATCCGCTCCAGGTACTTCGCCAGCAGCCCCTCTTCCCCCCACCGCGACCAAAGGGTCAGGTTCTCACGCCACTGCAAAGCGCGAAAGTCGTCCGGCCCGACCCGGTCGGCCGTATCGGCCAGTATTTCACCAACGCGGGCGGCGGCCTTGTTTTCGCCGGCTTCGTACAGAGCCCCCAGCAGCGTTCGATACAAAACGGCCCGGGCGGTTGGATTTTCGACCTCCGCGATTTTTCCCAGCGCGGCGCGTGTCCAGCCGCGTCCGGCCTCTCGGTTCTTGGCGCGGTAGGCCAGCGCGGCGGCTGTGACCGCCGTATCGGCGTCTTGGCGGTCGCGCGCCTGGGAATCACACAATTGATCCAGCAGTTCCAGACAGCGGGGGGCATCGTCGGCGGCCACACGGCTGTGCGCCTCCAGTACCCGGCACCGCGTCGGGATCGACGCCAACAGCGGAACAAACCGTTCCAGCAGCGAAACGGGAAGCTCAAGGGTGAACAGGTCGTCCATTAGCCGCCGGCGGCGCGGTGGGTCGTCGATGGTGTCAAAGATCGCTTGGGCTTTCCCGAGCTCGTTTTCCGCCGCCTCCCAACGCTTCCATCGGCACAGCAGTTCCGCCAGCGCGCCGCCGAGGCGAACGCGGCCGTCCTCCGACTCGATCTGTTCGGCCAGCTCGGCGTCGATCAGACCGTCGGGGGTACGCTGCCGCTGCGAGACAATCAGCATCCTCAAGACGGTCTCGAAGCTGTACAGGTCTTCGAGCGTCTCGGCGCAGAAAAGCGCGCGCCGGCGATCCGCCGCCGCGGCGGCGCTTTGGCCGAGGAAGAAATATCCCTCCTGCCGGTCGTCCCCGTTTTGAATCGTCTCGAGTATATCCTCGGCGGCCTCCTCGCCGAACATCGCGGGGAGACCGCGGTAATGGCCTAAGTGGTGCTCGATTCGCGTGATCTCCGCGGCCAGAAGACCGAGGAGATAATCGCGCTCGTCCTGGGCGGCCAAGGCCCGAATAACTGTCTTTATCCGCTCGGCCAGCGCCGGTGCCGCGCTCGAGTCGTCCGGAGAAAGCACCGCGGCCGGAACGAGGAGCCGGATGAGCAGATTGGCCCTTTGTTCCGGCTCGGAGAGTGTTTCGATTCGGTCGATCAGCTTCAAACGAAAGTCAGAGGTGTTCATGTTCTTGAAAAAAACTCTTTCACCTTTCGGCGTTCCGGCCATCCCCGCCGCTGTTTAAGACCGGGGCCGCCGCGCGGTCCAGAATACCGGTGAGCGACGCGATCGCCAGACCGTAGTTGGTGACGGGGACGGCCGAAGAGACGCAGCGGCTGATCCGCCGCAGCATCTCCCGGCGATTCCAGACGCAGCCGCCGCAGTGGATCACCAGATCCCACTCGGCCAGATGAGCGTCGTCCGGGAAATCGTGCCCCTGGGCATGCCCGATCGTGATCGATTCCCCAAGCCGTTTTTTCAGCAGGCGGGGGATTTTAACGGTTCCGATATCCTCGGCGATCGGATGGTGCGTGCACGCCTCGGCGATGAGGATTTTCGCGTTCGCACCGAGCTTCCCGATTGTTTTGGCTCCCGCCAGAAGAACGGTGAAATCCCCTTTTTGCCGCGCCAGGAGGATGGAAAAGGAGGTCAGGGGGATCGATTCGGGAACAATCGCCGATACCTGCGCGAAGGCCTGAGAGTCGGTGATCACCAAGGCCGCCTTCACGCGGCGAAGCGCGTCGGCCAGTTCGCCGGTCTGGACGACCAGCGCCATTTGCCGGTGGTCGAGCAGGTCGCGGATTGCCTGGACTTCGGGGAGGATCAATCTTCCTTTGGGCGCTTCCTTATCGATCGGGGTGACAAGAATCGCCAGCTCCCCGGGGGGGAGAAGGTCGGCGACCATCGGCGGGGGGGTGAGAAAATCGTCCGGGACGAGTCTGACCAAGGCATCGCGCAGTTCGGTCACCCCGCTTGTTTTTCCGTCGGGCGGGGAGGTGAGCTCGACCATCGGGATTTTTCGCTCGGCCAGTTCCGGGGGATAGTCGGCACAGGGGGCCCCTTCCGCCAGGTCCGACTTTGTTCGGGCGATGACCAGCGGGGTCTGGCGCCGGTCGAATTCGGCCAGGAGTTCCTCCTCCCACGCCGACCATCCCCCCCGATCGCGGGTGACATCAAGCACAAGAATGGCGATATCGGTCCGGTCGAGTACCTGGCGGCTCTTTTCAACCCGCAGCGTTCCCAGCTCGCCGGTATCGTCTATCCCCGCGGTGTCGATGAACAGAACCGGCCCGAGGGGGAGAAATTCCATCGGTTTTTCGACCGGATCGGTCGTGGTTCCCGCCGTGTCCGAGACGATGGAGGTCTTTTGGCGCGTCAGGGTATTGAGAAGCGACGACTTTCCGACGTTGCGGCGCCCGAAAATGGCGATGTGAAGCCGGTTCCCTTTGGGGGCCGCCTGAATGAACCCTTCGTTCGACATACGCTTATCCTCCTGGAAAGCCGGTGAAACGGTTTGATTTGTGTTTTTCCCGGTTGTTTTCGGTCACTCGGACCATAGTCCATCGGATATTATCACCTCAAGTTCTCTTTCTTCAATCGTCTGGCGCGGCGTGAGGGAAGAGAAGTTGTGTTTAGCTTGTTTTTTGGTTTTCCCCCCGATATAATCGGTTTACTGCATAAAATGTACGGCGGCGCCGCGTTCTTTGGCCGTGCCGCTTCCCCGCATTCCACGTTTGGTGGACGACCCATTTCAAGAGGAGACTCAACAATGAGACAGATGATGGCAGGAAAAGTCGCCCTGTGCGCGATGATTCTTTCGCTTTTGGTGATGACGGGCGCTTCGGCTCAAGATTTCGTCAAATCCCCGGTCGGGGCCAAGCATGTGATCCTCATCGGCTACGATGGGTACGGCGGGAACTATGTCCAGTGGGATCAGCTCCCGAACTTCAGCCGTCTTCGTGACAAGGGGGCCTGGACGCTCAAGAAGCGCAGTGTTATCCCCTCGGTCAGCGCGATCAACTGGGCGACGATTCTAATGGGGGCCGGTTCCGAGCTTCACGGGTTCCGCACCTGGGGGAGCAAGGCCCCGGATCTCCCGAGCGCCTTCCTGACTGAGAACGGGCTCTTCCCCGATATTTTCTACATGGCTCGCCAGACCTACCCGGAAGCGAAACTTTGCGCCTGCTACTCTTGGGACGGGATCGGTTATCTCTTTGACAAGAAGGCGATGAACGAAGACAAGTTTGTCGAGACCGACGAGGAAGTCTGCCAGCTCGGTCTGGAATATGAGAAGGACGCCACCCTGGCGTTCATCTATTTCTCGCAGCCGGATAGTACCGGGCACAATATCGGCTGGGGAACCCAGGAGTATTACGACGCGGTCAAAAAGCTCGACGGTTTCCTCGGTCAGCTGCTCGACTATCTGGAGGCGAACAATCGCCTCGAGGACACCGTCGTGATGTTTACCTCGGACCACGGCGGAATCGAGAAGGGACATGGCGGCGAGACGATGGAAGAGATGGAAGCTCCCTTCATGATTCTCGGCTGCGGTGTCAAGCCGGGTGAAATCACCGACGTGGTCGCCGGTTATGACGTCGCCGCGACGATCGCTTGGGTGATGGGGATCACTCCTCACCAGGCCTGGCGCGGCCGGGCGATCACCTCGGCGTTCGGCAAGTAAACATCCCTTGCGGCAGAAACAATTAACAGCTAACACGAACGGAGATTTTCTGATGATGAATCGTATTTCTCTCAAGGCGCTTTTGGGCGCGGCGGTTCTTTCGCTTTTGGTGATGGCGAGCGCCTCGGCGCAGGATTTCGTCAAATCCCCGGTTGGGGCCAAGCACGTGATCCTTATCGGCTACGATGGGTATGGCGGGCATTACGTTCAGTGGGACCAGCTCCCGAACTTCCGTCGACTGCGTGACGGAGGGGCCTGGACGCTCAAGAAGCGCAGCGTAATCCCCTCAGCCAGCGCGATAAACTGGGCTACCATACTGATGGGCGCCCCGTCGGAGCTTCACGGTTTCCGCACCTGGGGAAGCAAGGCCCCGGATCTTCCGAGCGCCTTCCTGACCGAGAACGGGCTTTTCCCCGACATTTTCTACATGACTCGGAAGGCCTATCCCGAGGCGAAGCTCTACGCCTGCTATGCCTGGGACGGGATCGGCTACGTCTTCGATAAGACGGTGGTGGACGACGCCAAGTATCTCCCCGATGACAAGATCTGCCAGCAAGGTTTGGAGTATGAGAAAGACGCTACGTTGGCGTTCATCTATTTCCACGAGCCGGATGGTGCCGGGCACGGCCAGGGCTGGGGATCGCAACCGTATATGGACGCGGTGAAGAAAAATGATGAGTATCTTGGCCAGCTGCTCGATTACCTGGACGCGAACGATCGTTTCAAGGATACCGTCGTGATGTTCGTTTCGGACCACGGCGGAATCGAGAAGGGACACGGCGGCGAGACGATGGAAGAGATGGAAGCTCCCTTCCTGATCTACGGCTGCGGCGTCAAGCCGGGTGAAATCACCGACGTGGTCGCCGGATACGATGTCGCCGCGACGATCGCCTGGGTACTGGGGATCGCTCCCCACCAGGCCTGGCGCGGTCGGGCGATTACCTCGGCGTTCGGCAAGTAAAACGTCCTTTGCGATGGGGATATCCAAGCTTGGCTGTGACGGAGACTGTTTAATGATAAAACGTTTTTTCCTCAAAGCGTTTTTGGCCGCGGCGGTACTTTCGCTTTTGGCGATGACAAGTGCCGCCTCGGCGCAGGATTTCGTCAAATCCCCGGTTGGGGCCAAGCATGTGATCCTCATCGGCTACGACGGCTTCGGCGGGCACTATGTCCAGTGGGATCAGCTCCCGAACCTGAGCCGTTTTCGTGACCGGGGCGCCTGGACCCTCAAAAAGCGCAGCGTCCTCCCCTCGGGAAGCGCTCTGAACTGGGAATCGATCCTCACCGGGGCCGGCTCGGAGCTTCACGGTTTCCGTACCGCCGGGAGCAAGACCCCGGACCTTCCGAGCGCCTTCCTGACCGAGAACGGGTGCTTCCCTGACATCTTCTACCTGACCCGCCGGGCCTACCCGGAAGCGAAGCTGTGTGCCTGCTACTCCTGGGACGGGATCGGATATCTCTTCGACAAGAAGGTGATGAACGACGACCGGCACGCCGAAAACGACGAGGAAGTCTTCCGGCTCGGTCTGGAGTACGAGAAAGACGCCACCCTGGCGTTTATTTATTTCTGGGCGCCGGATGAGCCGGCCGGACACAAATTCGGCTGGGGAACCGAGGAATATTACGACGCGGTCAAGCAAAACGATATCTATCTTGGACAGCTGCTCGATTATCTGGAGGCGAACAATCGCTTTGAGGATACCGTCGTGATGTTTATCTCGGACCACGGCGGAATCGGGAAGAGTCACGGCGGGGAGACGATGCAGGAGATGGAAGCGCCCTTTATGATCCTCGGCTGCGGCGTCAATCCGGGTGAAATCACCGACGTGGTCGCCGGATACGATGTCGCCGCGACGATCGCCTGGGTACTGGGGATCGCTCCCCACCAGGCCTGGCGCGGCCGGGCGATCACCTCGGCGTTTGGTAAATAAACGTTCCTTCATTTTCCAAAGGGCCCTTAACCGCGGGGCCCTTATTTTTTAAAAAGGAATAAGGTACCCGTGAGAGTCATTCAGCTTTCTTTTTGCGCCGTGTGTCTGGCAGCCCTTGGATCGACCGCCCTTTGGGGAGCGGGGGAGGGGAGTTTTTCGCCCCGGACCACCGTTTGGATCGAGGCCGAGTCGATGGCCGATTCTCCCGAAAGCCCGATGGCGGGGGGATGGACGGTCGATCCCCAGTTGATCGACACCGTCGGCTCGTCGGTCCTTCTCGCCCACGGTCTGGGGAAACCCGTCGCCGACGCGTCGGGGACGTTTAACGTCCCTCAAAGCGGCGATTACCGCCTCTTCGTTCGTACCCGAAACTGGGTCGCGCCCTGGTCGAAGAGCGAGGCCCCGGGGCGTTTTCGCCTGCTTATCGACGGAAAACAAGACGCGGCCGAATTTGGAACCGAAGGGGAAAAGTGGCATTGGCAGCCCGGCGGGACGTTCCGCCTCGAAGCGGGAGAACATACGATCGCGCTGCGTGACTTAACCGGGTTCGACGGCCGCTGCGACGCGATTTGTCTTAGCAGTGATCCGAATTTCATCCCCCCCGAGGACGCGCCGCTTAAGCAATTCCGCGCCGAGGCGCTCGGCTGGCAGCCGGTCCCCGCCGATGTCCGCGATAAACCGTTTGATCTGGTGGTCGTCGGCGGCGGCATGGCCGGAATCTGCGCCGCGGTCTCGGCGGCGCGGCTGGGGCTCGATGTCGCGCTGGTTCAAAACCGCTTCACCCTCGGGGGGAACAACAGCAGTGACGTGCGCGTTCACCTTCAGGGGAAAATCAACCTCGATCCTTACCCAAACATCGGGAACCTGGTCTACGAGCTTCAGCACGACCGGGACGGGAACGCCGAGCAGGCATCGAATTACGAGGACGAGAAAAAATTCGCCGTCGTTCGTGCCGAAAAGAACCTGACGCTCTTCCTGGCGACGCACGTCGATGGGGTGGAGATGGACGGTCAGAAGATCGCGGCCGTCTACGCCCGGGGACTGATCACCAACCAGCGGATTCGCCTGGCGGCCCCTCTGTTCGCCGACTGCACCGGCGACGGGAACCTGGGATTCCTGGCCGGTGCCGATTGGCGCTACGGCCGCGAGGCGCAGGGACAGACCGGCGAGCCCGACGCGCCGAGAATGCCCGATAAAATGACGATGGGGGCCTCGGTTCAGTGGTACGCGGTCGACGCCGGCCGCGAAACCACTTTCCCCGAGCTTCCGTGGGCGATTCAGTTCAGCGAAGAATCGATCCGTCCGATGGTCCATGGCGACTGGGACTGGGAGACCGGCCTTAATTGGGATCAAATCACAGAGATTGAGAAAATCCGCGATCACGGGCTTCGGGCCGCCTACGGCCACTGGGCCTACATGAAAAATCACGCCTCGGGCCAGTGGGCCGAGAAGGTCAAAAACATGGAGCTCGGCTGGGTCTCCTCCTACGCCGGAAAGAGGGAATCACGCCGCCTGATGGGGGATGTCATCATCGACGAGGTCGATGTGTGCGGAGGCCGCACCTGGCCCGACGCCTCGGTGACGGCGACCTGGGGGATCGACCTGCATTACCCCGAGAAGGAGAACTCCAAGTTCTTCCCCGGCGAGGAATTTCGAACGATCTGCGAGGTGCGCGGCCATCATTCCTACGCCATTCCGTACCGCTGTTTCTATTCGCGCAATATCAGCAACCTCTTTATGGCGGGGCGTGATATCAGCGTCACCCACGCCGCGCTGGGGACAATCCGCGTGATGCGTACCGGCGGGATGATGGGGGAGGTGGTCGGCATGGCGGCCTCGGTCTGCAAGGCGCACGACGCCCAGCCGCGCGATGTCTACCAGCAGTACTTCGGCGAGCTCCAGGAGCTGATGACCCGTGGGGTCGGCGCCATTCCACCGGGGAGCGATACCCTCGGCAAGCCGGCATGGCTGGACGATCGGGAGAATCTCGCGCCGCGGGCGGCCGTCTGCGCCTCCAGCGAGCACGAAAGCGGCCAATACCCTGCCAAGAACGTCAACGATGGACAGATCAACCCGCCGGAAAATCCGGGCCGGTACGTCAGTGCCAACGGATCGACTCATTGGATTCAGTTCGACTTTGCCGAACCGGTGACACTGTCGGCGCTGCGTTTCGTCGTCGGTCCTGTGGAGAACCGCAGGGTCCGTTACCAGCTCGAGTATCTTAAGGACGGAGATTGGGTTTGTATTCCCGAAACGGTGATTAAGAACCGTTTCTGCCTCGATTTCGCGATTTCATTTCCCCAGACCACGGCGAGCTCGTTTCGACTTGTTCAGGTGATTGGGGAAGGGGACAGTTCCGGTCTGTTCCGACTCTGGGAGGTCGAGCTCTACTGACCGGCGGCTTTATCTCGCGGGGGAACTTTTCTCCCCCGCTGTGATTCTGGCGGAAAACGGGATTTGCGCTATACTTGAGTGTTAAGAAACGGTCCTTCAGCATTTTTTGAGGGGGACCGTGACCGGCCGTGGTAGGAGAGTATTTCCAAGGGAACATCCCATGTCATCAGGTGAACAGCCCAATATTTCGGTTCGCGGGTTTCAGGAACTGATCCGCAAAATGTATTTCGAAAAAGATCAGCGCCGCGGGATCGAACCTACCTTTCTCTGGCTGATCGAGGAGGTTGGCGAGCTGGCCACCGCGCTTCGCAGCGGCACCAAAGAGGAGCTTGAGGGGGAGTTCGCCGATGTCCTGGCGTGGCTGACGACCATCGCCAACATCAGCGGCATCGACCTGACCGAAGCGCTGGCCAAAAAGTACGGGTCGGGCTGTCCCGGTTGCGGCAACTATGTCTGCACCTGTCCCGACGCCGATAAACCGTAAGGTTCTTTCGTTCACTTGCCGGGGTTCGTTTTCCCGCTAACGTTTCACCGATAACCCACCAGTTCGATCGATGAGCCATCTATTCTCCAGAAACACGCCGCCGTCCGGCAGGTTGCTTCCGCCGCTTGGTCAGCGGGTGAGCGTCCTCTTGCTCTTTCTCCTCTTGGCCTTCATGTCGGCGGGCCGTCCGGCGATGGCTCAAAATTCCGCCCCCCGTGTGACGGGGATCCGTGTCGGGATCGCCGGGGCCTGGAAGGCCGGTTTCATAACCCCCGTTTTTCTTTACGTTGACGGTCTTGACGCCGGGGGGCGGTACACCTTAGAGCTTCGCTCCATCGATTCCGACAAAACCCCGACCTTTGTCCGATCCGATTTTTCGTATGAAGGGGCCGATCGCCCCGTCTATGGGCGCTGCATTCTCGGTCACGCCTCGGCCGATCTTGAGGCCGCCGTCTTCGACGCCTCCGGCGAAACGCTCCTTTGCTCCCGAAAAATATCCCCCTCCAAGGTCTCCTTCCTCCGAGGGGCGAAGCAGGCCGCCGTTTCCGGCCAGGAAGAGAACCCCAAAGAAAGTGACGCGGCCTCTCCGGCGGCCCCCAATGTCTCGGAAGACCTTTTCCTCGGTCCGGTCCCGTCCGACCGGCCTTTATGGGTTATCACCGGCGACCCGAACAATGGCCTGGCCGAAGCCGCCGCGTTCTCTCAGCCGGAGGAACGTCTGCGCCCGGTCATCTGCCGGGTCGATTACTTTGACGATCTGGCGCCGGATCGGCTCGGCTACGACGCGGCCGATATTCTCTTCTTATCCGCCTCGCGTGAGGATTTCTATCCCGACGCCGATACGCCCGCCGCTGGAACGCGCGTAAGCGCGATCGACAGCTGGGTTGCCTCCGGTGGCCGGCTGGTGGTCAGCGGCGGTTCCCAATCGCTCCAGCGGCTCCTCCCCGGGGGGACACTCGCCTCTTTGATTCCGGCCGCGGCGCTGCCGGATATGCGCGAACTTCGCGTGGCGAACTCCCTGGTACAATATGTCCCCAAGGCAAAAAATTTGATCATGACCGGAAACGGGAACAACCCCTTCCTGACGGTTCCGGTTCTCGATGTTAAAAACAGTGATCGTCCCGCCGATACGATGGTTGATTTCACGGAAGGGGACGTTCCGATGGTCGTGCGCCAAATCCGTGGTTTCGGGACGGTGACCTTTTTCGCGGGCGAATGCGCCGAGCAGCCCTTGCGGGGGTGGAGCGGCCGCGATCGTCTCTGGCTCGGGATACTCGGTCACAAGTCCGAGCACGACACAGCGGCCCGGCAGGGGAGCGCTTCGTTGATGGAATTGGGATACACCGATCTGTCCGGTCAGATGCGCAGCGCGCTGGATAGGTTCGAGGGGGTGAACAACTTCCCGTTCTCCCTGATTTTGATCCTGGCCGGGCTCTACATATTGGTGATCGGGCCGTTGGATTGGTTCCTGACGCACCGTCTCTTCCGCCGTCCCAACTTAACCTGGCTGACGTTCCCGATTTGGCTGGTTCTCTTTTCGCTGATCGCCCTTTCCCTCGGCCGGAAGACCTGGTCCCACGCCGGGCGGTCGAACTTGGCCGAGATCATCGATATCGACCAGACGAGCGCCTCGGTCCGCGGCTCGGTCTGGGCCGGGTTTTACTCCCCCGCCGATGATCTCTACTCTCTGGCGATCAAGCCGAGCTTTTCACCGTCGGCTCAGGTTTCGGAGGTTCTTTTCAATCCTTTGGCCCTTTCCGGCTCCGGCCTGGGAGCGACCGAACAGAAGTCGCTGTCGGTCGCCTATTGGGATCTCCCCTACGAGAATCTCCGTCTGGACGGACTGGTGGCGCCGCTGCCCGTGGCGGTTCGGGCCAGCAAGTCCCTCTTCGGCGAGTGGTACGCCCGGGCCGAGATCCCTCAAGTCGCGGACTTGAAGTACACCGCCTCCGACCTGGTGACCGGTTCGGTGACCAATCCGTTCGGTCAGACGCTAAACAACGCCATTCTTTTCTGCGGGAAGTGGGCCTACAACATCGGGACGCTTCAACCTAACGAAACCTTTACGATCGACCGATGGACCCTTCGGCTCGATCCGCCCCGTGCCCTCACGAATCTGGACAGTTCCCTCGATCAGCCGCTCTCCAACACCATGACCCAATCGAGTTTGGAACAATACGACACGCAGTCGTCCGATCCGGCTTATATCATGCGGGCGTTGATGTTTTTTGACATGGCCGGCGGCAGTACCGAAATCGGTCTGTGTGACGAGCGTCACCGCAGAATCGACGGCAGTGAGCTGCTGCGCTGCGGCCGCGCCGTTCTGATTGGGTGCTTCGACAATGAACAGTCGGGCCAGTCGGAACCGCGGACCGACTTTTACCTGGGAACTTCTGACGCCTCCGATCGTGTATCGGCGTCTCACCCTGTTTGTGTGCGGGTTTTCAGCCCGGTGCGCGAAAAAGAGGAGGAAGGGAAATAAGATGATTAAGACCGAAGATCTGACGAAACAGTACGGCAAGCTCTTCGCGCTGAAGAACCTCAGTCTCGATCTGGTCGAAGGGGATCTTTTCGGCTTTATCGGCCCGAATGGTTCGGGGAAGACCACGACGATGAAAATCCTCGCGACGCTTCTTCAGCCGACCTGGGGAGAGGCCTATGTCTGCGGCCTTTCGATCTATACCCGGCCGAAGGATATTCGCCGTCTGATCGGTTTCATGCCCGACTTCTTCGGCGTCTATGACGATATGAAAGTGATCGAGTATCTCGAGTTTTTCGCCGCCGCCTACCGAATCAAAGGTCAGGCCCGCAAGAAGGTCTGCGACGAGGTGCTCGAGCTGGTCGACCTTGGCTATAAGCGCGAGGCGCTGGTGACCAGCTTATCGCGCGGTATGACCCAGCGGCTGGGGCTGGCCAGAGTCCTTCTTCACGACCCGCAGGTTCTTCTTCTCGACGAACCGGCCAGCGGGCTGGACCCGCGCGCCCGTATCGAGATGCGCGAACTGTTGAAGCGTCTCGGCGGGGGAGGGAAGACGATTATGGTCTCGAGCCACATTCTTCCCGAGCTGGCCGATATCTGCAACAAGGTCGGCATCATTGAACGCGGCGAGCTTTTGGTCAACGCCGACGTCAGCGAGGTGATGCGCCGGGTCCGTGACCAGCCGGTGATCTTGATCGAACTGGTCGAAAAACGCCCCGAGGGGGGGAGTTTTCAGACGCTCGAAAACGTGATGAAACTCCTTTCCGACCAGGAGGCGGTCGAGAAAGTCGACCTGCGCAAAGGCGATGTGATCGAGGTCTTTATCCACAAGGGAAAGACCGTAGACGACTACGCCGGTCTTTTGGATACCCTTATTCGGGAGGGATACCGCATTCGTTCCTTCCGCGAGGAGGAGATCAACCTCGAGACGGCGTTTATGACGCTGACCCGCGGTATCACGGCGTAACCCTCCTCTTGTGACGGGGCATTCCCACTTAGGCGAAAAAATAGACGGTTGAGCGATGGCGACTCTCTTCGCGGCGGTAACGATGGCGGCCTTTGTCCTTAGCTGCGCGGCATGCGGGCTGATTCGCCGTTTCGCCCCCGTGATCGGCCTGGTCGATAAACCGGGGGAGCGGAAGATCCACCACACCGCGATGCCGACCGGCGGCGGGCTCGGCATCTGGCTGTCGGTTATCCTTCTGGCCCTGTTCGGCACGATATTGGCCGGTCTGATCACGCGGGCCGTCCCTTCGGACGCTTCCGGACCGGTTACCCTTTGGGGAATCACCCTTCCGGAGCTCATTACCCGACGTGCCCCGGGGGTTCTCTTCCAGGCCAGGCGGTTTTGGGTTCTTTTGGGGCTGGGGACGATCCTTGTGGCTTTGGGGACCATCGACGATCGCCGAGGCCTAAGCTGGAAGCTTCGCCTCGGCGTCCAGACTTTAGTGGCGGTCGCCGCGGTTGCCGCCGGGTGGGAGGCGACCTTCTTCCTCCCCATCCCCTGGCTGACCAAGATCCTCAGCGTGCTGTGGATTGTCGGACTGATCAATTCGTTCAATATGCTCGACAACATGGACGCGCTCTCCGGCGGGGTGGCGGTGATCTGTTCGTCGTTTTTGGCCGCCGTCCTTCTTCTTTTCGCGCGCAACGCCGAATCGGGGGAACCGCAGCTGTTCCTCGGCGGTTTCCTGCTCCTGCTGGCGGGGGCGATCCTCGGTTTTTTGGTCCACAACCGTCCGCCGGCCCGGCTCTTTATGGGGGACGGCGGGGCGTACTTTATCGGTTTTCTTCTGGCGGTGATGACCCTTTCGGCCACCTTTGTGGGGGAACAGACCCCCAAGCAGGCCATTTTGGTCCCCCTGTGTATTTTGGCGGTCCCCCTCTACGACACGACCAGTGTGGTGATCATTCGTCTGCGCAATGGACGTTCCCCCTTTGTCGGCGACAACAACCACTACTCTCACCGCTTGGTCGCGCTGGGGCTTTCGAAGCCGGCCGCCGTGGCGACGATCTATCTCACGACCGCCTCGTGCGCCGCCGGCGCGCTGTTCCTCTATCAGGTTTCCACAGCCCTGGCGATTTGGGTGGTTCTTCAGGTTCTGATGATCCTCTCTCTGGTCGGTATCTTGGAGTTCACCGCGCGAAAGACCCTGAAAAAACAATAAGCCCGCCGTGACCAACGTTATCCGCCGCGCGGCGAGCCGGCCGCCGGGGTGAAAAAAAGAGGGAAGAATTTTACCCGACCTCTTGCGCCGGAGGGAACAATCGTTTATACTCCTTTTACAACAAATCAGAAATCCCGCGGTTTCCTCAGTGGGGGCCCCAGCAATGGGGGCCTGTGAACCTGGTCAGGTGAGAGATCAAGCAGCCATAAGCGGTAACTCTCATGTGCCGGGGCTCCTGTTGGGGAAACCGCTTTTTTTACGCTTTTTTCCGCTCGCTGTCTTCCATGTCCGAGTTTCCCGAAGAAAATCGCGCCGCGTCCTACCAGGTGGTCGCTCGGCGTTATCGTCCTCAGGGGTTCGATGAACTCATCGGCCAGGAGCAGATCGCCCATATCTTGGCCGAGGCGATCAAGACCGGCCGAGTCGGGCACGCCTATCTGTTCACCGGCTCGCGCGGTGTCGGGAAGACCTCCGCGGCCCGTATTTTCGCCAAGGCGCTCAACTGCGAAAAAGGACCGACGACCACCCCGTGCAACCAGTGCGAAATTTGCGAGGCGATCACCAGCGGCGAAGATATCGACGTCCTGGAGATCGATGGGGCCAGTAACCGGGGGGTCGAGGAGATCCGCCAAATCCGAAGCGGCGCGTCCATCCGGCCCAGCCGTTCCCGCTACAAGATCTATATCATCGACGAAGTCCACATGCTCACCCGCGACGCGTTCAACGCGCTGCTCAAGACGCTCGAGGAACCGCCGGCGCATGTAAAGTTCATCTTCTGCACGACCGAGCCGCAGAAGATTCCGATCACCATCCTGTCCCGCTGCCAGCGATTCGATTTTTCGAATGTCAGCTCCAAGAGCATCGCCGCCCATCTGGCGAGTATCGCCGCCAAAGAGGGGCTCGAGGTGGAACCGGGGGTCTTGGAGCTCCTGGCGCGCCATGCCTCCGGGTCGATGCGCGACGCGCTCTCGCTTCTGGAGCAGCTTCTTTCGTTCAGCACCGGTTCCGTCACCCTGGACGGTGTTCACGCGATGCTTGGGACGGTTGACGATCAGAAGATCCTCGATCTAGTCGCCGCGGTCCGAAACGAAGATACCCGTGAGATCTTTAAAAAACTCGACGAAATCGCCCGCAGCGGGGTCGATTTCGGGATTTTAATGGAGCAGCTTTTAAAAGCGTTCCGTGACCTTTTGGCGATGACCGCCGGCTGTACCGAGAGCGATCGGGGGGAGGCCGATTTTGAGTTCCTCTTCCACGAGGTCACCCCCGAACTGCAGGAGATGGCCGCTTTCTTTGGGGCCGACCGCATCATCGCCTCGATGCAGTTAATCGATCAGGCGATTACCCGCATGCGCTACAGTACCCAGAGCCGGGTTCTCGCCGAGCTGACGATGGTTCGTCTGGCGCGGCTTCGCGCCACCGAACTTATCGCCGCGCTGATCGAGCGCCTCAAAGCGGGCAATCCCGCCAAACTGACCTTTGTCCCCGACGATAATCGGCGCTCGGCCCTTCCGCCAAGCGCTTCGGCGCCGCGCCTTGTGGGCGGGGCACCGGCGGCTTCCCCGGGTATCTCGGCCCCTGTTCCGGCCGCCTCGGCGCCGCCGCGGCACTTTGCCGCGCCGGTGACGGAGGTCCCCGCCGCCGGGTCGGTTCCCCCGCGGCCGGTGCCGGTTGATCTGCTCCGATTTTCCCCGCAGCAGCTGCGGGAACTTTGGACCGAGACGCTTAATTCCGGGTCCCTGGGACCGGCGCTTTCGGCCCAGGCCCTCTCGGCCTCGGGCTTTAAGGCCGAGGATTCCTCGACCCTGCTCGTCCTTTTCCCCGAAACTTCCGTCTCCTCGATGAGGTATTGCCAGGCGGAAGAGAAGAGAATCCTCTCGCTCCTAAGAGAACGGCTCGGCGGTGGGATTCACCTTAAGTGGGGGACGGTGAAATCACAGCGCCCCGCCGCCGAGGCGCCGCCCCAAACGCGTGTCTCCCATTTAGATCAGGCGGCGATGTTCCGCCAAAAGGTGAATCACCCCATCGTCCGCGCCGCGGAAGAAATTTTTGGCGCGGAGCTGACGGAAATTCGCCCGCCGGAAGGAAAATAGCGGCGGAAAAAGCCCCGCGGAAACGGGCGCCGTTTCGCCTCATTTTTCCCAAGCCCCCCCTTGCCGGAATTTCTGCCGGTGGGATAATACACCCTGTCTTTTGAGGGGGTAACCCCTAAGCGAAAAGACATGTGCACCCATAGCTCAATTGGATAGAGCATCGGTCTACGGAACCGAAGGTTCTCCGTTCGAATCGGAGTGGGTGTAGTAGATTAAACCCTTGTTTTTACGGGCTCTCGTCACTGTTGCTTAGGTGTTTGCAAGCAAGTTTTTTGACCCCTTTTTCGGGCAGAAATCGCCCCGAAAAGGGGTCAAAAGGGGTCAAAAGGGTACTCACGTGGCTACACCTAAAAATCGCTCCGTCGGGATGCGGCGTGTCATCGTCAGCGTCGATAAAAACGGCTATACCCGATGTAAAGCCAAAATCAACGGAAAATCCGTCTATCTCGGAAACGACGTTAAGGAGGCCGAGAAAAAACTTCGCGCTATCCTAAGGGAGGAGCAGAAGAAAAAACTCACCGAAGCTCTTCCCGTTCGGCCCGCCGTGACCCGGGACCGGCTCTTCATCACCCTGTGCGGCGACTTCCTCGAAGACTGCGAGAAACGCGACCAGCTCGATTTTCGCGACCTCGCCGGGTATCGAACCCTCGTTAAGTGGGTGATGACCTACAACTCGAACCTCACCATCAGCGAATGGACCCCCGCCGTCGTCCGGGATTTCCGCAAATGGCTCGCCGCCCAGAAGTGGACCAATCCCGCCAACGGACGCTCCGGACACTACGGCCGGCAGCAGCTCAATAAGATGGTCGGCTGGATCAAGCTCATCTTCTCGTTCGGCTACGATGAGGGGTATTGCTCTTTCGACCAGATGGAGCGCGTTCGCCGCGTCAAAGCCCTCCGCGCCGGCGAGGAAGAAGCCGCCGAGATGCAGGAGCGGCAAATCGTCACCGAAGAGCAGTTCGAGGCGACCATCGGCTATATGCGCCCCTACTACCAGCGAATCTTTCGGCTCCTTTACCTCACCGGCATGAGACCGATCGAACTGTGCCGGATGAGGCGCAAAGACATCGCGTACGACGGCGATATCTGGTGGTATCGCCCCTACTTCCACAAGACCATCAATCGCGGAAAGACCAAGACCATCCCCCTCGGAAGCCGATGCTATGACCTGATCGCCGACCTGCTCGACGAAAAAGCCCCGGATGAATACCTCTTCACCCGGAACGAGGCCCTTGAGGAAATGTACGCGCTGCGGGCAATCACGCGAAAAACCAAGCCCTCCCCGGCCCAGAAGCGGCAGATGGACGAAGCCGCCCGGCGCAGAGAGAACAAGCCGGTCGAGCGGTTCGCCCCGAGCGACTTCACCCGGGAGCTGCGCGCCGCGCTGAAAAAAGCCGCCGCGGCCGGCGTGGCGATTCAGCCCTGGAAGACCTACGCCCTGCGCGATACCGCTATCAGCCGCGCCTCCCTCGTCTTCGGACCCGAAGGAGGCCAGGCCGTCGCCGGTCATTCCTCCCTCAGGACGACCGAGTACTACGACCACTCCCAGCGCGAGCGCCAGCGAATCATCGCGAAACGGCTCGGTTAGTCAACTCTCCATCAATATCAATATTGACAGTGGGAAGACTCCTTTATAATATCAAAGAGGTTGGGAGGTGAAGGTGTAACAAGGAGCATGATGTGATAGGGTGGTAAAATGACTGGAGAAAACTTACAGCCGACATATAAACGGCAGCGTTTTTTACTGTCCTATATCCGTCAGCTGAATGGTGGCGTTACGGCTACCGATATACAGAAGTTGGTCTTTTTGCATACGGTGCAAGGTGAATCCGACTACTATGACTTTGTCCCCTATAGGTATGGGCCGTACTCCTTTCAGCTTGCGGAAGACATTGACATCCTCTATCGTGATCACTTCCTGGAAAGGAATGACTCCCGAATTCACGCGATAGGTGAGTATCCGCGTGAACGAATGTTCTCTATCCCCAATGAACGAGGGGACGAGCTTATTGGGAAGGTGTATCGCGAATACCCGTATTACGCGATGAACAGCGACATTCTCGGCCGCTTTTTCAATGAGGAAGAAGCGGACCGTATCAGAGGAACGAGGCGGCGGTTTTCACAGCAGGACCAAGTACTTTTCACCATCGGATATGAGGGAAAGAGCGTTGAGTCGTTTATGAATATTCTGATTCGAAACGACGTTCGCTTGTTGTGTGACGTGCGCAAAAACCCTCTTAGCCGCAAGTTCGGTTTTTCTAAAAGCCGACTTTCAAGCATTGCGGACTGGGTGAAGGTCGAGTATGTCCATATTCCCGGTCTTGGCATTGAATCCGAAAAACGCGTGTTCCTCCGTTCGAAAGACGATTATCGCTGCCTATTCGATGACTACGCGAAAACCCTGCCGAGCCGTAAGCCGTTCCTTGACGAGGTCTACGCGCTGATGCGAAAGAATCATCGTGTGGCCCTAATGTGCTACGAAAAAGAGCCGGAAATGTGTCATCGGCACGTGGTGAGGGATTATCTGGTAGACGCTTATGAGATGGAGAGTGTGGATCTATGACGTATGAGAGGAAAAGGGTCTATATCCTTGTTAAGACGTACCCGACCATCTCTGAAAAATACGTGGAACTCGTTTGTACCGCCGGGGTGCTTGAGGATGGTTCTTGGATTCGGCTTTACCCGGTGCCCCTAAGAAAATTAGATCCCGACAAACAATACTCGAAGTTCACGTGGGTAAATGTTGATGTTACACGCAATACATCCGATTTCCGACCGGAATCCTATCGCCCTGACTTGACTTCGATTCGAGTGGAAGAAAAACCTAAGAAAATAGACTGGAACGAACGAAACGAGATAATTTTCAAAAACAAAAAGATCTATACAAACCTGCAAGAGCTTGTTTGTAAAGCAAAATCAAAGGACTATGCAACCTCTTTGGCGGTGTTTAAACCGTCGAAGATACTCGATGTTACTGTAGAACCTGTCAGTCGTGAGTGGGATCGAGAAAAGTTAGACCAAATCAAAGCCCAATCTCATCAGCAGAATTTCTTTTATACGCCTGAGGAACTCGAAGAGTGTTTCAGTGTTGTGAAAAAGGTTCCTTACAAGTTCTCCTACAAGTTTGAGGACGACGCGGGGAAACAATCCACGCTGATGATCGAGGATTGGGAGATCGGAATATTATTCTTCAAGTGCGCAGCGAATTCCGTAGGCGGTGAAGAAGCCGCAATACAAAAAGTTAGGCAGAAGTACCTTGAGGAATTCGTAAAGAATAAAGACTTATACTTCTTTCTCGGAACAACAAAACGATTTCACAATGTAAGTCCGAATCCATTTATTATCATTGGGGTGTATTATCCACCGCGGTCGTTGCCTCCTAAGCAGAACAGATTATTTGCTTAATCCTTTTGATCTTTCGCGCGAATCGCGCTATAATACTATCAGCGTGTTACCCTTTCGGTTGGCCGCCGGTTCCCTCGGGGGGCCGGCGGCTTTTTTTATGACCTCGCCGGCTCTTCCGGATCGAATCTCTCCCACAGCTGGTCGAAGTACTCTTGATAGGCGTCGAACCCGTTTCCCGGTTTATCGATTCGGTAGGTCACGGTCCGCTGGCTTTGGATGCCGTTCCAGTACGGCCCGAAGTAGATCGTGTCATCGACGCGCCAGTAGAAATCGAGCGTCATGCACCGATAGAACCTCAGCTCGATCTTGCCCGGATATTTCTCGGCGAGGCCGTCAACCCATTCTTTTAGGCCGCGGATCTGCTGACCGATATCTTGTGTTCCGCCTTCCTCCCGCTGTCTTTCTTTGAGGAACTTGGAATCGGGATCCATCGACAGGATCCGAATCTTCGCGCCGCGGCCCAGCGCGTTTTCGATGACGTTCGCCTTGGATTCCCGCAGCGAGGTCAAGCCGAAGGCGACGATATCGATATGCTCCCTGGCCGACTCGTTCTTCTTATCGCACTCGTCGTTGATTTCAGCCCTGGTCTTGTAGGCGGCGGTGATTCCCCATTCGTTGGCGTTCATTTCGCGCTCCTTCCGCGTCGCCTAAGCGGACTTTCGTCGTCGAACCTCACCCGCAGAATCGGCGGGCCCGGCATCGGCGTTCTTTTTTTTACCGACCCGGACGATTTCCTCGGCGATCGCGACGATACGTTCCTGGTCTTCCGGGCATAGCTGACGGAATAGACTCAGGGCCCAGCGTACGCGCGCTTCCTCCGGGTCACTCTCCGGCGCGGACGATTCGATAAACATCGGGCCGGTCCCAAGGCGCAGCCACTCTTCCGAGACTTGATATTGCCTCGCAATCGCTAGAACAACACGCTCATCTACTCCATTAGTATAGGGAGCTCTGCAGTTCTCCATTTTACTGATGGTGCTGCCGTCATATCCTATAGGCGCACCAAACGCAGATAGCGTTAAATCTAAAGTCTTTCTTAAAGACCTGATGCGTTCATGTATGGTCATATCTCTTACCTCCATATCATAATATAGTTGATTTCTTGAGAAAATCAAGAAATCTCACCAGAATCTCTTGACTTTCTCAGACTAACGGTTATAATCTTGATATTATCAAACCGATAGATAACCATCAAGAGGCCTCGAAATGACAACGATCGAACGATTTGAAGAGATCTATCGCAGCGCGTCGGACGCGGTGAAGCAGCGCTTCGACGACATTCTGACGGGCGTCACGATAGCCAATGGAGACAAACATGGACCTGTTTCTGACCATCCTCAAAGTG
>JAFRFG010000061.1 GCA_017434455.1 Thermoguttaceae bacterium | reverse complement strand
GAACCTGCGGCTGGATCACCTCCTTTCTAAGGAAAACTAGAGGTACTTCTCGTTGAGAGAGGTATACAAGTGATCAGTTTGGTGTAAGCGTCTGCGTGTTGTCGCTTCTGTCTTGGTTTATACGGAAGAGCCGCTTGCCGCGAGGTGAGCGGCTCTTTTTTTTGTGGTTGGCTCGATGGTTGGTTCTTGTTGTTTGGGGGGTAGGGGGGTCGTTTCCAACTAACCGCAGTTCTTGCGGCCGGGTTGTTCGCGTGATGGGGCCGGTTGGTTTTCGGCCGCTCGTCCTGCTCCTATGCTGCCCCCCTAGTGGGTCTGTCGGCTTGCTGCCCTTTGCTGGCGGATGACTGGGGTGATGAGCGTGACTTTTTGTGGGGGGGCAGCGTGGTTGGCTTGGTATGATTGGTTCTTGTTGTTTGGAGGGTAGGAGGGTCTTTTCCAACTAACCGCAGGTCTTGCGGCCAGCTTTTTGGTTTGATGGGGCCGGTCGGTTTTCGGCCGCTCGTCCTGCTCCTTTGCTGCCCCCCTGATGGTCTGCCGGCTTGCCGCCCTTTGCTGGCGGATGACTGGGGTGGTGAGCGTGACTTTTTGTGGGGGGCAGCGTGTGATGGCGTTTTGATGAGTATTGCTGTGTGGGTTTTGTTTTTTGTTTGCCTCCGGCGGCCCCTGCCCGGGGAGGGCAAGCGCAGCGCGCTTGACCGCGAAAGCCGCGTGCCCTTCCGAAGTAGGAGTAGCGCCGGGGCAATGCGCGGTCCGTTGGACCGCTGGTTATTATCTTATATGAGACAGCACCCGCAGCGCGGCCGAACGGCTACCCCACAAATAGCCAAGGGAATAGTGCCCGTCGCGGCTCGCGACCCGCCGGGCCTCCCGGCCGAGTTTAATTCTTGCTTTCGTTCTTGTATAATAACAACGTTGTCAGCAATCCGCGCAGCAATCAATAACCCATAACAAACGAGGTATACACATCCCATGCGTACGTCCCTAAAGTCTCTGCTTGCACTGGCGCTCCTCTCGATCCTGGCCCTCCCCGCCTTCGCCCAAGAACGTATCGACCTGTGGCCGAACCTCGCCCCAGGCGAAATGGAACGCTCCGACGATATCGATCCCCAAGGCGGCCAGCCCGCTCGCGTTACAACCCCCCGCCTCCTCATCTATACCCCCGCCGAAAAGAAAACCGATGCCTGTGTCCTCGTTATCCCCGGCGGTGGCTATAACGTCTGCTACTACCAAGGCGAAGCCGTCACCAATGCCCAATGGTGGATCGAACATGGCGTGACCGCCGCGGTCCTCATCTACCGCGTTCCCCGGCCTAATAATGCCCCCATCTACCAGCCCGCCCGCCAGGATGCCCAGCGCGCCGTTCGTATCCTCCGCGCGAACGCCGAACGACTCGGAATCAACCCGAATAAAATCGGAGCCCAGGGCTACTCCGCCGGCGGCCACCTCACTTTGATCACCGCGACTGCCAGCCAAACCCCCGCCTATGACCCCATCGACGAAATCGATCAGCAAAGCGCTGCAGTGAACTTCGCCATCCCCGTCTACGCCGCCTATACCCTCGACGATGGCGCCGACGGTCCCAATGCCAATGGCGGTTTCGGCGCGCAGCTGCTCATGGATGACCTTAAATTCGATGAAGCCACTCCCCCCCTGTGCCTTATTCACGGCGACGCCGATATCTACTCCCCGCTCGGCTCCGTCGAAATCTATCGGAAACTCCACGAAATGAAAATCCCGTGTGAACTCCATATCTATCAGGGCTGCGTCCATGGCTTTATGAACTGGAACGATAATGTCAATGCCCAGTCGTGGCGCGACCAGTGCCTCGCCTGGCTCGTCTCTATCGGGATGTTCTAACAGCGCGGAAAGAACCAAAAGATGAATCACTCACGTCGTGATTTCCTCCGATGCGCGGTGGCCGGCTGTACACTCCCCGGCGCCGCGCTCCTCCAGGCCGAGGAGACTCCCTCCGGTGAAACGCTGGTTCCCGAGGAGACCATGCGCCGGATCTATACCGAAGTCCAAACCCCCTATAAGTACGGTATCGTGATGCCGCAGGAAGAGGGGGATATGATCGACTCGGGAAAAGTATTCCGCTTCCGGGGACATTGGTATATGTCTTACCTGAGGATGCTCGGCGGCGTCGGCTACGTCGCTCGAATGGCCCGCAGCGATGACCTGATCCATTGGGAGGCGATCGGGACCACCATGCCGTTTCGCGAAAGCGGCTGGGACGCCTGGCAGGCCTCCCCGTCGCCGGCCCTGGTCGATTACCGGTGGGGGGGAAGCTGCGAAATTCAATCGTTCCAAGATCGCTATTGGTTCACCTATATCGGCGGCGCGGGGAAGGGCTATGAGCCCGATCCGCTCAAAATCGGCCTGGCCTGGACCGACGATCCGGCCAGCGGGCAGCCCTTTAGTCGGCTGCCGGAACCGATTATGTCGGAAAATGACCCGGATGCCCGACCCTTCGAGAATACAACCCTCTACCAGACCAATGTTATGCGGGTCGATCGATCGCTCCTCGGGGCCGAGTTCCTCTGCTTCTATAACGCTAAGGATGAAAACAGCGTCGAACGGATCGGCCTGGCTGTCTCGGATGATATGATTCATTGGCGGCGCCGCGGCGACGGTCCCCTGATCGATAACCATAGCGGGATCTCCGGTGATCCCCAAATCGTTCGAATCGATGACTATTGGGTCATGTTCTACTTCGGCGCCTTCTGGCAGCCGAAGGCGTTCGATACCTTCGCCGTCTCCAAAGACCTCCTCCATTGGACGAAATGGGAAGGGGAGCCGCTCGTTCAGCCCTCACGAAAGTACGACGAAACCTACGCCCATAAGCCGTGTGTCGTTAAATACGACGATGTCGTCTATCACTTCTACTGCGCCGTCGGCGACCAAGGCAGGTGTATTGCGCTTTCGACGTCGAAGAAGATCTAAAAGCGCCGAGAAACGTGTGAGAGAAATAATAAAAAAGGCCCTGACAGGATTATCTGTGAGGGCCTTTTTTACGGGGTAAATAGTGGGGGGGCTATTCCCCCAGGTGCATCATACGCTTGAGGGTTGGCACCAGGGGCATAACGATCAAGCCGGCGATGATCGGGACGATCGCCATGAGCAGGAAGTAATCGGCCAGCCCTCCCCGTTCACCGAAGAAGAAATAAATCTGACCGCCCGTGCCGTCGGTGGAACCGAGGACAGCGGCGAGTTTGCCCGAAAGATATCCGGCGACCGAGCTGGAAAGGAACCAGACCCCCATCATGAGCGAGGCATACTTCTTCGGCGCCAGACGGGTGACCATCGAAAGCCCCACCGGCGAAAGACATAACTCACCTAAGGTACAGAAGACGTAGGTGATCAATAGCCAGTAGGGACCCGCGTTGCCTCCGGTCTTCTGCGCCTGAATCGCCGCACTGACCATAAATAGGAAGGCGACCCCCAGAAGGAGGAGTCCCCAGCCGAACTTTTGTGGGGTCGACGGCTCTTTCTTGCGCCGGGCCAGCGAGCTCCACATCAGACCGAACAGCGGCGCGAGAAGGACGATTCCCAGCGCGTTGACCGACTGATACCAGGTTGCCGGGAACGTGTAGACATCTTGCTTGCTTGGCGCCGATGGAGCCGCTTGCTCTGCCACCGACTGTGTCTCTTCACCGGTTTGGGGAGAATCTTTGGCCTCGTTGACCAAGAACGCGCCGGGCGCCAGTTTCGCCACCGAGGCGCTCACCGTTCGGTCGGTGAGGTTCTTAGCGAAGGTGTTCAGTGAAGACCCCGCCTGCTCAAAGACTGACCAGAAGGCGATGCAGAAGAGCGTCAGAATCAAAATGACCGAGACTCTGTCTATTTCGACCCTGGTCAGCGGCGCCTCCGGCTTTTCCTCGGCGCTGTCCTGTTGCTTGTCGTCGAGCATTCCGATCCGGCCGAGGTATTTCGGACGGAAGAACGAATAGGTGCAAAGCCCGAAGATCATCCCGATACAGGCGGTCAGGAAGCCCCAGTGCCAGCCGATCTTCTCGGCGATTGTCCCGGCGACGAACGGCGCTAAAAAAGCGCCGACGTTGATTCCCATGTAAAAATAGGTAAAGGCGGCGTCGCGGCGCGGGTCGTTCGCGCCGTAGAGTTCACCGACCATGACCGAAATGCACGGTTTGAAAAAACCGTTCCCGATCACCAAAATCAGCAGCCCCGCGAAGAATAAAATACAGGGGACAGGATTGCTGCGCAGCGTCACCGTTTCGGTCGCGCCGGCTCGGAAGAATTCAGTCAAAAACAGACAAAACTCCCCAACGGCGATGGTAATCCCCCCGAAGAGGACACTGCGGTGCGTTCCGATAAAACGATCGGCGATCCAGCCGCACAAAAGCGGCGTTAAGTAGACCAGACCGGTGAACCATCCGTAAAGGTGGTAGGCCGACGCCTCTTGCCAGCCGAAGCCGGGGTTGCTGTCGTTCAGTGACGAGATGAGGTAGAGCACCAGGAAGGCGCGCATCCCGTAATAACAGAAGCGCTCCCACATCTCGGTCGTGAACAGAACCCACAGACCGATCGGATGACCGCCGAATTGGCGATCCTGCGGACGAATGGCATCGGTCGACATTACTGGGCCTCTTTTTCTAGCTCATAGGCGAACGCCTTCGGGGAGAATTCCTCTCCGGTCGCTCGGCGGACGAACTCTTTCCAGTTGTAGCGATCTCCCGGCGCGAAGACGCGCTCGGTCAAAAGAGCGCCGATCTTCGGGTCATTGATCGCCAGCCCCTTGAGGATCGTCTGGCGCAGCTGCGAGGCGAACAGCTCGCCGAGCATGTAGTTGTGATAGTAGACCGGCGCGATCACAAAGTGCGGCTTGCTCGCCCAGTCGGGCTCGGCACTGCGCTCGGGGCAGGGCATCTTCTGAATCTGATCGGCTTTGTCCCACCACAGCGCGCTGATGTCGGCGTCGGGGTTCTCATACAGCGCCCGCTCGACCTGGAACATGACGATCGTGAATCGGCAGAAGATCAGCTGCTCGCGCAGACGCTGACGGCGCAGTGCCTTAGCGGCGGCGTCGGCTTTTTCACGGTCGACTCCCGCGTAGGTGACGAGCCAGTCGGGGTCGCGCGCCAGAGCGCCGAACATCATCGCGATTCCCTCGGTCGTAAAGATATGCGCCGGGCCGCGCAGATTGTAGGGGAGCGTTTGATCAACGTTCAAATCGTAGACCGAGTGGCCAAGCTCGTGGAGCTGCGTGTCCTGCCACTCGGCCGTCGGTTTGATGTTGCACAGGATCCGGACATCCCCTTCCAGGTTCATGTTGTTGCAGAAACCGTGCTGCGATTTTCCTGGTTTCTCGAACAGATCACTGTTGGCCAGAATCGTTCGGGTCTCCAGGCCGATCGAATCGTAGTAGGCGGTCGCCATCGCGACGATATCTTCTTTGGTCTTCCCTTCGTAGAAGATATTCGGGTCGATCTCGCAGGAGGGGGGGGCCTGCTGGAAGAACGGGTTGTCGTAGTGCCACGGTTTGATCTCGTCGACACCGAAACGCGTCTTGAGCTCCTCGTCGAGCTCGCCCTTAACTTTGGCGTAAATGTCGTCGGTAGCGGTGATCAGCTCGTCGAAGATTTTTGTCAGCTCGGCTGGGTCGTAATCTTGGAACGAGACCGACATTTCCCAGTAGTTCTTGTAGCCGAGCGCGTGCGCCGCCTCGTTGCGAACCTTGGCCAGCTCGACGAGTTTCGGCGCCACCAGCGGACCGACCTGCTTCAGTGCGCACCAAATCTCATAGCGGCGCTGCGAGTCGTTCTCTTTCTCGAGCATTTCGAGCAGCTCATTGTTCGTGTACTGCTCCCCGTCCAGTGTCGCGCGCTGCGTTTGGAAGATCTGCTCAATCTCGCTCGACAGATCGATCATCTTCTTCATCAGCTCCGGCGGAAATTGCGATTGCTCGAAGGCACGGTACGCCTCGTGCGCTTCGCGTTTCTCCAGATCGGTCAGTCCCTCGGCCTGATCGATCAGCTGACGCAGCTGCCGGAATTTCTCGGCGTCGGCATGGTAGGTCGAAAGCGCCAGCTGCGCCTCGCTGCTTTTGGCGAACGCCTCCTCGCTCCCCGTGACCGCGGCTTCCCACCAGGAGTAGGAAATGTCGCAGTACATCCGATGGTATTCCTGCTGGTACTGTTTCAGAAAGGCGCGCAGCTGATCGGCGGCCTCGTTGGCGGATAAGCTCCCAAGTGAAATCATTATTCCTCCCAAAAGCGGGATCATGGCTCGAAGAGGTTTCATCGTGTTCTCTCCTATGAATCAAAAATACCGAACGTACGGCTTTTGAACCAACCTACCCCGCCAATAATAGCAAATTTCGCGGAGTTTGTCTATTTTAATATCACAAGCGCAAAACCCCGCGTCTTTTCGGCTCTTCCGACGTTTTTTTCGGGAGCGCCTTCTTTCGTGAATCATTCTTATCGTGACTCGCGCGGCCCGGCGCTATTGGCCGCGTTCCTGCTCTCGCCGGAGGTATTCGTGCAGGGCCCCCGAGTTTTTCTTGATGGTCTCCATGATACCACGAAGTTCCGGGCGATCCAATTCGTACTGGGCCTTCTCTTTGCGGTAACGCTCCACTAACGATTCGAATTTTTGGTTCCCCGGATCGAGCTGGAGTGCTTGTTCCAGTGCCGCGATCCCCTCGTCGAATTGTTTGGCGCGGAAACACAGATCGGCCTTTTCGGCCAGCCAGGTAGGATGCGCCGGTTCGATATCGAGGGCTTGGTCGTAGAGGGCCAGGGACTCATCGTTCTTGCCGCGGTAGTCGTTTAGCCGGGCCAGCGCGTGGAGATACTCCCCGCTTGTTTTATCCGCCGTATGATCGAGTATGTTCTCCAGGCGCGCCAAAAGCGCGTCGGCGGCCTGAGGGGAAAGAGAACTTTTTTGTTCACTGTAGATTTGATCGATCACATTCGGATCGTCGGGGAAGACCATCTCCAGACGGTGCCCGATGGTATCGGTATCTTCCCCCTGGAGGAGCAGTTTCGCGATACCCCTTCTGTTCTGGGGAGATATTTCAAAGGAACGGCGCCAAAGCCGGCATGCCTCCTCTTCATTGCCGGTGACGAATAAAAGCGCCCCCGCTCGGAACGTGACAACCGCGACGTAAGGGGCGGTCATCATGGCGCGGTTGGCCGCGCGCACGACGATATCCCTCATCTCGGGCGAATCGGCCGTCAGGGGGAACAAAACCGCGTAAAGAAGGTGAGTGTCCGCGTCCAGCGGCGCGAGACGGCGGGCCAGGAGAATTTCGCGCATCGCGGGGGCGAGGTTCTCACGAACGACAGGGTCGCCGCGGTAGCAGCGGGCCGTGACCTCCGCGCCGCTGTTGAGCGTCATCATTCGGTAGAAGAGCGGTTCCACCGCGGTCTGTTCCCAAAGCGCCTCCTTTGTGGTGTCGGGCATCGATTTTTTGAATCGCTCCAGAAGGGAAAGACGGAATCGGGTGATCCAGGTGACCGCCAGCTGACGATGCAGACGGGGATCCTCCGGCGTCTTGGAGATTTCGTACCCGAGGGCTTCGATTTCGGCGTCGGTCTGCCGGATGTCGAGATCCTCCAGCTTCTTCTCTCCCTCGGTGAGTGTCAAAACGCGGTCGGCCGACAGGGCTTTTGCCAAAACGCGGTCCGCCGGGATCGAGGCGGCGGCCAGGCCGATCAGCTCCAGGGAAAGAAGAGCCGTCGCGGCGAAGAAACCTGCTGCGGCGGCGCGGCTAAAGGGGGCCGGAATTCGGGAACCGGACCGATGATGATGGTGATGCCGATGGTGATGATGTTCGCCTGAAGGAGAAGTGCTTGGGCGGGAGGAACTGTGATGTGGTGAACCGGTACGGTGAACGCCGCCGTGGCGGTGGTGGTGCGAAGAAACTCTGTCATAACTTCTCGAGGAAAGGGAGGCGAAGCTTCCGCAAAACGAGGCGAAAAGAATCGAGTTGGCGGTGATGGTCAGTCCGAAGTCGAAGGAGGCCGCGACCGCCTGGCCGGCGAGGATCGCCGCCATCGAGATTCCGAACAGAAGCATATCGCTCGACCGATTGGGACGGAGTGTTCGCTCGATGAAAATCAGCAGTATGAGGAAAAAGATCCCCTTAAGCACCAGGCCGACGGCGCCCATCTCCATCGCGGTTTCGACCAGCTGGTTTTCCGCGTGATAAAAACCGATCCCAGTGGCGTTGCTCACGTCGTTGAGACGGTTGGCCGCCTCGTAGGTTCCCACGCCGCTGCCGCGCCACCGGTAGGCGCGGATCGTTTTCAGCGCGGTTTTCCAATGGATGATGCGTGAGTCACTCTCGATGGCGGTCTCTTGGGAACCACTCACGTCCAATGTCGCCATACGGGAACTGATCCGTTCTTTGACTCCCCCGAGCGTCGCGAGGCCGAAGGCCAGCAGGAGAATCGGGAGAATAATCAAAAGGACCAGCGAGCCGGAATGGCGGGCCCGCACGACCAGTACCAGCGAGACAAAGAACGCGAACAGCGCCGCCAGTGTTCCGCCTCGCGACAGTGTTACCGCCGCGGCGGTGATCAGCACCGCGACGACAAGAAAACGGAGCAGGATCGGCTTGGAGAGTGAGTCGATGAAGTCGAAAAAAGTTTCGGAAACAGCGGCGTACCACCGACTGTCCGCGAAACGCGTGTGACCGGCGTAGGTCAATGTCCGATTCCGGTGTGTCTTTGCCATCGCGTCGCACAGACCGGAGGCGAGAAAACCGAGGGCCGGACCGAGGCAAAGGACGATGTATCCCGCGGCGTTGTTCCGGTTGACATACGGGGGACAGCCGGCGTAGGGCCACACCTTTTGCAGCAGGCCGCCATCGCCGCCGGAACGATAAAAAAAGACGCAAAGGCCAAGCAAAACGCCGTTCCCCATGGTGAGAAACCAAAAGGCCTTTCGGTCTTGGCTGGTGCGCAGAAGGACGCCGGTCGAAAGAAAGGCAAGCGCTCCGGCTAACAGGAAGGGGAGGATACGCTGTGTCTCATCGATTCGGATCGAAAGGGTATGCGGCCAAGCTTTGGTAAGAATCTGTGGGGAATCTTCAAAGAACGACGCCTCGACGCGGGCCTCCTCGCTGCCGTCGGCCGGAAGCAGTTCCGAAGCCAACTCTCCGATGTGGGGGGAAATCTTGGTGGTTGTTTTTTCTCCCATGGGGAGAATCTGCACGCACGCCAGGGCCGAGACCGCCATCCAAATCAGCGACAAAACCGCCAGCCGAACCAGCGCGATCTGACGGCGAACCATCCTCGGCATGGTCAGTAAGGTCAACAGCGCGCAAACGGCGGCCGCCGCCTCCGCGCGGAGAATCCATCGCAGCGCGTCATCCGAGGCCGAACCGTAATACCATGGGGAGGCGGTCAGTGTCGCCAGAAGGAGAAAAATCCCAATGGTTTTTACTGTCTGGTGAATCAAGCCCACAAAAATCTCCTTGTCGTGTCTTGTACGGTTTTGCCGATGCTTGTTGAGGGGATCTTATTGGGAGGGACTGTCGTCAAGTGTCTGATGCCAGCGGGCGAACATCTCCAATTCGTTGTACTCGAATATCTCGTTTCGTACCGCCATTAGATCTTGGAGCGAAAGGGTATTGAGCACATCTTTGGGGGTGAGCCCCGCGCGCCGAGCGACATTGACGCCGTAACGCAGACAGCCAAGCTGATGGGGGGCGTGTGAGTCGGTGGAGATTACCAGACGAACGCCGTGATCTTTCGCTCGCCGGCTGAGCGTCTCGTCGAGGTCAAGCCGGCGTGGCTGGGAATTGATTTCTAGAAACTTCCCGTAGGTCCGTGCCCGGTCAATGAGAAAATCGGGATCAAGATCGAGTCGAAAATCGGAGGTGAAGGTTCGGAAAGTCGGGTGCGCGATGGCGCAGACATAGGGGTTGGCCAGTGCCGATTCGATCCGGCGGTGGATTTGCTCGCGAGGCATCACCTGATCGAAGTGGATACTGGCGATAATCCAGTCCGACATCGCCAGAAGGTCCCGCTCCATATCGAGAGAACCGTCGGGGAGAATGTCAACCTCGGCCCCTTTGAGAATTCGAAAGGGATTTCCCATCGAGGCGAACTGTCGGTTGATCTGGTCGATTCTTCGCCAGTACTGCCGGAAACGGACCGTATCCATCCCCCCCTGGGTATAGCAGCGCTCGGTGTGATCGGTCAAAGCTATGTAGCGGTGCCCCAGGCGCATCGCCTCGGCGATCATCTCTTCAACTGTACCGGATCCGTCGGAGTAGGTGGTGTGCATATGCAGGTCGCCCTGCAGATCGTCGAGCGTCACGAGACGATCGGAGGCGCTGCCTCGCTGAGGAAAGCCGTATCCGCTGTCCAACCGTTCGGCGGGGATGTTCTCTAGCCCCAATTGCTCGAAGAATGCCTCAAACGAAGGGACGAAAATTCGCCGGCCGCGCGAGTAAAGGCCGCTTCGATCGAGCGTCATTCCCCGCTCGGCCGCGCTTTTGATTAAGGCCGCCCGATCGGCGATCCCGCAGGTCTCGAACAGGGCGGTTGTGAGGAATTCCTCGGGGCGAACGGCGTGGATTATCAGGGGAACTTGCCGCAGGCCCGGGACAATGGCGTCGACGACCAGCGTCAGCTCGATACGGCCCGGTTCGGGGGTCACGATGTTTTTGGCAATCGGCAACGCGGAGAAATAGTCGGCCAGTTCGGCGACAGAATCGACCGCCGTGACCAGTTCCAGCCGGCTCAAAGCGGACTGACGGCGGCGGAAGGCGCCGACCGGCAAAATCGCGCGGATAAATCCCGGGCGGTGCGACTGGTTGAGTATCTCCCAATTGGCCCGGTAATCGGTCTTGGGCTGAAAGAACGATTTTAATCGATGAAGCAGCGGCGGCGTTGCGTTGGAACGGCGGGAAGGGGTAACAGGTCTGGCCGGCGGGACCGTGGGAACAAGCTCCCGGCATTCGTCCATGACCGAGGCCTGGATCGCGGCGAAAGAGGGTGCGGCCGAGTGATCGGCCGCGGGGTAGTCGCCACGGCCGCGCGGCGGGAAACCCTCTGTCTCTTCCGGAAAATCAGGAGAAGCGAAACGCCCCCGGTACGGTGGATGAGGGGCGCTTGAGCGGCGTCGGGGATCGTCGATCACCGACGCCAGGTGACCGAACAGCCAGGAAAGGATGGATTCTCCTGACGGCCAGGAAAAACATCGTTCCTCCACCATGGGTATGTAATCCTTTACTTTTTTGACGAAACCCGACCTCAGGGTAAAGGAGAGGTTAGTGCTTGAAATGACGCCGCCCGGTGAAGACCATCGGAAGACCAAACTTATTGCACGCCTCGATCACCACCGCGTCATTGCGCGAGCCGCCCGGCTGAATGAACGCCGTGACCCCCGCTTCGGCTGCCGTCTGGAGCCCGTCGGGGAAAGGGAAGAACGCGTCCGAGGCGAGAACCGAGCCGGTGATGCGGTCGCCGCTTTTCTCGACGGCGATCTTGACCGAGTCGACCCGGCTCATCTGGCCGGCGCCGGTGCCTAGGATCATCTGGTCTTTGCCGATGACGATCGCGTTCGACTTAACGAAACGGACGATATGCCAGGCAAAGCGCAGATCACGCATCTGCTCTTCGCTCGGGCGCGCGTCGGTGACCACCGTCCAGTCTTCTTCCGGATCGGGGAGGATATCGGCTTCCTGAAGGAGCGCCCCCCCCTCAAGGGGACGAATCTGCCAGGGGGCGGGGGGGACCGCTAAAGAACCGCATTCGAGCAGGCGGACGTTTGCCTTCCACTTCGGCTTGGTGGTGAGGATTTCGATCGCCTCGGGAGTGAATTCCGGCGCGATGATCGCCTCGACAAACAGGCCCGGCGTCGAGAGGTATTCGGCGCTTTCTTTGTCAACGGCTCGGTTAAAGCCGAGGATGGAACCAAACGCCGAAAGAGGGTCACCCTCCATCGCCTTGCGGATTGCCTCAACCGGGGTCTGTCCCAATGCCGCGCCACAGGGGTTATTATGCTTGAGTACCGCCGCGGCCGGCTCTTGGAACGAGCGGACCAGCGACAGCGCGTTGTCCAGATCGAGGAGGTTGTTGTAGGAGAGCGCCTTTCCGTTGAGGACCCGGGCGCTGACAGCCGAGGCCGTTTTGGATTTCGGGTCGATGTAGAGCGCCGATTTTTGATGGGGGTTTTCACCGTAGCGAAGAACGGTCTTCAGGTCGATCGAGGTCGTCAGCTTCTGGGGGAACTCGATATCGGCGGAACGCTCGGCGAAATAATGAGAGATCGCCAGGTCGTAGGCGGCGGTTTTGGAGAAGGCCGCCTGGGCTAAGGAGCGGCGCATCGAAAGGGTAGTGCAGCCGGTCTTTTGGATCTGCTCCAGTACCGGGGCGTACTGGTCGGGAGAGGTGACTACCGCGCAGAACTGATGGTTCTTCGCCGCGGCGCGGATCATTGTCGGACCGCCGATGTCGATATTCTCGATTGCCTCCGCGTCGGTAACATCGGCGCGGGCGACCGTCTGTTCGAACGGATAGAGATTGACGACGATCAGCTCGAATGTCTCGATCCCGTATTTCTCGAGCGCTTCGATGTCTTTGGGATTGTCGCGGCGGTTGAGGATCCCTCCGTGAACCTTCGGGTGGAGGGTCTTCAGACGGCCATCCATCATTTCGGGAAAACCGGTGTAGGCGGAGATGTCGGTCACGGGAATCCCGCTGGACTCCAGATGGCGGCGTGTCCCCCCGGTGCTGTAGAGGCGAACTCCCGCGGCAGCCAGGCCTTTGGCGAAATCCGCCAGCCCGAGTTTGTCGCTGACACTGATGATGGCATTCTTAACGCGAGGTTCTTCCATAATCCCGATACCCGTCTTTCTGTAAAATCGATTCCTAACGAACGCCGCGGTACAGGATGACGCCGCGGTTTTGTATTGTTGGTTTTGCTTTTTCCGTTATCCGCTTCTTACGCCTTCCAGACCGAGCCGCGCATCGCTCCGACGACGTAGTCGTGCTTTGGAAGCATCCACGGTACCGCGCACAGAATCACCGACAGCCCGATAAGGATGGAGTACATCGCCACCTTAAACTTATACTGCGTGTGGAGCATATCTAAGTTCTCGTAGAAGTTGTCGCTGAGCTGGGGGCCGTTTTTGAGCTGATCAAAGTAACGGTAGGCCATCACCGGTGTCATTCGGTCGAGAAGCCAGTCGTTGATCTCCACCCACTGGCCAAGCTCGACATTGATCGGGAGAAATCGATCTCCTACCTTGATATCGGGGAATACTTTTCTGGCGGCCTGGAGATTGTCTTCCGTGACCGTGACCGAGTTGATCAGCTGATAGAAGCTGAGGGACTCTTCGTCGATCTGATCGATGTAAAACTTAAAATCCTCCATGGTGACCGGCAGCGAGTCGCGCTGGACCAGCGTCTTGCCGAGAAGAAAACTGCGCTGCTTCCGAAGGACTTCGATCGGACGGGGCTTGTGACGAATCGTGTAGAAGAGCAGACAAGAGAATATCGCCGCTAAGATCACTCCGACAAGAAGGAACCCCTTGCGGTTTCCTCGGAGAACCCCTCCTTTTTTTAGGGGGGAGGCGCTTGCCGCGGGGGCGTTGTCGTCACCCTCCGGCGACTTTTGTGTATTTGCCGCCGGCTGCGGCCGTGACCCTTCGGCGCCGGCCGCGGGCAACCCGTCTTCGGGCTTATCTTCGGGGGTTTCGTCCCACAGGGGGAGCGCGCGAATCTGGCGCATCGAGGGGATCGTGAGCTGATTGCCGCAGGAGCACTCGATGATTCTTCCCGCGGCCGACGTTTCGACCCGGTGAGCTTGGCCACATGAACAGATGAGTCGGTACACAGCCATGGTCAGACGGTTCCTTGGTCTTCGAAGACGTGGGTATTGTGGTCACAGACGGTCGATAACAGACGGCGCGCGGATCCGGCGAAACTTCGTTGGGGCCATGAAGAGTGCCGTGGACACCCGCGCGCCGCCTGCCACGTGCCATTATAAACAAAAAGCCAGGGAAGGGGGAGACGCGGAAGAAAATTTTTGCCCGAGGCCTCTGTGGTGGGGCGAGGGATTCTTGGGCAAAAGTTCGTTTGTTCGTTTTTTACCAAAAAACCGTTTTGGTTTGTTTGAAAACCCTTTTTGTGCCCGGCGCGAGGTATATAATGGAAAGTTGGGGGGGAGTTAAACCGATTTGTATCGTAAGGCAAGCTGAAGCCGCCGCGTGATACGGTATACGGAGCTGGCCGGAACTCCCGGCGCGGTTTTCGCCGCCAAAAGGAGAAAAGACGAGAATTTTGCCGCTTTTTCGGGAAATCGAAGGACATCCAGCGAAAAATTCCGTAGTTTTCTCTGGGAAATGTTGGAATTCCCCTATAATATCGATTATGATAGGCAAGTGGGGATAACAGTCGGAGCGATTGTATCAGTTCTGACGTTTATCACGCGGTACAGAAGAGTTGGTTAGGAGCTTCGATTTTGAAAAAAGCTACTGAGCTCAAAGGTGGAGACAAGCAAAAGCGACAGCCCCAAAAGTCGGCGACTGGCCGTACTCGACAGAGTCGGTCGAAAAAAGCCGCCGAGCGGCCGCGGGATCGGGGGAGCCAGTGCGGTGAGGGGACATCGCAGGAGGAGCGCGAAGATTTCGGGGTCGACGATGATCGCGAAGAGCGCGCCGATAGTCGGCTCGTGTCGGTAAAGACGACCGCCGACGGTGTGACCGCGGTCGAACAGAGTGCCCTCAGCGCTGCCGAGGAGGATGAATCGTTCGAGTACCCGTCCGATGTTGATGCGGATGACGACGATTTGGCAGGCCGGGAAACCCCTTTCATGTACTCGTCCGACGACGATGATGACGACGCCAACCAGATAGTCGTGGACGACCTTCACGGGGATGACGACCCCTCGGACAGAGACGATGGTGCCTCCGCGGGCGGCAACCCGCTCGACCCGGACGGCGACGCGGGCTTTTCGGACTCCTCCGACGATTCGTTTTCTGACAGTGATCCGGTCAAAATGTACTTCCGTCAGATGGGGGATATCCCCCTTCTGACGCGTGAGCAGGAGGGCCGGCTGGCCAAAACGATCGAGAAAACCCGTTCCGAGTGGCTTCGCTACCTGCTTCGCAGTGACTATGTGCTTCGCCATGTCTACCGACTTTTCCAGTTAGTTCTGGATAAAAAGCATCCCTTCGACAAGGTTTTTCAGATCGATTCCGGCGACAGAAAAACGTACGAGATCAAGCTCAGGTACAACACCGATTCCCTGCGCAAGATGCTCCCCCTCAACGAGAAAGACTATCGAACCGCGCTGAGCCGCAGTCGAAGCTGGGAGGAGCGCCGTGAGGCCTGGAAACGGCTCGGTCAGCGCTGCGACCGCGCGGCGCGGCTCGTCGAGGAGATGCGTATCCGGACCCGTCTGGTCGAGGCGATGATCAAGACGCTTCGGAGATACAGCGAAAAGGTCGACGAGCTCCAGGAGTGGATCGCCGATCACAAGGCCTCCAGACGGCCGGTCCACGAGCGTCTTCATTGGCGCGATGAGTACAAGAACAACCTTCTTGTGGTTCACGAGACCCCGACGAGTCTGCGCAATCGGCTTGAGAAGATTGACGCTGTTCTTCAGGAGCACCGCAAAGCGAAGCAGGATCTCGCTAAGGGGAATCTCCGTTTGGTCGTCTCGATCGCCAAGAAGTATCAGAAGCGGGGGCTCCCCTTCCTCGATCTCATTCAAGAGGGGAACGGCGGCTTGATGCGCGCGGTCGAAAAGTTTGAGTACGGCCGTGGTTTCAAGTTCTGTACCTACGCGACGTGGTGGATTCGCCAGGCGATCACCCGCGCGGTGGCGGATCAGAGCCGGACGATCCGTATCCCGGTTCATATGGTCGAGACGATGTCCAAGGTCCGCAACGCGCAGCGTGTGGGGCTTCAGGAAGAGGGACGTGATCTCACCTTGGAAGAAACTTCCGAGCGAACCGGTCTGCCGTTGGAGGATGTCCGCCGTATCTCTACGATGGGGCGTTATCCGATCAGTCTCGATCGCCCGGTCGGCAACAGCGAGGACAGTCACTTCGGCGACCTTCTTCCCGACCATAGTGCCGAGAACCCGTCGAACGAAGCGGCCCAGGATATGCTTAAGGTCCAGATCAACGCGCTGCTGAAGACCCTCTCTTACCGCGAGAAAGAGATCATCCGTCTGCGTTACGGACTGGGGGATGGCTACAGCTACACGCTGGAAGAGGTTGGCCATATTTTCAAGGTGACCCGAGAGCGTATCCGCCAGATCGAATTCAAGGCGATCCGCAAGATGCAGCAGCCGAATCGCAGTATGAAGCTTGTTGGGTTCCTCGACTAAGCGGGTCGCTGCCGTCCAAGGGTGGCCTTCCGGAAAAAACAGGAAAGAAAGAGCACGCCAGAGGGATTCCTTTTGCGTGCTCTTTCTTTATTTTGCAAGCCAAGGGGAGACATCGATATGAAAAAAGCGGATCGAGCCGCTGTGGCAACTGTCTTGATCCTTCTGTTTTCCGTGCCGGTCATCGCGCCGGCAGGGGGAGACGACGAGGATACCCCGGGTGTCGCCCCATGCGATCTGCTTTTATCAGCCGACGGCTCTCGGCTCTTTATCTTGGAGGAGGGGACGCGCCGGCTGCGCGTCACCGACGCGGAAGGGAAAACCGCTCCGGTTTTTCTCTGGCTTCCCTTTAAGCCGGCTCGTATGGCCTTCTTTCCCGGGGAAGAACAGCTGGCGATCATCGGAGGCGGACCGGCCGGGTCACTGGCGGTGGTTTCTCTCCCCCAAGCGGCCGGGCAAGAGCCGGCAATCCGCTCCCTTTACACGGTGGGACACACGCCGTCCGGCTTGGCGGTGGGAAAACGTGACGACCGAACCCTGCTCTATGTCGCGCATCAGTTCAATGATAATGTCTGGGAGATCGACGCCGAGACCGGGGAACATCTGCGGACGTTCGATGTCGGACGCGAACCGGTATCTCTGGCGATCACCCCCGATTATCAGAACCTGGTGACGACCTCGATGGTCGCCGCCCGCCGGGCCGATGTCTCCAACACGATGTCGCTGGCCCACGTGGTCGATCTAGCCGACGGGAACGTCCATGAGATCGCGATGCGCAACGGTGTGACCAACCTGCGTGAAGTCACCATCTCTCCCGATGGGGAATACGCGCTGATGACCGGGACGGTGGCGAACTATCTGACCGTTCCCGTTCAGGTGGTCGGGGGCTGGATCGTTGAAAATATCGTCTCGGTGATCGATGTGAAACAGCACGAACTGGTCGATATCCTGTTCCTGGACGATGTCTCCCGCGGCGCGGCCAATCCCTGGGGATTGGCGGTCTCCCCCGGCGGGGAATTTTTGGCAGTCGCTTTGTCAGGGACCAACGAGATCCTTCTTCTTCCCTACGATCGAATCGAGACGATCCTCAAAGAGCATCCCTCCGGGGTTCGCCCCGGGTTTGGGACCTATATTACCTACTCCAGCCAGTCGGAAGACCGGCTCCCGATGCGGATGCGCACCACGCTCGACGCCTCGGGGATTCGCCGTGTGGTGGCGCGCGGCGGCACTGTCTGGGCGCTCTCTTATTTTCATGATAAGGTGGAGCGGATCGAAGTCGAGGCTGATCCCCCCTTTAAACGGGTCAAGGACGATTATCACTACCCGAATACCCCGCTGCTGCTCCAGCCCGAAAAGGATACCCCCTGCACGGGAGAGGAGCCGCTGCGCTGGCTGGAGCTGGAACCGAACCGGCTTCTTTCGGGGCTGACGATCCGCCGTTGGTCCGCCCGCTTAGGTCCCGAGCCGGAGATGACTCCCCGGCGCCGCGGTGAGGAGGTTTTCCATGACGCGCTGATCTGTATGGAGCATTGGCAAAGCTGTATCACATGCCATCCGGAAGGACGTGTCGATGGGCTCAACTGGGATTTGGTGAACGATGGGGTCGGTAACCCGAAGAATACGAAAAGTCTTCTTCTGTCGCACGAAACGCCTCCGTCGATGATCACCGGTGTCCGAGCCGACGCCGAGACGGCCGTTCGCGCCGGAGTGACCCATATCCTGTTCAGTAAGATTCCCGAGGAAGATTACGAGGCGATGGACATCTTCCTCTCGTCGATGAAGCCGGTCCCCAGTCCCCATTTGATCGACGGTCGGCTAAGCCCTTCGGCACAACGCGGGAAGTTCCTCTTCGACGCGCCTCGGGTCGGGTGTAGTACCTGCCATCCCGAACCGCTCTTTACTGATATGTCGTTTCACCGCTCCGAGGCACGTCAGTATAACGAGGGGATGTCGAAGTTTGATACCCCGACCCTCATCGAGGTTTGGCGAACCGCTCCTTACATGAATAACGGTCACTGGCTGACGATTCGCGAGGTCCTCCTCGACGCCAAGCATGGAAATCCCGACGGCCGGATCGACCGCCTTACCGAACAGGAACTCGATGATTTAATAGAGTACGTGTTGTCCCTTTAAGGCTTGCCGCGGGCGCTAAGCGTAGAGAACACAACCGAACATATAAGATCAGGAGGATAGAATATAAAATGAGTACCCCGAACGATTCTGCCGCTCCCTGGGAAGATAACAACGCCGTGAACGCGGAGGGTGAACCTTCCGGCACGACGCAGGCCGCTTCCCCCGAAAGTATTGTTCTGGCCGAGCGGATCGCCGTGGAATACGTTGGCTTCTGGAATCGGCTCATTTCGCGGACGAATTGGGAGAAAGGGAAGGTGATCCTCACCTGGAGGACAAAACTCATCGAGGCGGGGCTCCCCCGATCGCTTTGGTCGGACGAATCACTCTCACAGCGGATCGGCAATGTCTCCAGCCAGCACGTCGGGCGTCTTCGCCGGGTCTATGAACGATTCGGTAACGCCGAGCGCTACGCGGAGAACCCCGAGTACAGCCGTCTGTACTGGAGTCATTTCCAGGCGGCGCTCGATTGGGAGGATGCCGATCAGTGGCTGAAGAAAGCGTCTGACGAATCCCTCTCGGTGGCGCAGATGAGGATCGCGCGGTGGGAGAGTTTAGGCGCTCCGGCCGATAAGACCCCGAAACCGGAAGAGATCGTGACCTCCGAGTACGACGAGGATGTCAGCCCCATGAACGACAGCGATATCGACAGCGACGGGGGACTTGTCGATCTGGGGGCCTCCAAACGGACACAGTCCCAAGACGACGAAAAAGAGCAGGAGAATAACGCGGAGGAACCGAAAACGGAGCCCTCGTACGAGGCGGCTCCCGAAGGGAAGGACGTTTGGCTTTTAAAACCGAAACTCACCGGGGAAGTCCTTCAGAAAATGAAAGACCTTCCGGAGCTTCCCCAGGTACTTGCCGAACCTGTTGACGCCATCAAGCGGGCGGTGCTGGAGCTGCGGTTGGGGGGCTGGAGTGAGCAGCAGCGGGACGCCGCCGTCGCGTGGCTGCGCGCTTTGGCCGACCTGATCACCTCGAAGGACGCGTAAACTTCCATCGGCGAGGGAAAAACAAGGAGAAAAAAGAGGGCGATTCATCGCCCTCTTTTTTGTTGGTCGGCAAAGGAAAGCGCAAGTCAATCACCGCGACTGTCGCGGCGCGAACCACTGCCGGAGTGCGCGGCACGGTTGTTGCTGGCCGTTTCGGTGCAGCGAGTCTCGCGGATGACCGTGACTTTGATCTCGCCGGGGAACTGGAGCTGTTTGGTCAGTTTCTCGACGATGTCTCGGCAGGTCTTGGCCGCCGACTCGTCGGTCGATTTGGCGGAATCGACCAAAACCCTCATCTCGCGGCCGGCCTGGACGGCGTAAGCGTTGTCGACGGTCGGCAAACTGGTGGCGATTGCCTCGAGTTCTTCCATTCTCTTGACGTAATGTTCGAGCGTCTCGCGGCGTGCCCCCGGGCGGCTGGCGCTGCAGGCGTCGGCCGCCGCGACAATAATCGTGTAGGGGTTATCGATTTTCGGATCGTCATGGTGCCCCAGCGCGGCTTGGATCACCTCGTACGGTTCGCCGTAGCGCTTGAGGATGTCGGCTCCGATCTGGGGATGGCCCCCCTCGACCTCGTGATCCGCGGCCTTTCCGATATCGTGGAGCAGACCACAGCGGCGAGCCAGTTTTTCGTTAAACCCTAACTCCACGGCGATAAGGCCCGAGAGGAACGCGACCTCAATGCTGTGGCGCAGTACGTTCTGGCTGTAGCTCGTTCTGAAAAAGAGGCGGCCCAAATAACCGATAATGCGGTCGTGGAGCCCGTGGACGTCAACCTCATCAGCGGCCTCTATCCCGGCTCGCTGGATGAACGCCTGCATCTCGCGATGAGTCTCGTTGAAGATCTCTTCGATGCGGGAGGGGTGAATACGGCCGTCGGCGATAAGGCGGCCGAGCGTTTGACGGGCGATCTCTCGGCGAATGGCGTCAAAGGCGCTGACGATGACCACTCCGGGGGTATCGTCGATAATGACATCGACACCGGTGACCTTCTCGAAGGCGCGGATATTGCGTCCCTCACGGCCGATGATACGCCCCTTCATGTCGTCGTTCGGGATATCGACCGTACTGGTGGTCGCCTCGGCGGTATGGGCCGCGGCGTAACGCTGCAGCGCCAACAGCAGGGCGTTGCGCGCCTGCTGCTCGCACTGTTCGGCCACCTGGCGCTCGTGCTTGAGAATGATCGAGCCGACCTCATTGTGGAGTTCTACCTCCAGGTCCTTGAGGAGCTTGTGGGTCGCCTCTTCTTTCGACAGACCGGAGAGCTCGTAGAGGATCTGTTTTTGCCGTTCGGTCACCGCGGCCAGTTCACGGTTGAGGTTTTTGTGTTCCTCGATCTGCTCGGTCAGGCGGCGCTGCGTGTTTTCGACCAGTTTCTCTTGACTGCGGAGATCTTCGGCCTGCTTGTCGAGCGCGTCTTGGCGTTTGTTCAGCTGGGATTCGCGCTCGCTGTTCTCTTGGCGAAGCGCTTGGAAATGAGACTCCATCTCTTCCTTTTGCTTCATCGCCTTTTCTTTGAGCTCGAGGTCGACTTCGCGGTGGCGGTTTTCGGCGTCTTGATTGGCCAGACGGAGAATCTCTTGGGCACGGGAGTTCCCATCCCGTTCTTTGGACCGATCGATACTTCGAATGATCCAGAACGAGACAACCCCCGAGAATACCATCAGCAAAAGCGTGATGGCAATAAAGATAATGAGGGTGATTGGCGACACGATTTTTTTCCTGGGAACGGCATCATCGCGTCGGGGGGGAGAAAACGACGGTCTGGACGCGTACGGCTGTACGCCAAAGAAAGAACGCAAGACAGAAAAGCCGGTATCCGGCACAGGGCGCCGGCCTGGACTATCGGGGAGGACTTGGAAGAAGAGATCCCCTTCAGGAAAACAAGGAAACGGGCCAGAAGCGCCAAAAGGAGCCCCAGTAAACTTGCTTCCTGTTTTGTCTTATCCTGATACACTTCGTACCTTTCTTTGCAAAACCCGCCCTCTACCCAAGGAGACCGGCCGCGCTCAAAGACAGAACGAGGGGGAACCCCGGGTTTAGTCTCTTTGGATCGCGAGACGAACTCCCCGACAAAAGATGCCGCTGCTGTTGTTAAGCGGTTGATCTTATCCGGCAGTTTTGCGCGTTGGAGACACAAGGCGATTTTTCGTACCGAACGAATACTCACCTTGGGGGGGAACCCCCCAAAAAAATCTCCAGCAAAATCTCTACCGGTGATTTTAATCCTTGTTGGTTATGTTTTCAAGTTCTCGTACGGAGGAATTTCCGCCGTTCAAAATGTTTTTCATGGGACGGGAGCCCAAACCACCTCCAGCGGTGTCAACTTTCGGGGACGTGCCGTTAAAATCGTTAAAACTGTTAAAGTATGCGGATTGTAGGGACGATACGACGAAAGAGGGGCTTTGCCGAAAAGCCACGACGACAAGAGTATTTTACGCAGGATATTCCCAGGGCCATGAAACGCAGTTATCAAGAGGAACCGTTTTTTCTCCCCGAAGAGAGTTTTAACCGGGGGATTTCCAGGCGGCGCGGCGTGACCAAACGCTCTGGTTCGAGCAAAATCAAGGTCCGCGGCTCGTGTGACGATGATCGTCACTCTTCCGAGAAACGGGGAAAGTATTCCCCCACCGCAGATCGATACTCGTTTGCTCGTGAGGATACCGGCTATCCGCCGGTGGTCGCCAGAATACCGAATACCCGCCGATCGGCGGCGCGGCGTAAAGCCCGGCCGCGCGGTGTTCGGCTCTCGGTGTGGGCGCTGGCTTTGATTTGGATCAGCGGTGTGACGGTCGGTGGTCTGACGATGGGAATCCTTGGGATGAAAGGGGTGATGAAGGGAATCTTGGGGGGGATGATCCTCAGCAGTCTCCCCATGATGGACGGTCCGCTTCCCGAGCCACAGGTATCTCAGGAGACGGTCTTTAGCGTCGCCTCGGCCCAGAATCCGACCGATTGTCCTCAAGAATCGAAGATTTCCGATGAACCGGCCGAGCGCCGACAGACAGCCGATACCCAACGGTGGTCCGGCACCGGCTTTGGCGATATCCCCGTCTGGGAAAGGGGGACCTCGCCGGCTGTCGCCGAAATGGAGCGTCCGCTCGATTTCGACGCTGGTACGGCCGCAGGGAACAGCCCGGTTATCTCTTCGGCTTCCTCTGAGACGGAACTTGCTTCCGCGGTATCGTCCGCCCCGGTTCAGGTCAGCGGCGCCGAAGCGGTGATGAGTAACGAACCGGCCGCCGGCGAGGAAGCGGCCTGCGGCTGGGACCAGCTGGCCGATTCAACCGTGGGACAGGTTTCGGAACAGACCGTGGTTAATAAGCCGGAGATTCCGATGAAGAACGAGGTGACGCCGTTCGATCCGTCGATTGGTTTTGCCGCGTACAACACCGATCCGAACAGTATTTACATGAACGATACGCCTCGTCCGGAGGCCGATTTGCCGATGCCGGAGGTCGCCTCACGGGCGGCCGAGACGGTACCGACCCAGAAGACATCCGGTCGATTCGCGGACTACCGAATCCAGACCGGCGGTCCAAAAACAACGGCAATGCTCCCCCAGGGCGGAGGTGTTCACTGATTGGGAGGGATATTTCCCCATGCTGTTCCTTTGAGCAGAGAGGATCGATATGTCGAACGAAGATACGTTCCTAAATTCGCGCGGCGGTCCGACGTTCACCGTTTCGTTTCCCGAAACGAAACCGGGTGATCGTGTCGGAACGGGCGAGGTATCGGGCCGATCTGACGATCCCGAGGTGATCCCTTTCGTCCCGCCCAGACCGGCCGGTTCGGTTTTTTCGGTGACTTCCTATGTCGATTCCGGCTCTCTCCCCCATACGGAGCCGACGCTGAAGATCCATGAGGAATCGTTTCCGCGCGAAGGGGCTCCCTCGCCGCAAGGCACGCCAAAGGTCAGTGCGCCTGGCGAGGAGGAAGCCGTCCGCGGTTTTTCGGGGGAACCCAGCGGTCTTCTTCCCTCTTTGGGGGATCCCTATCGTTGGGCCGACCGTGTTTTGATTCCCGGTTGGCCGCGGGACATATCGCGGCTCCTATCCCGCGGTGAGGAGGCGTTTGATCAGCTCGGTGATCTTGTCGAGCGCCAGGCCGCGGCCGGTACTCGGATGCTCGGCTTCGGCGGCGCGCGGCATGGAGTCGGGTGTTCGACACTCGTTCTTTCCCTAGCCCACGAGCTGGTCTGCCGCCACTATGGTGTTCTTCTGGTCGACGCCAGTTTTGAAACCCCCGCGCTGGCCTCGTACTTTGGTTTGGAACCGGCGGCCGGATGGGAGAAACTCCTTTCTCAACAGGAGGGCCGTCCGCCGGAGGGTCTGCTGCGACTTCAGTTCCCGCGCCAGAATCCCACAGCCGGCCAATGTTTCCCCCAAGGTGACGGAGCGGCTCAGCCGCAGCGCTGCGGTCTGTTTCTTCTTCCCCTTTCGCCGGGGAGTGTCCCGGAGGCGTTTTCCGCCAGCTGCCGCCGGATTTGGCTGGCTCGGCTTTTGGAACTGGCTGAATCGTTCGATATGGTCCTGGTCGATCATGGTGTGGTGGTCTCGCCGGATGACCGGCGCAAAACCGAGGAGATGCTCCGCTTTGGCTGCGACGGCTGGTATCTCGTCGATGATGCCCGAGGAAGTATCCCCGAAGCGGCGCTGGGGATCATCGAGCAGACGGAGCTTTGCGATCTCCCCTGTCTCGGGAGAATAGAGAATTTTGTGTGACGTTAAAATAAGGCGGGTGACGAGACTAGGTAGACGCAAAAGGGTTTTTAACTACAATATCTTCGCTTCGATAATCTTTGGTCCGTTTCGTTCCCGTGATCCAAAGGGGGACGAAGGGATCTTTTTTTGTGGAAGCGTCGAGGCGGTTTTTTCCGAGGGCTCCCTTCATTGGAACGCCGACGGATTTCTTTAAAAAGAAACATTAACAGCGGAGAATTCGAGAAGATCGATGAGCGACTTGATTAGTTTTCACGGAGGATTGAATGTTCCCGTCGAGTGCCGAATCCCGGCCGATCGGGTCAGTGAGGAGATGAAAAGGGCCGGGGGGCTTCGTAAAGTCCCCGTCTCGGACGCGGATCTTTCCACCGTCTACCGCTGGGGAGACGGGGGGCTGACCCCGTTGGACGGCCCGATGAACCGTGAGCTCTTCAATCGGGTCCTGGACGAGGCGGTGATCCTCTTCAACGGTCAAAAATACGCCTGGACGATTCCGCTGTCTATCCCTGTGACCGAGGAGATGGCCTCTTCCATCAAAGTCGGCGAGGAAGTGGCTTTGGTCAACGGCGCCGGCCGGCCGGTGGCTCTGTTGAGCGTGACCGATGTTTTCCCCTGGGAGAAGGAACGCTATCTCAAGTCGGTCTACCTAACCGATCGGACCGATCACCCCGGCGCCGATATGGTTCTAGTCAACGACGCGGACAAGACCCACCTCCTCGGCGGAACGATCCGGGTCTTTCCGCAAGAGAAGAATCCCGCTTTCGGCCGGTATATTCTCTCGCCCCGTGAGGTTCGTGCCCTGCTGGCTGAGAAGGGCTGGGAGAGAGTGGTCGCCTTCCAGACGCGCAACCCGCTGCACCGCGCCCATGAGTACGCGCTGGTTTACGGGCTGGAATCGCTGCTTCGCGCCGGTTTCAACGCGGGGGCCTGCCTGAACCCGTTGGTCGGTGAGACCAAGGGGGACGACGTGAACGCCGAGATTCGGATGCAGACCTACGAAAAATTGATCGATGCCCGCGCTCTCGGGGAAGGGGACAGCGACCAAGCGCTCTGGGACAAGATCGGCGGCGCCGTTCCTGATAGGGTTATCCTTCTCGGTCTGGATATCAAGATGTTCTACGGCGGCCCGAAGGAAGCGGTAATGCACGCGATCTATCGCCAGAATTTCGGCTTCACCGATCTGATCATCGGTCGTAAGCACGCCGACGCTCCCTATAAAGACGGAACGGCCATCTGGGGAGATTTCGACGCGCAGGAGATCTTCGATTCCCTCGACGGTATCCTGCTGGAGAAACCCCTGAAGGTCGGTTTCGCCGCCTACTACGAGTCGATCGGCCGTGTCGACCTGATGGAGTTCCACAAGGACGAAAAACCGGTCTTTATCTCCGGGAAAGATGTCCGTGCCACGCTGCGCCGCGGCGAGCATGTGGACCCGAGAATCATGCGTCCGAGTACCTCGGAGATTCTCGCGCGGGCGATGGCCGAAAAGAAGGTCTGATCTTTCACTTTTTCATTTGGGAGGGACACGATGTGCGGGATCTGTGGCGCGGTGGGCCGCTCTCGGGTACCGGTTTCGCCCGAGACACTCGACGCGATGGTCGATTCCTTGACACATCGCGGTCCCGACGATCGAGGGACGCTTTTATTGTCTCCCGGTCAAGGGGCTTTTTCCTCCCGCGCCGGTGCCGCCCTGGGGCATCGGCGGCTGTCGATTATTGATCTTTCTTCGGCGGGACGCCAGCCGCTGGCCAACGAGGATGGATCGGTCTGGGTTACCTTCAACGGCGAAATCTACAATTACCTCGAGCTTCGCCGCGAGCTGCTGGAGAAGGGACACCGGTTTAAGACCGATACCGATACCGAGGTCCTCGTTCACCTCTACGAGGAGACGGGGCTCGATTTCCCCAAACGACTGGAGGGGATGTTCGCTATCGCTGTGTGGGACGCGCGAAAGGAACAGTTGGTTCTGGTTCGTGATCGTCTCGGGAAAAAGCCCCTCTTCTATTGGCGGACGGCCGAGGAGCTCTATTTTGCCAGTGAGCTCAAAGCGCTGACTCTTCTTCCCGGTTTTCCGCGAACGCTTGATCCGATCGCGCTGGAGCAATATTTCGCCTACCAGTATATCCCGGTGCCCCGCACGATCTGGCGCGACGCGCGGAAGCTCCCTCCCGCTCATCTGGCGGTTTGGACACCCCAGGGCCGGTGGAGCCAAGAACGTTACTGGGAGATCGATTTCAACCGCGAGGAGCGTTTTACCAGCGCTCGGGAGTGGTCCGAGCGACTGCGATCGGCGCTGGAGGAAAGTGTCCGCCGACGCCTTCGCAGCGACGTTCCCCTGGGCGCATTCCTTTCCGGTGGAGTCGACTCGACGATCATCGTCTCTTTAATGCAGAAGCTCTCTGATCGCCCGATCAAGACGTTCTCCATCGGTTTTGAGCAGAAAGAGTACGACGAGACCGCCCTGGCCGCGGCGACCGCCAAGCGTCTGGGAACCGAGCATACCGAGCTGATCGTCACCCCCGACGCGCGGGCGATCTTTCCGCAGATCGTCGCGCAGTACGATGAGCCGTACAGCGATTCTTCCGCGATCCCGACCTGGTATCTTTGCCAGATGACACGCCGCCATGTCACCGTCGCTCTTTCGGGGGATGGGGGAGATGAGCTGTTCGCCGGCTACGACCGGTATAAGGCGGTGAAGTTGGCCGGCGCGCTCGATTTTTTTCCCGAGCCGATCCGACGTTTCTTGGCGGGGCCCGTTCGCGCCATGATCCCCGCGTCGATTTCGCAGCGTTCGATCCTCCGGCGAATGAAGCGTTTCTTGGAAGCTGTCGGGATGTCTCCCCTGGAGCGCTACTTGCAGTGGATCGCCATCTTTAACCGCCAGCGGCTGGGACGGCTGTTCTCGAACCGGTTCCGCGAAGTCCTCCGCCAAGCGTACGAGGAGGAGGGGGAGGAACCGAACCCCCTGACGGTGCTTCAAGCCGCGTTTGCCCGGGCCGATCGGCGTGATTTTGCCACCGCCATCTCGGTTACCGACCTGCTGACCTATCTGCCGGGAGATATCTTGACCAAAGTCGACATCGCCTCGATGCGCTTCGCCCTGGAAGTCCGCTGCCCGATGCTCGATACCGGTGTGGTGGAGCTGGCCGCCCGCCTTCCGATTGCCCTGAAAATGCGCGCGACCAAGGGAAAATTGATTTTGCGGGAGACTTTCCGTGAATATCTCCCCCCCGACCTCGAAAAACAGCCCAAACGTGGGTTCGGAGTCCCGCTGGATCACTGGTTTCGCGGTCCTTTGAGCGGCGACCTTCGCGATGCCCTTCTTTCCTGCGATTCCCCATGCGCCGCTTACCTCAACCCGGAGTATACCCGAGAGTTGGTCGAGCAGCATCTGGCGGCGAAATTCGACCACGCCGGCCGGCTTTGGTCGCTTTTGGTCTTCAATCAGTGGCTCAAAGGCCAAGCGTTGTCGGGGTTCTGACCGGCTGAAACGGGATATGTCTCAAAATATATTTTCTTTTGAGCGCTCTTGACCCGGGAGCGTTTTTTTTATATCCTTTCCCCTATCATCATGGATGTGAGCATTCACTACGGAAAGGATTGGATGCTGGATTGTCGGACCTGGCACTGGGCTTGCGATGTTTTGTGACGCCTGCGGTCTTGTGGAGACATCTTCGACATGGGAGGTTGTCGAACAATCCGATTCTTCATCCGCTTCGGCGGTTTTTCATTTGTGGAGGCGATGGATCGTGCCCCCGCATAAGAGAGCTTCCGGATCGTTTCCTATAGGAGGCGATCCGGAGGTGTTTTTTTATCATCGAGAAGACTTTTATGAAAGCGCCGTTGTCCCGCCCCGGGGAGATTCCGGACCTGAATATGACCTCGATGATCGACGTCATCTTTTTGCTCCTGATATTCTTTGTCTTTACCGCGAATTTCGATGAGTTGGAACGGCTTTTGCCGATGAACCTGACCCTTCCCGGGACGACGGCTCAAGAGAAGAGAGTCGAGATTCCCGAGGAGCAGACCGTGACGATCCGGCTGTTCGGATCAGCGCAGTCTCCCCCGTCGTGGGAGATTGGCGAGGAACATTTCTCGGATCGGACCGCCCTGGAAAAAAGAATCGGCGGCTATGCGGAATCGACCACGATCATTATCGCGCCGGATGGGACCGTACCGATCGAATCGGTACTCGATTTATATGATCTGTGCCGCCAGTCGGGACTGGAGCGCCTCCAGTTTCTGGCAAAAAAGAGCTAGTGTGGGAACTCCAGATCGATCGTTCCCCGGAGGGCTCCCTCCAGGAACTCGGTATTGCTGGTGAGCATGTCCGGATCGGCCAAGAGGGTTTCCAGATCGCTCCAGAAGGCCTCGGCCACCTCTTCTTTTTGGAGATGAAAGGTCCGTTTGGGATCGCGAAGGATCGCCAAAAACCAAACCAGGTGAACCCCCCAGGGGGCGACATTCTGCCATATCTCGCGCGCGATAGCCGCCTCCACACCGATCTCCTCGCGAAACTCCCGCTCGGCCGTCTCGTTTGGTCTTTCGCCGGGGAGGCATTTCCCTCCGGGAAAGCAGAGTTTTCCCGGGGCGATGACCGCGGCGCTTCGCCGAATGACCAGATACCGCCGATGCCGCGCCGGAAGAGATGTATCATCCGGGGAGGGGACGACGATGATTGCCCCCTCCCCAAGCGGCTTTTTCTCAGCGGTGGGGAGACGCTCGGTCATGATCGGCTGACCTTAATCCCCGCGATGATCCGTTCGGCCAGCTGGACCGCCTCGGCGGCTCGGTCCCCGGGGACAGTGGTTTTTTTCTCCCCCCGAATCGACCGGAGAAAATCGTCAAGTTCCAGGGAAAGCGCGTCCTGCGGGGAGAACGGCATTTCGACGGTCCGGTAGTTTTCTTTCATAAAATCGGCCGCCCGCGGTACAAGCGGCGCGTAGTCACACTTTTCGGGGGAATACCGGCCGCTGACAATGGCGCTGTCCGGGGAGGTGACGCTGAACGAGGGGGCCATAAAGTCGACCGTAAAACGCCCCGTGCGGGATCGCAATGTCAGATGTCTTTGCGCCTGGAGCTCGACCCTCGAGGCGAACAGTCGGATCACCGATCCGTCGGTCAGGAGGAACTGGGCGGAGGCGGTATCCTCATGTCCGCCAAACTCGCTGGTTCCCCAGGCGATCATCGGCGCGGAAAGAAGCTCCCGGGCCGAGAAGAGGGAAATAACCAACTCCAGATCATGGATCATCAGGTCGAGAATCGCGCCGACGTCGGCACAGCGGAAGGTATAGCCGCTGGTTCGAACCGCGTCGATGAGGACCGGACCGCTTTGAATCGCCTTTTGCAGTTCGCCGTGAGCCGCCCGCCAGGCGGGGTTGAATTGCTCGACATGACCGCAGGCCAGAACCAATCCATTCCTGTCCGCCAGGTCAACAAGCGCCGTGGCGTCGGCGGCGCCGCAGCAGAGCGGTTTTTCGATCAGAAGATGTTTCTTTTCCTCAAGTACTTTCCGGCCGATTTCCCCATGCGAAAAGGTGGGAGCGGCGACGATTGCCGCGTCGATACCCTCCAGAAGCGCTTCAAGATCGTCGAACGCCGTGACACCGAGTTTTTGGGCGACCCTTTCTCGATTGGCCGCGGCCGGATCAAAGACTCCCACCAGGGAACAACAGGGATCCGCGGCGGCCTTCTCGGCATGAAATCCCCCCAGTCGGCCGGTACCGATGACTCCGATTCGGATCATCCCCCATCCTTTCTTTACAAATTTGTTAATTGTTCGTGTTCGGTGTGGATGTATTATTGTTGATCGAGGATTTTGAGCAGCTCGCGCAGCGCCGCGGCGTTTTGGCTATGACCGGTCCGCCAAGCGCGGAATGTCCCCAAAATGGGAGTATCGGCCAGAGAAAAATCGCCGATCATATCGAGTACCTTGTGGCGCGCGCACTCGTTTTCCCAAAGGAGGTGATTTTCGATGGGACCGTCCTGGCCGAAGACGAGGACATCGCCGTATTGGACCCTCTGACAAAGCCCCGCCGCGCGCAGCTGTTGTGCCTCCGATTCCAGAAGGAAGGTCCGGGCCGGCGCGATCTCATCCAAAAAGGTCTCCTCGGTCAGCGTTGACTCGAAGAACTGGCTGTCAATCCCGCCGCGGCCGCCGGCGGCCGCGGTGTAATCGATTTCGTATCGATAGACGGAGTCCATTCCTTGGGGGGGAGAAATTTCGATCCACCGCTGATCGTCCCCGAAACGGTAGGTGTTCCCGACAACACGAACCGGCCGGGGAACTTGCTGGTCCTGTTTGCCCGCTTCTTTTAGGGCCAGCGCGAAGGGACGCGCGGAACCGTCGAAACCGGGAATCTCCGCCGAGCTGACGCGAATTTCCAGATTGCTGATCCCCATCCCGCGCGCGGCGGCCAAAAGGTGTTCTACCATATCGACCTGAGCCCCCTCGACGGCCAGAGAGGTCTGACGCGGTTTATCGACTCGGTTGGCGACAACCGCCGCAATGGGGGGGGCCGAAGGAAGATCGGTCCGCACGAAATAGATGCCGCTTCCCGGCGGCGCGGGGAGAAATTCGACGGTGGTGTCGATGCCGGTCCAGAATCCAAACCCCAAAAGGACGGCGCGTTTAGCGACGGTGGTTTGCGAAAAGACCGGAACGGAGAAACCTTGGGTATTCATGGCGATTCACCAAACACAGATGTCAAAAAAGACCGATCTTTGACGATCGGTCTTTTTTGGAGGGAGTCAATGAACCGGGGATCTGTTTAGCGCGGCTGCGCGGCGCCGCGGGCCGGTTGGGCGGCGGCCGACGCGGCGGCGGTTTTGGCCGCCGGCTGAGCCGCTGCCGGCTGGGCAGCGCTGGCCTGGGCCTGACTGGAGATATTATCCAGAGCGCCTCCATTGGCGGCGTTTCCCTTCGGGGTTCCGGCGATCACCGCCAGCGCGGCCTTGACGTCCTCGGTGATGTCGCAGGCCGGGTGATTCCAGACCAGCGTCGGGTTGGCGTCCGCTTCCTGGACGGCGGCCACTTCCTCGGCCACCCCCTTGCGATCGAGTTTGATCTTGGTATGGACGATCAAGATCCCCTTGCGTTCGGCTACTTGCTGAACGGCCTTCTGAACGTCGGTGTAGATCTTGTACTGAAGCTGATTCACCTGATTCATCACCTCGGCCTGCCGATCCTGAAGCTGGATTTCGGCCTGGCGCAGACCCTCGCGGATCGGTTTGGCGGCTTCATCAAACTGGGGGGTCCCCATCTTGTACTGCTGTTTGATCTGTTCGACCTGCTTCATACAGGTCTGCTCGTATTTTTGTGCCTCGAGGCGTTCCTTGGCGAAGGAATCGCGGAGGATCGGCATCTCATCGACAGTGATGGGGTGTGCCTGAAGGACGCTCGGCATATCGACCACGCCGATCAGAAGCGCCCTCGGCTGGGACTGCTGGGCTTGTTGCGGCTGCTGGGCCTGAAGTGCCGAAACCGCGCAAAATAGGACGCCACACAGGGCGATAACCACAGAATTTTTCACGATGAACTCTCCTTGTCTATCAGTGAAACGGTCGTTTTTCTCGTTTTCTCAAGGCCGCGAGCGTCTTCCTACGCTCCGACACCCGCGTATTGTGCCCTTTTTTGCCCAAGGAGTAAAGAGCAATATCCGAGGGGTTTCAAATCATAGGTTTCTTATGGTTCGGCTGTCTCATTAAAAAACGCTGACGGTGACATAAACGCGCTGTTTCGTACCCCCATGATGTTTCGGCGCGGTACGGGGAGACGAATCCGACTCCCCGACAAATGTCCGTACCAAGAGGCCTGTGATCCGCGGCCGGACGAACCTGTCTCGTTCCCGATCGATTGGGACATGATTTGCCGATGAATCGAACAACGAGGGGGGCAAAAACGAGAAAACAGTGCGTAAGATAGACGGAATACACAGAATGGGCGGCATATTTAGTGGCTCGCGCCACTAAATATGCTAATATCACAGAGAATTTACAAAATATGCGATGTCGCTTGATTTATTTCCACGCTCCCCGTATATTAATCCGTGTGGTTTATGGTTCCCAGCAATTTCCGGAAAAGACGCCCTTTCTAAGGATCAGGGCCAAGACAAGCCAGAAATGAGGGACAACTTCTGACGCTGATATATGTTGGCAGCGCAGGGATGTGGGTGGTGTTCTAAAGGTGACGCGATAGAATACCCCATTTTTCGGTGAAGGCGCTTAGGAGGCGCGATATTTTTAGTTACCGTTCAGTGCCTGCGGTGGGAGTGGTGTCCCGCCCGCGGCGCGCCGGATGAGTCTCCTTGCAGCGTTTTTGCCGCGGCTGCGTTGTCTGATGTCTACAGCCGAAGACAACTTTCTCTCGGTACGCTTGAGGGCGCGAGAAAAAGGCGCGGATTTAGAAAGGTCTGCGGTGTGTCCTCAACGGATGTCTTGCCCGCAATCTCGGGAGGAATACGGGATTATGGCAGGCCAGAAGCCGTTGATTGCGATCAATATGGACTTCAAGGTGGGGCGGAACGCCGCGCCGTCGATCGGATATCTTTTTTCCGGCTACTACGACTCGATTATGAAGGCGGGGGGGATTCCCGTGGCGATCCCCCCGTATGTCGATGACGCCGATTTGGATCGGGTTCTCGATCTGGTTGATGGCGTGGTGATGATCGGCGGCGGTGATATCGACCCGCGCAACGACGGTTATATGCTCCATCCTTCGATCCGTCTGATGGCTCCCCGCCGTGAAGACTTTGACCGCCGTTTGATCAAAAAAGTCTACGAGCGCCGTATGCCGTTCTTTGGGATTGGCGCGGGGATGCAGCTTCTGAACGTCACCATGGGGGGAACGCTCTTCCTTCATATCGCCGAGGATATCGGCACCGCCCTTCCGCACTATGAGCCGGATGATCCATGGCACCGTCACGCGCTGGTGATCGAACCCGGTTCTCTCCTGGATCGTGTCTACGGCGACAACGCGGTTTTGGTCAACAGTATTCACCACATGGCTGTTGATGATGTCGCCGAGGGTTTCCTGGTGACGGCCAAGTGCCCCGACTCCGTGGTGGAAGCTATCGAGTCGATTCGTGACGACTGGTTCGCTATTGGAACACAGTTCCACCCCGAGGCGCCGAGCGCCACGGTCCTCGATCTGCGTATCTTCGGTGAGTTCATCGCCGGTATCATCAAGCGGTCGAACAAAGAACTGGTCGCTCCCTGCAGTGAGGAAGCCGCCACACCCGCTCCGGAGCACGCTCGGCCGAAGTCCCGCAAAAAGACACCGCGTGTCTCGATCCGCGAGACGGACGACCTGCTTCCGCGTGAAAACAAGTCGGCCATTCCGATTTGTGATCCGCTCCTGTCCTCGACGCGAGTCCGCAAACGCAAGTGTGCCTGACAATTCTTACCTGGTTTGGCTAAGAAAGGTGTTCTATGGCTGAAAAGACCCTGTTCAGCAAAATCATCGACCGAGAGATTCCCTCGGATATCGTCTACGAGGACGATCTGTGTCTGGCCTTTCGCGATATCTCCCCTCAGGCGCCGGTTCATATCCTGGTGATTCCCAAAAAGCCGATCCCCTCGACTTCGGCGATTCTTCCGGAAGACACCGAGCTTATCGGCCATATCTTCTGCGTCATCGCCCGTCTGGCCGAGGAAAACGGTATCGCGAAATCGGGTTACCGGGTCGTCTCGAACTGCGGGCCGGACGCCTGTCAGACGGTGCCGCACCTGCACTTCCATGTTCTTGGCGGCCGCGGTTTCGCGTGGCCGCCGGGCTAATATCCCCCGACGGCTGCGAGCCGGTGAGAAGAATCAGGTGGTACTGGCGGCAAACGGTTTAGATGCGGAAGATGATGAAGACAGTATTGTTGGGGAACGGCGGACGCCCGGGAGTACTCGAGACGGTCAAGCGTTTGACCCCCCAGCTGAAAAAGCGGCTGAAGATCGAGACGATCGACCTGACCGGTCAGGTCGATCTCTCCTCCTCGGACGCGGAGCTGGCGATTGTCTTTGGTGGGGACGGTTCGCTTCTGCGTTCGATCCATCAGCTCGGCCGCCGTCAGATTCCGCTTCTTCCGGTCAATGTTGGGACGCTCGCCTTCCTTTCGGCCCTGATGCCGGACGAGTTGATCCCCTTTCTCGATTCTCCCGGTTTTCGATCCTTCACCTTCCGGGAGCATATTCTTCTGGAATGTGTTCTTTGGCGCCGTCGGTCCGACCTGGTGGACGACGGGACCTATGTTTCCGAAGAGGTTTTATCGCGGGAGAACGAGCACGGCGAGGTTCCGATTGCCCATAAAATGGTGGTCAACGAGGTGGTGATCCAAGGGGGCCCCCCGTTTGAAATCCTCAACGTAGAGCTGGCGGTCGACGGACTGACCGTCGCTACTTACCATGGCGACGGTCTGATCGTCAGCACGCCGACCGGCTCCACGGCACACAACCTCTCTTCCGGCGGGCCTATCCTGCGCCGGGACCTCAACGCCGTCGTTGTCTCGCCGATAAGTCCTCATTCGCTGAGTTACCGACCGGTGGTCGATTCGGCCGATCGGCTCTACGAGCTGCGGGTCGTCAACCGCCCGGTCTTTGTCGTTGTCGACGGGGATTCTGACCTGACGATGCTTCCCGGGGATCGTGTCGAGATCCGCAAGGCCCCGTTTGCCGCCCGGCTGATCCGGATTCCGGGGAAGAACTATTACAAGACGCTGCGAGAGAAGCTCGGCTGGTCTGACCAGCCCCGCGCCCAGCGCGACAGTGCCAGGCGCGGGGGGAAGTGAAGAGCTTCGCGAACTTGGTCGTCCAAAAACTAGTTTTTGCCCTGAATCTCGTCGCTTCGTTCTTTGAGCCAGCGGATCGCCTGGATGAAAATCCGGCGGAAATTCGGGTTGTCGTAGGCCTGGGCGTCGTGCCCCAGCTCTAAGGTAAAGACGGGCGAGCGGTGCTTGTTCCACAGCCAGCCGATTTGTTTGATCGATTTGGGGTGGTCGGTGGTCAAAAGCGTCTCCACTTCCGGGGAGACATAGGCGTTTTCGTAGACCTCATCCACAATGGTAAAGTCGTCGATCCCCTCAACGATGGGGTGTTTCTTTTCGACATGGACCCGGACGGTTTCGTCATGGTGATAATCCCCCAGCGGAAGGGTCTGTCCGCCGATGTTCCGGTTGGACTCAAAGACGTAGCAGCCGCCGGCCAGCTCCCAAAAATCAGGGCGTTCCGGGTGCGCGCTTAAGTGGTGATGAAGGACGAAGATACCAATCCCCGTATCGAACAGGGCCCGGTAGTCGGCCATCGCCTCGTCGGAAATGGGGGTTTGATCCTGGTCGTAAAACAGAACAACATCGTAGCTGTCTTTCGCGCTTGGGGCAATCATCGATTGATCCTCGGGAAGGTGGGCGCGCGATATCGCCAGCGAGTCGCCGAAGGAATCGAGCATCGCCAAAAACGCCGGTTCATCGTACGGATGGCCGCGATCGACGAAGAGCAGACGTATCGGTTCGGCACCGCGAAGCGCGGTGCAAACGAGAACGAGCGCCGACAAAAGAAAGATCGGAACAATAGGGCGTTTTTTGGTGATCATTATTCTTCCTTGGAGTTATGGTTAAAGGGACGGTCATCACCACTTAGTGTACCGCGGCGATACTCCCCAAACAAGAGCCGCGGGGTATAATAGGCCTGTTACCCCGGTTTGCCGATTTGTGAACTGGGGAGGCGTCCGTCTCAGCCAATACGAGGAGAGGTACTTTTAATGAAACGAGCGAAAATCAGTATCGTCGGCGCGGGAAATGTCGGTGCGACCTGCGCGCATTGGGCGGCGGCCGCCGAGTTGGGTGACATCGTCCTTCTCGATATTCCGGCAGCCGGCGATATGCCGAAGGGGAAAGCGCTCGACCTGGCCGAGGCCGCTCCGATCATGAAGTTTGACGCGCGTGTGGTCGGCACGACCGATTACGCCGACACCGCCGACAGCGACGTGGTGGTAGTCACCGCCGGTATCCCCCGCAAGCCGGGGATGAGCCGTGACGACCTTCTGGCGACGAACGCCAAAATCGTCGGTCAGGTCGCCGAGAATATCGCCAAAACATCCCCCGAGGCGGTGGTGATTTTGGTGAGCAATCCCCTCGACGCGATGGCGCAGCGCGCGCTGGAGGTGACCGGTTTCCCCAAACAGCGGGTGATCGGCCAGGCGGGTGTTCTCGATACGGCTCGTTTCGCCGCCTTCATCGCCGCCGAACTCGATGTCAGCGTCGAGGATGTCTCGGCGATGCTTCTCGGCGGCCATGGCGATACGATGGTTCCTCTGGCCAGCTGTACCTCTGTGGGAGGTATTCCCGTGACCCAGCTGATCCCCGAGTCAAGGTTGGCCGAGCTGATTCAGCGCGCCCGCACCGGCGGGGCCGAGATTGTCGGCCTCCTCAAGACCGGAAGCGCCTACTACGCGCCGGCCGCCGCGACCGTGGCGATGGTCGAGGCCGTTGTTCGCGACAAGCGCCGTCTTTTCCCGTGCGCGGCCTTCTGCCAGGAAGAGTACGGCGTCGGTGGTTACTTTGTCGGTGTCCCGGTCATTCTGGGAGACGGCGGTGTGAAAAAGATCATCGAGCTGGAACTGACCCCGTCCGAGCGCGAGGCGTTCACTCGTTCGGTGGACGCCGTTAAGTCACTGGTCGCTAAGATGCATGAATTGACCTAAAAGAAGTTTTTACTCGAGGGGGGACGATGGGGCAGCTGCTCGTCACGATCCTGCTGACGCTCCTCTTCTTCGCGCTGTTTTTCGGCGCGATCGGACTGGGGATATTCTTCGGCCGTGTTCGCAAGCGCCGCTGTGCCTGCGCGGCGGCGCGCGAGGTGATGCGTCTTTGCGCCGATCGCCAGAAGGCCGCCCGACAGGCCCAAATGTACCACCCCAAGACGGTCGACGCGCGGCAATTGCCGATTCTTCCCGAGTCGCTGGTTCGGGAGGAGCGGCGATGAGGAAAGAGTATCCCGCGGTCTGCCCATGCCCCTTCGGCGCTAATGAAACCCGCTCTGATTGTCCCCATCGTCTGGACGGCTGCCGCGGGGCACTTTCCCCGCGAAGAACTCAGGCGAAAAAGCTTTGGCCGGCCGCGGCGCTTTGTTTCTTGCTGACGTTTGCCTCGACGACCTACGTTGGTCAGATCTACGCCCCCGGCGGGCTGGCCGGCGGCCTGATGTTTTCCGTCCCGCTGATGACCATTCTCCTTTGCCATGAGTTGGGGCACTATCTTCAGACACGTCGGTACGGGGTCTTCTCGACCCCTCCGTATTTCATTCCGATTCCTTATCCCCCGTTCGGGACCTTTGGGGCGGTTATTCAGATGGATGCCCGTATCCCGAATCGTCGAGCTTTATTCGACATTGGGATCTCCGGTCCCCTGGCCGGTCTTGTTCCGACGTTCCTTTTTCTCGCGGTGGGGCTTTCCTTTTCGAGCTGCGTGGGCTGTGAGGACGCTCCCCGGCAGTTGTTCCGCTTTGGCGAGCCGCTGGTCCTGCGCTGGCTCTCGCGGCTGGTTCTCGAGCGGCCCGCCGACGGGGGGGTATTGATCCTCCATCCGATCGCCATCGCGGCCTGGACGGGATTGTTTATCACCACGCTGAATCTTTTTCCGCTAAGTCAGCTCGATGGAGGCCATGTATTTTACGCTTTGACCGGGCGCGCGGCCCGAAGGTGGATGCTGCTGGTCTACTTGGTGATCGTGGCGGCGGTGATTGTCTTTCGCCAGTGGCAGTGGATCGTGATGTTGCTGATTCTTTGCTTTCTGGGGATTTACCACCCGGCCAGCGCCGACGACAGCCGCCCGCTCGGCTGGGGACGAACCTTGCTGGGTTGGCTGGTCCTGGCGTTTCTCCCGATCGGCTTTACTCCGTCCCCTATTTCGCAGCCCGAACGGGAACCGCTTAACTTAGCTCCGATGCTTTCCCTGGATGGCCCGTCAAAGGATCCGCCCGAAGTGAGGTTTCTCGGCCCCCGTTGGTCAAATGGGCCCAGGTCGGATACAATCTTGTCGGATACGGTTCAGGAAGGGAACAAGAACGACCTATGATTCGCATTGGAACACGGGGAAGCGCGCTGGCCCTTTTTCAGGCACGATCGGTTCAAAAGGGGCTTTTGGATCTCGGGCTTGAGGCCGAGCTGGTGGTGATCCATACCTCGGGGGATAAGCATCAAGCCGGACCGATCGTCAATCTCGGTGCCATTGGGGTCTTCACCAAGGAGATTCAGCGCGCGTTGCTCGAGGGGAGGATCGATCTGGCCGTTCATTCGATGAAAGACCTCCCGACCGAACCGGTTCCCGGTCTGGCCGTGGCGGCGGTCCCCCCGCGGGAGGACGTGCGGGACTGTCTGGTCCTGCGCCGCGGGGAGTCGATCGATTCGCTGGCCCCCGGCGCGGTGATCGGTTCGGGGAGTCTGCGGCGGCGCTGCCAGCTGTTGAATCGATTCGGCGATCGGTACCGTATTGAGGATATCCGCGGCAATGTCGAGACCCGGCTCAAAAAGCTCGACGCCGGTGATTACGACGCCGTGGTCCTGGCGGTGGCCGGCTTGACCCGCCTGGGGTTCGATCAGAGGATTTGCCGCGATTTAATATTTGACCCGAGTGAATTTCTCCCCGCGGTGGGGCAGGGGGCACTGGCGATCGAAGCGCGCCTGGGGGACGCCGCGTTTGAGGCTGCCGCCCTGCTGAATGACCCGTGTCAGTACGCTCGCGCGATGGCGGAGCGCGCTTTCCTGGCGGCCTTAAAGGGGGGATGCATCGCGCCGATAGGGGCCTATTCCCGGTGCCGGGAGGACCATCTGACACTGCGCGGGAGGGTTCTGTCACTCGATGGAACCAAATGCTTCGACGCGGAAGAAACGGCTTCCACGCGGGATGCCCAAGATTTGGGAGCGCGTCTGGCGCGCCGACTTTTGGAGGAGGGCGCGTCCGAGCTGATCGGCGAGTGGACGCGGATTCGAACCGATAAACGCTAAACTAAGAGGGAGGACCTGCGATGAGTGAGGAGCTCGACCGTTTTCCGAAAAAACACCCGTCCCGCACGAAGATCGTGGCGACCTTAGGTCCGGCCTCGGATTCGGAGGAGATGATCGCTCGTCTGATCGATGCCGGTGTCGATGTCTTCCGAATCAATATGGCTCACAGTTCCCCCGAGACCGCCCAGCCGGTCTTAGATCGGGTACGGACGGTCTCGAAGCGCCTGGGGCAGCCGATCGGTGTTTTGATCGATCTGGCGGGGCCCAAGATGCGGCTTGGCAATATCGCCGGTAACGAATACCTCTGTCACGCGGGGGAGGATGTTCGTTTTATTCGCGGCGCCTCCAGCGATCGCCCGAGGTATTTCACCACCACCTACGAACCACTGATCGATGATCTGAAGGTGGATGACAACGTTCTTTTAGCCGACGGAACCGTGCGGCTGCGCGTCACCCGCAAAGAAAAAGACGAGGTGGTCTGTTCCGTGCTGCAGGGGGGGCGCGTCCGTTCCCATCAAGGGCTGAATCTCCCCGGGGTATCGCTGAGTATCCCCACCCTTCAAGAGGCCGATCAAATCAACGCGCGCTGGGGAACGCGCGCCGGCGTCGACTTTATCGGGCTGAGTTTTGTTCGTTCTCCCGAAGACGTGGAGCAGCTCCGGACGATTATCGCGGCCGAGGCGGCGATGAACCTTGAGGCGACAGGCGGCTGGTCCCCGAATATCATCGCGAAGATAGAAAAGCCCGAGGCACTCTCGTGCCTTGGCGAGGTGATCGAGGTCTCCGACGGGATCATGGTTGCCCGCGGCGACCTGGGGGTCGAGATCCCGATCGCCAGGATGCCGGTGATCCAAAAGGAGATTCTTCGCCGCTGCCGTGAACAGGCCAAACCGGCGATCGTCGCGACTCAGATGCTCGAGAGCATGACCGATGAGCTTCTTCCCACACGGGCCGAGGCGACCGATGTGGCGAACGCCATTTTGGACGGCGCCGATGCCTGCATGCTCTCCGCCGAGACCGCGGTCGGTTCCCATCCGGTGGAAGCGGTCGCGATGATGCATGAAATCGCCGAAACGATCGAGAACCAGATGCGTTACGCGGTCCAACGCGGCACCGGCGAGATCCCGTTCGCCGAGGATATCTTCCGTGAGGGGACCCCGTCGTGTTCCATCGAGACGACCGATTCGGTCCGCACCTCACAGGCGGTTTGTCAGGCCGCCGGCGCGCTGGCCGAAACGGTTGGGGCCAAGGCGATCTTTATCGCGACCAAAAGCGGCCGGACCGCGCTGAACCTTTCGAAGATGCGCAACTTCGTCATGACGGTCGGAACCAGCGACTCGGAAGAGGTTCTGCGGAGAATGTCTTTGTACTGGGGGGTGATTCCTATCGGCGGCGTTCCTCAGGATGTCGGGGCGATGGTTCTGAACCTTGTTCCGCGCGCTGTCAGCGCGGGTGAACTGATCGAGGGGGATCGAATCGTCGTTGTCGCCGGTCTGGGGGCCCAAGCCGACGGCCGCAACGCGATCTATCTCCATACGGTGAGGTGAGAAGGGACCGATGATTTTTTACATCACCTTCCTGCGCTTCCTCGCCGCGCTGCTGATCACCAACTCCCACTTCGGGGCGATCTACCCCCGCGGTTCGTTTGCCTGCGGGGGGATGTTGGGGAACTTGATTTTCTTCGCCGTGTCGGGGTACTGTCTGTACCACGTCCGTGGGAATTTTTGGCGCTGGTACGGCCAGCGACTTCTGAGGATCTATCCCGCGGTGGTGATTGTGACGCTGTTCGGCATCCTGATTGGATACCACTGGGGCGCTCTGACGTGGGAATTGGTCCTTCGGCTCTTCGTCTACCCGACGTACTACCATTTTATCGCGGCGATCGTCGTTCTTTATGTGGTGTTCTATTTTTTAATGAAGCTCCCCGATTTTCGTTTGTTAGGGATCGATAAACTTGCCTGGCTCTCGCTGGTTGTTTTCGCTCTTTATCTGACCATGTATATCTCCTTCTACGACAAGACGGTCTATCATATCGAGCATGTTGACGAGGCAGGGACCGGACAAAAATTCCCTTGGTTTATTTTTGGAGAGTCCATGCTCCTGGGGGCGATGTTTCGCAAATACGACCACTATTTCCGAGTGCGGCGTTTCCACCTCGCGCGAGATTCTTTCCTTATGCTTTTCTTTGCCGTGGGATACGCCGCTGTTCGTTTTTTGCTGAAAATGGGAAAAATCCCGGGGGAATACCAGATTCTTTCCCCGATATTTCTCTATTTACTGACAGCCGCTCTCTTCTGGTCGGCCTCCTCTTTGGATCGCGCTTTAGAGCGATGGCGAGGATCGAACCGGTCGGCCGGCCGGGTCGTCGAAACGATCTCGAACCTGACGTTAGAAATCTATTTGGTCCAATTCGCGGTGATCGCTTTTGTTCTGAAGTGGTCGAAGGTATCCTTCCCACTGAATTGGCTCGTCTGTGTCGCCACGATTCTATTGGAAGCCGCCCTCGTCCATTGGGTCGCCTCTCGGGTTACTGCGCCGCTGATTCGTGTGCTCAAGCGGCAATAAGATCACTCCAGACCCAACATCGGGACAACCCACTCGTTGAAGTGGAAGAACCTAACAGCTGACGTCTTACGACTCATATAGAGGAAAAAAAGAAATTGCAGTGAGACAAAGGGAAGATATAGGACGCGGAGATTCCGCAGGAGGATCGGCCATATGTAGCAGGCCGTGATAAGAAAGTAGATCGACATTCTCATCAGGTCATTGGTCGCGTTTCCAATGGTGACAGCGATATTCAAAACACTGCCGAAAAGAATCATATTCAGGTAGGTGTCGTACTCGTGGCGGTCTTCCGGAGCAATAAACCGTTTACCGATAAGAAAACCGGCAGCCAGGAGCATATAAAAATAGGCATAGCTGCTTCCGCCGGTGTCAGACCGTGACAAATAAGCGGCGTATTTTTCTGCCACCGTCTCGGCGGCTACGCCGATGATGTTACGCAGAAAGATCGCGCAGAACAGACCAATGACGAAGAGGAGAATGTTCTGTTTGGTGTCATTCGGTCTAGTGAAGAGAAAATACAATGGGATGGCGAAAAAGACGGAGCGGTGGAACGTCATCGCTAAAACGACCCAAAACAGGTACATCTTAAAATCTTTTTTCAGCAGCGCGCCGAAGCTCATCGTGTAGACCGCCAGGGCAAGCCCCTGGCGAAAACCGTTGAAGAAGAAGAAGTACCATGTCATGGTCAGAAGGACATAGAGGGAGATCAACGCGTTTTCAGAGTATTGGTGGAACGACAGAAGGTGGCAGCCGACACAGACAATGGCCACCAGGGTGAATAAGGCCCAGTACTCATTAGAGATCAGTTGCGCGACGGTTTGCAGCAGGGAGTATCCCCACTCGGAAAACATGGATCTGACCTCGATCTTGCCGCTTT
>JAFRFG010000060.1 GCA_017434455.1 Thermoguttaceae bacterium | reverse complement strand
GGACAGATGTAGCCCAGCGCCGGAACGATGACGTAGCGCTGGGAAACCTGATCGGCGGCGGAACTTTCGATCGTGTAGGCCGTCGCGCCGTTGTCAAACGGCTTTTTCTCGGTGATTTTCATCACCGTCACCCCCTCTTTATCGCCGCTTAACTTCTTTGTTTTCTCTTTTATCTCCTCCCGGGCAAGACGTTCCCCTTTTTCTTTAACCACGGCGGATATGAGATAAACCATGATGCCGCGCACGCGCCCGAACTGATTAAACTCCGCGACAGAGGACCGGGTGTTGTTGACCATCACTTGAGAAATGGACGGATCGAACATCGCCGCGTCCACCGGCGCGGTCAATTTATGTGCGTCCCTTTTTTCGATCACCGTAACGGGTCTCTCGGAATCACCGTCATAAATCATTTGGTTTTCGATATAGTGCCAGTCCTTTTGAGAATAGTCAAAACGAAAGGCACCACTGAAGACACACTTTTCCGCATAGCGCGCTCTTACCGCCTTAGGATACCCTTCAATGATGTTTTTCAACTGAGGATGGTTCGGGATCATTTGCTTCATTTTAGCGATTTCATAATCGATTTCCTCCTGAATCTCTTCCTCCGTTTTAGCCAGTCCCTTACTCATATCATAGGTTCCCTGTCCGGAGAAGATCTTGGATTGGGTCTGCTGACTGATGACCGCCTTGAGGAAAACATCGATCCCGTCCTCCTCGGCGAAACACACGCCGCACATCAACACGGCCATAAATATCAGTGTCCAGCTTGTCAGGCGCGTTGCGGCAGCGGGCAATAATACCCGCTTAACCTGTGGACCGACTGCCGCGCGAACAGATGGCATGCCCGCAAAAGAGCGAAAAAAACAGACCATTCCAAATTTCCCTTCCAGTGCAGTGTCCCACCGACGACCCGCCGAAGAATATCCATTCAGACCGAACACTCAAATCTCCCACACAACAACCGCCATTATAGAAGATCTATCTGATCTTATCAAGAAGTATTGTAGAAAAAAAAACACCACGCATGCTGCGATAGGTTTTTCTTCTTAGAAAAGAAACTTGACCAAAGCGGTCCCTTCCCCTGATCCACGGAGAAAACTCATTCATCCGGCCGAGGGGGACGACCGAATGTAGGTACCCGTCGCGCCGTGGTCTTCATAGAACAGAAGGGGGTATTCACTGTTTTGATCATTGGGTTGACGTGTTGGCGAAACGCGTGTTCCGGCTTTGCCCCCCTTCCCCGCACCTACAGTCGATCGGCTATTCTTTCACGATACGCGGCACGATATCGCTGGTGCGGGATTTCCAGCGATTAAGACGCGGCCGAGGGCAATATCCCGGCCAACCGCATGCCCCGGCGGGATCAACGCTATTTTCGGCGGCGTTTTTCGGGTACAATACCGGGGTATTCGATCGATCGTGAGCGTTCCCCAAAACCGAGACAAAGAAAGCCCTCCGCAATGAAAAACACCTGTTTTCTTTCGGCCGCGCTGCTGACGGCCATTCTTGCCGCCCTCCCCTTCCCCGCCGCTTCGGCACAGGATCCCCCGGGGACCAACTACGATGAATCACGGGTCGGGACGTTCGAACTCCCTGATCCGTTTCTTTGCCGCGACGGGACCAAGGTTACCACGCCGGAAGAGTGGAAGCAGAAACGCCGCGGCGAACTTTTGACGCTCTTCCAGAGGGATATGTACGGCGTGATGCCGACGGCCGACTGCGCGCGCCTGGCAAGTAAGTTCCTCGACGAAAAGACGGTCTTCGACGGCAAGGCGGTTCAGCGGCAGGTCGTTCTGTACCTCAACGCCCCGGAGAAGACGCCGAAGATGAACCTCCTGATCTATCTGCCCGCCAACGCCCAAGGACCGGCCGCCGCGATCCTGGCGCCGAACTTTATGGGGAACCCGACGGTGAGCGACGACCCCGATATCATCGTCCCCGAGGTTCCCGACGCCACGCGGACAAAGATCGGGGAACCGGTCCAGCGCGGGGCAAAAAAGTCCCGCTGGGCGATCGAGAAAATTCTCGAGCGCGGCTACGCTCTTATTACCGTCTACTACGAAGAGATCGATCCCGACTACGATGATCAGCGTCAAAACGGGGTTCATCCGCTGTTCCACGCCTGGGAGGACAAGCATAATATTCCGAAACAGTCGCGCGGCGCGACGATCACCGCCTGGGCGTGGGGGCTTTCGCGCGCGCTGGATTACCTCCAGACGCTTCCGGAGATCGACCCCGCCAAGGTCGCCGTGATGGGGCACTCGCGTCTCGGCAAGACGGCGCTTTGGGCGGCGGCGTGCGACGAGCGCTTTGCCGCGTCGATCTCCAACGACTCCGGCTGCGGCGGCGCGGCGCTGACCCGCCGCAACTTCGGCGAGACGATCGCGTCTATGCACGATATGATTCCGTGGTGGTTCTGCCCCAAGTACGCCACCTTTGTCGCGGACCCGAACCTGCTGCCGTTCGATCAGCATGAGCTCATCGCCCTGATCGCGCCCCGGCCGGTCTATATCGCCAGCGCGTCCGAAGACCTCTGGGCCGACCCGAAGGGGGAATTCCTCTCGGCGCTGGGGGCCGACCCGGTCTATCGGCTCTTGGGAACCGACGGTCTGGCCGGGGTCACCGAGCAGCCGCCGGTCAATACCCCCGTCGGGGGAACGATCCACTACCATGTGCGCAGCGGTGACCACGACGTGACCGACTACGACTGGGAACAGTATCTCAATTTCCTCGACAAGTACGTTCGGGGGAAATAACCCGGCGGACATGTTCCTCATCGACCGGCGAGATCACCCCGTGTTCGGTCACGATACCGGTGATCAGTTCATGAGGGGTCACGTCGAACGCCGGATTGTAGATCGCCGCGCCGTCGGGAACCGTCTGCGGCCCGAAGCCGCGGCGAATCTCGTCGGGGTCTCTCTGCTCGATCGGGATCCCCTCCCCCGTGGGGAGCGTCAGGTCGAAGGTCGACGACGGGGCGACCACATAGAACGGCACCCGATGGTACCGCGCGCTGACGGCGGCCGAATAGGTCCCGATCTTGTTCGCCGTATCGCCGTTGGCGGCGATACGGTCGGCGCCGACAAAGACCGCGTCGATTTTCCCCTGCCGCATGAGCATCGCCGCGGCGCTGTCGCACTGCACCGTCACGGGGATCCCCCGCCGCGAAAGCTCCCAGGCCGTCAGCCGCGCCCCCTGCAAAAGGGGACGGGTCTCGTCGGCGTAGACGTGAATCTTCTTTCCGCTGTCGTGGGCGGCGAAAAAGACCGCCAGGGCGGTGCCGTAATCGGCGGTCGCCAGTCCCCCGGCGTTGCAGTGGGTCAGCAGCGAGGCGCCGTCGGCGACCAGCGCCGCCCCAAACCGCCCCATCGCGCGGCACAAGAGACAATCTTCCTCGTGAATCGCCCGCGCCTCGCTTAAAAGGCGCTCGGCCAGCGCCAAGGGATCTTCCCCCCGGTGCCGATCGGCCGCCGCCCTCATTCGGTCCAGCGCCCAAAACAGGTTCACCGCCGTCGGGCGGCTGGAGGCCAGATAGTCGGTCACCTCGCCCAGGCGGGCGAAAAAGATCGACTCGCTGGGGGCCTCCCCGTCGCGAAACAGCGTCTGAAGCCCGACACAGACCCCGTAGGCGGCGGAAATCCCGATCGCCGGGGCGCCGCGAACCCGAAGCGTCTTGATCGCCTCCCAGACATCCTCGACCGTGGAGCAGACGCGCTCCTCGAACCGGGTCGGAAGGAGGGTCTGATCGATCAGCCGCAGCGTGCCGTCCAAAAACCCGGCGGGGGAATCGGCGTTATTCGCGGCGGTCCAGCGGAGGGTTTCGATCGCCGGGGTGTTTGAATGAGAACTTGTCACTTGTTTACTTATTTGGCCTCTTGCTCCTGGCCGGGGATCGATTGGCGCACAGCCGCGTCTTTGGCGGCGATCTTTTCGGCCAGCGACCCGCGGAAGGCGGTGAGCTTCTCTTCCAGGGCCGGGTCGGCCAGCGCGAGGATCTCGACGGCGAGGATCCCCGCGTTCTTCGCCCCGCCGGAGCCGATGCCGACGGTCGCGACCGGGATGTCCCCCGGCATTTGAACGGTGGAAAGCAAAGAATCGAGCCCCCCCATCACCGCGGTCTCGACCGGGATGCCGATCACCGGCAAGGTCGTGTGCGCCGCGACGGTTCCCGCCAGGTGCGCCGCCCCGCCGGCGGCGGCGATCAGGACGCGCAAGCCGTTGGCGCGCGCCTGCCGGGCGTAACGGGCGACCCGCTCGGGGGTGCGGTGAGCGCTCATCACGTGCACCTCATAGCCGACACCGAAGCTTTCCAGCGCGGCGGCCGCGTTTTTGATCTTCGGCCAGTCGCTGTCGCTTCCCATGATGATTCCAACTTGTTTTGTCATAACGTCCTTTGAAAACCCCGGTAATGGTTTTTGCTTGGGGAATCGGAGAAAAAGAATCGGACGGCTCTCTTCTCGGGAGAAAAACCGTCCGGTCCTTGGTATCTTAGCCCGCGCGCGGATATCAAACCGCGCGCGAAGCGGCGGAAGGCGGGAACTACTTGAGCATCGCGTCGACGATGTACCAGTTCAGTTCCTCGTAGTCGCGTTCGGCGATCAGCGCGTCGATCTTGGCGTCGTCGAGCGAACGGCTCACCTCCAGAAGACGGAGGAAGGTCTTGCGGCTGTAGTCGAGGTGCTTCAGGGCGACGTCGTCTTTCTGGGTGCGCATCACCTTGACATCGAGACCGATCCACTCGCCGTCGTTGCCGTAGCCGTGCTTGTCGAGAACGCGGACCTGGTTCAGGGCGCGGCGCGGGTCGACCGAACCGAAGGTGAGGTCCTGGTCGAACTTCAGGCCGTTCTGATCGTTGAGGTGGACGCTCCAGAGCTTCTTGTGAGCCAGGGCGTAACCCATCTCGTCCGACGGGCTGAGGTTGGCTAAAAGGGCGTGGGCCGTCTCGATAAGGCACCCCACGCGCTCGGGGGCGTTGGTCAAAAGCCCCAGGGCGATGGCGTGACCGATCGTCGGGATGTAGGCGTGGTCCATCGGCTCGTTCGGCTTCGATTCGACCATCACGCGGACGTTCTTGTTGTAGTCCAGAAGAATCTGGATCGCCTCGGCGATGCGCTGGGTGGCGACGACCGGGTCTTTCGATTCGCGGATATAGGTCCCCTCACGGGCGAGCCAGAAGACGATGTTGCGGGTTCCGAGCGCCTCGGCGATATCGATCGTCCGCTTCACGCGGTTGATCGCGAACTCGCGGCACTGCGGGCAGTTCGAGGTGAAGCCGCCGTCGATGGTGCGCGGATCCATCCAAAGACGCGGGGCGACGAACTCGGCGACCAGGCCGTGGTCGTCGAGGGTCTTCTTCAGAGCGGTCGCCTCGGCGACGATCTCTGAAGGAGTCATGTTGTTCATATTCGGAACAGCGTCGTCATCATGGAACTGGACACCGTCGAAGCCGAGCTTCTTGTACGCCTCGAGCTTTTCATTGAACGGGATGGTCTTGCGGACTTCCGGGCCGAACGGGTCGGCGCCCTCGTGAATATTCCATGGACCGAACGAAAAACGGAAGGTTCCCTGCATTGTGAAATTTCCTCTTTGTTAAAGAATTACTTTTTGTTAAAAATATGACTTCTCTTAAGAACGACACCGGCTCAGGGATATTATCGGGAAAAACAACGGGGGTGTCAAGAACTTGTCCCCCGCTGTTCTTCTTCGGATCGGAAATATCCCTTAGTACAGTTTGATTCCCGAAAGGGTATAGGGCTTGTCGGTCGCCTGGCACTTGCCGGTATCCCCCACGCCCATATCCTGATTGCTGATCGTCAGAATCCCGTCGACCACCCGGCATTCGCACGGCAGATCGAGGAGACCGCCGGTCCCGTCGGTATCGTCGTTTTCCCAAAGCTTCTCGAACTTGTACGGATCGTCCCAGCCGCCGACCTCGCACGACCAGATCGAGTTGTCGGCCGAGTCGGTGATATAGATCTTCGAGGTCTTCTTGTCGAAGCAGATTCCGTCGACACAGCGGAACAGCTCCCCGGCGCGGTGGATTTTTTGAACTTCCGGCTTGCCGTCGGCGTCGAAGCGGAACCGGTAGAAAGCGCCGTCGCCGTAGTTCCCGAAGTAATAGATATCATCGTTGCCTTTGCAGATGCCGTCGGCGCCGCAGTTGTTTCCGCGCACATCCTCGGCGTCCTCGACGATGATCAGACGCTCATCACGCTGGGCGCCGGTGAACTGCGTCACGGCGATGGGAGGATGCTCCTCATCGGTCCCCGCCTTGAGAATCTCCTCGGCGCTGAAGCACCAGACCCCCCCGGAACCGTACTTCCCCTCCTCGTCGAGGATCGTATCGGTCACAAAGACCTTGTCGCCGTCCCACATGATCGCGTTGGCGACCTTGATGCCCGACATCACCAGCTGGAGGTCCCCGGTCGGCACGCCGTCTTTCATCACCAATCGCCAGAGGCGGGACTTAAAGTTCGTATCGAAGAAATATTGGTTGTCGCAAACGTACAGGTTGCCGTCCGGCCCCATATCGATCCCCATCGCGCCGATCTTCACCTCGCCGGGATAAATCGGGAACTCGAAGAGTTTCTCGGCGGTACCGTCGGGGTTGATCTTCAGCAGGTAGGAGGTCGTTTCGGGAAGAGAGGTATCTCCCGCGTTGAGGAAGTTGGGGACCGAGAGATAAAGGGTCTTCGTCGCCTCGACATAGCACTGCGCGTCGGGGCCGTAAAAGTCGTCGGGAAGATCGCAGTAGACGAAGGGACGGTACTTCTCTTCCACCGCCTCGGCGGTGTCGGCGGCTTTCTCCTGCACCGCCTCAACGACCTCCTCGGCCTTCTGCGCGGCGGTGTCAGCGGCCTGTTCCACGGCGTCCTTGACCTCGGCGGCTTTCTCCTGCACCGCGTCAGCGGCGTCGGCGGCTTTCTCCTTCACCGCTTCAACAACCTCTTCGGCCTTTTCCGAGACGTTTTCAGCGGCCTGTTCCACGGCTTCTTTAACTTCGGCGGCTTTCTCCTGCACCGCGTCAGCGGCGTCGGCGGCCTTCTCCTTCACCTCCTCGGTGACCTCTCCGGCCTTCTGCGCGGCGTTTTCAGCGGCTTCCTCTACGGCTTCTTTAACTTCGGCGGCTTTTTCCGCCACCGCGTCAGCGGCCTTTTCGACCGAACATTTTTCGCCGGCGTCACAGCTGTCGGCCTCCTCGGCCGGAGCGTTCCAGATCGGGAGAATCGCGTCCATATTGATCGCCGAGATCGTCCCGGGCCCCTCGGTGGCCGAGTTGACCATACCGGGCCACGGCATATCGAAGGCGACGACGATCAGCTTGCCGTCGAAAACAATCGCCTCGGCCGGCTGATCGAGCTGGCCGTCCAGACCGTCGGTGTCTCCATTCTTCCAAATGGTCTTCGGAGTGACTTTCTCTCCCTTGGCGACCGGGGCGAACGCCCAAACGGCGTTGTTCACCGAATCGTCGAGGAAGATCAGGCCGGTTCCGGCGTCGAAGAAGATACCGTCGCAGCACTCCAGCTTCAGCCCCTTGTAGGGACCGCTCTGCGCCGGCGGCTGAACGCGGGAGTCGAAGACGCACTCGACGTTTTCTTTCTTGTACTGGCCGTTCTCGTCGGGACGCAGCGCGTAGATGGTCCCGTTCCCGAAATTGCCGAACCAGACGTTTCCGTCGTTGTCAACCGTGATGCCGTCGCAGCCGGTGCTGTCGCCGCGGCCAACCTTGTAGACCTCTTGATAGGCGACGCAGTGCGGATCGTCCTTCGAGGCGGTCACGGTAATCGGGGGATTGCCGTCTTTGCCGGCGGCAAAGACCTCGTCGGCGGTGAACCCGAAGACCCCGCCGGCGCCGATCACCTCGTCGGTCTGGTCGAACGGAAGGATCGAATCGGTGTAGAACATATAGTTCTTCTGGAGGTTCTTCGTCCAGCGGATCCCGTTCGCCAGAGCGACACCTTCGACGACCGTCTGAACCTCGCCGGTCGGCTCGCCGTCCTGCATCACGACACGCAGAATGCGCGAAACGCCGGTGTCGTCATAAAACGCCTGGTTATCGCAGGCATAGAGGTTTCCGTCGGGACCGAATTCCAGCCCCATCGGGCCGGTCTGGCCGGTCTTCTCGAAGATCGGGTACTCGAGCTTTTTGGTGACGGTGCCGTCTTTGGTAATCGAAAGGAGGTACCCGCCCTGATGCGAGTTCGCCTTGACCTTGTTGTCGTCCCACTTGCTGAAGTTCGGGACATTCAGCCACAGAACGCCGCGCTCGGCGTCGACCGCCATCCCGTCGGGGTTGTAGTAGTCGTCACCCAAGTTAAGGAAAAGGGAAGGACGGGCGTTTTTGTAGATCTCGGCGACATCGTTGTGATGATGTCCATCGCACGCGTCGCAGTAGGGACAGCCGGAATCTTGTTTGGCGGCGGTCGAAGTCTCTTCCTGCTTCGCGCACCCCACCATCAGCAGGGCGGCCAAACCAAAGAGAACACCCAGCGTTTCAAGACGTTTCGTCATAGTAAAAACCTCCATTGACAGTAATGACGGGAGAAGGACTTTTTTTTCAAAGCCCAAAACGCCCCTCTTTCAACACTTGCCGCTTCTTGTGCGGCGGCAAGCTCTATTTTACAGGAAATCGGTTCTGTTCTCAACACGCATCTTTGGGCGGAACGCCCGACCTGAGGGAAATGGCCAGAAGCGTGATATCGTCGGCCTGTTTTTCGGTCCCCTTGGCGAAGGCGTGAATCGCGCCGGTGATCGATTCGATCGTTTGGGCGGTACAGGACGAGTACGCGTTTCCCGCGGCCGCCAAGAGCCGTTCGGAGCCAAAATTCTCGCCGCCGGTATTCTCGGCGTCGGTGGCTCCGTCGGAATAGAGGATGCAGATCTCCCCGATTTCGTGAACCGAGGTCTGATTCACGTATTCGGTCCCCTCCATCATCGCCAGCGGGAAACTCGGGAGGATGTCGACGAATCGGCACTTCCCCCCCGCTTTCAGGGCGATCGGTGGGGTGTGCCCGGCGTTGGCGTAGATCACCTCGCCGGTTTTAACGTTGAGAATCCCGCACAGCGCGGTGATAAACAGCCCCTCTTTATTTCCGCGCATCAGCTCGGTATTGACCTGTTCGAGCACCTTCGCCGGGTCGCGCAGCGCCTTCATCGTCGACTTGAGGAGGGTCTTCCCCATCGCCATAAACAGCGAGGCGGGCACCCCCTTCCCCGAAACATCGCCGATACAGAAGTAGAAGTTCTTATCGTCGAGCATCTCGAAGTCGTACAGATCGCCCCCCACGTCGAGCGCCGGTTCCATCACGGCACAGACATCGACCCCGAATTCTCTCGGCGGCTCGAACTCGCGCGAGACCATATTCAGCTGAATGGAGTGGGCCAGACGCAGTTCCGCGCCGATGCGCGCCTGAACACGGGCGGCTTCTTCCTTCTGTTTGATATGTTCCTTCAGATCGGTCCGCATTTTGTCGAACGCCTTGGAGAGCTGCGAGATCTCGCTGCGCCCCTCGGTCGAGGGCAGCAGCGCGTCAAAACTCCCCTCGGCCAGCATCCCCGCGGCGCTGCTGAGCGAGCGGATCGGCCGAGCGACCGAGCGGGCGATCAGCCAGGCGAAGAGAATCATCAGCAATATCCCGACCAGCGCGATGCATGTTTCGCCGCGAACCATATTGATGGTGGTCTCCATCACCTCGCGCTCGGGGATCACGCAGCCGATGTTCCACCCTGTCCGCCCAATGAGCCGGTGATACAGATGGGCCATTTCCCCCGAGGCGACGCGGCGGAACTTAAAGACGCCCTGGGGCTTCTTCATCTCGTCCATCAGATCGAGGAAGATCTGACGATCGGCTCCGGTATGCGAATCGGCCAGGGAACCGAGCGACTCTTTCATCCGCCACTCCTCGCGCGAGCAGTCAACGAACATCCCCTTCTCCGAGAGAAGAACCGGCTCGCCGTAATGTCCCAGCGGGAGCGAGACCAACGAGCGTTCGAGCCACTGCAGGGAGATATCCGCGGTAAAGACCCCGAGGATCGTCCCGTCCTCATCGATCAGCGGGAGGGAGTAGGTCATCATATACGTCTGGGGGACCGGATCGAAATACGGTTCGCTCCAAACGGCGCCTTTGATCTCCTCGGTCGGACGGCGATACCAGTCGGTTTGGTAATCTTCCTCGACATCGCGATCGAGCGTCAGCTCGATACGGTCGTCCTCGCGCCAGCCGTAGGCGACGCGAAAATCGTCTCCGCGGCGCTGCTGACCCTCTTTAGAGAGGATAATCTCCATCCCGAAAATATCGGGAGAGGCGCGCAGGGCGATCTCGATTTGGCGGACAATCTCTTCGGTGCCCGGCAGCTGGGAGGAAAGCGTATAGAAATAAAAATTCTGGTAGACCGCGGCTTCGACATGGCGCAATTGAAGCGTCATCTCCTCGGCCGAGGTCTGGAGCAAGGTGGTGTATTTCTCTGCCTGCGCCCGGTCGAGGATTCTGCGGCAAAAGGAGAAATCGTAGAACAGAATCGCCCCGAAGACCAGGCCGGAACCGATGAGAATCGCGGCCTGGAGGTAAGAAAACAGACGAAATCGCTGAACCATAGATTTCTTCTCCCCGATATGAGAAGGGACCGCCGCGGGAAACACTTAGGCCCCTCTCGAATCAACACCCCTGAACGTTCAGGCTATTTTACACAAAGCCGGATCGTTTCTGAAGCTTGCCCTGCGCCTTTGGCCGGCGTTTTTTTGTCATCAGCGATATTTATCGTAGATGCTTTGTTTAAACGCCTCGTAGTCGTCCGGGCTGGCCCACTCTTCATGCTTGACGATCCCGTGCTGGGAGCAGCGTTCGAACAGCTCTTGGGCGGCGGCCAGGGGATCTTTCGGCCCGGGGAAATCCTTCCCCGAATCAATGGCCTCCTGATGATACTCGTTCCAATCCATCGCCCAGACCAGATCCAGAGGAATCCGCTCGCGCAGCACCTTGCGCGGCAGGTCTCCGTAACGCTCGGGATCGTCGGCGGCGAGCTTCCTGGCGATGTCGAGGGCCTGATTCTGCAGGGCGGTCGCCTTGCAAATGGCGTCGAAGTTAAACCAATCGTGGGCGGTCGACCGGAAGATCCCCAGGTGGATCCCCGACTGCTCGCAGGCGTCCGAGAGGGTATCGAAGTACTCCATATAGACCGGGACCAGCTGCGGAGCGTAGTAACCGGCGATGAACTCCTCCATCAGCGCGCGCTGATCCGCCTCGGGGTTCCACAGGAGCTTGGCGACCAGCCAGCCGCGCAGCTGAACGAAATCGCCGGTCGGCTCGTGGTAGTCCCCCTGTTCGAAGAGGCCGCGGACATTGTGATCGACGTAAAACTTAATATTGTCCTGCACAACCCGGTAGTTCGGGAACGGGAGCAGATAGAGCTTAAAGTCGGTGGCGTAGTCCCAGACGAAGATATTCGACGCCATTTCGCTCCAGCCGACCATATCGTCGTGGAACGACTTATTTTGCTCGCCGGACCCCAGCGGCTGAACGAACGAGCACTCGATCGAGCACAGCCGGATAATGACGTTGTCGCGCGCGCGGGTGATCTTCGGCGGCTGGCGCGTGTACATATACGCCAAGGTATCGACGTACAGATCGGGACGAACCTTCTTGATCTCATCGGCCATTCGGTTGACGAACCGAAGGAGCGTGCCGCTGTGGGATCCTTCCTCTTCGTCGATCGCCCGGCATTTCTCACACTCGCAATAGCCGCGCCAGTCGTTCTGACTGATCGAGACGATCGTCACGTTCGGGTTCGCCTCGATGTCGGCCAAGACCCGCTTGAGCATCTCCTCGAAAAGCTCGTCGTTGGTCAGGCACAGCTGGGTCCCTTCTTCGTGGAGCTGCCCGGGCTGGAGGGTAGCGACAAAATCGTCGTACTGTTTATTGGACCCGGTCCAGGAGACATTGCGCCCCACCTTCCGAACGCCGTCGATTTCGGGGAACCAGTCGGGATGATCGTGGAAATACTTCTCCGGCGGAATGATCGGGTAGAACGAGTGAACGAAATAAAGATACGAGTGGTGCGAGCCGTACTGAGGCGGGATATGGCAGCTGTTGCCGTTGCACTTCATTCGGACCGCGAAGACACCGCTTTGGTCGTTCCCCTGAATGAAATCGGTGTAGAACGACTCGCGCAGGATGAGCTTCGGGGCGTAATCGACCGCGGTGACGTCGATCGCGGGAGAGGCGTTGGCGGGAATCGTCGATTCGCTGCTGGTCCACCAGCGGCAGCCGAAGTCGTTCTCTAAGAAGGTATAGACCGCGTAGAGCATGCCGCGCACCGGATGGCCGGTGAGGACGACCGAGGAGCCGACACGCTGGATCATCACCTGATCGTAGGCCGGATCGGTATCGGAGAGGTTCAGGTTGGCCAGCAGCGCCGCGGAGTTCTTCGATGGGCCGATCACCAGCTGCTTCGCCTCGGGACAGGCCGGCGAAGCGGTTTCGCTTTGAATCGGAAAAGTCGCCCCGGTGATCTGATTTAAGAAACAGGCCAGTTCATTGGCGGCGGTTGTTTGAACCTCGGTCGGTTCCTCGGGGAGAGTGATCACGTATTCGGTCTTCCCCTCGTCGGCGATGACCAGCGGCTCATCTCCGCGGGCCGCGGCGCCCCATACCGCCGTCACTAACAGCGCCGTGATAAAAAGGGCCGGCTTGCTTGCTGGGTGTCTCATAGAAACTCCTCGTGTGGATAAAGAATCTTCCTCAACGCTGTTGGTCCGTTATTTGTCTTGATTCATACGGCAGACCGCCAAAAGCGTGATGTCGTCGGTCTGTTTTTCCGCCCCTTGGGCAAAGGCGGCGATCGCCTGATCGACCCCGTTGACCGTCGCGGCGCAGCTGTGCGCGGCACAGTCGGCAGCGCAGCGCAGCAGCCGTTTTGAGCCGAATCCCTCACCGGAGGCGTTTTCGGCGTCGGTGGTGCCGTCGGAATACAGAAGCCACTGTTCCCCCGCCGCCATGGTGCCGGTCTGGTTTTTGTAGGTCACATCTTCCATCATCGCCAGGGGGAAACCCGGCAGCAGCTCGACCCATTGGGCACCGCCTCCGGGGGCCAGCGCGATCGGCGGGGTATGCCCCGCGTTGGCGTAGATAACCTCGCCCGTTTTGACGTTGAGGATCCCGCACAGCGCGGTGATAAACAGTCCGTCTTTGCTGCCGCGCAGCAGCTCGGCGCTGACCTGCTCGAGCACCTTCGCCGGGTCGCGCAGCGCCTTCATGGTCGAATTGAGAAGCGTCTTCCCCATCACCATAAACAAAGAGGCGGGAATCCCCTTCCCCGAGACATCGCCGACGCAAAAATAGAAATGTTCCTCGTCGAGCATCTCGAAATCGTAGAGGTCTCCCCCCACATCGAGCGCCGGCCGCATCACGGCATAGATATCGACGCCGTGGGCCTTCAGCGGCTCGAAGTCGGTCGAGACCATATTCAGCTGGATGGAGTGCGCCAGGCGCAGATCGGCGTTGATGCGCGCCTGGGCGCGGGCGGTCATCTCTCGTTGCTTGATATGCTCACTCAGATCGGTCCGCATCTTCCCGAACGCGTACGACAGCTGAGCGATTTCGCTGTGCCCGGCCGACGGCGGCAGCGGCGTCTCGAACACCCCTTCGGCCAGTTTGTCGGCGGCGGCGCTCAGCGCGCGAATCGGCCGCGCGACCGAACGGGCGATCATCCAGGCGAACAGGACGGTGAGAATCAGCCCGGCCAGGGAAATCAACGCCTCTCCCCGGATCATCTTCAGCACAACATCGAAGACCTCCCGCTCGGGGATGACACAGCCGATCGACCAGCCGGTCCGATCCACCTGATGGTGATACAATCGAGCGTACTGGCCGTTGGCCCGCCGGAATCGATAGAACCCCTCGTGCCGCCGCAGCTCCTCGATCAGCGCCAGGTACCCCCGGCGAACCACCTCGTCGTCGCACTTTTGAACCAGGGAATAGAGCGACTCTTTCATCTCGATGTCGGGATTGGGACACTCGAGAAACTTGTTGTCTTTAGAGAACAGAACCGTCTCTCCATAGTTCCCCAAGGGAAGAGAACTGAGGGAGTTGTTGATCCAATCAAACGAGATATCGCCGGTAAAAGCGGCAAGGACCGTTCCGTCGTCATCCAGAAGCGGAAGGGCGAAGGTGAGCATATCGGTTTTGGGAACCGGATCAAAGTACGGCTCGCACCAGACGGGCTTTTTGGTCTGCATCAACTGACGAAACCAATCGGTCTGACGTTCTTCGTCGATATTCTTCTTGACCTTCGACAGAAAACTCTCTCCTTGACGCCAGACATAGACCGCGTCGAAATCGTGCAGGTCATAACGGTCTTTTCCCGCGTCGGTCAAAAGAATTTCCATCCCGAAGAGGTGGGGCAATGATTTAAGAATCAATTCCATTCGTTTGATTGCGGCCTGATCGTCGGGAGGAGCGGCCACAACAAAGAAATCAAGGTTTTCGCCAACGGCCTCTTCGACGATCTGAAGCTGGTAGGAGATCTGATCGGCCGAGATACTCAGAAGCGTGGTATATTTATCTTCCTGCGAACGAATGAGCATATCGCGGCAGAAGGTGAAGTCATAGAGGATGATCGACCCGAAGATGGCAACCGAACACAGAAGAATCACGGTCAGAAGGTAGGGGAACAGACGAAAACGTCGAATCATAGAATTTTCTCCGTCGCGCCGGCCTGCCACTCGAGCGCGGTCTACAGGGGGAAGAAAACGTACCCATACACATCCGATTCCCCATTATAACAAATCCCATCGCGCGTGGGAAGAAGCGCGCGGCGCGGCGGAAAAATGAAAGGAACCGCATTCCTCTCGGAATCGCGGTTCCTTTCATTCCGCCAGGCCCTCGTAAAGAGGCCCCGGCGGGAAAGCCGGTTTATCGTCGGCCTTTAGAGATCCCAGCCGGTGGCGTCGATGACCGACTCCACGGCGCGGTCGATGACTCGATCGACACCGCCGTTGGCCTCGCGGGCGGTCGCCACCTGGTTGCACGCCAGCACCTCGTACAGCTCATTGCCGTCGACGAGCATCGACACTCCATCGGCGTCGGCGATCAGGGTATCGTCGCCGTAGGTGTCATAGAAGACCGCGTCGAGCACCGCCGCGTGGACATTCTCGTCGGCCGCCGCTTTGACGTGCGAGAAGTTATTGACGGTCTGCGATCCGGTCCGGTTGGCCAGGTTCGCCGAGTACTGGTGAGCGCTGAAGAGGTTGTGACCGGCACCGTAGAGGATCTCGGCGGTATCGTTCCCACCGTTCCCGTCGACCGTCACCGACGTGAAACCGCTGACGTTGATCTGATGACCGTCGGCAAGGTTCAGGCGCCCGCCGGTCTTGTCGCTGGTGTAGCGGTCGCTGCCCGAGGTCCCGAAGAGCGAGGCCGCCCCGGTACCCGCCGCGTCGACCGTCTCAAACCCGACAGCCGTCGCCAGCATCTGGCCGGTCTGGGCCAGGACGTAGCGCGACGAGGCGGACAGCGAGGTCAAGTCGGTGAACTGAGCGGTATTGTGACCGCCGTTGAGCGCGTTGACTTCGACGCTGGCGAAACCGACCGCGCTGTTCGACCAGCCGCCTCCGGTCAGAACCGCCTTGCGGGCGGAAACCTTCAGACGATCGTCCCGGCTGCTGTCCAGAAGGACGACATGGTCATTTCCGGCGGAGCTGTACGCCAGGATCTCTTCGAAACCGCCGGCGGTAACACTCACCTTGCCGCTGGAGGTCAGCGTCAGATCGCCGATCCCCATCGTCACCCGGTCGTTCCCCTTCGAGGTGTAGACCGTCAGGGAATCTTTCGCGGCGGCGGCGTTGAGCCGGATATCGCTCATCCCCGCGGCGAGGAACTCCAGACGCGCGGTGTTGACCTGAACCAGGCCGCTTTCGGCGGTCACCACCACCGAGCTGGCCGAGCCGCCGCGGTAGATGAAGGTGTCGCAGCCGTAACCGTCGACCATCACGACCCGTTCGAAGCCCGAGGCGGAGGAAGCGACATTTCTGCCGTTGAGAACCGCCGTCCAGCTTCCGTCCTCCGAGACAATCAGCTCGAGGGTGTCGTTACCGGCGGTCCCGGCGATCACCAGCGTATCGGTCGGCTCGCTCGAGACTTCGCTGACGACATTGGCCGCGGCGATGATGACGTTCGGGATACCGGCCATCACCTCGCTGGTGACCGTCACCGTCGAACTGGTCGTCTGCTGCAGCGCCATCGGGTCGACGTAGACGTAGAAGGCGGGACTGTCATAACTGTCGCCGCACTTCGACGAGGGCTGATCGCCGCTGGAGAGCATATACCATTTGTAGAAGACGGTATTGTCGTCGGTCCAGGTATATCCGTCGGCGTTGACTCTCTCGTCACTGTCGTTGTTATTGTTGTCGCCGGCTGCGGTCCCGGTGTTTCCGTTGTTGTTATTGTTATTGTTATTGT
>JAFRFG010000059.1 GCA_017434455.1 Thermoguttaceae bacterium | reverse complement strand
GGTTTTTTCTGATTTTTTTAGATTTTCAGTAGAGAAAGTGCCCAAAGAACAGAAAGGAAGCCCCGCGGGGGGCGCGAAGCGGGGGCCGCCTCAGGCCGAAAACCGATCCTTAAACCTACCCTTCACCTATCCGTGGCCTTAGATATTCCCCCGGTTAATTTTCCGCGCGGGATGAATCGTTTGACTCCTTCGCAAAAAAACTTCCGCTTTTTTCACCCGAGAATCATCCCCGCGATCGACAAGTCCCAGGCGGTGGTGATCTTCGGGTTTTTATGATCCGATTCCACCAACGCGACCGGCAGGCCGGCACGCTCGAAGACGGAGGCGTCGTCGGTCGCCTCGGCGGATCCGTACCTTTCGGCCGCTTGTCGGTAGAGATCTAAACGAAAGATCTGCGGCGTCTCGGCTTCCCAGAGCGTCCGGCGGGGGACGGTCTGGCGGATGAGGGGGAACTCTTCGGAAGAATCGTCCGTCCCCCGCTTGATGGTGGCGGTCGACCGGGAGGCGGGGATGGCGCCGCCAATAAGTTCGGCGGCGTGAAGGACCCGGCGGGCCAAATCGGCGGTGAAGCAGGGGCGCGCCGCGTCGTGGATCGCCACAAAGGGGAAGTCCCCTTTTAGCGCGGCCAGGCCGCCGCGGACCGAGTCGAAACGCTCCTTCCCGCCGTCGGCGAGCGTCACGCCCCAGCGGCGCAGCTCCCCGCCGCAGGCGGCGGCGACCCGTTCGCGGTCCTCCGGGGCGACCACAAGAATCTGCTCCCCCACCTCGGGCATGGCGGCGAAGCGCTCGACCGAATGGAGGAAGAGGGGCTTGCCCGCCAGCGGGACGAACGGCTTTTTCACCTCGGCGAACGAGGCGCCGGCGCTTTGACGAAACCGGCTCCCCTTCCCCGCCGCGACGATGATGACCGATAAAATGGGGGTACTCACGGCTGTTCCCCGTCGCTGCTCGGCGTTTCGGGAAGGTCGGTGACTTCGACTTTGTTCTCGTCGGAGTTCCCCGCCAGTTCCGGCGCGTACATACCGAGGATCGTCGCCGGAAGCGCCGAGAAATTCCCCGGCTGCTCGGCGCGAACCTGATAGGTCACGCTGTAGCGGCCGCGGTCGAGCTTTTTGACGAAGAAGCAGACTCGGTCGTCACGATACTCGACGTAGGCGCCAAGGGTGTTCCCGTCGTAGCCGCTGAGCTGTTCGACCGGCTCAAAACCGGCCGCCTTCGGGTCTTCGATTAAGATGAAATCGTAGTCGTTCTTGCTTTCGATCAGCAGCTCGATCTCGACCAGCTGACCGCTTTGGACCGTCGCGGTCGCTTCGAGCGGCGTGCGATTCCATTTTTTCACCCGCTGCGACAGTGCCTGGCCCCGGCCGCCGACCACGTCGGCGGTCGCCTCCTTGTCTTCGGTCAAGAGCCGGTAGCGGCGCTCGATCTTCACCTCCAAACCGGCCTTCTCGATGAATTCCTCCAGGGTGAAGTTCTTCATGTAGACGTTCCAGTAAAGAGGTCCGTCGCCGGTCTTTCGGAGTGTCACGGTATGCTCCCCGTCCGACAGTTCGGATATCTCCAGGGTGTTATCAATCGTCAGGAGATTCTCCGGGGTGATGTCGCAGGTGTGGCGAACCTGGCCGTCGACCAGAACCTCGACCTTCGAACTTTTGGCCGTCTCGCCGGTGGCCGCCAGGTAATCGCAAAACGCCTCGACGCACAGCGCCGTATCGCGGGTGGAGTTCCAGTAGGTACCGTTTTTGCGATTGTTCAGCAGGTATTTCACCAGCATCGCGTTTTCGGGTGAATCGGGCCGCTCGCGGACCAGCAGCCGCAGCAGCGCCGTCTGCGTCTCGATCAGGTTTCCGTCCCACGACCACCAGCGCCAGAAACCTCCCCAGCAGGAGGCGCTGCCGACGTCGAGATAGGCGGTTTGGTTTTCGGAATCGACCACCAAGTATTGCCGGAGCATCCGTATCGTCTCGTCGATCCGATCCTGCGTCGACCATTCGCCGTCGGCCGTCTTCAAGACGGAGGTCTCTTCGGCGGCCCTTTCCTTTTCGATCTCCAGCGCCAGGGCGTAGAGCGACAAGCTGTAGAGCGACCGGCCGGCGCGGTCGCGCCAGATGTAATCGCGCATCCGAATCAAATCGGCGGCGATCGTCGTTCTCTCCATCTCCTTCGGCTCGGGCACACCGGCGACGCAGCCGCCGCGGTGCAGAACGTAATAGACCAGAACATCGATCGACGAGGCCTGGCTCTTCCACTGATCCGGGTGCTCCCTCTTCTGCTCGTCGCTCCAGGTCTCGCCGTTGAGAAGTTTAAGCGTCTCGTCGGTGAGGTACTCCTGCAGCCACTTCAGCCCCCGGTCGATCATCCGCGGATCGACGTCGACACCGGCGTCGCGCGCCAGGATCAATCCTCGGGTCACCAGCGCGGTCAGATAGGGGGTCGAGTATTCTCCCCGGCCGGAGAACCAGCCCCAGCCGCCGTCGGAACACTGCATCTTCGAGAGCTTCTTCAATCCGGCGCGGATCTGTTTCTCAAGGGTTTTGCTGTCGTAGATCGGGTTTTTGGCGAAGCGCGCCTCCAGGCGCTCCTCGGCCGAGCCGAGCTGCTGGGCGTTGAGGTTCGCGTTCTGGCCGGCAAGGTCCTCCAGACGGACCCCGAGGCGCTCCAGCACGCGGCGGGTCAGGACCGTCGGGAGGAAGCGGTTTAAGGTCTGCTCGGTGCATCCGTACGGATACTCGCTAAGATAGGGGAGCGCGTCGATCATCGACATCGCCAGCGACGGGGAGAAACGAACCGTCAAAAGGGTCTGCTCCGGCAGCCGCTCGGCCGGGACGGCGACGGTACATTCCCCCTGGCTCTCCTTGGGCGGGATCATCCCCGAAACCGCCTCCTGCTTGGTGATGCCGTGGATTCGGATCGGGAACGTTTCGGCGACCGCGTCGGAGTCGTCGTCCGCGACGGCCTTCATCACCAAACGCAGATTTCCGGGCGAGAGGGCTTTCAGCGGCCAATCGACCCGCGTCTGCCCCCCGGCGGGGATGGTTTCGACACGGCTGGTCTCCCCCTGGAACTGAACCGCCGCGCCCGAATCGTCGGCCGGATCGGCCGCCACCGAAAGGGCGACCTTTTTGGGAGAGTCGTGGAAGTTGTGAACCACCGCCGAGATCACCGCGGTGTCGGTCTGGGTCAGGAAACGGGGACGGACGATCCGGAGGATCAGGTCTTTGCGCGTGATCACCTCCGTCTCCCCTTCCCCGACGCGCGTTCCGGGAGCAAACGACCAGACGCGGATCCGCCAGGTGGTGAGGTTCTCGGGCATATCGAGCCCGATCTCGGCCTTCCCGTCGGCGTCGGCCGTCAGACGCCCGATCCAAAGGGCCGTGTCGGCGAAGTTCTCGCGAACGACCGGCTCGCTGTCTTCCGGCGGCGCGGCGGCGGGGGCACTCTCGGCCTCGGCAGCCATATCCATCATCACGCCGTCTTCCGAGGCATATTCCATCATATCATCTCCCACGGCTTCCGGCACCGCTCCGGCCGCCTTCTGAACCGCTCCGTCGGGAAGGGCTCCTCCCCTCAGTGCCCTCGGGGCGAACGCGGCGGCCCCGTTGCTCGCGCCGAAGGCCTTCACCGATTCCAGGGCCGGTTCGGCGCTTTCCTCCACGACCAGGTCGAACAGACCGATCGATTCCATCCTCTCCTTATCCGCCCAGCTCAGCGACGAGACAAGACTCTCGAGGTTGTCCCAGTGCGACGGGGAGGAGTGGCGCTTCCATGACCAGAAGTACTGGCGGATATCGGGGATCGAGGAATCGCCGGCGATCGCGTCGATCGACTGATCGTAGATCGCGACCACCATATCACCGGCGATCGGCCGGTCGTGAACATCGGTCAGGCGGATCGTCGCGGCCGCTTTATCCCCCGGCTTGTAATTTTTGGCCGTGGGGAGAATCTCGACGTTGAGAACCCGCTTTTCCGGGACCACCGGAATCTGGCACTGCTCCTCGTAATAGTGGCCGTCGTGAACCGTCAGCGCCTCGACAAAGATATTCGGGGAATCCCCTTCGGCGACGGGGAACTCGTAGGTGCTCTGCGTCCCGTCGAGATGAATCACCTCCGGGGGATTGCAGCGTCCGTTCTCACTGCGCGGGAACAGAAGAATCGTCCCGTCGGCGGCCGAGGAGTTGAGCGACAGACGAACCGTTTCGCCCGGGGCATACTCCGCTTTTTCGCTGACGATCTCCAGCGGCGAGTTGCGGAAGGCGTCCTTCGGGGCGGTATTCGCCCCGCGGACCGAGAAGATCATCCCCCCCTCGGCCGTTTGAGCGTTTTCTCCCTGAGAGACCGCGGTGACCGCGAAGCGGTACTGTCCCGTTTCGCCGGCGAGGAAACTCCACTCCCCCTTCCCCTCCTCGCTGAGGGAAATCTCCTGCGCGGCGGCCTGTGTCTCTTCGGGATCGGCGCCGTCGCTGTGGCGCAGCCGATAGACGGTCACCCGCGCGATTCCGGGAACCGGCGCGCCGTCGGCGCGGCGCGTCTGGACAAAGAGGCGAATCTGATCGTTCGGCTCGGCGAAACCGCGGTCGGCCCAGCAGTAGACGCGATACGGCTTCTGTGACGCCAGAACGGTCCCCCGCCCGGTAATGGTCCGGCGCGAGGCGTCGATCACCTCGGCCTCGATCGTGTAGCGCTGATCGACCCCCGGATACAGAAGCGGGGCAATCGAGGTGTCGATCTCGATATCGACCGTTCCGTCGGGGCCGATCGGAACCTGGTTTTCGGCGACGATCTCGGGAATCCCCTCATCGCGCACCCCCCGCCACGGGAGGAAGGGACGGAAGATCCCCCACCGCCGCCAGCCGGGGAACCAGTCGCTGTCGGGAAGCAGCCAGCCGTAGCCGTTGCCGTAGAGCCAGTCCCACGCGCGGACGGGGTACCAGTCGGCGAAGTGCTTGGTTCGGGTGACGGTGTAGCGAACGGTCGCCTCCGAAACCGGCGCGCCAAAGTAGTAGTTCGCCCGGATCTTCGCGTGGAAGGTCTCCCCCAGCGCCGTCGGTTCCGACGGCGCTTCGACCGTCACTTTGTACTCGGGCTTGCGGTACTCCTCGACCCGGACGCTCCCGCCGCCGAGATGCCAGTTGTTGTCGGGCATGATCAGCTCGAAACTGTAGCGGCCGAGTTTCGTGTCGGAGTCGGTCTCCAGCACGTCGGCGAACCCGCCGGTCTGGTCTAGCGTGACGGCGCGGTCGACAAGGCAGGTTCCGAGCGGGTCGTGGATGCGAAGCACAACCTGCTTATTCGCCCACGACCATTCCTGCGGAAGATCGTACTGCGAGCGGGCGACCCAGAACTTGTACTGAATCGCGTCGCCGGGACGGTAGACGGGACGGTCGGAAACGAAGAATGCGCGATCGGACGAGAAGCTGTCCGCGTAGAAAGAATTCTGCCATACGGAGCGGAAACCGAAGAAGGCCAGATCGTCCTCGCCGGTTGCCTCGTTTTTTTGCGAGGCGGTCACCATCCACCGCAGACCGTCTTCGCTGCCGAGGTCTTTGGTGATAACCATGCCGTTTTCATCGGTGGTGTACTCCTTTTCTTTCACCACCAGACGGCTGACTCCCCCGCGGTCGGAAAGCCAGGGGAGGCGGCTTTTTTGCCATCGGTTGGCGACCCCGAGGAAGTTCACCTTCGCGCCGGGGACGGGATTGCCCGAAGCGGCGTCGGCCACAAACCAAAGCTGCCCGTCTTTGAGATCTTTTTTGACCAGCGACAAGCTCCGGATCCACAGACAGATCGCGTCGGAATTGCCGTCCCTGGTCTGGGCGATGACCAAATAAGCCCCGGCCTTCTGGCAGGGGAACGGTATCTCGGTCTTTCTGAGCCGATGCTGCGGATCGGGCGAAAGAGAGGTCTGCCACTCGGCGACTTTTTCGCCGAGGTATTTTTGTTTCGTTTCCGGCTCGTTCATCAGCCGCCAGCCGATACTCTCGACATCGGTCGGGATATCCTCCTCGTCGATCTTGTCGGTATCCCTCCCCCTGTTGGAACGGAAATAGTTCCGAATATCCTCGATCAGCTCGGGGACTTTCACGGCATAGGCGGTGAAATGAACCGACTCGGCGTTTCGGTATTTCCAGACCAAGGTGGTGGGGGTGCCGGCGACCTTGGTCTCGATCGGCTCGAACGCCCCCCAATTGCTGACGATCTGCCGATAGGCGCGTATCGCCCGGCCGTCGTAATTGCCTTGCCTGACCTCGATCGGAAGGATCTTTTCGTAACACCGGGCGGCCTTATCGTACTGACGCCGATTGGAGTATTCCTCCCCCAGCGCCAAACCGGCCTGATACCGAAAGCGTTCGTTCTCGGAATCGGCGAGCTTTTGGTAGATCTTCAGATAGTTCTGGTCCTCGGGAAGGGTGAACCGCTTCACCCCGCCGGCCAGTTTCGCGATCGTTTCGTCGTCCCCCAGCGTCGAAAGAGACCAGACTTCTTTTTCCGGCTCGTTATCGCTGCTGTTGAAGAAGAAATTGTAGTCGCGCAGCGTCTGGACACCGAACAGCGCCTGAAGCTCTCCGGCCAGATTCATGTCGATGGTGTCCGAAAAACTCGGGTCGGCCTTCTTGGCCTCCTCCAGAAGGAACCGCCAGCGCTGGCCGTCGTTGGCGGCCGCGTCGAAACTCTCCGGACAGCAGTAGAACAGGGGGTTCCCCTGCTCGTCGACCGACGCCAGGGTCGTCGTCGGGTCGAAGGTGTTTTCTTCCCCCCGCCGACTGCACTCCGGGAGGGTCGTCAGATCGGTCAGAAGCTGCAGCCGCCAGCTCTGATGCCCGTCGTAGAACGCCTGGGCGAAACTCTGGTAGAAAAGAGCCACTCTGCGCCGAGACCCCGTGATTTCCGTGCGGGCGATCACCTCGTGGGCGCGCGCGTAAAGCCGCAGCGACCGTACCCGGTCGCGCTGCCGGCTGTCGGCGTCGCACTCCCCGTTGTAGTTATCGCGCAGAAAGGTATCCTCGATCATCGAGCCGTTGTGCTCTACGTCGCGGCAAAGATCGCCGCAGGTGATGAGCATCTTCCAGTTGCCCGGATGCGCTTCGCTCAAGGCGTCGATGTACGCGTCGAAACCGTCCAGACGGCCGAGCGCCTCCATGCACTGGACGGTCAGCTCGATTCCCCGATCGAGCGAGGCGGCGTCGGTCTTGGGATCGAGCGTCCAGGGATAGAGAACGTCGTAGACCTCTTTGTACAAAGAGCTGTTCCGAATGGCCGCGTCGCACTGATCGACCGGATCGGTCAGATCGATCTTGGCCGGGTCAAACTTGATGTCTTGGTTCCTCATCGATTCTCCCTCCGCCCAAAGCGTGAAACAAAGCGTCAGACCGACAACCCCCAGAAAACTCCGGAACAGACCTCGGAGAACGGGACCGATTGCATTGGATCGTTTCATTACCGGGACTCCTTTCGATAACAAAGCGCCGCGGCGCGTTTTTTTCGCGTGTGACAACCCGACTATTTTACACCAGAGGAGGCCGCGCCGGGGATTTTGCGTCCCCGGCGCGGAAAAATTTTTCATTTTTTCAAGGACGAGCGCGTTTGATTCCGATGACCGCCAGGGCTTCGTTTTCCTTTTGGCGCATCGCCGCGGCGTCTCCCCCCTCGTGGTCGTCGAAGCCGACCAAATGGAGGGTCCCGTGGATGATATAGAGCATCAGCTCCTCGAAGGTTCCCCAGCCGAACTCCGGCGCGCGGACGGCGGCCATCTCGGAACTGACGAGGATATTCCCCTCGAGCTTATGCACCCCCTCGTCCCGGTCCATCTCGAAAGCCAAGACATCGGTCGGGTAGTCGTGTTCCAGCCACGCGGCGTTGGCCGCGTGGATCGTCTCGTCGCTGATCACGTCGATCTCGAACTTCCCGTTGGTCACCCCGGCCTCGGCGAGAATATGCCGGATGGCTTTTTCGGTCTTCGCCCGGATATCTTCCTGCTCGGCGGCGGAAAAAACGTCGACGTCAAAACAGACTTCAATTTCGATCAGATCCATCTTTTTCCCTCTCCTCGGTTTCGGGATTTCCCTTGCGGTCTGTGTTTTTATCGGTGTTTTGATCTGTGTTTTTATCGCCGCTTTTATCGGCAGGTCTCTGCGATTCGGGACTGGTGTACGGGATTCGCTTATGCTGAATGGCGATGATCGAGTTGATCAAGCTGTTCTCGATCTGGCGAACCTCGCCTACCGTCAGACCGGTCTCGTCCAGCGAGCCGTCGTCCATCCGCTCCTTCACCAGACCATGGATCTTCTCGTGGATTTTTTCCGGCGTGGCCCCCGGAAGCGAACGGCAGGCCGACTCGGCGATATCCGAGAGCATTAAGATCCCCCCCTCACGCGTCTGCGGCTTGGGGCCGCGGTAGCGGAAGCTCTTTTCATCGGGCATCTGACTGGCGTCGCCCTCCGCCTGTTTGCAGGCATTTTCATAAAAAAGACGCCCGGCAAAGGTGGTGCCGTGGTGCTGAGCCATCAGATCGATGATCTCTTGGGGAAGCTTGTAACTGCGGGCGATCTCGACCCCGTCGTAAACGTGGTTGGCGATGATCTGAGCGCTCATCTGAGGGCGAAGCTTCGCATGGGGACTTTCTTCTCCCTTGACGAGATTCTCGGTGAAGTACTCCGGTTTCGTCATCTTCCCGATATCGTGGTAGAGCGCCCCGACGCGGACCAGCTCGTCGCGGGCTCCGATCGTGCTCGCCGCCGCGCTGGCGATTTCGGAGACGTTGACCGAGTGCGTGTAGGTGGCCGGCGCCAGCGTTTTGAGTCTCGCCAGAAGGGGATTGTCGGGGTTGCCGAGTTCCATCAATCGAATCGGGGTTAAAATATGGAACCATCTTTCAATGAACGGCTGAAGACCGGCGGTCATAAACCCGGCGACTATCGCCCAGAAGAATCGGAAACAGGCCCGCGGAATCAGGTCGGGGGGAACGCGGTTGGCTCGGAACAGACCCGACATCAAGGTCAATATCAGAACAACCAGACCCCCCATCGACGCGGAGTAGACGATCTGCTCGCGCCGCCTTAAATCGTGGACGACGCAGATCACGACCGAACTCATCGCGGCGATCGTCAAAAAGTCGGTCAGCTCGAACGACCCCGACAGGGTCAGCGTCAGAATCACGACCAAGATCGAGGAGATCGCGATCCCCAAAGAAAACGCGATCGAAAACCCCGCCGCGACAATCAGAAGCGGAATAATCTCGGGATTCCCCAAGCGGTTTTCGGAAATGACCTGGATCAGCCGCCCCAGCCCGATGGTCACCATCATCAGCAGGAAGAAGAAAAAGAACGAGGTGCGGGTGGCGATCTTCAGCTGGCCGTCGCGATGGTGGCCCATATGCATAAAGACCGAGACCAGAATGAGGACGACAAAGAGGAAACCGAAGACGCCGAAGAAACGCTGCGCCCGATCGATCGCCGAGCGCCCTTGAATCATCGCGCGATACTCTTTGCGCAGAAGATCGAAACTGTTTTGGTCGATCGGATGCTCGGCCTTCAGGAGCGTCTGTCCCGGCTCATAGACATCCTCCACCGGCTGGACTTCCGCTTCGGCCTTGTTCTGCTCCTTGAGCGTCGCCGCCGTGTCCTCGGAGAGGGTCTCGACCATCTCCGAGCGGATCCACTGCATCAGCAGCCGCGATACCTCTTGGGGGTAGTCGCGGTTGATCAGGTCCGAAACCAGCCCGGCGTTCCCGATCAGGATATCGTTGACCCAAACCTCGCGGGCGTTCTCGGGCGAGGATCCCGCGTCATAGACCAAGACACGTTCCTGGTTCCCCTCTCGGATGCCATGGAGTTTGAGCAGGATACCATTCGTCTCGAAGGGACGAAATGCCTCGTCGATCGTGACCATCAGCCGCTTCAGGCCGGCGTCGCCGCTTTCGTCGGCGTCCCGTTCCTCGATACTGGTCTGGAAAAGGGTGAAATTTTCTTTCGCGTCGGCGTCCTCGGTCCCCGAGGGGAGGAATTTGGCCCACAGAGCGCGCACCTCGGGGCTCATCGCGTCGAAACTCGGCGCCGTAATCACCGCCTGCACGGTATTGATCAGCTGGGCTTTGAACTGGGTGAGCTTCGAGGGATCGTTCACGTAGACGTGCAGCGCGTCGAGCCGCGCCTCGATCCGCGCCTGCTGAGTCTTAAGCGGGACGAAAATCGAGAATCGGGTCGTGCAGTCGATATTGCGGTCGGGCGCGTCGCCGAGCCGAAACTCAAACGGAGGATCCCACGATTGTGTGATGACGCACACAACCAGCGCGGTAATGACAATGGTGACGAGCTTGGCGAGCGTCTGCCAGTCACCGAAAAACCCTCGGAACCAGCCGAAGAAACTTCGCTGTTCGAGAAAACCGTCGAGCCGAGTGGGATAGCGGTCAGGTTTGCCCATCGGGATTCTCCTCATACGCGTGAACGATCTTCTGGACAAGATCGTGACGGACGATGTCGTCGGCGGTCAGCTCGATATGGCCGATCCCCTTGATACCGTTCAACCGCCCGACCGCATCGGTCAAACCGCTTTTTTTGTGCGGCGACAGGTCGGTCTGGGTGGCGTCGCCGCAGACGGTAATGCGCGCCCCCTCCCCCATACGGGTGAGGAACATCTTCATTTGGGCGACCGTCGTATTCTGCGCCTCATCGAGAATGATCGCCGCGTTGTTGAGGGTCCTTCCCCGCATATAGGCCAAAGGTATCACCTCGATTCGGTCCTCCTGCATATAGTGGGCGAGCGTCTCGGGAGGAATCATATCGGCCAGCGCGTCGAACAGGGGACGCAGATACGGGTTGATTTTATCCCGCAGGTCTCCCGGGAGAAACCCGAGATTTTCCCCCGCCTCGACGGCGGGACGGACCAGAACGATCTTCCGGATATCGCCCGACCGGAGCAGTTCCACGGCGCGGGCCACGGCCAGATAGGTCTTGCCGCAGCCGGCCGGCCCGGTGCAGAATAAAACGGTCTTGCTGCGAAGCAGCGTCAAAAAGGCGGCCTGACCGGCCGTTCGGGGGCCGATCCGCTTTCCGCCGTAGACCTCGATCGGACGACTTTCCGAGACCGGCTGCTGATGCCGGATTTCGGAGATCGCCCGGCGAACATCGTCGTTCGAAATGATTTCGCCGCGCCTGGAGGCCATCGTCTGAAGCTGCGCCAAAAGCTCGGCCCCGTCTTTAAGGGCCCGATCGTCCTCGGATCGAAGGAGGATTCGGCCGCCGTCGACGGTCACTCTGAGATTTAACGCTCGGCGAATAGTCCGCAGATGCTCGTCACTCGGCCCAAAAACTTTCCCGAGGAGGCGCGTGTCAGGGATCGGTACGTACGTTTCTTTCATTCTTTCTCCGGTGTGAACGGAAAACCGCGGGCCAATATAATGGCGCGCAACCCCTTCTCTATTCTAGTTTGATTTACCAAAAAATCCAGACCTGTCCACAATTTTACAAGCAAACCCACCAAGTCTTTACTATCTTGCCCATAATAACATTCCGATCACGAACCGTTCCTGCCCCCGGCTCGATATTGAGAAAGTTCGAAATGAATTTATAATACAAACACAGTATGACGACTCGCGTTTGCGAAACACGCGCGGGAAACAGATCACTCACCGCGCCTTCCTGCCGGTAATGGAAGGATTCCGATGTCTGAAGAAAAAAGCGCCTACACGCCGATACCGAGCGTTCAACGGCTTCCGGTCTACCTGCACTTTCTCAAAGATCTGCGCCGCGGCGGTCAGCGGAGCATCTCGTGCACGCAGATCGCCAAACAGTTCAATCAGCTCAGCGTTCAGGTTCGCAAAGATCTGGCGATCACCGGGATCTCCGGCCGTCCGCGGGTCGGGTACAAGGTCGACGAGCTGATCGACGCGATCGAGTCGTTTCTCGGCTGGGACAAAGAGACCACCGCCTTTTTGGTCGGCGCGGGAAGTCTGGGCAGTGCCATCCTCGGTTACCAGGGGTTCAATGAGCACGGCCTGCGGATCTTGATGGCGTTCGACTCCGATCCGAAGAAGATCGGGACGACCGTCCACGGCTACCCGGTCTTCTCCCCCGAGGCGATGGGGACGCAGGCGCGGCGGTACCGGGTCGATATCGGGATATTGACCGTCCCGGCCGATCAGGCGCAGGAATCGGCCAACCGCCTGGTCGAAATCGGCGTCCGGGGGATTTGGAACTACACCCCGCGCAGTTTGGTTCTCCCCGAGCACGTCGTCTGTGTCGACGTCAAGCTCTCGGCCAGCTTCGCCGTCCTGTCTAAACGCATGGCCGATCGCCGGCAGCTCGATGTCGCGGGCAAAAAACCAAGAGACAAATCGCCCAAAAAATCGTACTGATAAGCGTATACCCCACGGGCGGCCAATCTGAAGGGCAGCCGCCCCCGAATCAACAAAAATTCAGTATCTACCGACTTTCCCAAGGAGGGGAGGTTCCTCAGTGAAAAGGCGATTTTTTCTGACGACCGGCTCCCTGGGTATCCTTCTGGGCTGCTGTTTTCTCTACGCCAAGCTCCTGGTTCCGGTCTTTATCTTCCCCAAGCCGCCGGCGCGAAGCGTCACGCAGGGGGCGGGGCCCGGTCCGGCCGAAGAGGTCTCGGGGATCAGCGAGCAGTATACCGACCTGCTCCTTCCCCTGTTCCCCGACGAAAACGACTGGCGCCGCAATCGTCCCCAGATGATCGTCATGGGGGACAGCGAGGGGCTTTTCCTCTTTAAGGGGGTCCCCTCGATCTCGCCGAATCGCCGCGAGATCACGTTGATGGCCTGCACCATCGTCGTCCCCAGCGCCGACGAAGAACTCTCGCGCGAGGAACGCTTCCGCCAGGCGCTGGTCATCGAGACCTTCGACCGGGCGAGCATCCAGTTCACTACCCCGATCACGATGGAAGGGCTCCCTCCCCTTTCGGCCCTCGACAAGGGGATGCTCATCGGCGAGGTCCAGATCCGCTCCGAAATGTCCGGTCCCGAGGAATCGTTCCTCCTGTCGACGCGCGATATTTCGTTCACGCAGCAGCAGATCCTCGCCAATAACGAGGTTTTTTTCCGTTTCGGTCCCCACCGCTGCGAGGGGGAGGGGCTGCGGATCGAGTTCGCCCCGCTGAGCGACAGCTCGGACAACCCGTACAGCGCCCTGGCCCGCGAGGGGAATCTCGGCGCGGGAATCACCGTCGACTGGATTTCGCTTCAAAAACTCAACCGGCTCCAATTCGAGGTCGAGGGCGCCTCGCTGGGGAACACGTTCACCGCGAAGGAGGATCGGCCGGTTTTCACCCCCGTCTCGGCCGAAGAGCCGATCTCCGGGGCTGCGGCCGGTAAGGAAGAGGAAAAAATCAGCATCGAGGTCCGCTGCGAGAACGGGATTTTATTCGCGCCGAACCCCGACAACCCCGCCGGCTGGGTCGGCCGGTTCATGGAAAACGTCGAGGTCGTGCTCTTCCACAAAACCGAAAAAGAGGACCGTCTCACCTGCCAGAACCTCTATTTGTACCTGATCGACCCCGATATGGAGCGGCGGCTCCACGAACTGATCCGGCGCACCGATATTCCCCGTCCGAAAAGGATGCCTTCCGGACGGATCCAGTCGCTCCTTCCCCAGGTGCTCAAGGCGACCCGATCCGACGAGAGCCAGGCGAACGTCGAGCTGGCCAGCTGGCGTTTTTCGGCGTTCGGCGACGATATCGTCTACGAGATCCCGACCCGCCGGATTCGTCTTTGCTCCGAAAACGAAAACGAGCCGGTTCGGCTGAAGCTGCAGGACCGCGCCTCGGTTCAGGCGGCCAATCTCGATTACACCTTCGGTGAGGATGGCGGGATCGGAATACTGGTCGCCGATAAGCGCGGGGAGCTGATCGCCCAGACCGACGAGGCCGGCGGCGCGCCGCTGGAGATTCGCTGGCAGGACGGCCTGCGGATCGACCCCGACGCGGCCGGGGAGAATATCAAGCTCTCCGCCTACGGAGGGGTACACTTCCATCACCCGCGGTTCGGCGACGCCACCGCCAGCCAGGCCGATTTCTGGGCCTCGCTCCCCCCCAAGGGAGCGCCGATGAAAGGGACGGGATTAGAGCAGCTTCGTCCGCGCAGCATTCAGCTGCGCGGCGGTGTCGAGCTGGTCTCGGGGACCAGCGTCTGCCGCCTCAGCGAGGAGATGACGATTCGGCTGCAAGAGATATCTTTTATGACCGGTTCCCCCAATTCGCTCGCCGATTTGACAATTTCCGGCGGACAAAACAGCCGGCCCGATCCAGGCGGGGGTTCGGCGGCGATCGGACCGATCTTTGGGGGAGCCGATAACGGGAGGATCCAAATCGACGGCGGCCGTCTCGATCTTTGGGTCCACTACAGCATGCAGGGAGAGAATCTCGCCCGCAATCGGGCCTCTTCCAACGGTCAGGAGACCGCCAGCGCCGTCGAACTGGCGAAAATGGTCATTCGGCACAATGTCCGCCTGATACAGACCGACGCCGGCGGAAAGGAATCGCTCCGGATCGAGGGGGACGAGGCGAAGATCGATCAGCCGAACAGCCAGAACGCGTCGGCCGATTTGGTCGGCCGTCCCGCCGGATTCCATGGCTTCGGCCTGGACTTGGCCGGGTATAACGTACGGTTCGATCAGGCGGAAAACAGCTTATCGGTCGTCGGCCCGGGAAATCTGTCGATCCTCCCCGATCAGAAGATCAGCTCTTTGGTTCATTCCGGCGGCCAGGCCCCCGGCGTCGGCACGCAGCCGATCAGCGTCACCTGGTCGAGACATCTGGTCTTTAACGGCCAGACCCTCCGCTTCCAGGGGGATGCCGAGAATTTAGTCGCCGTGCGCCAGCAGCCGTCGCTGAGTTTAGACGCCCCGGAGATTCTCTTTACCCTCCAGCAGCCGGTCCGGATCATCGATCTGGGCCGACTGGCGAACGAAAAGATGGAACTCGCCTCGGTCGAGTGCCTCGGCACGCCGACGGTCCCCGTCTCGGGGGTCTTCCGCGGCGCGGTGGCGACACACCAGGGGGCCACGCCGGCCGACGGTCTGTACCGGTTCGAGCTGGTGAACCTCCGTTACGAAAACGGCACCAACCGCCTGCGCGCCGACGGGCCGGGGACATTGCGGCTGACCCGCAACGAACCGCTCAACGCCTCGATGCTCAACAGCGCCATCCCGGGTGTCGGAGAAAATCAAAGCGGCAGCGCCGCCCCGGGAGCGGGGAAAGATTGGCTGCACATTCACCTGGTTTTCTCTAAACAGCTCGAAGGGGCGCTCGACAGCCGCACCGTCACCGTCACCGGCCGCGTGATGACCGCCATCGCCGGAAGCGACTCGCCCGATACCGTGCTGAACGCCGCCGACCGCGGAACCTTCCCGGAGGATACCTGCCTGCTGACCAGCGACCAGCAGCGGGTCACCGTCCTGACCTCTCCGCAGGGAGGGGCCGACTCGGTCGAGGTGGCCGCCCTGGGGAACGCGGCGCTGAACTGGCGAACCTACTCGGGCCGCGGAGAGAAACTTAAATATTCGGACGCGAAAAAGACCGTGATTATGGAGGGGGACGGGCTGAACAAGGTCCTTCTGTCGAGGCGCTCCTCCCCCGGCTCACCGGCGACCACCGGAAAATTCTCCCGGCTGATGATCAACCTCCAGACGCAGGAGATCAATTCCGAAATCTCGGGAACCACGCTCTCCGGCGACCTGTTCAATCAGCTCGGTCAGTAGCGCGTCCCTTGGGGAGTCACTCCAGCGGAGCGACCTCTTCGGGACGGAATCGGGTCTCGACCACCGAATGCTTTTCTTCCCCCGGGTGATACTTGATGTAGGTCAGGGCGACCACCGTCCCGTCGGCCAGCTGGTGAACCCCCGGATAACCGCAGTCCCAGCCAGCGTAGGAGTGCAGGAGCTTCACGCGGCAGGTGCCCGGCGCGGCGTTTTTGATATCGTCGTAGGTCCCGATCCAGCCGACAAAATGCCCCTCCGTCGGGGAACCGACCGCCGTGTCTCGGAACGCGAAAAAGTACCGGCCGTCCGCCAGACGCGTTCCGATATGGCGGTCGCCCGTCAGCTCCGGCGAGGTATTGACCGGCTGGCTCCATGTTTGGCCGTTGTCGGTGCTGAACATCATTAAGCTGGCGGACTTGTGCGTGTTCTCGCGCATCAGGCAGCAGATCTCGTCGTTGTCGGGAGACCAGAAGGCGCACGGTTCACACGGTTGTTTCCCGGGAACCGAGGCGACCACCTCCGGCTGACTCCAGGTGAACCCGGCGTCGGCGGTGCGGCACATCACCACTTCCAGGCGGCGCGTCTGCTTGTTCTCGGCGTTCATCACCTTGTCGCCGTCGGTCAGGGCCCGATGGAAGAATCCCAAGTAGCAGCCGTCCCGCCGGCCGGGATGTTCGGGAATGATCGTGCTGAACGCCATGACATTCGGGTACCCCAGCGCCGGGGCGACTTCCCAGGGGGCGTCGGGGGCGTCTTTTTTCACCAAACGGGGGAACAGCGGCTGGGAGGCAAAGATCCACAAAAACGCCTCCCCCTCGGCGTTGACCAGCCGGAAGATACTCGGGCAGTTCTTATACCCCTTGTACTCGTCGGGAAGCAGATCGTCCTGCCGCGTCCAGGTCAGCCCGCCGTCGTCGCTGCGGGCAAAAGGTCCGCCGAAGCCGCCGTGATTGATATTCCAGACCACCCAGAGGGTCTTTCCGTCGGGCATCATCAGCGAATAGGGATGCCCCTGGTAGATATCTTTCGTCCCCTGGGCGATAACCACCTGACGGTCGGTATCGCCCGAAATATCAACCAGCGGCGCGGTCAGTTTCTTGCCGATCGGCTCTTCGGCGAAAGCCAAAAGGGGAGAAAACATCAAAGCGAGCAAGAGGGGGACGATGGCGTGCTTCATCGGAAAATATCTCCTTGGCGTTTTACGGGGGTCTGGGCTTAGTTCTTCTTGAGGCGGCGGCACAGTTCGGCGATATAGGCCGGATTGGTTCCGCAGCACCCGCCGATAAACACCGCTCCGGCGTCGAGGAGCTTCATCGCCTCGTCGGCGAACCCCTCGGGGGTCTGATCGTAGACGCTCTGACCGTCGACCACCTTGGGCAATCCCGCGTTCCCCTTCATCCACAGCGGACGGTCGGTCGCCTCGCGCAGCCGCTGGCAGATCGGGAGGAACCCCTCGATCCCCAGGCCGCAGTTGGAACCGAGAACATCGGCCCCGGCCTCCAGAAGCTGCTCGGCCGCCTTCTCGGGGGTGGTCCCCATCATCGTCCGGTCTTTCTTCTTTCCCGAGCCGAACGTCATGCAGGCGACCACGGGAAGCCCGGTCTTCTTCGCCGCACGAACGGCGGTCGCCGCCTCGACCGGGTCGGCCATCGTCTCGATCACCAGCGCGTCGGCGCCGCCGGCCGCCAGCGCGGCGGCCTGCTTTTCGAACGCCTCGCTGAGGCGGTCGATCATCTCCGGCCCGGCCATCATCGGCAGCAGGCCGGTCGGGCCGATCGAGGCAAAGACCAGTACCCGCCGCTCGGCGGCGCAGGCGGCCCGGCGCGAGATCTCCACCCCCAGGCGATTGAGTTCCTCGAACCGGTCGGCGGCGTCGTGACGCGCCAGGAGGATCGGATTGGCGCCGAAGGTATTGGTCAGGATAATATCGCTCCCCGCGGCGACGTAGGAGGCGGCGACCTGCTCTACCTTCTGCGGCTGCGACTGATTCCAAAGCTCCGGCGGCTGCCCCACCGGCAGCCCAAGTTTCTGCAGTTCCGTTCCCCAGCCGCCGTCGGTCACCAGCGGCCCGCCGCTGAGCCATTGCTCAATCAGTGGATTCATTCTCTTCTCCTTCATTTCATCCATTTTCGTTCGCGTCACTCGCCGAACAGCGCGTTGATTTGCTCAACGCTCTTGTCGGCGAAGATCTGCCCCCCTTCCATCCCGATATTATTCGTCTCGGGAATCGCGCCGTAACCCCCTCCCTGGACGGCGTATTTGCTCGGGACGTAACAGTAGTCGGGTTCGACCAGCGGCGCTGTCAGCTGGATGATGATCGTCTGGGTCGCTTGCGCCCGCGCTTTGATCTGGACGCCGAAGTCGGTGTAGAGCTCGAACGGATTGGTACATATAGCCAGATCGCCCAGCCGCAAAAAGTGAGCGTCGACCGGATAGACCGGGTTCTCGACCCCCTGCTGCGCGTCGTAACGATCGACGATCCCTTTCGACCAAAGATAGTTCACATAGTGATAGCCCGCGCCGTGGTTTCGGTCATTGTCGCAGGCGGCTTTCTCATCGTTCATCTGCTTTTTATAGTGCTCGTAGACATCCCGGGGAAGAGTCTGCTGGGGAAGATCAAAGACGGTGTAGGTATGCGCGAAGACCGGGCCGCTTTCCCGATGCGACTCGACCACCGGATAGACCTCGTCGACCGCCGCGACAATCTTGCGGGCGATCTCGTGAAGATTATCTTCCCCGCGCAGGCGCGTCATCCGGTCGACGGCCGCCTGGCGGTAGCGCACGTGCGGGGAGAGATCCCCCGCCGCGCCGGTGAAACCGGCGATGACCACATCGTCTCCGTATTTGGCCCGCAGCGCCTCGCGCACCGGGTGCCAGTAATCGGCGTTGATCACCGACAAGCTCTCCACCTCCTGCGCCGGACAGCTCGGATTGACGATCATCGCCAGGAGCTTCCCCTCGCTGTCCCAGAAGAAGCAGCAGCCGACATCGTGATCTTCCATCCCCTCGATCTTGCGGAAATCGTCGCGATTGGTCGGGCCGTACATCACGGCGCTGCCGTCCTCGTAGACACTGCGGCGGTTAAACGCGATCACGGCGTTCCCCAGGCCGTAGGCAAACTCGCCGCGGACCCGTCCGTCCCACGAGAGCTTGATCGCGCCGGCGATCTTTTCGGCGAGGTACTCGGCGGCTTCGTCCTCCATCAAAATATCGCCGGGGCTCACTCCCTCGGGGAGATCCTCGGGAAGAACGTAGTCGTGCGAGGTCGCCACCGAGGTGTGGGTGTGGGTCGCGGCGACGATCAGTTTCTCTTCGGCGCTGAAGCCGGGAAGAAGATCTTTGACCTTACGAAGGATCGCCTCCCGCAGATTGAACCGAACCGAGCACAGATCGACCGAAACGAGAATCGCGCGGTCGAGCGGCCGATCCCCGTCGCGCGCCTCCAGGGCAATCGCGTTGGCGGTCACCGGCGTGGCGGCGCTTTGGGCGACGCGGGTACTCATCTGTCCCTGCAGGAGGACGGGGCGGTCCGGGGTAAAATCGACCGAGGCGGCGCCGATATAAAGCTCCGCGCCGCGGGCCGCGGCGGCCGCGAAAAGGACACAGGCAAACGTCAGGATGAAACGTTTAAGCATAGAAATGACCTCCGGTTTTTTTCGTCAAAATATGCTACTCGGCGAACAGGGCGTTGATCGCCTCGATCGTCTTTTCGGTATAGAGCTGGCCCCCTTCGGCGCCGATGGAATTGCTCTGGGGGATCGCCCCGTACCCGCCTCCCTGAACCGCGTATCGGCTCGGGACATATCCCTGTCCCCCCTTATCGATGGGGGCGGTCAGCTGAATGATGATCGTCTGGACCGCCTTGCTGCGTGCCTTAATCTGAACGGCATAATCGGTGTAGAGTTCGAACGGGTTGGAGCAGATGGCCAGATCGCCGAGGCGCAAAACATGAACCGGAACCGGGAAGGTCGGGTTCTCCACTCCCTGCTGCGCCTCGCAGCGGTCGACCACCCCCTGGGTCCAGTGGTAACTTGTGTACAGACCGTCGGCACCGTTGTTGTCGTCAGAATCGAGTTTGGCCTTCAGGTTCGCCGCCTCTTGACGGAACTGTTCACACAGCTGCGCGGAGATCTTCTGCTGAGGAAGATCGAGGACGAGGTAGTTGTGTTCGAAGGGGATCTCGCCGCTTTTTTCCGATTCGACCACCGGATAGACCTCGTCGACCGCCGCGACAATCTTGCGGGCAATCTCGTGGAGATTATCTTCCCCGCGCAGGCGCGTCATCCGGTCGACC
>JAFRFG010000058.1 GCA_017434455.1 Thermoguttaceae bacterium | reverse complement strand
GCTCCGTCAACAGCAATGACAGGCTCAGGCTCAGGATAAGATCATCCATGCTCGTTCCCCTTTCGAAGCCCCATCATCAACAGCCCAACGAAGACGATGAGGAAGTCGGCGACGACGAACCAGACGAAGAACCGGCTCCCCCGCGCGGTCCGAACCTCCGGGAGCTGGCCCGGCAGCGCAAAAAGCGCCGCGCCGAGGCCGCGCCCGAGCCGGAAACGCCCTCACCCGTTCATCGGCGCCGTCGTCGGCGGTAGGCACCGGCGGCTTTTCCCTCCTGCGGCGGGGTAAAAAATATTTTTATTACGCCGGTCATTTAGGCGGTATTTCTCCCTTTGGGGCAAAAAAATTTTTTACAGCCGCTTGAAAAAATTATTTTCTCCACTATCCTTTGGGCGTTCGGAGTATATTTAAGGGTGGCGGGGTCTCCCGCCGGAAGAAACATTCGGGTTCCAAACACATATACTTTCCTCTAGAAGCCGCGAAAGACGTAGTATCGAGTATGGCATCGACAACTTTCGGAAAGATTCTGCGGAAGATCAGAATTGACCGCGATGAAGTGCTGGTGGTGATGTCCGCGAAGCTCGGCATCCACGCCTCAACCCTATCGAATATCGAGAACGGCAAGCGGAGTGTCCCCGAGGGCCTGATCGAGAAGATCTGCACTGTTTACAACCTCAGCAAGCAGGAGTGCCAGGAACTGAGCGCCGCCGCCGTTGAGCTGTCGAAGGCCGTCCTGATCAACATGGAAGACCGCACTCCCGAAGACAAAGAGCTGATCATCAACTTCTCGAAGAGGATCGACGATCTGGGCGAACAGACCCGCACCGCCCTGGGCGAGATCTTAAACCGCCGCTCCAATCAAGACGAGAAGAAAGACGACGGCAACCAATAGTCGTCAGCCGGCGGGCAAAACAAATCAAAAGCGCGGCTCTTTCCCCGGGCGCTGAAAAAGCTCCCAAAGAAAAAGCCGCGCTGATTTGTTTCTTGGCTGTCGGTCGGCGTATCAGCCCTTCCACAGCGAATGCAGGTTGCAGTACGCCAGGGCCATTTCGACCTCGTCCCCCTCGCACAGCTGGAAGCAGGCCTTCGGTTCCTGCCCGGGGGCCAGCGCCTTGCGCTGATTGCCGAATTTCGACTTCAGCGCGATCCACTCGATGAAGTGTTCCGGCACCATCGGGTGCTCGACCGAGCCGACGGTTACCGTGACGCGGTTCCCCTCTCGGGCGATCACCGGCACATGCTTTTCGACCGACGCGTCGGTGGTTCCCGGCACCAGCTCGGTCATCGGTTTCCCGCAGCAGACGACCGGCGCGCCGGTCTTTTTGACGATCGCGATGATCTGGCCGCAGGTGCCGCAGCGATAGAATCTCATCTCCATAGCAAACCTCCTTAAGTTCGATTGCCGTATCAAGTCCCCGCCCCCTATGGGCCGGAAGGTAACATTTTAAGAGATCCGTTCAAAATCGGCCGCGCCATGCTTGCACAGCGGGCAGATGAAGTCGTCGGGAAGCTCCTCCCCTTCGTGAACGTAGCCGCAGATCTTACAGACCCAGCCCTTTTTCCCCTCGGTCTTCGGGCGGGGTTTGACATGCTGCTGATAGTAGTTGTAGGTCATCGTTTCTTTGTCCGACAGAACACGCGCCTCGGTGACCGAGCAGATGAACATCCCGTGGGTGTCGAGGTCGATGACCTGCTCAACCTTGAGCGACATCAGGGCGTTGACGTACTGCGGCAGGAAGATCAGCCCGTTATCGGAACGGGGCATATCGGTTCCGGCGAACTTATCGACCCCCCGCCCGCTCTGGAAACCGTAGGTCTCGAAGACCGAGAACGGCGCGTCGGTGGAGAGGCAGTTGACGTTCATCACGCCGGTCTGCTTGATGACGTGGTGCGAGTAGTTCTGTTTATTGATGCAGACCGCCACGCGGTTGGGGGTGCTGGTCACCTGCGAGATCGTATTGACGATCAGGCCGTTGTCTTTTTTGCCGTCGTTCGAGGTGACGACGTACAGCCCGTAGCCGATCTTGAACAGCGCCTTGAGGTCATTCTTGTTCGCCGTTTTCTCCTGGCGGGCCAGGTACTCCTGAGAGAGTTCCTCGGCCATCGCCGTGATCTGCGCGCGGCTGTCGTCGTTCAGCGCCGAGGTAATCGTGACGGTTGTCTTCGTGAAATCGATGTTTTTGCTCTGCTCGAACATCTTGCGCATCGTCCGGGCGGCCATCGGGGCCCACGAGCCGTTTTCGATCAGGCCAACCGTCCGGTTCTTATAGCCGCGCTCGGTCAGATGGTCGATGAACTGGCGCATGAACGGGAAGATATCGGCGTTGTAGGTGGTGGTGGCCAGCACCAGCTTCCCGTATCGGAAGGCGTCCTCGACCGCCTCGGCCATATCGCAGCGGGCCAGGTCGCTGACGACCACCTTCGGGCAGCCGTTGGCGCGCAGCTTATCGGCCAGCAGCTCGACGGCGGCCTTGGTATGGCCGTAGACCGAGGTATAGGCGATCATGATCCCGTCGGTCTCCACGCCGTACGACGACCAGATGTTGTAAAGATTCAGGTAGTAGCCGAGGTTTTCGGTCAATATCGGCCCATGGAGCGGGCAGATCTTCTCGATTTCCAGATCGGCGGCCTTGGCCAGAAGCTTCTGCACCTGCGCGCCGTACTTGCCGACGATCCCGACATAGTAGCGCCGCGCCTCGCAGGCCCAGTCTTCCTCGACGTCCAGCGCGCCGAACTTCCCGAACCCGTCGGCCGAGAAGAGCACTTTATCGGTGCTGTCGTAGGTCACGATCACTTCCGGCCAATGGACCATCGGCGCGGTGAGGAACGTCAGGGTATGGCGGCCGAGGGAAAGGGTATCCCCCTCGGCCAGGACGACGCGGCGATCCTCAAAGTCGCTGCCGAAGAAGTTCTTCATCATGGCGAACGCCTTGGCCGAGGCGGCGACCACCGCTTTCGGGTAGGTCTTGAGGAAGTTGACGATATTGGCCGAGTGGTCCGGCTCCATGTGCTGAACGATCAGGTAGTCGGGCTGACGGCCGCCCAGCGCGGCGGCGACGTTATCGAGCCATTCGTGGGTGAAGTTCTTATCGACCGTATCCATCACGGCGATTTTCTCATCGACGATGACGTACGAGTTGTACGCCATCCCGTTGGGGACGACGTACTGACCCTCGAACAGATCGACTTTATGGTCATTGACGCCGACATAGAAGATATCGTTGGTCACGTTCATCGTTTTGATACTCGCTTTCCTTTTGCTTTGACCGGGGCATTCCTTCAAGGGATTCTTACAGCTATTTTCGATAAGCGGGAAGGTCTTGTCAATAACGCCGCCCAAACGCCCGGGCGCGGTATCTTTCCCGCGGAGATTTTCCCTTCCCCCAAAAAGAGCCGCCCCGCGCCGGTGCCGCGCCGGGAAAAGAACGCGAAATTCGGGTAAAATACACTCCCGCGCGCGGGGGAAAAACGCCTCCCCCGCCGAGCGACCGAAAAAAGCCGTTTTGCCCCCTGTCCAGGAGAATCCCGCGATGAGTCGTCATCCCGACCAGTCCGCCGACGTCCCGGCCGGCGCGCGGCCGCCGCGCCGCCGCAAGGAGCCCGCCAATTATCTTCTTTATGAACTGTTTATGTTCATTCTGACGATTTCGATCCTCGCGGCGATCTCGTTCGGGTCGTCAAAGCGGGTCGGCCCTCAGATGTCGCTGATTCTCGATGTCGCCGACGTCACCGTCTGCGTTATCTTCCTCATCGACTTCCTCTGGCGGCTGATCACCAGCGAAAATCGGCTCAAATACCTCTTTACCTGGGGGATCTTCGATTTTGTCTCCTCCCTGCCGATCATCACTTCTTTGCGCTATATCCGGCTGCTGCGCGCCGTTCGGGCGATCCGCCTGATACGGGGCCTCAAGTCGCTCAAGCGGGTCATCGCGCTGATCGACCGCAGCAAGGCGCGGGGGACCGCGTTTTCGGCCGTTTTGGTTCTCCTGTTCACCCTGTTCGTCGGCAGCGCGTCGGTGCTGAACTTCGAGTCGGCCAGCCCGAACAGCAATATCCGCACCGCCGGCGACGCCCTCTGGTGGACCTGCGTCACCATGACGACCACCGGCTACGGCGACTTCGCCCCAAGCACCGCCGGCGGCCGAATCACCGCCGTCTGCATTATGGTCTCGGGCCTGGCCCTCACCGCGGTCTTCACCGCGCTGCTGCTCTCGTGGCTGATCAAGACAAAAGAGACCCAAGAACCGTACCGCCCAAACGGCCACCGCCGCCGAAAGCGCCGGCACCGCGAAGGGGAAGGGGGGCAAGCAAGCGGCGGCGATGGCGCGATCGAACCGCGCGTGACCTAACATCTTGGGCCGCTGGGCTGACAGTATGAATCAATACTGCGTATAAAAAAAGCGCCTGTTAAAGGCGCTTTTTTCGTTCTTGAGGGGAAGGGGAAAATGCCCCCCTCTTCACTTCGAAGCCAGCTCAGCCCCCAGTTCGTACGCTCTTTGACACTGCTTCGGGAAGACGGTCTCGTGGCGTTGGTATTTGTGCTGGGCGTCGAAGTACCAGGGCCAGTCGGTCTTGCTGTAGTCCTTCAGCTGAAGTGTGTCGGCGCTGAGGAAGACCTCGGTCGGCCCGACGAAGTCGGTGAGTATCTTTCGGTAACTGTTCAGCAGCTCGGTATAGTAGCCCTCCGGGGCGTTGGAGGTCATGATCAGCAGTACCGGGATCCGCTTGGCGGCGCAGCACGGCGTCTCGGCGTTGTAGGTCAGATTCTGGAAGACAAGCCGTTCGTACAGCGCCCGGAACGAGGCGGTCAGCTCGGAGAGGTAATTCGGCGAGCCGATAATCAGCCCGTCCGATTCCCGAATGGCGTCCAGAACCGGCGTGAGGCCATCCTTGAGGACGCAATGCCCCTTGTTCTTTTCCCTTTTGCACCCGAAGCACGAAAAACAGCCGGTGTATTTCTCCAGCCGGAAAAGATCGAACCTCTCCACGGCCGCGCCGGCGGACATTGCCCCTTCGGCGGCTTTGGTGATCAGGGTATCGGTGTTCCATCCCTTTCTCGGACCGGCGTTCACCGCGATGATTTTCTTTTGTTTTTCCATCTTGTTACCTCCCCAGTGACTTTTTCAGCTGCGCCCCCGTCCGGAAAGCTTCCGCGAACGGTTCGCCCAGAAAATGATACGAGAACCCTTCCTCATCGTATATAAGCGGATTGAGCTTTTCCAGCACGACACGCCCCTTTTCGTCCAGGATATCCTCCTCCGCCTGAATGTTGGTGATCTGGCCGGTGATCTGCGTGTGGCCCCCGACGGTCGCCGTATGAACGACCTTACACTCCAGTGAGAGTTTCATCTGGTCGATCACCGGGGCGTGAACCGTCTGTCCCGGTGTGACGGTATAGCCGACGTTCGCCAGTTTGTCGGTATCATAGCCGGAGTCGACGCCGATGTAATCCGCCTCTTTGACCTGATCGGCGCTCGGATAGCCGATGGTGAACGCGCCGCTGTGTAAAATGCTCTTTAGGGTCTTTCTCTTCAGATTGGCGTTGATCCCGATCACGACGCAGGGGGGAACGTGGCTGATCGGCGAGTAGAACGCCAGGGTGCAGGCGTCCGCTTTGCCGTTTTCGTCATAAGCCGCGGCGATAATCGTCGGCGTCGGCGCCACCATCACCCGCAGTTTTAAATTCTTCTTTGCCATGGCCGCTTCCCCGCTTTCACGATTCGTTGACCAGCTTCCCGGTGATATATTCCGGGACCAGCGCGAACATAAAAGTCATCGGTCCGTATTTCTCGATCTGGCGTCGGATGAACTGCTCGTCGTCGGTGAATTTGCGGCTCAGCTGTTCGCAAATCCGGCAGACGGTTTCCCGATCCTCAACGAACTCGATCCGTCCGAAGACGATGACCGACTTGATCCGCAGGGCCCATTCCCCTTCGTTTCGGTAACCTTCGTCATAGATGCAGAACGACGCCTTGTCATGGCGCCTTATCGCGTCGATCTTATGCCCCTTTTTCCCGCTGTGGAAATAGAGTTTCCCGTCCGGCTGGTTGTAGTAATGGTTCAGGGGCATCCCGTAGGGATAATCGTCATCGCCCAGAACCGACAGAACCCCACGCGGCTGTGTTTTCAGAATGTGTACGCATTCCTCGTCGCTGAGCCGCTGTTTCTTTCTGAGCATTTCTCTGAACATAGGCGTTTCTCCTTGACGGCCGCCGGCGGAAGAGAGCCGCCGGATTCACCGCGGGCAGATCCCTTTTCGTCCCCTTTCAAGTGGTCATTCCCGTATGGGCGTAATGCTCCCGCGAGACCGGCTCCAGCCACTGATTGCTCCTCTCCTCGCCGGGAATCTCCAAGGCCAGGTGCGAGAACCAGCTGTCGGCCGCCGCGCCGTGCCAGTGCTTGACCCCCGCCGCGATGCTGACGATATCGCCGGGACGCAGCGCGATCGCTTCCTCGTCCCATTGCTGATACCAGCCACGGCCGCCGACACAGATGAGCATCTGACCGCCGCCGCTTTTCGCGTGATGGATATGCCAGTTGTTGCGGCATCCCGGCTCGAAGGTGACGTTGAAAATAGGTATCGGCTCCGTCGAGATCGGCGCGAGGTAACTTTGGCCGATGAAGTACTTCGCGAAGCCGTCGTTCGGCTCGCCGATCGGGAAGAAGATCGTGTTTTGATATTTATCCTTTTCCGTCCGCTCGGCCGTCGGCTCGTTCCAGACATCTTTGGCCAGGCGGAACACCGCCCACCCCTTCGGCCAGCCGACATACATCGTCGCGTGGGTGATGATCGCCGCGATCTCGTCCTTCGTCACCCCGCGCGCCTTGGCGTTTTCGAGGTGATAGACCAGCGACGAGTCGGTGACGCCGGAGGCCATGAGCGATACCACCGTGACGACACACTTGGTCTTGATGTCCAGGGCATCTTCATTCCAAACTTCGCCGAACAGCACGTCGTCATTTAAGTGCGCGAACATCGGCGCGAAGTCCCCGAGCTGCTTTCGCCCGGCGGTCTGCACAATTTTCTCGGTCATACTGTTTTGCCTCCAAAGAATAATAAAATCGTTCGGGAATTGTCAAATTGCGTGGAAAGCGCAGGGAAGCGCTAAACGTTTTTACCTCATCCTCTTCTCGAATCGGAACATACCGTCCGAAGAGCGATCGTCCGTCTGTCTCTCCGCGTCCGGATCATTGGGGTCGGGGTGGTGACTGTTGTAGAATTCTACGATGCGGAACCCACAGCGATTGACGTAGAAGTGTATATTCCGCGTCTCGAAATACGGCGTGACGGTTTCCCAGACGGTGACCTCCGGATGCAGCCGCTCGATCGCGCGCCACGCGGCCAGGCCGATTCCCCGGCTGTGCGATTTGGGAGAGACAAACAGCAGCTCCAGGTCGCCGTGATTTCCTTTCACCTTGATGACCACCCCGCCGACAGGAACTCCGCCGCGTGTGATTCGGTACGCCTCCCCGCCGTTGATAGACGCCTCGATCGTCTCGCGGGAAATAATCTCGCCATCCTCTTCGAAATGATCGTCCCGGCGGCCGAATTCTTCCAGCGCGCCGTATCTGAACGCTTCCTGATTGTCTCGAATAAATTGATCGCGATCCTCGGGAAGAAGCGCTCTTAACTCAATGATGTCCTGATTTGCCTCGTCGACAGGTGGTTCCTTTCCGAGAAACCGCTTGTCCGACTCGGGCGTTTCCGCGTCCGTGAACCGCTCGGCGGTCACGCTCAGGTCATACCTTTCCCGAAGCGCGGCGATTGTCTCCATCATCGCCGAGGCGTGGTGGGCGTCCAGAGCCGCTTGGTCCGTCCAGCTGTCTATCAGCAGAACGGTCTCCGGGTCCTCCAATGACAGATAGTACTCATAGCGCAGGTTGCCGGGTTCGGCTCGGACGGCGGCAAGCGTGCCGCCGGAAGTCATTTCCTCGGCGAACTTGCGGGCGGCGCCGTTTTTACCGGTATAACGCAGATGGACGGTAATGGCCATTTCCGCTTTTATCTCTTGTGTTGATTGTGGAGAACCCGCTTTGATTCGGTATCCTTCGTTTCTTCGCGCGGCGCGCAGACACCTCCCCAAGTGTATCACAGGCGCGGGGACGAAGAAACATGACGAAGAAAGACAGAGCGTTTATGAGGGATTATTCGATCGCGGCCAATAGAAAACCGGCCGTGGACATTCTCGTCTTGTGAATCCGGGTCTTATCGGGCGGAATTGCTCAGGGCCCGGCGCGCGTTGACTCGGAGCGTTTCGGTTTGATCCGGCAAGATATGATCACAGGTCAGATCGCACAGATGCCGCAGGAAATCCTCATCCTCGGTCGACGCGATATTCTCGGGGCTCATCCTCGGCACAAGCGCGTCGAGTCCGGGAAACTCCTTGCCACTGTTCCAATCATGGCGGCGGTTAAACGGGCAGGCGTCCTGGCAGGCCTCGCAGCCCGCTATCCACTGTCCCAGCTGCTGTTCTTCGAGTCCTTCGGGGATCATCCCTCTTCCGAAGGTGGTAATCAGGGAAACACAATGATTGGGATTCAGCGTATTGGCGCCGCACAGCGCGCCGGTCGGGCACGCGCCGCGGCAGGCCGTGCACTTTTCCGGGCATGGCTTGATCTGCTTTTCCTGGTACAGCCGGCAGTGCCGATCAATCAGATAACTGTCCAGCTCAAGCCATGAACCCTCCTCACAATACAGGAAATTATTTCGGCGAATAATGCCCAGGCCGGCGACGGCCGCGGCGTGACGAAGGCCCCAGATCTGCTGTCCTCCTTCCCGGATTTCCCCGGTCCATCGGATATGGTTCTCGTCAAACCAACGGCCGATTTTACATTTCTCCCGATATTCCGGTCCCGACTTATCGCTGTTGCGGGAAGCGAAGAATCCTTTGGAATAGCGCCCCCGCAGCGCCTCAGGAAAACGATATTTCCCCAGCCAGGTCGACGCGATGACGATCGATTTTGCCCACGGGAAGGTCTCCCGCAGGCGCTCGGTGTGGTTGATTGCCAGCCCGTATAAGCCCTCGCTGGCCGGAACGTTTCGGATGCGCTCCTTCGCGCTGGCGACAAAGCCGGACATATCCTCCAGCCCGATGATTCCGCAGTCGTCAAACCCCGCTTCCCTGAACGCGTGATAAATCCGCATGGACAGTTCTTCGTTTTCAACGTGCTTTATCCGCATGACTTTTTCTTCCTGAAATGTATTCTTTTATCCAAACGCTCATCCGGGCCGGTGACAGAAAACAGCGATGATATGCCTCATTATAGCCGCCCGAAATAAATTATCCTACACGCGAAAACAGCCCGAAAAGGCGTTTCCCGGGCTGTTTAACCTTCATAATCATTCGCACCGGAATGCCTTTTTCGTTTTTCCCGGATGAAAAACACCCCGAGAAACATTTTTTTGTCAAAACAGCGCCTCTTCCTCCCTATCATTCTTTACAGAGCCAGCGCCGAACAGGCGGCGATGGTGTCGGATTTGAGTGTTTAACAAAAGGAGTATCGCTATGAAGAAGTATGTTGTGTATTCACCGTCAGAACAGGTTAACACCGATGAAATGCTCAAGAGGGTTAAGGAGCTGGACCAGAGCGTTTGCGAGTTGGCCTTATGTCTAAAGTGGACCCCGAAGATTGAGGAGTTCATCACTTCGCTGGTCGCCGGACAGGTCGATTGGGACGCGGGGCCGAAGCGTTATCGGGCCTGGGTGGTATCGCCGACCCAGGAGATGCCGTCCGACGCGCGGGTCGACTTCGCCTTTATCCCGACGGCGATGGCCTGCGCGGCGCTGATGATCTATCGTCAGCGCTGGCCCGAAAAGGCCGCCGCGATCCCGAACTTCGATCAAACGCTGGCCGACGGCCTGCTCTTCTCGACGCTGCGCCGGTTCCGGGGGCATGGGTTCGAGGGAATCGACGGGATCTTTCGGATGATGAGTATCTTCGCGCTGGGGAGTGTGATCCCCTTCGTCGAGGCCCATCCGCAGCTGTGCGGCCGGTTTACCAAGCTGGTGCGCGAGGTGGTCGCCGAACTGAAAAAGGGCCCCCGCTCGGCTTACGTCCGGGGAGAGTTGGGCGAGGACTACCGCGTTTGGGCGGCGAGGTGCCTCAAGGCGCTGGGCGTCAGCGCCTAGGCGCCTCGAACCGTGGGTGATATTTGCCCGCGGCTGACCGGACAAAAAAACACACAGACCCACTAGGGGCCTGTGTGTTTTTTTTATCTTTAGCGGCCGCCGAAACGCGGAAGCATTACTTCAGCAGCTCGGCGAGCTTCGTTTTGAGATTATCCATCGAAATATCGTTGGCCAGCACCTTGCCGTCCGGGCCGATGAGGATCATCGTCGGGATGTTCGTGATCCCGTAGAAGTCGGAGATCAGCGGGAGATTCTTATCCTGGGTCGCCTTTGCCGAGAGGTTCGTCCACGGGATGTTCTTGCTCGAGGTGTAGTCCTTGAGCTTCGCGATATCGTCGTCGATGCTGAAGCCGACAATCTCGAATCCCTTGTCATGATACTGAACATACAGGGCGAGCAGGTCGGGATACTGCACCAGGCACGGCGTCGCCCAGGTCGCCCAGAAATTCACCAAAACGTATTTCCCCTTCAGTGGCTCGGCGTTGAACTTATCCCCGTCGGGGAGGCAGCCGGCGATCGAGAACGGTTTCCCCTCCAGGTCGGCGAAACGGATCATCCCCTCCAGCCCCATCGCCGCGCTTTTGAGCTGAGGATTGTCCGAGTTCTTCAGCGCCTGGACGAAATCGCCGAGGACGGCCTTGAAGAGCTGGGGATCCTTCTTATCGATCGAGAACTCACTGATCGGGTAGACCAGCTCGGGGATCATCTCGCCGTATTCGGGGACGCGCAGCACCAGTTCCTGGAACTCGTCGATGTACTTCTTCATCTCCTCGGCCGACCCCTTCGACTGAACGGTCTTGGTGCAGCCCCAATGGAGGAAGCCGGCCATATGGCTGTCGGCGATCTTCCGACCCTCCTCGCTCGCCATTAAACGCTGATCGTTTCGCAGCGAGCGGACATACTTTTCGTAGACATCGAACGCGTCCGGCCGGGTCGTGCCGTGAGCGTAGATCATCTGCCCCTTGAGATTGATCGCCTTGATGTAGGTCTCGTCGTCGATCCCCGGGGTGGCCAGAATCTGGTTGGCGATCTTAAAGACCGTCTGGATCATGTTGCCGACCCACGCCTTGTACGCGTCTTCGGTGTCGAACTTTCTGTCGGCGTTCATCAGCGAGTCGGCCTTCTTGAGAAGCTCCTCGACCGAGGCGTTGGGCGGAATGACAAAGTCGTCGGCCGACGGCGCCGTCCCCCCTCCTTGGGCCGCGCCCTGGGCGGCTTGAGGCGCGGCGCCCTGAACGGCCGCTCTTTGCCCGGCGGCGCCTTGACCGACCGCGGCTTGAGCGGCCCGCGGCGCGGCACCCTGACCGACCGTGCCCTGCGCGCCTTGCGCGGCCTGGGCGGCGGGGCCCTGGCTGAAAATCGGCTGGTTGGCGGGGGCCTGAACACCGGTCTGCGCGCCCTGCGCTGCCTGCGCGCCGGCGGCCGGCGTGAGCGTCAGCTGGCTGGTCTGGTTCTGCGGGGCGGCGTTCCCCCGGCGCGGCTGAGCGTCGACTCGGCTCAGCGGAAGCGCGGCAAGGACAAAGAGAACAACGAGAGCTATCCGTTTGTGCGACATAACTTTCATCCGTGAAGTGTGTCTGTGGGCTTAGAAAAAAACGCGCGAAAGCGGTTATTTGCGGGAACCGCGCGGCCACACCGGCGCGAAGGTGATTTGACGCGTGTCAAAATCGGCCGCCGCGACCGTGACGGTCATTCGATCCCCGGGGCGGATTATATTCCCTTTTTTAAGACCGGTCAATATTTTTAGTTGAGGGTCGAATCGGTACCGGTCGTTATCAAGCAAGTGCAGCGGAATCATTCCCTCAACGGGGATGAATCTCCCCCGGACGAAGACCCCGAAACGCTCCACGCCGGTAACCGCGCCGCGCACGGTTTGGCCGATGTGCCGGCTGAGCAGTTCGATCATCTTCAGTTTCTTCCCCTCCCGCTCGGCCTCTTGGGCGCCGCGCTCTTTGGCGGACATCTCCTCCCCCAGCTGGAAGAGTTCCTCTTTGGTGGGGACCGAGGCGGTCTGCCCGTCCAAAATCGCGTCGATTAAGCGGTGGATCGTCAGGTCGGGGTAGCGGCGAATCGGCGAGGTGAAGTGGGTATAGCATTTAAACGCCAGGGCGAAATGCCCCTGGTTTTCGGGAGAGTAGACCGCCTTGGGCATCGATCGCAAAACAACCGTTTCGATCGCCTCTTCCCGGTCCGTCCCGCGGGCACGCTCGATCAGGGATCCGAGCGCGGCGCGGATCGAAAGGGACTCCTTCGGCCGTCCGGCCTTTGGCTTGGGGGGATACAGCGCAAACGCCGGGCCGAAGGCCGCCAGACGATCGGCCAGCGCCTCGATCTTCGCCTCCGACGGTTCGGGGTGGATTCGGCGCAGGAAGGGGAGACGGTGCCGATGAACGAACCGGGCCGCCTCTCGGTTGGCGGCAAGCATAAATTCCTCGATCATTCGCCGCGCGGGGGTCATCGGCTCGGGCCGTATGGCGACGACACGCCCGTCATCGCCGGTGATGATCTTGACGTTGGGGAAGTTCAGTTCGATCGCTCCGTGCTTGCGCCGCCGGGCGCGAAGTATTTCGGCCAGGCGGTTCATTCGGCGCAAAAGTTTCCCTACCTCGGGGGAGATATCGTCAACGCGGGGGCCGCCGGCCGCTAAAAACGCGTCGGCTGTTTCGTAACTGAGCCGCCGGCGGCTGCGGATGTACGAACGGAAGATCCTCGCGCCGAGCGGCTCGCCGGTGGGGCTGTAGTCGATCATCACCGTTTTGGTCAGACGCGGCGCCCCCGGCTGTAAGCTCGCCAGGTGATTGCACAGCTCCTCGGGGAGCATCGGGATGACGGCGCCGGGAAGGTAGACGCTGGTTCCCCGCCGGCGCGCCTGAAGATCGATGGCCGAACCCGTTCGCACAAAGTGCGAAACATCGGCGATATGAACCCCCAGGCAATAGCCGCCGTCGGCGCCGCGCGTCAGCGAGACGGCGTCGTCGAAATCGCGGGCGTCCTCGGGGTCGATCGTGATGACCAGTTCACCGGTTAAGTCGGTTCGGCCGCGCAGAAGTTCGGCGATTTTTTCCGGGCCGGCCGCGGCGACCGGCTCGAAGGCGCGCGCCGCCTCGCGCGCCTCGCGCAGAACCTCGGCGTCGAAGTCGCCGGGAAGGTCGAACTGGCGCTCGATCACCACCCGGTCGACCCCGCGCTCGCCGAGCCGGCCGAGGACCTCGACGATCTTTCCCTCTCCCCGGTGGGTGGGGGTGGGGAAGCGCTTGATCTCGACGACGACCTTCTGGCCTTGCGAGGCGTTTAGACCATCGGTGATCAAAACCGGCTTTTGAAAAATCTCCCCGTCGATATCGACCCAGGCGCGGCGGCGGTCACTGTGGAAGGTGCCGACAAAGCGGTATTTCGCCCGCTCGAGAACTTCAATCACCTCGGCGCGAGGCCGCGCGGCGGCGGCTCTTTGCCGATGGGGCAAATGCCGCAGCCAGGACGGTTCCTCGTCGGGAAGAAGCTCGACCCGAACCCGATCTCCCGGCGCCGCGTCGAGCGTACAGGACGCGGGAATAAAGAGCCGATCCGAGCCGTTCGGGGGGACGGCGCCGTCGAGCAGAACCATCCCCGAGTTCCCCTTGCGGCGGAAGATCCCGCAATAAAAACGCCGCGGCCGTCGCATATCGCGCTATTTCTCCTTGACCGGACCGATTCGAAGCTCGCCCGCCTCGGCCGAAATGACCTTGCCGGTGAGTACTTGTCCGCACTCGGCAAGGGGGAAATCATCCGCCGACGCGGCGGCTTCCAGGTAATATTCGCTCGTCCCGGCCAGCAGAGTGCCGCCGGCCCCGGCGCGTGTCTCCTCAATAAGAACATGAACCGTCGTCCCGATCAAACTCGCCGCGTAGGCGTCGCGCGCCGCGTCGGCGGCCTTTCCCAGCTCGGCGGCCCGCTGTTTTTTCAGCGGCTCGGGAATCTGGTCGGGGTAGTCGGCCGCGCGGGTCTTCGGCCGGGGAGAATAGCGGAAGATATGCGTCTTGGCGAACCCGATCTTTTTTACCAGTTCGCAGCTGGCGGTGAAATCTTCGTCGCTCTCGCCGGGGAAACCGACGATCACGTCGGTCGTCAGCGCCGCGTTCGGAAGACGCTCTCGGATCAGCGCGCAGCGGCCGAGGAACTCCTCGGCGCGGTAGCGGCGGCGCATCCTCGATAAAACCGCGTCCGAGCCGCTTTGCATCGACAGATGAAAGTGAGGACAGACCCGCCCGCCGCTTCGCGCGACCAGATCGATCAGGTCGTCGCCGGTTTCGGCCGCCTCTAAACTCCCCAGCCGAAAGCGGACCGGGAGGTCTTCCTCCAGCAGACGCTCAAGGAGTTTCGTGAGGGTGTGCCGTTTTTCGGGGGGGAGAAAATCGCGCGAGGCGAGGTAGTCGACCAGCAGGTTGGTCACCAGCGCGTACGAGGCGGGGAAGTCGATCGCGTCGAAGTCCAAGCCGTAGTGCCCCAGATGAATGCCGGTCAGGACGATCTCGCGATAGCCGGCCTCGGCCAGGCGCCGCACCTCGCGCGCGACGCTGTCGGCCGGGCGGCTTTGAAGGTACGGCCGGGTGAGGGGGACCTGGCAGTAGGCGCAGCCGACCCGGCAGCCGTCCTGAACCTTGACGTACGCCCGGTGGCGCGTTCCCAGCGACGTGACCCCTTCGGGGATCTCGGTCAGCCCCAGCTCTTTGAAGAACTCGGGGAGCTTCCGCTTATCGGGGACGACATAGGCGACCTGCCTGAGGCGGGCCATCGCCTCGGGATCGGCCGCCGCGCCGCAGCCGATGACGGCGAGTTTCGCGCGGGGATTGGCCCGCGCCGCGGCCGAGGCGGCTTTGCGCCCTTTCGCGTCGCTTTCGGCGGTGACGCTGCAGGTATTGATCACGACAAGATCCGCCTGGCCGTCGGGCGCCTCGCGCCAGCCGTTGGCCAGGAACGTCTCGCGAATTAACTGCGTCTCGTACTGATTGACCTTGCAGCCCAAGGTGACGGTTTGAAAGAGCATGGCGATGGCATTGCGCCGCGTGAAGGGAAGGGTGAATCAAACGAAAAACAAAGGGGGCTTCGAACCAGCGTCAAAGCCCCCTTTCGGTACCGCGCGACAGAGAACCTCTCGCCGCTTGATTTAAGGGTCAGTTACCGCGGATTTCACCGGGGTAGATCTTCCACTCGAAACCGGCTTCCTTCTTGAGCTGATCGAGCCACGCCTCTTGGAACTTGGCGTTGTTCATCTGCTGCCAGGTCATCACGGCCTGCTGTCCGACCTGGTCGTCGGCGATATCCTTGCACTGCTCGAGGATCGACTCGTCGGAGTCACGCTCGATCAGCTGGACGGTGAACGCGCGGTCTTCCGGCTGGTTCAGCAGCGTGCCGACCCCGTTCGGTTCCAGTGAGTAAACGACTTCGTAGAACTTCTGGCCCGGGGCGATCAGGACTTTGTTCTCGCGGTCGGCCTCGCCGTACGGGACACCCTCTTCGCGGATCTCACCCAGCGACAGCTGCGGGTCGCGGAAACCGCGCGGGAACGAGAACCCGGTGAACTGCTCGGTCTTCACGAAATCGAAGTTCTTATCTTCGGCGGCGGCCAGTTCCTCGAGCGATTTGCCTTCCGACTTGACCTTCTCGGCCAGGGCGGCGGCGTCTTTCTCGGCCAGGGCGGCGGCCTGCTCCTTCTTCCAGCTGTTGAGCACCTCGGCGCGGGCTTCCTCAAACTCGGGGACGGTCTCGGCCTTGGACTCGGTCGCCCAGAAGAGGTAGATGGCGTTGGTGCCGGGGGTCAGCTGTGTCTGATTCGGAGAGTACTCCAGCGGGGTGGACTGGAAGACCTCGGCGATCGTCTCGTCGGGGAGGACACGGGCTTTGTACGCCTGGGCCGAATCGATCATGATGACATCTTCCGTGCCGTCGCCGGTGGTGCCGGTCGTCTGGTAGTACTCGAAACCGGCGTCCTCGGCGGCCTTGCGCAGATCAACTTCCTCGAGTTCCTCGGAGCTGCTCCCCGCCACCTTGGCGCGCTTACGGGCCAGGGCGCGGGCGTAGACATCCATCTTCTCGTAGAGGGTATCGACTTCGGCCTTGAGGCGGTCGCCGGCGATCTTGCGGCGGATGTCGTCTTTGACCTGGTCTAAGGTGAAGTAGTTCGGATCCTCCTCGGCCGCGGGCTCTTCAGCCGGAGCGGCTTCTTCGGCGGGGGCCGGGGTTTCTTCAGCCGGAGAGGCTTCTTCGGCGGGGGCCGGAGCTTCTTCAGCGGCCGGAGCGGCTTCCTCGGCGGGGGCCGGGGTTTCTTCAGCCGGGGCGGCGTCCTCGGCGGGAGCCGAGGCCTCTTCAGCGGCCGGGGCGGCTTCCTCGGCGGGGGCCGGAGC
>JAFRFG010000057.1 GCA_017434455.1 Thermoguttaceae bacterium | reverse complement strand
TTGTGCTAACACTGACGATTTTGTTAACAAGGGGGTCGCCAACTACTATGGTCTTAATAGCGTCGTTGTGGCGAACGATGAGACGCTATCCGACACTAAAAACCCCGATATCCCCGCAAACTAGAACTAGTGTCCCACAACTCAGTAGTGCGACGACCTAGTAAACAGTCGAACCGTCCAATTTGCGAGTATGGATTTTTTCGTGTTTACTTATACAGATGCCACACGTCCCTCACACACCTGACAGAATACCCCACCGATTCGTAGGCACGACAAGCGCCAAAGTTAGTCTTTTGAGTGACCACAGTGGCGCGGTTAATAGATCGCTGGGAAAGGAGATTATCAAATACCTCCAGTAGAGCACGTCCTAGGCCTCTGCGTCGATAACGTGAATCGACAGCAAATAACTCAATCGTCCCGACGATATCCTTGATTTTGAAACTCATCAAAGCACATAGAATGTGGCCGGTTTTGTCATCAAAGATCCCCACAATACCCTGGTCTGGAGGGGTGAATCCCTTTTCAATCCACAGATCATAGAGTTCCCCGACTTTGGGGGCGAGGCGCGGATCTTTGGCAAAGCGGGAATCCCAGGAGCTGGCCCTCGCCAGTGCGTAGAGTTCGGGAAACGGCTGGTCGACCATCCCGGAGGAGAATCCCTCGGGGAGAACCGGCTTCGGCGCGGGGCTGGTCAGGGTCTTTTCGTAAAAGACCTTCTCGTCATACAGTGCCCCGAACTTTTGGAGTATCCCCTCAAAGCGGGTCTGGATCTCAGGGGAGAGAAAAGCGTAGATCAGCCTCGCGGTGCTTTTGTCGATCACCTGCTGAACCGCCTCGGGCGTATCACGCTCATCGATATCCATCGACGCGACCGGAAGGCCGAAAAACGCGCTGTCCCAAGGCAATTCACGATAGTTCATCGTCTTTTTTCCTCCTAGGATAGGAAGGGGCTTCTACACGCCAAAGAACCGCTCGATGAGCTGGCAAATGAAATTCACCTGTTCATCCTCAAGTTCGTAGTAGCAAGGGAGACGCAAGAGGCGGTCGGCGATATCCTCGGTCACCGGCAGAACCACGGGCTTTCCGCCGGAGAGTTTGATCCCCATCGGGGAATTGTGCAGCGGGACGTAGTGGAAAACAGGATAGACGTTATTCTCTTTAAGGTAATCGATCAGCCGTGTCCGAACCTCGAGCGACTCGAGGAGGATGTAGTACATATGGGCGTTGTGCCTGCTGGCTTTGCCGACTATCGGCCGCCGAAGAACCCCCTTGGCCTCGAGCGCTTCCAAGCAATGATGGTAACCGTTCCAAATATCCAGACGGCGGCGGTTGATTTTATCGGAGTCGTCGAGCTGCGCGTAAAGGAACGCCGCGATCATCTCGGAGGGAAGGTAGCTGGATCCGATATCGACCCAGGTGTACTTATCGACCTGACCACGGAAGAACTGACTGCGGTTCGTTCCCTTCTCACGGATAATCTCAGCCCGATCCATGAACTTCTCATCGTTGATGATCAGCGCCCCCCCCTCGCCGGAGATAAAGTTCTTTGTCTCGTGGAAACTATAGCACCCCATCGATCCGATCGTTCCCAGCGCCCTGTCACGGTAGGAGGCACAGACTCCCTGTGCGGCATCCTCGACCACCGGCAAGCCGTGACGCGCGGCGATCTGGCAAATCGTCTCCATCTCACAGGCGACACCGGCGTAATGAACCGGAACGATCGCCTTCGTCTTGGGGGTAATCGCCTGTTCAATGAGGCGCTCGTCGATATTGAGCGTGTCGGGACGGATATCGACAAAAATGGGGACACCGCCGCGCAAAACAAAGGCGTTGACGGTCGAGACGAAGGTGTACGACGGAACGATGAATTCATCGCCGGGGGCGATATCGCAAAGGATCGCCGCCATCTCCAGCGCCGCGGTACAGGAATGAGTCAGGAGCGCCTTCTTGGCGCCAAAGTGTTCCTCGATCCACTGATGGCATTGTTTGGTGAAGGGACCATCACCGGAGAGATGCCCATTACTGACCGCCTGAGCGATGTTATAGAGCTCTTTGCCGATGATAAACGGTTTGTTAAAGGGAATCTTTTCCATAGATCAACGGTCCTGAAAAACAACGCGGCCGCAATCGAAAAATCGGGGGGGAGATTACTCTTCTTCGCACCCGATCACCTCGGAAATAATAAACTTCGGCCGCCCTTTCGTCTGATTGAACACCTTCCCCAGATAGACCCCGACCACGCCGAGCATCGTCATCAGCGCACCGCAGACAAACCAGATCGAGAGGATCAAACTGGCGTAACCGGCCACTTTAATCTCCCCCATGAGAGCCAAAACAAGATAGACCGCCATCACCGCCACCGAGACAGCCGCGATCCCCGCCCCCAATAAAGTCATCATCTTCAGCGGCTTGTTCGAGAAGGTAATGATATTATCGGAGGCCAGCCGGAGGAGTTTCACCAACGAGTACGACGATTTCCCCTCCGGCCGCGCCGCGTGGACGACCGGAATCGCCGTCTGGCGAAAACCGACCCAGCGGATCATCAGCGGAAAACAGCGAATGGAATCCCCCATCTGGAGAACCGCTTCTATCACCTTTCGGCGGAAGATGCCGAAGTTGGCGGTAGCGGCGTCCATTTTCGTGTCGGTCAGATAGCCAAACAGCGCGTAGAACGCCTTGGACTGCACTCGTTTAACGAAGGAATCCTGCCGATTGACCCGACGGGCCAAAACGACATCGAACCCCTCACGCGCTTTCGCGTAGAGCTTGGGTATCTCTTCGGGAACATCCTGAAGATCGCAGTCCATCACGACCACCCAATCCCCCCGGGCTTTGGTCAGCCCCGCCGTGATCGCGTAATGCTGACCAAAGTTCCGGGAGAGATTCACTCCGACAACCGCGGGATCATCGCGGCACAGCGCCGCGATCTCATCCCAGGCGCCGTCGGGACTGGCGTCGTTGACAAAAATCAACTCGTAGCTCACCGCAATCGGCGCCAATGCGTCATGGACCCTCCGAGCCAGAGCTCGCAGGACGGTTTTCCCCATATACTCGGGGACAACCACAGAGATTTCCGGCTTGGGGGTCGCCATAGGGGACTTATCCTCTTTTCGCTCCGTCGGACTGCGCCAACGCGGCTTTGATAAAATCGACGAAGAGCGGGTGCGGAGCGACCGGGCGGGACTTGAACTGCGGATGATACTGCACCGCGATGAACCACGGGTGAGAGGGAAGCTCCAGGGCCTCGATCAGCTTGCCGTCGGCGTTGGTCGCGGCGACCACCATCCCGCCGTTTTCGAGCTGTTCGCGGTAGGCGTTGTTCAGTTCATACCGATGACGATAGCGCTCGGCGATATCAGTAGCGCCGTAGATCCCGGCGATCTTCGTCCCCGGGATGAGGACCGTCGGCTTGCTCCCCAGACGGGTCACTTCCTCGCCGGCGGCCTTGCGCTCTTCGTCCATCAGGCAGACCAGCGGCGTCTCGCAGTGGCGGTCGAACTCGGTGGAGCCGACCTCGGGCATATTCAGGACATTGCGGGCGTACTCGATCGCGGCGCACTGCATCCCAAGGCAGATCCCCAGGAACGGGATCTGACGTTCACGGGCAATCTTGACCGCGCTGATAAGCCCTTCGATTCCATCTTCCCCGAAGCCGCCGGCGACCAAGATGCCGTCGGCCCCTTCCAAGGTGCGCTGGACATCCTCTCGGTCGATCGAATCGGACTGGATCCGGCGGAAGCGAACCTGCGCGTGATTGGCGACCCCGCCGTGATCGAGCGCCTCGTAGATCGATTTATAGGCGTCCTTGAGACGGGTATAGTTGCCGACGACCGCGATCGTCACTTCCTGACTGGGATTGCGCAGCCGATTGAGGATCTCCTGCCACTCGGTCAGATCGGCCTGATTGCACTTAAGACCCAGCTTCTGGACGATGAGCGAGTCGAGCCGATGCTCCAACAGCGTCATCGGGACTTCGTAGATCGAGCTTTGAGCGTCGCGCTCCTCGATCACGCACTCGAACGGGACATTGCAGAACAGCGCGATCTTTCGGGCGTCGTCTTCCGAGAGGGTCTGCTCGGTTCGGCAGACCACAAAGTCGGGCTGGATACCGATTTGCCGGAGGTTGCCGACACTGTGCTGAGTCGGCTTGGTCTTCAGTTCACGGGCCGCCTTCAGGTAGGGGACCAGCGTCAGGTGGATATAGAGACAATTCTCTTTGCCAACCTCCAGCGAGAACTGGCGAATCGCCTCGAGGAAGGGGAGCGACTCGATATCGCCGACCGTCCCGCCGATTTCGGTGATGACCACGTCGGTATCGTCGCTGGCCAGCCGACGGATACACTCCTTAATTTCATTGGTCACGTGGGGGATCACCTGGACCGTCTGGCCGAAGTAGGCCCCTTGGCTTTCCTTCTTGAGGAGTTTGGAATAGATCTTGCCCGTCGTCCAGCTGCTGTCGCGCGTCAGACGACTTTGAGTGAAACGTTCGTAATGGCCCAGGTCAAGGTCCGTCTCACTTCCGTCATCGAGAACATAGACCTCGCCGTGCTGGGCGGGACTCATCATCCCGAGGTTGACGTTCAGATACGGATCGAGCTTCTGCATACGAACCGAAAGACCACGGCTCTCCAGAAGCATACCGATCGAAGCACTCGTCAAGCCCTTGCCCAGGGAACTGACAACACCGCCTGTTACAAAGATATGTTTGGTCATCGATCAATCACGCTTTCCATAAAGGTTGTTCAGAATCAAACAAACATTTCTTCCCCGCGTGAGGAACCGTCCTCGCGCGTTAACTGTTCTTACAGCACAGTTACAGCCTACAGCTCAAAGCAGGAGAGGAAACGCTCGTAAGCGTCGTCCCACCGCTGTGTATCGTGCGGATAGTAGGTGGTCATCTCGCCGGCGAAGCTGGCGCGAACCACGGCGCGGGCGTCGCTCATCGAGCTAAGTTCGCCGGAGGCGATCACCTGTACCAGGAGATTCCCCAGCGCGGTCGCCTCGATCGGACCGGTCACGACGCAGCAGCCGGCGGCGTCGGCCGCGGCCTGGCAGAGATGCTTATTGCGGATACCGCCGCCGACGATATGAATGGTATTGATCGTCTGGCCGGAGATCTTCTCGCACATCGTCTTGACCTGACGGAATTTCATCGCCAGAGAATCGAGCGCGGCGCGAAGAATCGCCCCGTCGTCATCGGGGACCGGCTGACCGGTGCGGGCGGCGTAGGCGCGGATCGCCTCGGGCATATCGGTCGGAGTGAGGAAATCGCGGGCGTCGGGATTGATGAACGAGCGCAGCGGGACGGCACTGTCGGTCAGGTGGTTCATATCCTCCCAGTCATACCCCTTCCCCTGCTGATTCCAGACGCGGCGGCATTCCTGAAGAAGCCACATCCCGCAGATGTTTTTAAGGATGCGGGTGGTTCCCCCAACCCCTCCCTCGTTGGTGAAGTTGAAGGCGGAGACCACGTCGTTGACCACCGGGACAGACGATTCGATCCCCATCAGCGCCCAGGTTCCCAAGCTGATATAAGCCCAGTCAGCCGTCCCCGACGCACTGGCGGTCGGCACGGCCATCACGGCACTGGCGGTATCGTGCGACCCCGGAAGGACCACCTTCGCCGAGGCAAGCCCCGACTCTTTCACCAGCGAGGGGCGAAGGCCGCCCAGCACCGTCCCCGGCTGCGAGACCGGTTTGAAGATGTCGGTCGGAAGGTCGAACTTCTTCAGGAGCTCATAGGCCCACTGGCCCTTGCGCGGGTCATAGATCTGGGTCGTCGTGGAGTCGGTGAACTCATTGCTGGCCTCCCCGGACAAGAGCCAGTGGAAGAGGTCCGGGATCATCATGAAGCGATCGGCGTTCGCCAGCGGAACCGAACCGGCCCAGCGATCGGCCAGGAGCTGGTAGAGGGAGTTGATCTGGATAAACTGCAGCCCCGTGTGCTCGAAGATCTCCTCGCGAGGGACCGTCTCGAAGGCACGCTCCATCGCCCCGTCGGTCCGTGGGTCACGGTAACAGTGGGGATTGGCGAGGACCTGCCCGTTCTTGTCGAGATAGGCGTAATCGACCCCCCAAGTATCGACCCCGACACTTTTAATGGTGTCGCCGCAGCGCTGCGCGGCCGCCATGAGGCCCTTGCGGACATCGGCCCACAGTCCGGGGAAATCCCAATAATAGCCATCGTTCATCTCGATGGGGCCGTTAACATAGCGGTAGATTTCTTCCAGTTCAATCCGCTCACCGTCAAACTGACCGAGGATGTGTCGTCCGCTGGACGCACCCATATCAACCGCGAGATAAGAGGTCTTTGCCATTCGCCTGCTCCGAAAGTGGTTCGAGTGGTTCGGGTCACAGAACCGGTAACACCGGCCGCGGCCTCAAAATTTACCCAGCCATTATAAGGCAAAGGAAGTAAAGACAACAGGACCTAGGGAGCAAAAAAATCCGGGGGGCAAAAAACGCTCTCAGGATCGCCTTGCCGCCGAAAGAACCGCGGGGACTGGTGTTGAATCATCGAAAAACAGAAGATAAAATGGGGAAACGCCTCGGCGTGAGCGTGAGGGAGAACGCCGGCCGGAAGCCGCGCTCGAAAAAAGGGAAAGAGGTTTTTGATCATGCGATCAATTGCGGTAATGAATCAAAAGGGGGGAGTGGGGAAGACGACGACGGCGGTGAACCTGGCGGCGGCGCTCGCCTCGGCGGGAAAGAATGTCCTCCTCATCGACCTCGATCCCCAGGCGCACGCCTCCCTCCACCTCGGGGTCGAGGTCCTTCCCGACGATCCCTCGGTTCACGATGTCCTGGTGGAGGGGATGCCGATCGCCGAGGTTAAAAAACAGGTCAGCGACCACCTCTGGGTCGTCCCCTCCAACCTCGATTTAGCCGGTGCCGAAATGGAGCTCAGCGGCGTGGCGGGCCGTGAGTTCAATCTGCGGGATCAGATGTTCCCCGAGACCGAAAATTTCGACTACCTGATCATCGACTGTCCCCCGTCCCTGGGGGTTTTGACCTTCAACGCTCTGACCTGCGTCCAAGAGGTCCTTATCCCGCTTCAGCCGCATTATCTGGCGCTGCACGGGCTCAGCAAACTGATTCAGACGATCGAGATGGTCGCCCGGCGGCTCAATCCACGGTTGAAACTCGCCGGAGTCGTGCTTTGTCTCTACGACGGCACAACGATGCTGGCGCGCGAAATCACCGAAAACGTCGAGGCGTTCTTCAGCGCCAAGCGGGGGGATAAACAGTTCCCGGCCTGCCGCGGCGCGCGGCTGTTCGACTCCAAAATCCGCCGCAATATCCGTTTGGCCGAGGCACCCAGTTTCGGGGAATCGATCTTCGACTACGATCCGCGCAGCAACGGCGCGCGCGACTATTGCGCCTTGGCCGAAGAGATCTTCGGCGACCGCGGCGACGAGCAGGATGACGAGTCTCCCGCGGCCGAGCAAGATACCCCGGCACAAGGGAATAACATAAGCGGCGAACAAAACGGCGACTCCCAAGGTTCATCGTCCCCGGGCGGACTCCCTAGGCGGATTCTCTCCCCCGATGAACTGGAGATGGAGTCCGATTAAACCACGGAGAGCTACAGATGAGCCCGATCATTGGCGCGGCGGCCTTGATTTTCGGTTCCTGGCTGGTTGAACTGGGCCGGGGGAACCAACTCCAGATGACCTTCCCCGACCAGGGGATCACGATCACCGGGACGATTCACGTCGACGCCTATGACGCCGACAAAAACGGCGGCTGGACCGTCGTTCCGGCCCGCGACGGGGTCGCCAATCGACTGGCCATCGTCGACCCGCGGGGAGACGCGCAGCTGTACATTCTCTTTTTGGCGGAGGGCGACGGTCTGGAGATGCGCGTCGAGCATCGAACCAGGCAATTCTTCCCCGGAACGGTATCCTTCGACGGAACGGTTACCTTTCCCGAAAACTCCTGGACGTGCAAAACGACTCCCCCTGTCTGCGAACGGGTTCTTCCCTTCGTCTGGGGACAGGCCGACTCGGCGCTGAACGACTCGCTCTTCGCTCCGGAAGAGGACCTTGCCCTGGCGATCCTCGGCAGTAATGTCCGGCTTCATTCCATGCCGGGGACTGTCACCGAGGAAGGAACCTCTAAGAAGACCTACCACCTAAGTTTCAGCGGCGCGGTCGACAATCCCGCCACGAGCGTCTGGCGTTTTTCCCTCCAGCGGCACTATTTCCAATCGCGGTGGGTCCCCTACTACGCCCCGCTCGATCGCCGGCGCGTTCCCCGCGCGCCGACCGGCTGGATGTCGTGGAATACCTATTTCGACAAGGCGACCGCCGAGGACAATCTCGCCGAGGCGCGTTTGGGGAAGGAGTATTTTCAGCCGTTCGGGATGGAGTTCTGGTCGATCGAGTCGTGGCAGGGGAATTCCGATCAACTCCCCGTCTCGCACTTCTCGAATATGAATCTCGAGACAAACGAGCGTCAGTTCCCGCTGGGGATGAAACAGCTCGCCGACGATATCCGCGCTTTAGGTTTTCGTCCCGGGCTTTGGATGGCCCCCTACGGCACGGGGAATCAGCAGTTCTACCAGGAGCATAAAGACTGGTTCCTCCATGACGCCGAGGGAAACGCGATCTCCTCCTGGAACGGCCGCTGGTCGCTCGATCCGACGGTTCCCGAGGCGCTCGATCACCTGCGGGAGATCTTCCGTATCGCCTCGCGCCAGTGGGGATACGAGTTCTTTAAGATCGACGGAATGTCGGGGCCGTCGATCAGCTACATGGCGCACCTGTACGAGCGCCCCGACGTGCGGGCCTGCTTCCACGACCCCACGGTCCCCAATCCCTTCGAGCGAACGGTCGCGGCCTTCCGAGAGGGGATCGGCGAGGATCGGGTCTTTTTGGCCTGCCAGGGGCATCTCACCGGTCCGGAGGCGCGCTGGGCGGACGCCGCGCGGATCGGGGCCGATATTGTCGGCGCCAATCAGCCGGTCCATTGGGAGGGGGTCCTCGGTCAGGCGGCCCGAACCGTCAACCAGGTCTTCGTCAACAATATCGTCTTCTATACCGATCCCGACACCCTCTTGGTCGGCGATCTTCCGATCGAGCAGGCGCGTGTCTCGGCGGTGGTGGTCTCTCTGCCCGGACAGCTTCTGTTCACCGGTGATAAATTAGCGACCCTCACGCCCGAGAAGATCCGCCTGATCCAGCAGACCCTTCCCGTGGCCGATATTCGCCCGACCAACCTCTATCCCCGCTTCGAAATGCTCGATGTCTGGGACCTTAAAGTCGGCAAGAGTTTCGGCAGCTGGGATGTCGTGGCCCTGTTCAACTGGGACGACGAGGAAAAACCGGTCGGTGTCGACTTCGCCGAGTTGGGCCTGCCCGCCGACACGAGGGCTGTCGCCCGGGAATTCTGGACCGGGGAATTTCACGACGACTTAACCGGCCGTTTGGAAACCACCGTCCCGCCGCGCGCCGTTCGGCTCTTCGCCCTCCATGCAAAGAGCGATCACCCCTGGTTTCTCTCCTCCGACCGTCATCTGACCCAAGGGGCCGTCGATCTCGACGCGCTTGCCTGGGACAATTCCAATGGCGTTCTCACCGGGAAGGCCTCCGTCGTGGGGGGGTACCCCACGGCCCTGCGTTTCTATCTCCCCGAGGGGTTCTCTGTCCAAAAAGCCGAAGGCGGCACCCTCTCCATCGAAGAGCAGGGCCGGGTCGCCGTCGTCACGCTCCTGGCCGATGAGACCTCCGAACAGTCGTTCACCCTAACGTTCGACCATCCCTAACAAGGAACCAGCACGATGCGCGAAGAACACGCATACCTGATGCCGAAGGGCCGTTTTCCCCTTAAAACCACCATCTGGCGGCACTTCCCTTTGATTTGCCTTCTCGCCGCGCTGGCGAGTCCCGCCGCGCTTGGGCAGATCAACTCGGCGACCGAAGTCGAGGATCCGACGGGGGTCATTAAACCCTCCGCCACGGGAATCCTCAATCCCCAACGGGTCGATGGCCGCTTCGGTTCCTACGTCCGAGGGGGGTACCTTTCCCCGCTTCCCTTCCAAAACCGTTTCGCCGGCAGCGGTCTGACCTTCACCGAGGACGGATCGTTCGTCGGCGCCACCGAATCGTCCGGTTCGCGTTTCGGGGGCTCCTTCCCGCAATCGCTTCTCCCGGGGGAGGCCAATTTAGATCTGCTGGAGGCGCGGCAGGAGGATCAAGCGCTGAGCCGGTTCCAGGCGGCCTTAGACGCCGCTGAGGCACGGCAGCGGCAGCTCGAGGCGCAGCTGGCCGCCCAGCAGGCGGCTCAGCAGCAGGTCCAACAGTCGGCCGTTGTCGAGGCCTTCCCCGAAGGGACTCCCCAACCGGCCGTCCAACCGGGGGCCCAGGAGCAAATCTGGATGCGCGGCTCGGCCGCCGCCGCCAAGAACACGGCCGGGACGCAAAATACCCCGCAGCAACCCGGGGGAGCCGACCTTCAAAGCCGATTCGTCGGCGGGCAGCTCCCCGCGGCGACTGCCCCGCAGCAAGATCAGCCGCTTCCCTCCGCCGCGTTCCCCCCTATGCCTATGGCGGATCCGCGCGGCGAAACAACCGAACAGATTCAGCAGCAGCTGCAGCTATTGCTCCTGCGCAGTCCCCAGGTCAATCCTCTTTCGCCCATCGAGGTGACCTTCCAGGACGGCAAGGCGACCATTCAGGGGGTCGTTCCCACCGAAACGCATCGCCTGGAGGCCGGTCGTATTCTTCTGACCGACTCACGGGTCAAAAGCGTGAATAATCGCCTGACCGTTCCGCCGGCCGATACCCCACTGACCCCCTACACCCCCCAGGGAAGCGGCGGTTCGAACCCGACCGATCAAACGCCCCCCCAAGCCCCGAGCAAATGAAGATACGAACCCGCGTCAACAGAGACGGACTGGTCTTTCTCGGAATCCTGGCCATCGTCCTCCTCGGGGCGATCATCCGCCAGGTCAACCTTCTTCTCCTCTTCGGGTCTATCCTCGCCTGCTTCGGCCTGTTCGACTATCGAGCGGGCCGACGATCCCTTCAGGGGCTGACCGCCCGCCGATTGCCGGTCGCCGCACAGGCGGCGGGCTCCCCCCTTCGTGTCCCGATCCGTTTGACCAGCACTCGTCGGCGGGGACGCTCCTACGCCGTCGCGGTGGAAGATACCGTCACCCCCACAACAGACCGTCAAAGACGTATCTCCCCGCGGCAGTCTCCCGAGTCCCCGCAGTCACGCTCCAAACACCGACAAAACGGCGATGCGCAGCGATACCGGCCGATCTGTTATTTCGATGCCGTTCGTCCCTCTCAGAGCGTCACCGAGCTTTGGACCGGTACCTTTCCCCAGCGCGGCCGCTATCAACTCGGGCCAATCACCATTTCGACCCGTTATCCGCTCGGTTTTTTCCGCAGCAGCGTCACGCTCCCCGCGGAGGGGGATTTCTACATCGGACCGAAACTCGGGAACCTCTGGCGCCCTTGGCTTTCGTCACTGCGTCGAAAAATTGCCGAGGACGCCGCGCGCCGAAACAGTGTCGATCGTACCGGGGAGGAACTGTTCGGTATTCGGCAATGGCAGCCGATGGACCAGCGCAAGTGGATTCATCAGCACGCTTCGGCGAAGTATCAGAAGCTCCTGGTGCGTCAGTACCAAAACCGAACCCTTCAAAGCGCGGCGGTGATTCTCGATCTGTTCGGTCCCCAGTCGGCCGACTCGCTCGAGGAGCAGGAAAATCAAGAGCTCGCCGTCTGCTTCGCGGCAACGCTGATCGATGAGCTGGTCAAAAAGCAAAAGATGCCCGCGGCCTTCGGCCTGATCGCACGTCTGGAAGACGGCGGTGCGCGCTATTTTTGCCAAAACGCCTCGGCCGCCGGCACAGCGGCCGAGATCGCCCGTCATCTGGCCACCGCCGAACCGACTGGGCAAGACACCCTCCCCGAGATCCTGCGTCAGTGCGCGGCGGTCGGGGCGCTGTCGCAAATCATTCTTGTCACCACACGCCCTCTGGAGGGCGAAAGACGGCAGCGCTGCCTAAGCGAGGAACCCGCGCGGCAGCTTTTGACACGCACCACGATCGTCGATACCGGCTCCAAAGAGTTCGACACGCTCTTTTGGTTCGACCCGCCGCGCGGAGACACGCCGCAAAGGACCTCCCCCGACAGCAATGGGGAACCGGCGGAAAACTAATCGAACAGTTCGTCCTCGGTCAAAATCCGGACATTGGCCTCTTGGAATCGGAGGATTCCCTGCTGGGGATCGTCCAGACGAAGGACGATCACCGACTGGGCCAGTTTCGGGGAGTTGAAGCCGTACATATACTCGATATTGACGGTGGAACCGTCCAGCGCCGAGAGGAGCGAGACCAGCCCGCCGGGACGATTCGGGACCGCGATCGCCAAAACGTCCGTCACGCGAGGCATCGCGCCGGCGTCGGTCAGAACCTGCCGGGCCTTTTCCCAGTCACGGATAAGAAATCGGAGAATGCCGAACTGCTCGGTATCGGCCAGAGCCATCGATTCGACGTTCAGTCCCGCGTCGGCGAGGATCTGGCAGGCCCGCGCCAGGTGCCCCGGTTTATTCTCGAGGAAGAGAGACAGCTGCTTTATGATCATGGCTCAAACTCCAAATTACATGGTCCTTTGGGGGAACATCCGGGACGTCTTCCTCCCTAATCTATAGCGCAACAGCCCCTGTCGGTCAAGAAGTTTGAGGGAAAAACCGGCGCGATTCTTTTCGCCGCCGAGAAAAAGCTCACTCCAATGCCGGGAATTTTAAGGTAAACATCGTTCCCTTGCCGGGGGTACTGTCGACACGGATCTTGCCGTGATGCCGCTCGACCACGTTTTTACAAAGCGCCAGCCCTAGGCCGGTTCCCCCCTTGCCGCTGGCGTCGGGACCCTCTTTGGTCGTGTAGAACGAGTCGAAAATCCGCGGCAGTTTTTCCGCGGGGATCCCGCAGCCGAAATCCCGAATACTCAGCTGCACCATCTTAGCCGCCGGATCGTGCGTGATCTTTAAGATCAGCCGCCCCCCGTCGGGCATCGCCTGGCGGGCGTTGATCAGCAGGTTCACGAGGACCTGTTGAATCTGGTTCCCGTTGGCGTTGATTTCGGGAACCTGCTCGAAGTTCTTCTCAACGCTCACCCGGTATTTGTTCATCTCCCGCTCCAGGAGGAGGAGCACATCGTTGGTGAGCGACACCAGATCGGTCGGTTCCATCCCCGGTTTTCGATTCCGGGCCAATCCCAGCACCGTGGACGTCACTTTAGCCGCGCGGTTGGCCGCGTCGAGGATCTTCCCAAACGCCTTATCGCGCGTCGGCGCGTCGGTGTGGCGCATCCCCATCTTTGCGTAATTGAGGATGGTCGTGAGGATATTGTTGAACTCGTGCGTCGTCGTACTGGCCAACTCGCCAACGGCGGTCAGCTGCTGAACCTGCTCCAGCCGTGCCTCAAGAATCGCGATCCGTTCAAGCAGTTCCTTGCGTTCCTGATTCCACTGGGATTCTGACATCGCTTCGACCATAGAAAAAACCAAACCGGTTATCTCGTTTTTCCCCTCGAGCGCCGACGCCAAGGGAGGAACAAGCCACAGGGTGTGTCTCATTTTTCGGACACAAACCGTTTTTGTCTCTATAAAAATCCCCCTTTTTCCCTCCCTCACGCTGGAAAACATTGAGTAAAATGATTATACTATCGTTAATTCTGTCCCCGGCTCCCGGGCGGCGGGACTCTCCCGCCGCGCCGCGTTTGTCACCAAACACTTCAGGGGGAGCCGGGTCTCGGACGTTATGCCCAGCGGTTCTTCGCGTACTCCCTAAAAAAATGGAGCGTGAAGAACCCTCTAGGTCCTCGGAGAGAGATAATGGGAAAAGTTCTCTGCATCATAGCGATGGTCATTTCGGCGCTCCTTCTGCTGGTCTTCCTGTTAGACGCGGCGGCGGGTATTCCGTTTGGCCGCTCGAATATCATCTTTGACATCATCTTCATCGTCGTCGCGGCGGCGCTTGGAGTCCTGAGTTTCTTCAGCTACCGGCAGGTACGTCCTTAACAAGCCCTTAGTTTCCGGGGCGTTGAGCCGGGACGATCAATCATCACCACGAGTTTTCCTTCCGGGCCGTTAGGTATATGCTCGGAAGAGGGAGGATAGAGATGGACAATCTCCTTTCCAAGGAGGTCCCGAGTTGGGAGTATCCGCAGTACAAAGAGGGAATGCGTGTCGGGCTTTTCATTCCCTGCTTTATCGACCAATTTTTTCCGACGGCGGGAATCTCCTGCGTCAAGCTGCTTGAGCAGCTCGGCATAAAAGTCGAGTACCCCGATGAGCAAACCTGCTGCGGACAGCCGGCGTTTAACTCGGGCTACAAAGAGGAGGCGATCAGCGTGATGAAAAAATTTCATCGCGTCTTCAGCGCCTACGATCTGATTGTCACACCGTCGAGCGCCTGTGCCGCGATGTGCCGGGTTTTCTTCGCCGAGGCCGCGCCCGGTTCCCCCGAGGCCGCCACCGGCAGCCGTGTCTGGGAACTGTCCGAGTTCCTCGTCAATATCCTTGGCAAAACCGATTTTGGCGCCTCCTTCCCCGGCAAGGTCGCCCTTCACATCGGCTGTCACGGCCGCCGAGAGCTCGGAATGGCCGACGCCGCGATGACGCTGCTGACCAATATCCGCGGTCTTCAGTACACTCCGGTTCCCAATGTCGATGAGTGCTGCGGTTTCGGCGGCACCTTCAGCGTCAAGATGGCCGGCACGTCCCTGGCGATGGGGAAGCAGAAGGTCGCCAATATTCTCGCCAGCGGCGCGGATATCCTCGCCACGACCGACCTGAGCTGCGCGATGCATTTCGGGGGGATCATGCGTCACGACCCTGCGCTGGGCAAAATGGAGATCATCTACCTGGGCGAACTTCTTCTGCGGCACGACTAAAAATTTTTCCCGGCAAGGGAGGACCAATGAACCGCTGGCTGATTCATTTGTTCGTTCTGATCGCGCTTTTGACGGTGGTCGGCTGCTCACGCGAACCGGCCGGCCGGGACGAGCCGGTTGACCCTCCGAGCGAACCGCCCGCCGCGGCGCCGAGCGCCCCTTCCCCGGCCAAAGAGATGCCTCCTCGGCCCGAGCCGGTCGATGAGTCGATCACCCCCGATCAGATACTCCATGGAATGCTCGATGTTTACCGCAAGGCGAAGCTCTACTGCGACCGCGGTGTCATCCGAACGGTCTACCTGCGTGATAACGGATCGACCCAAATCGACCCCATCCCCTGTTCCCTGGTTCTTCGCAAGCCAAACGAGGCGCGCCTGACGGTCGGTTCCGGCGTTCTGGCCTGTGACGGCAATAAACTGCGCGGGCAGATCGCCGGCGACGATCAAATTCTTGAAAAACCGGCCCCGCTGATCTTCTCCTCCGTCCGTGAGTTCTATCCCGACATCCGTCTGGCCGACGCGATGAATCTCAAGATCCCCGGAGACAGTTTCTGGGCCGTTCCCCAGCTGGTTCTTCTCTTCGCCAAAGAACCGCTTCGAACCTTCCTTCCGAACAATGTCCGCCCCAAGCTCTTGGAACCCGACTGGTTCGCGCCCGACGACCCCGACGCGCCGCTGATTCCGTGCGATCGCATCGCCATTCAATCGCAGGCGGGGGTTCACACCTATTGGATCAGCCGCCAGACCGGCGGCCTTCTGCGTATCGAGTTCCCGATCGAGCAAATCGCCGTCCCCGACGGGGCCGTCCAGGTGAAATCGCTCACCATTGATTTCTTCGATCAGGTCATTTCCGAAGACGTCGCCAAAGAAGAATTCGACGATCAGTTCTTCACGCTTCCCATCACGGATCAAACCAAGGTTGTTGACAAGTTTCTCCCCCCCGAATTGGCCATTTTGGGGCAGCGTGCGCCCAATCTTCAGCTGATCTCCCTTTTCGACGGTTTTTCCGATATCCTCACCGGCATTCCCAACGGCAAGAACCGTATTCTCTGCTTCTGGGGAAGTGAGGACAACGCGGCGCTTCGCCAGTCCAGCGGCGCTGTTCTGACCGAACTGCAGCGCAGTTACGACTTCTATAAAAACCAAGAAAACCTCGAGTTCTGCGCCGTCAATATCGACTCGTCCCAAAAGTCGAACTCCCGTATCCGTGCCGCCTATGGGGAGCTCGATCTGACCATCCCCCTCTACCGTCTCCCCCCGGAGGGATACGCCTCCACATTCTTAAGCAAGATCGGCGCTCCCTCGCTGCTTCTGATCGACGGCAAAGGGATCGTGCAGCAGTACTGCCCTCGCCCAACACCGTACGTCCAGCTGCAGAACCTCATCGAACGGCTCAAGATGGGAAAGGATCTCTTCCCCGACGCGATGCACGACTTCGAGCTGAACACCGAAAATTTCACCCAGACGCTCAATGAGGCCGAAAAGGCGGACATTTACCGTACCGAGTCGGTCACCGAGAACGAAAACATCCACATCCATCCCGTCCAAGACTCCCAGTTGTTTTCCATCGCTCCCAAATGGAAAGCCGAACTGCGCGACTCGGCCAACCCGATCCTCTTCGACACCGACGACGGCGGTCGGCTGGTTGTCCCGTGCGAGGGAAATCTGCTCACCACGTTCAACGCCTCGGGAGCGGTTATCCGCAAAAAAATCCCCGAAAACGCCGCCGGGGAGCCGATCCGTTTTGTCCGAACCTTCCTCACCGCCGAGGGAGATCGTTATTTCATCGCCTCCTCGTTCCTGAGCAGCCACAAGATTCATCTCTTCGACAACGATTTTAACCTCCTCTATACGCTCGATTTCACCAAGCGGCAGAGGTGGGTCGCCGACGCGCTGATCACCGACGCGAGAAACGACAACCGTCCCGAGGTGATCATCGCCCTGGTCGGTGACTACGCGTCGAATCTTATCCCCAAACATGGCATCTACGCCGTTGATCTGCTCCCCGGCGAAGAGGGGAAAAATTTCCTTTGGGCCGACGAACTGACCGTCGCCCCGTTCTGTCTGGCGGTTCGACACAATCAGCCCGGCGAAAACGCCGAGATCATCGGATTGAACCACCCCGTCTCCAATGACGAGGGGGAGCTTATCGTCGACTCGGCGGAGGATGGCCGGCGGCTCGGCGAGATCGACCCCGGCGACCTCTCCATCCTCTGGTTTGCCGCCGATGAGCCGGGGGGGAGCGGCCGGATCGGCGCGATCGTTTCCGATCGGCTCTCGAAACAAAAATCGTTCGCCGTCCTCGACTCCGACGGCACCGTCATCAACCAAATTCCGCTGGAAGGGGCATCCTGGAACGACTCCCTGGCCCAGGTCATCCCGTTCGACCTCGATCGCGACGGTCAGACCGAGTGGGTCGTTCCCTCGCTCGAGGGGCTGGTGCGGATCTTCAACTTCGACGGCGAGCTGATCGACTCCTTCGCCCGGGGAACCCCTCTGTACGGAATGGGAATCGGTCTGTGGAAGGGGACGGTCCATATCGCGATGGTCGATCAATCGAAGATCGTCGTCTCCATCTTCCGGAAAAAACTCGATCAGTAACGTTCCCCATCCGTACCCTTAGCCCTCAATAAAGAAGCATCCGCCGACAAGAAACAAAAAAGCCCCCGCTTCTTCGACGCGGGGGCAAAAAGTGGCTGTGACTGGACTTGAACCGGTGACCTACGGCTTATGAAGCCGCCGCTCTAACCAACTGAGCTACACAGCCCTCTTGTGTCCGAGAAAGACGCAAGGAATATAACACGGGAAGCCCGGGTGTCAACAGGGGGTATTTCATCCAGTTCCCCTTGAAAAAAGGGGGGATTGGGCTAATATTGGCCAATAATTACGAGCTGTTCTTTCCAAGCAGGAGGATGTATCGTCGTGACCACCAAAAAAGCCGATTCTTCGGCCGCCGCGGAACCGCGCATGATGACAGGCGCCGACATTCTGGTGCAGTCGTTGATCCGCAACAAGATCGAGACCATTTTCGCCTATCCGGGAGGGTTTAGCATCCTCCTTCATCAGGCGTTTTCGCACTACCGCGACAAAATCCGTGTCGTTCTCCCCCGTCACGAACAGGGGGGCGGTTTCGCCGCGCAAGGGTACGCGCGCTCTTCGGGCAAGATCGGTGTGGTCATGACCACCAGCGGTCCGGGAGCGACCAACCTGGTGACCAGCATCGCCGACGCCAAACTCGACTCGGTTCCGCTTCTGATTATCACCGGCCAGGTCCCCACCGGCGTGATCGGTTCCGACGGTTTCCAAGAGACCCCGATGACCGAGGTCTGCCGCAGCATTACCAAACACCACTATCTGGTCACCGACGTCAAAGACCTCACCCGCATCATCAACGAGGCGATCTTTGTGGCGACCACCGGCCGTCCAGGCCCGGTCCTGGTCGATATCCCCAAAGATGTCCAGACCGACCAAATCTACCCCAACTTCGATCCCCCGCTCGACCTGCCCGGTTACAGCGGCAAATCCCCCAAGCCGTCGGCGCAGGCGATCAGTGAGGTGGCGGCGGCGATCCACAGGGCGCGCCGGCCGGTTCTGCTGGTCGGCGGCGGGGTGGTGATGAGCGACGCCTCCGCCGAGCTGATGACCCTCGCCGAGAAGACCGGGATCCCCGTGGCGACCACGATGCCCGGGCTTTCGGCCTTCCCCCGCACCCACGCCCTCTCGCTCGGGATGGCGGGGATGCATGGGACCGTTTACGCCAACCGAGCGATCAAAAACTCCGATCTGCTCATAGCCGTCGGGATGCGCTTCAGTGACCGCGTTATCGGCCGCGCCTCCGAGTTCGCCAAGATGGCACGGGTCGTTCACGTCGACATCGATCCGTCCGAGTTCGAGAAGGTTAAGTCGGTTGATATGACCATTGAGTCCAGCGCGAAAGATTTCTTCAAAGCGCTCCTCAAGGCGCTCCCCAAAGACGCCTCCGACCTGACCACCTGGTACAAGTCGATCGATCAGTGGAAAGAAGAGTTCCCGGTCCGCTTCAAAGAGAACCCCAAACTCATCCAGGGGCAGTACGCCATCCGTCAGCTCAGCGAGGCGACTCAAGGGAAGGACGTGATCATCACCACGGGGGTCGGGCAGCACCAAATGTGGACGACCCTCTTCTACCAATTCTCGCGTCCGCGCACCTGGCTGTCCAGCTGCGGTCTGGGAACGATGGGGTTCGGTCTCCCCGCGGCGATGGGAGCCAAGATGGCCTGTCCCAACGCCTGTGTGATCGATATCGACGGCGACGGTTCCTTCCAGATGAACATCCAGGAGATGGCCACCTGCGTGACCGAAAATATCCCCGTCAAGGTGATGCTGCTCGACAACCAGTTCCTCGGCAACGTGATGATGTGGGAAGATATCTTCTACAAGTCGAACCGCGGAAACACCTATCTCGGTCCGGTCACCGATCCGGAAGCGATCGGCCCGGTGAACTCCGTCTTCCCCCCGTGCCGTTACCCCGACTACCCGACCATTGCCCGCGGTTACGGCTGGGAGAGCGAATTGGTCGATGAAAAGAGCGCCTTCCCCGCGGCGCTGCAGCGGATGCTCGCCTCGAAGCGTCCCTTCCTCCTCGATGTGCGTATCCCCTACCACGAACATGTCCTGCCGTTCATTCCCCCCGGGGGAACGGTGGAAGAGACCGTGCTCGGGTAAAAAAGCCAAAGCGCCGGAAACAACAAATACGGGGCCGGGAATCACAAGAGTGTTTTGCCGGCCCCGTTTTGTGGAACAGAGTTTTTCACGCCCTCAGTAAAGCACCTATGGCCCGCGTGCCAAACGACCCAAGGCGAAAAATCGTCACCCCCCGGAATATCCGAGAGGTTTTCGGCGATTGGCTCCGGTATCTCGGGGGAAACAGCCCCGACGACAGCGCGCGGCGATTCTATTCGGAGCTTTTCTCTCCCGACGAGGAGGGACCCCGGACGGACTTTTGGGCCCATTACATCAAGCCAAGAACGCCCGAGGAACAACAGGCCCTTTTGGGCTGCCGTGACCGGCTTCTCCCCCAGGGGGAGCGTCGGCGAACAGGGAGTTTTTTTACCCCGCCGGTGGTGGTCCGGCGCGCCTATGAACTGCTGTCACGCCATCTGGGGGAAAACTGGCAGGAGCGGTACCTTCTTTGGGACATGTGCTGCGGCGTGGGGAATCTCCTCGTCCCCCACCGGGTGAAATCCAATCTTTTCCTCAGTACCCTGGATCGCGGCGACTTGGAGATTCTCTCGGCCAGCGGCCTTTGCCGCGGGGCGACCGTCTTTCAATACGACTATCTCAACGACGATATCACCGACGGCGGGCAGATCGATTACTCCCTCACCGGCAAGGTTCCGGCAGCCCTAAAAGAAGCGATTCATTCCCCAAAGAAGCTCCTGGTCCTCATCAATCCCCCCTTTGCCGAGGCGGCCCGACGGGGTTACCAAAGCAATCGCCATGTGGCGAGGACCCGATGGGCAAAGGAAGGGATGAAGGAGGAGGGAATGGCCTCCAACGAACTTTACGCGCAGTTCGCCATGCGGGCGGCCCGCGAACTCCCCGGCGCGATCCTTGCGATGTTCAGTACGCTCAAGTACGTCAACGCCCCCAATTTTCAGGCGTTTCGCGCTCACTGGCACCCGCGGTACCTGGGGGGATTCATCATTCCCAGCAAGGTCTTCCATCTCCGGGGGAACTTCCCGATCGGGTTTCTCCTTTGGCAAATCCCCCCGAGAAGCGGGATGACCGAAAACAAGACCACGGCACAGCCGATTCTCACCGAGGTGCTCAATCACCGCGCCGAACCGGTCGGGACAAAGGCCTTTCGGCCGATCTGTTCCTCCGACGGTCTCAACCGCTGGATTCCCCGGCCCCGTACGGACAATATTCCCTGCCTGCCGCTGAAAAACGCCTTCACGCCGGTGCAGGGCCAAACGGTTTATCTAAAGACCCGCGCCGCCGACACTCTCGGCTACCTCTCCTGCGCGGGGAACGATTTTCAGCAGGCCGCCACACTGACAGCGCTTTACTCTTCGGTCTTTGCCAACGGCCACGGCCTTTACGTCACCGAAAAGAACTTCCTCCGGGCGGCCGTGGTCTTCACGGTCCGGAGAATCTTCACGCCGACGTGGTACAACAACCGTGATCAATTCCGCTGCCCCAACACCCCTTTAAGCGAAGAGTTTCAAAACGATTCTCTGCTATGGACACTCTTTAATAACAGCAATCTCACCGCCTCGGCCGACGGCCTGAAGTGGGGGGGAAAACGCTGGTCCATTGTCAGCCATTTCATCCCGTACACCGAAGAGCAGGTCGCCGCGCCGGCGGGCTGCTTCGAGTCGACCTTCACCGCCGATTACCTAAGGGGTGTGACTCTTTCACCGGAGGCGCAAAACCTGTACGACGCCGGCCGGCTGTTGTGGCGGGATTTCTTCACACGACAGCACAGCGCCGCCATACTAAAGAAGTACCGGATCAATCGCCCCGATCCGGGCTGGTTCCAGATTCGCCGGGTCCTGACGGCGCAAAAAGAAGCCGGGGAAGATCGTTTCGCCGCGCTGCGGGCCGCCTGCCAAGCCCTCACGGAAAAACTCCGGCGGGAAGTCCTTCGGTACGGTTTTCTCACCGAGGAATTTATTCCTGAGTAGCCGCAGCGCCGGCAGCATCGCCGCTGTTCCCCTCCGGGGCGCTCTCCTCGGCGGCATCCGAGCCGCGAAGCATCTGGCGAAGTTTCTCCGCCGCCTGGCGCTTGGGGAAGTTGTCCCCCTGTTCCAACGCCAGATCGAGCAGGGTTTCACACAGCATCGTGTCGCCGCGATCCAGCGCCGTCTCGGCCATATAGTAGGCCTCGGTGGGGGTGAAGGAACCGGCGTTGAGAATCGTTTCAAGCCGTTTCCACGCCGCGTCCGTCTCCCCCAGCAGGAACTCGATCCAGCCCAAGGTCGCCGCCGCCTCGTCCGCTCGGGGATATTTTTTGACCATTTCCTCCGCCAGGCGGTGGGCCTGACGAAGACGCGCCTCATCCAGTTCGGCCAGGGCGAGAATGTAGCCGTTGAGCGTCTCAAAATCATCCCGGCCGGCCAGCTGTGCCTGGCGGAACTCTTTCTCCGCCCGGGAATAGTCCTCTTGGAACAGCGCCAGACGACCGGCCAGGGTACGGCCGACAGAAAACGACGAAGGGATCTTAGCGATCCATTTTTCGGCTTCTTCGAGGCGATTCCACTTAAGAAGAAGCCGGACAATCTCACTTAGCAGATAGACCCTCTCCGGATCCTCGCCGGCGGCATCCCCGTCATCCGACATCTCGCCGCCCAGGGCATTGTCGACCAACGCCCCGGCCTCCTCCCTCTTCCCCCGCCGATGGAGAAGATCGGCGGCGATGAGCCACCCGGGAAGGTTCTGACGATTCAATTCCCGAGCCGCGTCGAAGAGCCTCACCGCCTCGTCGGTTTTTCCCTCCTCCAGAAGAACGCTCCCCAAGCGAAGGGCGTAGGAATCGTTTTGCGGATCATGATCGCGCAAAAACCGGTACTTTTCCTCGGCCAAGGAGTATTTCCCCTGCGCTTCGGCCAGGCGTGCCGAGAGGAAAAGCGAGTCGGTCTGCAGCGCCCTTGTCCGCTGGGGATGTTCCCCGGAATCACTCATCGCGGCGAGCAGCGAATCGCCCCGTTCGAGCAGCAGCGACGCCTCGATCCACCGCCCGTCCGCCAGGGCGCTTTCGGTCAGGACATACCAGACCTGCGGATCGTTCGGCCGCTGGTCGATCACCTCGGCGCAGCGGCTCTCAAACTCCGGTCGATCGCCGTGCGTTAAATGGAGCCAAGCCATGAGCAATCCCGGCGCGGGGTAATCGCCGGCTTCCTGACAAAGCGCCTCCACTAAAGCGCGGGCCTCGGCCCAATCACCGGCGGCAAACGCCGCGCGGACGGCGCCGGCCTCGGGGGCCGTCAATATCTCGTGGGGGGAAAGGCCGTCGCTGGCGAGAATCCCCGTCCCCTTCGGAAAAAACGCTCCGGAAAGTACCAGAAGAAGTACGGCGAGAACGCGTATCGGCGTCAAACGGCGGCAGACATTTTCGTGGGACATCGGCTCTGATTCCTTGATGAATGGGCGAAACAACCCGCGGCGGCCTGTGTTGTACCGCGGTTAAGTTTACGCGGTTTTTCCCCAAATGAAAAGAAGAGTAACTGTCTATCCGTAGAACATACGCCAAGAAAGAAGAAGGCCTCCCGCCCTTTCGGGCAAGAAGCCTCTTCCACACACAAACACCATTCGCTTCATCACGCGCGGGAATCTTTCCCGCGCCTTTTTTTCTCTTCCCCTTAGAAGGTGTAGGAGAGATTGACCGTCCCGGTGTGGGCCTTCGACTTGTCGCCCGCGGCGAAGTCGTAGTTCGCCGACAGAGCCACACGGTAGCAGGTATCGAGGTAACCGATGATACCGGCACCGACATCAATGTAACTCTGCCCCAGGTCGACCCCTTGGATCGTCATCACGCCGCCGGTGTAGTCACCGACAAACCCGGCTTCCATCTCCGGGGCACTGTCGTTCAGCTGACCGGAGTAGAAGCACCGCCCGGAGATCCGCATAAAGCGGTTGTTGACCTCGGTCTCCACACCGGCCCGGACGAAGGACCGGTTCCAACTGGCCTTATTGTAGCGAAGAGCGGCGGCATCGGTGCTCTTGCCGATCTCCTCGGCGCTGCTCCCCTGCCAGACCTGCTGGGTATCGACCTGGCAGAAGGGACGCAGGACCGTCCAGCAGTTGAGGTTATAGTTGTGAGCCAGCTGGGCGGCCGCCGAGAAGGTTCCGCCGTTAAAGGCCGAGCGATAGAACTCGTTAAGACCGATCGCCGGGATGGAGACATTACGCTTGCTGGTGTAGTTCTGGGCACCGCCGCCGACATAGACGGCCAGTTCCGCACCGGTGTAGAAACGGCGTTTCCCATAGAACCCGAGGCGGAAGTCACTCATGTTGATCGAGTGATCCGTCGCCCGGAGGAAGGGCTGCGAGTAGTCGAACGTCACACCGGCCAGCACGTCGCTGGAGCTGATCATATCGTAACCGAGCGAGATGCCGGTGCGGGAGATGTAGTAACCGTCGCTGTTGTTGTCGGTATCCGCGTCGAAGCCGGTGTGGTGGACACTCGCCCAAACGCTGTTCGGCGCCATGCAGCCATACATGCCGCAGCAGCCGTCATAACAGCAGCCGTCGGCGTAGTACTGATCATCGTAACCGTAGGCCATCTGGCCGCGGCAGATCCCATTGCTGCAGGGGCTCCCCTGGGTGTAGCAGCGATGGGTCCCGTAGTTCATCTGATCGAAGGCGTACTGCCACGGATCGCTCATCGCCAGCATCATGCTGTTTGCCTTCTGAGCGGCCGACAGGGTATCGTAGGCGGCGCGGACAATCTGCGCGTCGTCAATATCCATCATCTCGTTGAGCATCCCCTTCAGCGCAACGGACTCGTCCCCCGAAAGACGGAAGGCGTCGACATAGCGGCCGAAGGACTTCTGATTCACCGTCTGGCCGAGGGACTCGAAGTTATTCAGCGTCAGGTAGAGCTGATAGGTATCGGTGGCCGTGGAGCGGTTGTCCGACAGCGTGGCGAAGGCCGAGCTGTTCTGCACCAGATCCGAGTTGTAGCTGTTTCCGCTGGCGGTCGCGCTCTTCACCAAGGTGACCGTGTACGTCCCCGACTGGGCCTCGGAAAGATCCTTCACCCGGATCTGGCTGTCCGCGGTGAAATGGGCAACCCCGTCCCCTTGGAGCTTGAAAACCGGATTGGAACTGTCTTTCAGTGCCTCGAAGTCGACCAGCACCGTCCCGTCAACATCCAGGTTCTTATCCTCAGCCAAAGTCAGTGTGTTGTCGTCTAAAGCCGAGAATTGTCCCCCATCGGCGACACTCAGATGGGTCCCCATCCGAGCGTTGGTGCCGGAAACAACCATTTCCGCCGCGTCACCGACCACGAACGCGGTATTCGCCGGTGCCGCGGTTTCCGAGGAAACGCTCGTGCCGCCGAAGTCAACCGTCGTGTTCTCGAAGGTCAGCGAATCGCTGAGAACCAGCTGACCGCCGTCAAGATTGACCTGGTTCCCATCGGTATCGCGTCCGGTCAGCGTCCCCTCGGCGGTAACCTTTCCACCGTCGTCGAGATCCATCGTCCCGACCGTCAGCGAGCCGGTCGACATCTCACCGCCGCTGCCGACGCTGAGGGTTCCGAGCTCCAGATCCCCGCTGTTGTCGAAGAACTTATTCGACGAGTCCAGATCCAGCGACCCGGCCTCGATTATCCCGGTATTGGTCAGGTTGATCTTCTTGGTGGTGCTCTGATCCACCTGGGGATCGAGCGCCAAAGCACCGTCGACGTTGAGCTGACCGCTGACCGAGATATTTTCCTCGGTGTTGCCGCTGTTCGAGGAGAGCGTCAGATTCGACGCACTCACCGAACCGTTGATCGCCAAATCGGCCGCCTCGCGTGAAATTCTGATGTCACCGGCGGCTTTTAATATCGCGTCGTCGGTATCGGTATAGTTATCGAGGAAAGCGCTGTTCCCCCCCTCGGTCGAGTTGTTCACGGTGATCACTCCCGCGTTGGAGAGCAGACCTGTCCCCCCGAATCCCTTGCTTCCGTTGGTGTTGTTGAGCGTCAGGGCGCCGTTGCTTCCGACGGTGACATTTCCGAGGTTGGAAATCGCGCCGTACTGCCCCACGACCACCTCGGCGGTGTCGTCACCGGTACCGATGAACAGCCCTCTTCCCGTACCGTCGTACATGGTGAGGGTCGAAAGGGAATCTTCACCGCTGCCGTTGATCGTCAGTTTCCCGCCCCCATCGGAACCGTACCCGACGTAGATGCTTGAGATCGTCCCCTCACCGGCGTCGTAGTTCGACAAGTTGACGCCGTTGAGCAGCATCGCCGTCGAGGCCGACTCATCCAAACGGCCCAGATACGCCGTGGCGCTGCCGTCGACGATTAAATTCTCACGAAGATCGACCATCTCCGACCCCGATGCCGGAACGGTTCCGCCATAAAGGCCGTAGAGGTAATCGGTTCCCGTGACCTCGGTCTGCTCGGTGATATTCACATTCTTCACCTCCGCGGCCGCCAGAGGGCTGGTGATGAAACCAGTCCCCTGAAAGAGGAACACTCCTCCGACAAACAGTCCGGAAATCAGGCGAGTCCAATTTTTCCGATGATTGCGATTCGTTCTCTTGGCCATTTTAAGCGTCCTTTGGAAAGGGGACCGACGTGCGTGTGTTGTGTGTGTTTGTCCGGGATAAGCACCGGCAGCCGATGGCCGCCGTTAAACATCCCTTAATCGTTAATATCGGCCCATCTTACGCAAGCTTGAGGAAAAAACCGGAAAAGTTCACTTAATCGTTAAAGTTTAACATCTGTTAAAATAGCCCCCCTCCCCGGCGCGATTGAATTGCCGAAGCGCTAGAATAAGATAGAATAGTAGCGAGCGGGTGAAATTTCGTCCCCTTGCCAATCAAACGTTATAAAGTCACCGACTATGTCCCCGTCGAGATTTTCCAAGCACTCCCCAAACAAACGCCCCAGGCGTCCTTTTTCGAAACGCCTCGACACGGTTCGCCCCCCGCGCGAAGAAATCACGCTTTCTCCCGCCTTGAGCGAGGAGGAAAAACGGGCCGTCCCCCGTGAGGAGCCCCTTCCGGTGACCGCCAGCGAGGTTGCCCGGCGCCATTGGCGGGAAGTCGATTTTGTCCTGGTCACCGGTGACCCCTACATCGATCACCCGGCGATCCTCGCCGCCCGCGTGGCCCGCTCGCTGGAGGCCGCCGGCTTCCGCGTGGCAATCCTCGCGCGGCCGTCCACGCGCCGGCCGAACGACTGGACGCGGTTTGGCCGGCCGCGGCTGGCATTTTTGGTCACCTCCGGCCAGTACGACTCGATGGACGGCTGTGATCCGGTTACGCATCAGCCCCTTTGCGACCCGTTTTCCCCCGGCGGAAAACCGGGCACGCGCCCGGCGCGCGCCCTTTTGGCGTATGCCCAGCGCGCCGGTGACACCTACCCGAACGTCCCGGTCATTCTCTTTGGCGAGGAGGCCTCGGCGCGCCGCTTCGTCCATTACGACTTCCACCTCAATAAACTCAGGCGCCCGGCCCTCATCGACGCCCGGGCCGCCCTTTTGTGCTGGCACGACGCCCCCGGCGCCCTGGTCGAAGCCGCGCGGCGGCTCGACCGGGGCGAGACGGTCAAGTCCCTTCGCGATATCCCGGGGACGGTCTATCGAATCGACCACACCGAAGATCTCCTTGAGGAGACCGACACCCTTCTGTATCTTCCCAGCTACGAAGACGCCTGCGCATCGGCCGAACAGTTCGGGAAGATGGTCGCGCTGATCGAGAAAAACAGCAATCCGGCCAAGGGAGTCGCCTTCCTGCAGGAACACAAAGAAGACGCCATTATCGTCCTTCCCCCCTCGAAGAGCCCCGGTGAGGCGCCGAAGCTGACCTTTACCGGCACCGTTCAAGCGACCGCCAAGGGGGGCGATCTTCCCATCGTCCGGCGGCTCGATTCCCTCGCCTCCGCCGCCCCCGAGCGGTGCGCCGGCGGATGCGCCATGTGCGCCTTGGGAACCCGCTGCGGGGACTTTGGCCGAACGCTTCTGGCCGAGGTTCCCGAGGCGGCCGAGGAATTCCGCCGTTTGGCCGCCGAATCGCACGCCGTCACCGTCGCCGAACTGCTCAAGACGTGGCGTCCCTGCTGCGCCAGCGCCGAGGCACGCGACGCGTGCGGCCGTACCTCATGCGTATGGCCGGTGGTCTGTTCCTCGGCCCGGATACGCCCCGAGATCGCGGAGTTTCTTCGCATGACGATCCCCGCCACAGGCGAGGGGGAAGCGCCCGGTCCGCGGCGATTCCTCGGGTCGGTCCCCGATACGACGCTGGAGAAGATCGCCGAGTTGATTTCCGCGCTCCATCGTCATAATCTTCAGCCCGAACGAGTCGATTCCTTTGTCCCCTCCCCCTTCGGGCTGGTCACCGCGATGCATTTCCTCGGGAAAGACCCGACCACCGGTCTTTCCGTCCATAACGTCATCCGCCTTCGGGAACGACGTCTGCAGCGGGCGCTCCTGGACTATTTCGACGGCGCCAACTACTTCGACGTGAAGACGGCGCTCAAGGACGCCGGCCGAAACGATCTGATCGGTTCCGGTCCTCAGTGCCTCATCCCGGCCTATACCACGGAGATGAATCTGCGCCGCAGTTCCGAGATCAAGCGCCACCAGAGAAAAAACCAGGCCCTCCGGGAGGAACAGGCGCAAAGGCGCCAGCGGTGGGAAGAGAAAAACCGCGCCGCTGAGAATAAACGATCGTCCGGAAACAAACCTTCTTTCCGGAGGGGCAGCCGCGGCCCCGGCCGCCCGGGCCAAAACGGAAAAACGCCGCGGCGGCATCCGGGCCGACCGGGAAAATAAACCAGCCCTCTGACCTTAGGAGAATCAACCGTGCCTTATTTCGGGGTTCACGAATCGATTGCCGGCGGCTTCCACCAGGCGGTTTCGCGCGCGGCCGCCAACGGTTTCGATACCGTCCAGATTTTTTCCAAAAACAGCAACCAGTGGCGCGGCGCGCCGATCAGCGACCAGGCCGCGGACGCGTTCGCTTCAGCGCTGGAACAAACCGGGCTGATATCTCCCCTCATCCACGATTCGTATCTGATCAACCTGGCTTCCCCAAAAAGCGACCTGCTCGAAAAGTCGATCGCCGCTTTTGCCGACGAACTCCATCGTGCCGAACGGCTCGGGATCGCCTCGGTGGTCACCCACCCCGGTTCCTACACCACCTCGAGTGAACAGGAGGGAATCGAGACGGTCGTCCGGGCGCTCGATACGATCCTGGCTTCTTCCCCCAAGTCGGTCATGGTCCTTCTGGAGACGACCGCCGGTCAGGGGACCAACCTCGGCTGCCGGTTTGAGCATCTCGCCGAGATGATCGCCGGCTGCTCCTATAACGACCGGCTCGGCGTGTGCTTCGACACATGCCACGTCTTCGCCTCGGGCTACGACTTCTCCACACCGAAGGCCTACGAGGCGACGATGGCCGAGTTCGACCGTATTATCGGAATCGATCGACTCCGGGCGTTCCATCTCAACGACTCGGTTCGGGAAAACGCCTCCCGGATCGATCGTCACGCCCATATCGGCTATGGCAAAATCGGCCGGGAGCCGTTCGGTTTCATCGTGACCGATCCGCGCTTCGCCGAGACCCCGATGTACCTCGAGACCCCGAAGGGAACCACCGAACTGGACGGTCAGCCGCTCGATTGGGATGTGGTCAACCTCCGGACCCTCCGATCGCTGGCGGAAAACAAATAACCACCCAACGAACCATCGCGCGAAGAGGAAACCCCCTTGTTCCTAAAGATTCTTGGCGACGACGACTGCCCGCGGGAATACTGGCCTTTTGTCCTCCGCATGGAGACGGTTCTCTACGGTATCCTCGCCGGCGGGGCACCGCGAATCGCCCAATTGGGGGAGGAAGAATTGATTTGTTATCTCTTCGAGGCGCTCGGTGCCGCGATGGATACCCGTCAAAAGGCGATTGGCCCCCATTGGTGGCCGCAGCCGGCGCCTCCCCTGGTCTGGTTCGACGATTACATTCACCGTCACCACAAGGCCTTCGGCCAAGAGGCGGTTCGTCTGGCGGCGCTGACCGAGCAGCAGCGCGGGAAAGCGGCCCAAGAGGCCTTTGATCGTGAGAAGATTCGCCGCCTGGCGCACGAAAGCCCCGAACTGCGGCGCTGGCTTCTCCCGCAGGAGACCCAGCACGAAGAGCACCGGCACACCGACGGCGATCAGGGGCACGATCACCATCATCACGAGTAAAAAAACAAACGCGGCGCCTTTTTATCGGCGCCGCGGCAAACGTCTTTCGGACTGTGTCACGCAGGGGATGGATCATTTTTATTTCACCGCCGGCTGCCCCGCAGCTCCCCCCGCCGGGGCACCCTGCGGCGCGGCGCCCGCCGCGGAACCGGGCGTGAATTTCTGCCCCGTCACAAAGTTATTGATCGCCGAACGCTCGATCAGGTCGCGGTAGTACTTGTCGGCGGCGGCCATCTCTTTCTTCCTTCGCACAGAGTTTTCGATATTCTCTTTGACGTCGTCAAACTTGACATCCTCCGCCGGGATCCGCTCCTGGCAGTAGAGAATCACAAACGTCTGAGCGTTGACCTGAATGATGCTCGACAGTTCCCCCGGCTTCAGCGAGAACGCCTCTTCCTCCACCTCGGGCATATCGCCGCTTCTGTTGATCGGGTCGATCCGGCCGCGCATCTGCCGGCTTCCCGGTTCGATCGAGAACTGGGCCGCCAGATCGCCGAAGACCTCTTCTAAGCTGCGATTATCACGCGCCGGGATGGTACGGGCCTTCTGCCAAACCTCCCGCGCCTGACGCTCGTCGCGCAGGACGATCCCCAGGCACTGAACACGCTCGCCGAAATGGGCGTCGAATTCTTTTTTGAGGTCCTCGTCGGTGATCTTCACCAGCGGTTCGGAGAGTTTTTTGACCGCCAGGGCCGGCCAGACGAAATTGCGGCGATAGACGTCTTCGGGAACCTGATAGGCCGCCAGCTCACGTTTGAGATACTCCTCGACATTGGGGGAGCCGTCCTCTTTCGGCATCGTCGTCTCGGCGGCGCGGATCCAGATCTCGGTATCGATATCCTGATCGCTCACCTGAATCATCACCTTTTTGCATTCCTGACGAATGAGGGTCTGGTGAATCATCATCTCGATATCTTGCTTGGCGTAAAGCTCCAGGCACTTATCGATCACCGCGTCGAGATAGACCGCCTGGCCGTTGACCAGGGCCGCGACCTTCGGATATTGCTGACGCAGTTTCTCGTCGTTGAGGACGTTGACCACGTTCGCTTCTTTCTTGAGCCGCTCAAACAACTCATGAGCCGCGCCGGTGAGCTTGGCGTTCACCGCGTTATTCCTCAGCGCCTCCTTGATCTGGTCGATCTTATCCTGGGGAACGACCGAATCGTATTTATTCTCACAGCGGAAGATCAGGTACTCGGCCGTCGGGCCATAGGGGCCGATGATCTCGGAAATATCCCCCTCGTTCATCGAGAAGAAGCGATCCTCCAGCGCGGGGTCGGGAAGGGTATAGTGACGAATCGGGGGGATGCGCCCTTTATTGCCGGCGGTCCCCAAATCGGTGGAGTAGTTTTTCGCCACATCGCCGAATTTACTCGGATCGGCCTGAACCATCGCGTAGACCTTATCGGCGTCTTCCTTGGTCTTGCAGGAGATCATCTGCATACTGACCGAAGGGCCGTACGCCTTCATGTACTCCCTCTCGATCTCTTGATCGGTCACTTCCAGCTCGCTGGCGACAAGTTTCATCAGGGCCAGACGGGGCCAGATGACATCTTCGGAGTACTGCGCGGCGGTCATGCCGCTGTCGTTTTTCACCATCTCGAGGAACAGCTCGGCCGAGAGCCGATTCGTCTTGGCCAGCTTCGCGATTTCGTTGTTCACGTCGTCACGCGTGACAAAGATCTGCTTCCGCTTGCATTCGGCCAGCACCAGGGTCCGATTCAAAATCCGATCGAGGACCTCGGCGCCATGGATGCGAAGCGACTCGGCGGTCAGCTGATCGCGGGTGATCTTCTCGGCATTGACCTCGGCGACGATCTCGGGGAGGACGACCTTTTGCGGCTGACTGACGGGATTGCCGTCGGCCACCTTCTCGACGGTCGCCTGGGCCACCTTCTCGACACGGCCGGCCCCAAAAACACAGACGGACCCGACAAACAAAAGGACAGCGGCCGCGATCGAGACCGTGGTACCATAACGAAAGAATCTCATACTCCCTCCCCTCCCTGGGTTGGTGGATAAACAAAACAAGGGGGATTGTAGAGAAAAAAGCAAAATCGGGCAAGAGCAAGCCGAGGCGCCCGAAGGAAGAGAGGGCTTTTAAAACAGGGCGCCCTTGTCTTTTTCGTCTCCCTCGTCCGTGGCCTTGTTATCGGCGGGGGGCTCTTCATCGCCGACTAAGGGGATACTCGCCGAACCGGCAAGCAATGTCATCAGCTCATCCTCGCTGATCACCGGCACCCCCAGCCGCTGGGCCTCGGCAAGCTTGCTCCCCGGGTTCTCCCCCACGACCAGATAGTCGGTCTTGGAGGAAACACTGCCGCTTGCCTTCCCTCCGGCCTCCTCAATGCGCTGTTTGATCTCGTGCCGCTTAAAGCGCCTCAGCGTCCCGGTCACGACCAGCGTCTTTCCCGACAGCGGCCGGGCGGCGGCTTTCTCGGCGTCGATTCTTTGGGCTTCCTCCTCCCCCAGCGCCGTTTGAACCCCCAAAGCGCGAAGCTGATCGATCAGCCGGCGGTTTTCTTCCTCGGCGAAGAAATCCAGGACATTTCGCGCGATCACCGGGCCGATATCGGGAATTTGCGACAGGCGCAAGAAAGCGTCGGTCTTTTGGCGCTGCTCTTCCCCAAGCTCATCGGCCGCCTCGAGGGGAAGCGAAGGGTGTGCCTGGGCCAGCGGCGCGGTGTAGACCGCCCGTTTCTCTTGCTCGGTCGCCTGGGACAACGTCTGCCGGATCTCGGAGGAACAGCTTTCGGCGGCGGCCTGGAAACTGGCCTTCTTTTCAAGCATCGCCCCGCGCTGCCGAAGGTCGTCTTCGGCCAGCGCGATGAGGGCGTCGATCGACTTAAAGACCTCGATGAGTATCTTCGCGTTCCGCTGACCGACATTGCGGATCGCCAGGGCGTTGAGCAGCCGAATCGGACCGGCCGATTTACTCTTTTCCAGCGCCGAGAGGAGATTCGCCGCGGACTTGTCTTTCTTCTTTTCGAGGGCGGTAATCTGTTCTTTGGTGAGACGGTAGAGGTCGGGAATCGATTTGACACTCCCGGATTCGATCAGCTGGCTGACGAATTTGTCTCCCAGGCCGTCGATATCCATCGCCTCCTTCGCGGCGAAAAAGCAGATTCGCTGCTGGAGCCGCTGCTGACAGTCGGGATTGACGCAGCGGATAAAGACCCCGCCGAGATCCCGCTGAAGGGATGACCCGCAGCTCGGGCAGTGGGTCGGAAAGACGTACGGCTGCGTCCCTTCGGGACGATCCTCCAGAACGACCCGTTCGATATGGGGGATGATCTTCCCCGCCTTCTCGACGATCACGAAATCGCCGACGCGGATATCTTTGCGCGCGATCTCGTCGGCGTTGTGCAAACTGGCGCGGGCCACGGTGGTCCCGGCGATCTGGACCGGTTCGAGTACGGCCACAGGGGTGATCTTGCCGCTTTTGCCTACCTGAACACGGATTTCGAGAAGGCGCGTGCGCGCCTCGTATTTTTCGAACTTATAGGCAATCACCCAGCGGGGGAATTTTGACGTCGTCCCCAGCACCTCCCTTTGGCGGAAGTCGTTCACCTTCAGAACAATGCCGTCGATCTCAAAGTCGAGCTCATGCAGATGCTCGATCATCTCGCCGCAGTAGTTCACGGCCTGATCGAAACAGTCAAACCGCTTCATGTAGGGACTGGTCGCGAAACCGAGCTCGTGAAGGCGGTTCATGAAGTCGAGGTGATTGAGAACCCCCATCCCCTCGGTGCTTCCGACGCTGTGGGCGAAGAACCGCAGGTGCCGCTCGGCGCAGACGGCCGGGTCGTCCTGCTTCAAACTTCCCGCCGTGACATTGCGGGTATTGGCGAACGGTTTTTTGCCGCGCTGGGCCTGGAGATAGTTCAGACGAACCAGTTCGGCGTTCGTCATATAGATCTCACCGCGGACTTCCAAGTAATCGGGAACATTCCCGGTCAGACGAAGGGGGATATCTTGGATCGTTCGGACGTTGGCGGTGATATCTTCGCCGCTGACCCCGTCGCCGCGGGTCAGTGCCAGGGACAAAACCCCTTTTTCGTAGATCACCGAGGCGGCTACCCCGTCGATCTTCAGTTCGCAGACCCACTCGACCACTTCGTCGGGAAACTGCTCGACGATCGATCGGCCAAAGTCACGCAGTTCCCCCTCGGAATAGACATTTTCAATCGAGAGCATCGGGACAAGGTGGCGAACCACCGGACGATCACCGGTGAGTTTCTCGCCGACACGCTGAGTCGGGCTGTCGGGCCGGATCAAATCGGGGTGAGCGCGCTCCAGATCGCGGAGGCGCAGCATGAGCTGATCGTACTCGGTATCGGAGATCTTCGACTCGTGCTCCACGAAATAGCAGCGGTCGTAATAGCGAATCCGCTCGGATAGCTCGGCGATCTGCTGCTCGGGCGTCTGCATGGACGATCTGTCTCCCCTTTTTTGTCCGCCGGATACGCGGGACGCTCTGTTATTCCAGCCGCAGAAGCGCGTAGCGTTTCCGCCCGCTGCGCAGGACGATCACCGACTCGCTGGCGCGGTCCTCGGCGGTGAGACAGCGGTCGATTTCGGTCGCCTGACGGTTGTTGATATAGGCGCCCCCCTGCTGAATCGTCCGGCGCGCCTCCCCCTTGGAGGGGGCCAGATGGGTCATCACCAGGGCGTCGATCAGCGAAATCCCCTCCTCCAGACGGGCGCGCGTGACCGAGGCGCTGGGGACGTCCGAGAAGATCGAGACGAGCTGCGCGTCGTCCAGCTGGCTGATCTCGGCGCCAAAGAAGATGCTCGTCGCCCGCTCGGCCGCGGCCAGTCCCTGCGGACCGTGAACCAGGGCCGTCAGCTCCGAGGCGACCTGTTTTTGGGGAAGGCGCTTGCCTCGGTCTTTTTCGTGCTCGGCCAGAAGCTCGTTGATCTGCTCTTCGCCCAAATCGGAGAAGAAACGCAGTACCTTCGCGACATCGGCGTCGTCGGTATTGACCCAGTACTGATAGAACTGATAGGGAGAGGTTCGGTTCGGATCGAGCCAGACGGCCCCCGATTCGGTCTTCCCCATCTTCTGGCCGTCGCTTTTGGTCAACAGCGCGCAGGTCAGCCCGTAGAGCGGAGAGACCGCCGAGGCCATTCGCCGCGCCAGATCGATCCCGGCGGTGATATTTCCCCACTGGTCGCTTCCGCCGGCCTGAACCTCACAGCCATAGTGGCGGTTCAGATAGACGAAGTCATACGACTGGAGGAGCATATAACTGAACTCGGTGTAGGAAAGCCCCGATTCCTCACGCGCCAACCGGCTTTTGACGGAATCTTTGGTCAGCATCACATTGACGGGGAAGTGCTTCCCGACATCGCGAAGGAAGTCCAGATAGGAAAAGCCGCTCATCCAGTCGTAGTTATTCAGCAGCAGCGCCCCGTCTTTTTCATCGAAGTCGAGGAACGTCGACATCTGCCCCTTGAGGGAACGGACGTTCTCGGCCACCGCCTCGGCGGTCAGCAGCTGACGCTCGGCGCTTTTGCCGCTCGGGTCACCGATCATCCCGGTAGCCCCGCCGATCAGCGCGATCGGCCGATGCCCCGCGCGCTGAAACCGGCGCAGGTTCATGACCGCGACCAGATGCCCCACATGGAGCGACGGCCCCGTCGGATCGAACCCGGTGTAGATGACACGCGGTTTCTCACGGAGGAATTCGCCTATCTTCTCATCCGTCACCTGATTGAGCATTCCGCGCCAGGTCAATTCCGCGACAATATCGGTCGAAAGGGGCATTGTTTTCCTGCTCTGCTATCCCGTACGCGCTTTTTTGCACGCGCGTTATTGTTTGTCTGTGGTTAACTCTTAAAAAGTCACTCTTGCGGAGAGCTTTGGGGGCCCATCGCGTCTTCCATCGAATCGATGTAGCGGCGCAGCCGCTCCAGCTCGTTGGTGATCGATTTGAGCTTCAGAAGATTCTCCACACGCTTGACCAGCTCGAGCTGATGAACCGGTTTGCTGAGGTAATCGTCACACCCGGCCGAGACCGCGCGCTCAATGTCCCCCAACTCCGCCAGGGCCGTCACCATCAGGATCATAATCTGCTTTGACCCCGGCGACTTTTTGAGCGTCTCGCAGACCTCAAAACCGCTGAGTTTCGGCATCATCACATCCAACAGGATCAGATCGGGCTTGAACGAGGAAACTTTCTCGAGCGTCTCGATACCATCGGAGGCGAACTCGATCTCGTACCCCTGATCCTGGAGATAGGCCTCCAGAAGTTCCTGATTGACGGGGTTATCGTCGGCGATTAAAATTCGGCCTTTTGTCACGCTTTTCGCCTCGTTATCGGACATCTCACCATCTCCTTTTGCGCGAAGGGAGTTCACTTTTGCGTTTCGTCTTGCTCTTGGGTCGACTCGCACGCCGCGGAGGCGCTGTCTTCCTGCTCCTTGAGCGCACGCATCTTCTCGATTTGGATATTAAAGCGGATCTCTTGGGCCTTCATCAGCGCCTCCTCGGCCTCTTGATGGTGACCGGCTTTGATCGCCAGGGAACTGAGGGCTGTATAGAAGAACGGGTTCTTCGGATCGAGACGACAGGCCTTGACCGCGGCGGAAAACGCGGCCTCCGGCAGCCCCTTCTTGGCGTACAGCGCCGCGATAGCCAACTGGGCCAAGGCGTAATCGGGAAAATCGGCCAGAAGCGCCTGCATCGCTTCCAGCGCCTCATCCACTTTGTCCGCGTCACGCAAGGCAATCGCCTTGTCGTATCGAACCTCTTTCAAATCGTTGATATTCATAGCTTATCCGAACAAATGAAACGCTGTCACGGGATGTTTCGCGCGATCACAAAGCCCGGCGAACCCGCCGTATCGGGCGGCCGTAGATCGGTTTCGGCTCTTTGGGCGGTTCGGCGCTCTCATCCCCCGGCCGTATAAAGGCCTCGAAATCTTTCAGCTCGAACCGCTTCAAAAGGCGATTGATCCGCATTTCGATCCGGGTCAGTTCCGCCCCCTCATCGGGAGTCACCAAGGTAAAGGCAACCCCCTCGCGCCCCATCCGGCCGGTTCGGCCGACCCGATGAACGTAATCGTCGCAGAACTGCGGGATATCGTAGTTGATGATATGCGAAATCCCCGAAACGTCGATCCCTCGGCCAACGACATCGGTCGCCGCCAAAAGCGCGATCTTCCCCTGACGGAAATCGCGCATAATCCGATCACGGGCCGACTGGGTAAGATCGCCATGGATAGCGGCCGTGGTTCCCTTGTATCGTTTCGCCAAATTCTGGCCAAGTCGGTCGACCATCCTCTTGGTTCGGCAGAAAATGATCGCTTGGGTCGGATTCTCCTGCTCAAGCAGACGCATCAGCGCCTCGAACTTTCTCTCGCGGTCGACCGTCATGTAGAACTGCTCGATCGTCTCGGCGGCGATGTCACTCTCGCTGAAATTGTACGTCTCCGGATCGGTCATGTACCGTTTCGCCAAACGAATGACCGGATCGGGGAGGGTCGCGCTAAACAGGAGTGTCTGACGATTGGTCGGCGTGAGCTTCAAGATCCGCTCGATATCGGGACGAAAACCGATATCGAGCATCCGGTCGGCCTCGTCCAGAACGACCCAGCGCAAATGACCTAAATCCAACGCGCGGCGCTTGACCAGATCGAGGATGCGCCCGGGGGTTCCGATAACGATATCGACCCCGCGGCTCATTTTGCGGATCTGATCGGCGATCGGCTTGCCGCCATAGCAGGCGACCGTCACGATCTCGAAGTTACTTGAGAGTTTTACCGTCTCATCGCGAATCTGAACCGCCAGCTCGCGGGTCGGGACCACGATCAAAGCCACCGGCATATCTCCCTTCTCGCAGGAGTAGACCTGCTCGATGATCGGGATCATAAACGCCGCCGTCTTGCCGCTCCCGGTCTTCGACTGACCGAGAAGATCAACCCCGGCGAAGATCCGCGGAATCGTCTCCCTCTGAATCGGAGTCGGAGTGGTATAGGCGGCGTCGCGCAGCGCCGAGAGCATTCCTTCCGAGAGCTGCAGGCCGCCAAACGGCGCCGGCTCATCCGATGGTACCGGCTCATCCGACGGCGCGGACTCGGCCTGTGGTTCCGCGGGATCTTCCATCGGAAGCTGCCGCTGCGCTTTCTTCGTTTTGCGCGCGGGCCGCTGCGCAGGCGCGGGGCGCTCGGGAGCGTACTGGGGCTGCGGCGCGGCGGCCGACTCTTCTGTCGGCTCGTCGCCGGGAGAAATCACCGATTCGAACTCGAACCCCTCGAAGGGATTGATTGGCTCCTCCGGTGCCTGGCTGACTGGGGCCGCTTGAGCGGCCCCCCTCACCGGGCGAGCGGGTTTAACCGGCGGCGGGGGAGCGTCTTTGGCGTCAGCGGCATCTTTGGCGTCGGCGGCATCTTTGACCGAGGCACCGCCCGGCCGCGGCGCCGGTTCGCAGTCAACCAGACGCAGGCGGGCGTCCAACAGAGCCGATAAGAGCCCCAGCGCGTCCTCCACGCTGTCGCGGCGGGGAACACGCTGGCGGATCCACTCGTCGGAAAAACCAAACTGGCGCAGCTTGCCGGTCGCCTTGGCCCGGATCACCGCCAAAAAGTCGGCGCAGCTGTCCGGTTCGGGTGTCGGCAAGGCCTTCGGCTGCGTGCTCTTGGGCTCGGCGCTCCTTTTCCCGACGTTTTTTGTCCCGGCGTTCTTTGTTCCGGGACTCTTCGTCCCGGCACTGTTGGGCTCTTCCGCTCGGGAAGATTCACCGCGCCCCAGGGCACCGCGCCGCTTCGAACGCTTGGGAGGGTCCTTCGCAGTATCTTGCCTGTCTTCGGCAGGGCCAGCGGCCTGATCTCCCCCCTTTTTTCGAGAGGTTCCCGCCGAACGGTTCGAACGCTTCAAGAGCTCACGCTGCTCGGCCTCCTCGGCTCGGTGCATAAAGATGCTGCACTCGTCGTTTTCCTCGTCCTCCACCAAGTGCATCCCGTAACTGGGAAGTTCCAGACCGCCGTCGTCTCGAACGGCGGCGGTCTTTTTCTTCTTTTTGTAGAGATCGGCCTGAGGATTTTCGACCGTCAAGGTCGTTTCTCTTTTGTCCACGCGACGCTTGCTCGGCTTCTTCACCGGAACGATATACGATCCTTCTTCCTGCTGAACCTCGTCGACCTCTCCCCAAACGAAGGAGTTTTGGCCGCGGCGCCTGTTCTTTTTACTGGATTTATCTTCTGACTTTTTTGCCAATGGGGTCACTCTTTCAATACGTGTGTCTTCTTAAAATACCTTCCCGATGCACGCGCCGGGAAAGTCCCTTTTCACGCCCGCGAGGGTACCCTCGGGTACCCATCCGAACGAAAGGATCCGCTTGGCGCGTTTTACTCAAAAAGCGCGCGGAAACCTTTGGATAATACGTTTTAAGGGAGCATCCTCACAAACTCCTCACGCCGCTGACGAAACTCGTCTTGAACCAATGTCAGCAGCCGTTCGAGCGAGAAGCTCTCGATGCAGAAGCTGGCGATCAGCGTCGCGTTGAGGAGGGCGGATTTCCACTCTTCGATACTCGGCAGACGCCCGGGGCCCACAACGGCCGCCAGGGAGCCGCCCAGCCCGCCTAAGAAAGAATCTCCCGCGCCGGTCGGGTCGACGACCCGGCCCATCGGGTAGGCGGGAAGAATCGCCTTCTGTCCGGCAGCGGTGGCGAGGATCACGCCGCAGGTTCCCCGTTTGACAACCAGAACCTTGGGCCCCAGTGTCAGGGCCTTTTCGATGGCCGCGACAAGAGCGTTTTCTTCGGTCAGAAGGAAGAGCTCGCTTTCGTTGAGGACCAAAACGTCAATCCGCTTTAGGAGACGCTCCAACGCGGGCCGCTGGCCGTTGATGTAATAATTCATCGTGTCGGCCAGAGTCAGCGCCCGAGAGGGTACTTGATCAAGCAACGCCATTTGGGTCGTCGGAGAAGCGTTTCCCAGCAGAACAACCGAAGCGCCTTTTCGGTACTTCGCGGGAACGGCGGGGATGAAATCCGCGCTGAAAACATTCGGCTGGATTTCGACGGTTTCGCACTCGTCCATATTCCCATGGTAGCGGCCAAACCAATAGAGCGTTTTTTCGCCCTGTCGAATCTCCAGGGCCGTGGTGTCGACCCCGCGCCCGCGGAGGATCTCGGTATTGGCCCGCGGCCAGTCTTCGCCGACAACGCTCACCAAGGCCACCGGAGTAAAAAACGACGCGGCGGCGCTGATATACATGGCGCTCCCCCCCATCACCCGCTCACGGCGATCGACGGGGGTTTCCACGGTATCAATTCCGGCGGATCCGGTAATCACAACCGACATACGGATAGCACTCGTCCCTTCCCGAGCGAGTCGGGGAAATTCTCTTGCGTTTTTTCGCGGCTGCCACAGAGGTCTTGCCCCCGGGGTGCCAGCTTGAGCTTCGCCTTTAATTGTACCGCAATCGACAATATATAGAAAGGGGGATTTTTCAGCGGACGATCGCCTCGATTTCGAACGCGCCGCGGCGAAAGCCCTCCCAGTCGGCCAGGCCGTCGTCGGACAGCGCGGCGGGGCGGTGACGGAAGGTGAAGAAGGCGGCGGGATAACCGACGGCGAGGAAATCGTCGCTGCGGCCGTTCGGGAACGCGCTTAGCCCCAAAAGCGCCGCGGGATGAGCCGTGGCCGCGCGGAACACCTCGCTGATCGTCAGGCCGGTGAACGCCATCATGGTACACAGATCCTGGGCCAGCGGCTCGGAGGCGGCGGCCAAAAGCCGCCGATTGGACGCCAGGACAATCTTTCCGCTTTCGAGAATCTCCACTTCACACAGCTCGGTGTTGTAGACCCCCGGCGGCATACCGGCCAGCCCGGACAGGTCACTGACGAGGATCAAACGCTCCAGCCCCTTCCCTCGGAGGATCGTCTTGACCATCATCGGCGAGAGGTGAAAACCATCGACGATGATCGAGGCGGCGAGACGATCGTCGGTCAGCTGAGCGAAGAAATAGTTCCCCTCCTTCGGGAGAAGATGGTACGTAGCGTTGGCCAGGTGAGTCGACAGACGCGCGCCGGCGGCCGCGGCCCGGGCAATATCGACCGGCGAGGCGTTGGTATGACCGATCGCCGGGACAATCCCCCTGGAGAGAAGACCGGCGATAAAATCAGGGAACCGGTCGTATTCGGGGGAAAAGGTCACGATCTTCACTCGATTGCCGCTGGCGCGATTCACCGCGTCGATCAGATCCAGATCGTAGCAGGAGCGAACATACTCCCTGCGGTGCGCCCCGCGCGGCCCTTCCTCGGCCGAGATGAACGGCCCCTCCATGTGGATGCCGACCACCACGCTATCATATCGAGGGTACTCTTTCAACGTGCGGCCAATCACCTCGGCGGCGTGAAGAAGGACCTCCGGGGTATGGGTCGTCAGCGTGGGACAAAACCGGAACGTCCCGGAAGCGATCACGCTTTCGATCACCTCCCGCACCCCCTCGACCGTCAGATCGGGAGAGGAGAATTCCCAATGGCGGGCCCCGTTGATCTGGATATCCAGCAGCCCGGGGGCGGCCAGGGGAAGATCCTCACTCGATTCAATGGGGCGGACCGAACAGACGCTCGAACGCTCCACCCCCACCTCGACCGCCTGAAGATTGTCGCAGCGCCGTACGCGGTAAGTATCCATAACGTTATCCCTCGTTCCTCGCGGTACCCTCTTGATATTCGCGACCGCCTTCGTCAGACACGCAGCTCGTCGCCGCTGGCGAAATGGCCCGCGTATTTCCGGCGAATCGGAGAAACCTGCGTCTCAAGGAATTCCGTCACCTGCTCCGGCGCCCGGCCGACGAACCGGGACGGGTCCAGCTCGCTGGTGATATCGACCTTGGCGAACGCCGGGTCGGCCTTGAGGCGATCGAGCAGATCGTTTTCGCCCCCCTCCTGCTTCACCCGGGCGGCGGCGGCCTGGGAATGGACGCGAATCCGCTCATGGAGATCCTGCCGATCCCCACCGGCCTCCACGGCCGCCATCAAGATATTCTCGGTCGCCATAAAGGGGAGCTCACGGGCGAGATTGCGCTCGATCACCTTGGGATAGACCACCATGCCATCGACGATGTTCAGGTAAATCATCAAGATCGCGTCGACCGCCAGGAACGCCTGGGGGAGAACCAGGCGGCGATTGGCGCTGTCGTCGAGCGTCCGTTCCATCCACTGCACCGCCAGGGTCATCGCCGGAGAACTTTCAAGACTCATCACAAAGCGGGCCAGGGAACAGATTCGCTCACTGCGCATCGGATTGCGCTTATACGCCATCGCGGAGGAACCGATCTGATTTTTCTCGAACGGTTCTTCCATCTCTTTGTTGTGGGCCAAGATCCGCAGATCCGTCCCGAACTTATGGCAGCTGGCGGCGATTCCGGCCAGGACATCGAGAATCTGCGCGTCAAATTTACGCGGGTAGGTCTGTCCGGTCACGGCAAACGGCTCTTGAAAACCGATCTTCTCGCAGAATTTTTTCTCCAGGAGCTTCACCTTCTCGTGATCCCCGCCGAAGAGCTTCAGGAAACTGGCCTGTGTCCCGGTCGTCCCCTTATTTCCCAGGGTCTTGGCGGTCGCCAGACGATGCTCCAAATCGTCCATATCCATGATCAGATCGTAGTTCCACAGGCAGGCGCGCTTCCCCACGGTCGTCGGCTGCGCCGGCTGAAGATGGGTATAGCCCAGGCAGGCCATCGAGCGGTACTTTTCGGAGAAACTCCCCAGGCGGTCGATAACCGCGGCCAGGCGCTGGGCGATGAGCTCCATGGCGCTGCGATACAACAGGGCGTCGGTATTGTCGGTGACAAAACAGCTGGTCGCGCCAAGATGGATAATCGGACGCGCCTTGGTGGCGCAGTCGCCAAAGGTATGGACATGGGCCATCACGTCGTGGCGAAGTTTCTTCTCGTAGGAGGCCGCCAGGGCGAAATCGATATCGTCGAGGTGCTCACGCATATCCTGGAGTTGTTCCTCGGTGATCGGCAGCCCCAGCTCGGCCTCGACTTCGGCCAGCGCCAGCCAGAGCCGGCGCCAGGTCCCGAACTTCTTCTGGGGACCGAACAGCTCGCACATTTCCCGGGAGGCGTAGCGCTCGATGAGGGGATTATCGTAGTAGAGGCGCGGCTCTGACATTTTACTATTTCTCCTAGATTTTTTCTTTTTTCTCCGGCGGGGTAAGCCCCGCGACAGAATCTATCTGCGCTTCGCAATCGCGGCAGATCTCTCTACGCTTAATATAGTCTATTCTAACGATAAGCTCTCGATTGGGGAGAATAGTCCCTCAGACCCATCGAGACCGGACCATTTCCTTTCGGGCTTGACGGGGCATAAAAAAATCGGCATAATCCGAACCGGCCGGAAGAGGATACGTCCGCATTCACTCGGGAAAAAAATCACGGGAAACTAAGAAAAAAACTCAGCGCATCGTAAAAACGCAACCTATACTAAGCATGAAGCGGGGCGAACCAGGCAAGATTTTCCGGCTCCTGGGGCGTTGTTTGTTTTTTTCGAAAAATTTCCGCTTTCTCGCAAGGTCAACCGAGCGATTCGATACGTAAATAAGTCTGTCCGAGGGGGAACACCCCCGAGGCGAGAAAGACGAGCGAAAGAAAAAAGGATTTTCCCGAAACAAGGAGATTGGCAATGGACATCAACGGAATCAATCATATCAGTGCCGCCCGCAACATCTCGGCCACCCATAACGTGGACGTCACCAAGAAGAGCGTCCAGGCGGACGCCTCCCGCCCGATCCGCGACGAGATCGAGATCTCGACGACCGCCGAACGCCTTTCCTCCGTTGACAGCGCCCGTCAGACCAACAGCAGCTCCGAGGTTCGTTACGACCTGGTCAATCGCATCCGCGAAGAGATCGCCGCGGGAACCTACGACACCCCCGAGCGGATGGACATCGCGATGGAACGGCTCCTGAGCCGCCTCGGCTAAAAAAGAAGATTCCGGCAGCCCGGCCGAGAAGCGCGTTTTCTCCCAGCGGGTTTCTTCGGCAGACAAAGCCGTTAAAAGCGGCCCTTGCGCCCGTGTTTTCCTCTCTCCTTCGCACGGGCACCCACGCCGCGAAAAAACTCAGAACGCCTTTGATCTTTCTCCTTGTAAAAAAAGGAACCGCCCCCAAACGGGAGTGGTTCCTTTTTTTATCTCTTGCCCGGTCGGCTACATGTTCGTGGGGGCATCGGTGTCATGGGCGTCGACCAGCTCACAAAAGGCCTCCCGAATCGCTTCTTTCACCTCGATTGAGGTATCATCGGGGGCGTAAACACGACGGATCCGGTAGTATTTGGGGATATCACGGTAGATGTCTTCCTCGGCCAGGGGCTTTCCCGTTCTTTTCTCCGCGTCGTAGAGGATATTTTCGCTCCCGGCCTGCTGATGATCGTTCGGCCGGCTGATGTGCTGAACGGTATCGACCTCGAAGGGAGGATCGATTCCTAGGCCTCGAAGCTTTTTGCGAAGCAGCGTCTCAAAATCTGAATCGTCCAAAGCCGTGTTCCGTTCCCCCTGCCGATAATTGACGGTTCGCTCGGCGATCCTTCGCCAGCGGATCTTGCGGCCAAAAAAATCGGCCCATTCACCGGCCATCGCCCGTTTGCGCCGGTCGTCGGACTCTCCCCAGCGGGAGACATCCTCTAAAAGCGACCATTCGGTCAGACGGAGATATTCGTCCAGATGCTCTGTCGGATCCCCGAAGGGGAAGATCAGCTCGGAGCATTTTTCGAACAGTCTCTTCAACTGAATATCCGCGGCGCGAACGGTCCGATGGAAATAGACCGATCGAAACAGCTCGGCTCGGATGGTCAGGAACTGAGTTAAGGTCGAAAGCCCGTTGGAATGAATCGCCAATCCCTGCAGGGTAAAAAAGGAGTAGCGCAAAAGCCGATCTCGGTCAAACGCCCGGGGCGACAGCCCGGACAGCCAAGCGTCCCGCAGGACAAAGTCCATATTGTCGACGGTGTACAGACCGGAAAAAAGGATCCGAAGCAGGTGCAGCCAGCGGGGATGCTCGGAGTGTTCCTCCTCCTTCGGCCGGACGATCAAAAACGCGACCTGCTCGGGATCGACCGCCTCGTCGTCACGAAGAACCCCATTGGGGGTACGGCGCAGACGGCGAATGGTCGATGCCAAACGCTCTTTAATGATCACCGCCCCAAGCCGTTCATGCGTCAGCTTTTCACCGTCCGGATCCTTGAAACGCGATAGGAAGTGCTGATCAAAAAAATGACCGAAAGGGCCGTGTCCGACATCGTGCAGAAGGCCGGCCACGCGCAAGAGCGCCTCGATACAGTTATCCGACGGCGGCTGTTCCTCGGACGGGAGTTCCTGACAGGCGCAGCGGAAGCTTGTTTTCAGTTGAGCCCAGGCAATCGACGCGGTATGCATCGCCCCCAAGGAGTGAGCGAACCGTGTATGCTCGGCCGTCGGGTAGACCAGCCAGGCGGTCTGGAGCTGGTGGATGCGGCGCAGGCGCTGAACGAAGGGGTGATCGATCAGATCTCGTTCGGTAATCTCCGAGCCGGGAGGGCCTCCCTCCAAGGGGGAAGTAAAGGGAATGTATCCATAGATCGGATCCTGAAGAAGACTTTCCCCCTGTCCGATACAGCACTTCAAGTTCTTTGGCGACGCGGGCATTTTGAAATGGCGGCAAAAACGAAATTTCGGTCTGGAACTGTCCCGTTTTTCTTGTTATAAACGGGATTAGAAGGGGATTGAAAGAGCAAAAATCAGGTTTTCCGCGCTTTGTCCGGGCAATAGGGAGACCGCGGGGAACAGCCCGTTTTTCTGCTCTTCTCCATTTTAATCCGACGACAAGGAGTTTTCCACAAATGACACGAACAAATTTCAAGAATATTCTCCTGATATTCGCTGTCGCGCTGTGCCTTTCGGCCCTGGCTCAGACGGCTTCTGCCCAAATCATGACAGACCGTCTCTTCCCCTCGACCACGAAGGGCTTCTTCGCCATCAGTGATGTCAACGAACTGTGTCAGCAGTGGCGCTCCACCGATTTCGGATCGACGATCCGAACCGAACCTTTTGAGCCGTTTCGCCAGTCGTTTTCCGAGCAGCTCGAGCAATCTTGGATCCGTCGTTTTGGGATGACCTTTAATGACGTCATCTCGATCGCTTCCGGTGAGATCGGCGGCGGCCTGGTCGCCGCTCCGGGGAAAACTCCCGGCTTGGCGCTTGTCATCTCGGTGAAGGGTCGGGAAAAAGAGCTGAATACCTTCCTGACCAAACTCATTAAAAAGGTAACCTCCGACCCTAACGGAGCCAGCCGCCGCGAAGCGATCACGACCAAACGGGGTTCCGCCGAGGTGACCGTCCTAACCTTCCCGGATGAGAAGAATCCCGGTGTGCTGAGGACCGTCTACTTCGCTCTTGTCGGGGGCTATTTCTTCGCCGCGGATCAAAAGTATCTGCTCGAACAAATTTTCGGCGACCGCTCCTCGCCGCTGGCCGGCAATGTCGTCTATCAGACGATCATGCGCCGCTGTACCGCCGACTACCCCGAACAGAAAGAGCCCCAGGTTCGCTTCTTTGTCGTCCCCTTGGAATTCGGCGAGGCGCTTTACTCGCTCCAAAACAGCGCGTCAAAAGACGGGACAAGACCGATGTCGCCGTGGCCGATCCTCGCCAACCAGGGATTCAGCGGAATTCAGGGGGTCGGGGGTATCTTCGACTTCGGTACGGAACAGTACGAGGGAATCTTCCGAATGAAGGCGTACATCCCCGAACAACCGACGCTGGCACTGAAAATGCTGCGCTTCCTCGATTCGAAAGAGATTCCGGTCCCCGACTGGGTCGGTCAGGAGTCGAGCCGCTGCAGTTTCCTGAATATGGATATCCTGTCGCTGTTCAATAACATGGGGCCGCTGTTCGACGACTTCGTGGGGACGGCGGGCGTTTGGGAAGATACCCTTCAGAGCTTGGAGAAGGACGAAAAGGGGCCCAAGGTCAACCTGAAGACGGAACTGATCGCGCACCTTGGTCCGCAGATTTCGGTGATGCGCACTTTCCAAGATTTCAACGAGAAAGTTTTCATCGGGGTCCAGATTCGTGACGGGCAGTCGAAAGAGGTCTCCTCGGCGCTTCACCGCATGTTCGACAACGATCCCGATTTCACCTCGGTTCCTTACGGGGGGGACGTGATCTGGTCTCATACCCCCAAGGTTCAGCAATCGGAACCGACCCGTGTCTCGGGACGTCACGGCGCCCGCGCTCAGGGCCGCGCGCAGCAGGCCCAAGAGGCACAGCAGCAATCCAAGTTCCGTTACGCGTTCTATGTCGCCGACGATACCCTCTTCGCCTCGAACGACGCCGATGCGCTTAAGCGGCACCTGGACCGCCGCGCGGCCGGCGATATCGTCTCGGTCGAGAAGACCCTGAATTACCAGACCATCAGCGCCATTCTCTCCAACGCGGCCGGACCGAACGGTTATTCGTTCAAAATCTTCGCCAACAACCAGGAGGGGATGCGGAACAACTACGAGCTGCTCCGAGAGAATCGTCTCGATCAGGGGAAAACGCTCTTCGCTTTGCTCGTGCGTACGATCCTCAATGGGCCGGACAACAAAAGCGGGGTTCATTTTACCGTCGACGGTTCCACACTTCCTCCGTTCAGCGCCCTGGAGGGGCACATCGGCCCCGCCGGATTCTACGGTCAAAACGAGTCCGACGGTTGGTTCTACAAGGGGATAACGATCAAGGCGATTGCCCAATGAGTGACTTTTGGCGGGGGAAAAGCGTCCTAGTCACCGGGGGAACCAGCGGTTTTGGCCGCCGGATCGCCGAGGCCTTCGGCCGTGCCGGCGCCCGGCTGGTTCTCTTCGGCTTGGAGCCGCAGCTCGGCATCCGGGCCGAAGAGGAACTCTCGGCTTTGGGGATCGACGTACGCTCCATCACCTGCGACGTCACCCGTCAGGACGATGTCCGTCGGGCGATGAGCGAAACCCTTGCCCTTCGTCAAACGATCGACGTGCTGGTCAACGCCGCCGGCCGTACCGATCGCGGCTGGATCGCCCAAACCGACCCCGAGGCGCTGCGGCGGCTCTTCGATCTGAACCTCCTCGGCGCGGTCCGCTTCACTCAGGCGGCGCTCCCCAAGCTGTTGGAAAGCAAGGGACACGTCGTCAATATCGGCTCCCTGGCCGCCAAAAGCGCCTCGCGCTGGGTCGGAGGATACCCGATCACCAAGTTCGCGATGGCGGCGTTCTCCCAGCAGCTTCGCCTGGAGATGGCGCCGGAAGGGCTCCACGTTCTTTTGGTCTGCCCCGGCCCGATCAAACGCCCCGACGAGCGGCTCTATCCGCTTAAACAAGAGGGAATCCCCGATTCGGCGCTAAAACCCGGCGCGGGGGTCAAGGTCGGAAAGATCGACCCCGACTGTCTGGCGCGAAAGATTCTGCGCTGCTGCGAAAAGCGGCGCCCCGAATTGGTCGTCCCCTGGAAGGCGCGGCTTCTGTTCGCCATCGAGGCGCTGTGGCCGCCCCTGGGGGATTGGCTTGTACTGAAGAACACGTAACAAAAAAGGTGCCTTTTAGGCACCTTTTTTGTTTTCCGCGGCACTTAGGAGAATTCTCCCCTACTTGTCCTGCTGCTCCTCCCAGAAGCGGAACCACTCATCCCCAATATAGCGCCCCAGAAGATAGAACTTTTTGTCGTTGTACCAGAGCACCGTCTTCCCGTCGACCACCGTCGAACTGGTATAGAACGAGTTATTCGATTCCCGCTCGGAAAACAGCTGCGGGGGAGCGAACCAGACCGGCTGCTCGGCGTCCGGCTGGAATTTGCCCGCGATGAGATACAGCGGCCCGCGGTTTTGCCATTCGGTTTTGGCGTTTTCGTCGAAGGCATTGTGGATGAAGGCGAAATAATAGCCGCTGCCGGCCTCGCACCCGTATCGGTCATAGATCGGGCAGGGGGAACGGGGGTGCTTAAAGATTTCCCCTCCATCGCGATCGCGCAGGGGCTTCGGCTCGGCCCAGGTTTGGCCGTTATCACCGCTGACCGACCAGATGGGGTACCCGGCCGAGGTCCGCATGATGGTGAACAGTCGGCCGTCGGGGAGCTTGACCAGGGACGATTCCTCGCAGGTATTGCTGAACCCCTGCCAAAACAGCCCCTGATCGCCAACACAGAACCATTTCAGACGGACATCCTCCACCGGGGGATCGTCATCGATATTGTCGAATTGAAGAAATTCCGTCGAGATCACGTACTCGCCGTTTTTAAGCTTTCGGTGATGGCTGGAAGCGACCAGGTAGCGCCCCCCCTCCCCCAGGCGCAGAGGACGCTGCCAATTGCACCACATCGGGGTCGGATCGTCGGTTCCCGTATCTCCCTCACTCTGGCGGCCGAAGGTGACCTGACGCGGCGCCGACCAGCTGTCGCCGTCGTTATCGGAGAAGATCCCAAACATCGCCCCGCAATGCTGATTGAGCGTGTTGGAGACCTGCTGAACCCAAAAGACGTAGATTCTCCCCGACTTGGAGACCATCGGCTGCTGCCAGCTGGCGCGCAGCTGCGGATGGACCGCGTTGGCGGAACCGGCCAAAATCTCCGGCTCGCTCCAGGTCAATCCCTTATCGGTGCTCTTCGAAAAGGCGATGTGGTGATCCACGTTCCCCTCACGGGTCGCCTGTGTCCAGACGGCGAAAAGGGTTCCGTCCGGTTTGTCGAAGACCTGGAAATGATCGTTGTAGGTATCCCCCACCTTTCGGAAGTCCTGCTGCGGCGCGAAGACAATGAAGTCGGGCTTGGACAGAAGGATATCCTTCTCGTACTCGGGGTGTGTCTTCGCCAGCTCATGGGCCTTCTCGACGGCGTGCTCGGATTGGGCCGGCAGCGAACCGGTCTTAAGCACCATAACAAACAGCGCCAGCAGCGCGGCCTGGAACAGGACGGAAAGAGTTTTTCTCATCGATGCCTCTCATTGTGTCTGGGATGATGGATTGATCTGGTGTACCCGGATTATATCGATACGGTGTTTCACAAGATAGCTCGTCCAAAGCGCCGTACGGCGATCTTTTTCCTGAAGAGTATCTCCCCCGAGAAAACGCTTGCGCGACACCCCGACGGCCAGACGGCAGTCGAGCCGGTGAAAAGAGTCGATTCGATCGAGAATCGCCAGGTTCTGCTCAGCGGTCTTTCCAAAACCGATTCCCAGATCGAGAACAATCCGCTCGCGCGGGACCCCCGCGGCGAGAAAACAATCACGGCGCTCACGCAGGTCGGTCAGGACTTTTTCCACCACATCGCCCTCGGCGGTATAGGGGTTGTGCAGCCCCTCTGGCGTGGCGTTTTCGGGAAAGATATGCCCCAGACAGACCCAGCAGCGCCGATCGGCCGCCAGGGAAACCATCTCGGGATCAAAGAGCCCTCCGGAAATATCGTTGATCATCCGGGCGCCGGCCTCCAGCGCGGCGCGCGCCGTCTCGGCCCGGGTCGTATCGATGCTGACAAAGAGACCGTCCTCAGACAACGCTTCAGCGACGGGGATCACCCGCCGCCGTTCCTCGGCGGCCGATACCGGCCGAAAACCCGGACGGGTACTCTCCCCGCCAACATCGATGATCGCCGCCCCGTCGGCGGCAAGCTCCCGGCCATGCCTCAAAGCCGAGGCGAAGTCGCTGTACAGGCCGCCGTCAGAAAAGGAATCGGGGGTCACGTTGACGATCCCCATCATCGCCGGAAATCGCGACAGATCACTTCTGTTCACGGGAAAGGATCGGTGGTTCATAGCTGTTCTCAAGACGCCTCAGCCTTCAGCCGGCTCGTCGGGGGGAGAGAAGGGGATCACCACCAGGGGACTTTCACGGCGGATCGCCGCGCCGTCGGTCCTAGTAAAATCGACGACCAGCCACCAATGAATCTGGTTGTTTTCCGCCAAGAAGGAGTGCATCACGCCAATCGGAAGCTCCAGAAAAAAATCGGTGCTTTCGACCTCTCCCTTGGGGACATTCCACGTTTTCGACAGCAAGGGGAGATGAAAGACCTCACGCTGGTTGGTCAGGGTATCGGTCCCCTGCCGATACCGTGCCACTTCGGTACAAACCACGCTCACCGCGCAGGGAACGTCGACAGCCGGTCCGGACTGCATCATCACCACTCGGTATTTGCGTCCGGGACAGATCGGATGATTCGATATTTCCAGCGTGGTCGAACCGATATCGAACGCGGTGTGATACCGATGGATAAACCACGGCAAAAAGGCAAACGCCGCTCCGCAGAAAATCAGCCCAAACAGCAGGCCGAGGAGAACATCCGCCGTACCGTCGGCGGTGACCAGGGTATAGATCATCCCAAACAGCGAGACCCCCACCCAGAGGAGCATCACCATCAGTCCGACGACCGTCTGTGTCACCGGGAGGAAGAAAACGGGGAGACGGTACGCCAGCTGGGTGCCGGGACTGTCGTTGATCCGGTTGGTGACAGGGAGGGTCGGATACAGATCGGTTCGGTGGACGGGAATCGACCGCTCCTCGGGAGAGGTTCGATGCAGCCGAACACGATAGATCAGACCGGTCAACCCGAAAATCAGGAGCGTCACTGGGATCAGCAAAAACCACCAGCCCCAGAACTCCCCGATCGGCTCCAAAACGGCCGATTCGGGATCGCCGGAAAGGTAGTAGCAGCGATATCGCTTCCCGACGCGGTAATGGCAGAGAATCTCGTCGGCTTTGGACTGAGAATAGACAAATCCCTGGTCACGCGTCCAGGTGGTCTCGTCGTAGATCAGCCGGCGATACAGCCGATCGGCCACCAGATAATGGACCTCGATCTCGGGACGATAGCGCGGCTGGCCGCTGCCATCGTCCAAAGAGCGGCGAACCAGGCGATCGACGACGCAGAAGGTGCTGTCGTAGCGCCGACGCATCTCAATCTGTCCCCGCCCCCAGGTTAAGAGGTGGATCGACAAAACGAGAAGGCCAATGAGGAATATCCCCCCGAAGAGAACGATCTCGGAGAGTTTCCAGGGACCGACCCGATGCCCCGCGGCGTCGCTTCGCCCCGGCTGCGTACCAGTCGACTCTGACATAAGCACCCCAAACTCCTGGTTCCGGTAATTTTTCACGCCTTTTGAGAAAATCTCTCGGCGCGGAGAAATTACAGTGTGGAGATGTTACTTTGTCTCTCGCCGTCCCTGGCGGTAAAAACCGATCTTCTCCAGTGCCAGAAAGACCTCCTCGAGTGTCTTTTCCCCAAAATTGGGGATCGCCAGCAGATCACTCGGATTGCAGTTGAGCAGGTCCTCCACCGTAGAGATCCCCTGCTCATCCAGGCAGTTGGTCGTCCGAACGGAAAGGCCGATCTCAGCGGTACTCATCGCCAGTTTTCTCTGACGTTCCGCTTCACGAACAACCTCCGGGTTCAGCTTGATACGTGTTCCCATCGTTTGACACTCCTTATTTCGCGTTTGGCGGTAAGAATCCAATTCCTCTCGCGTATTATAGTTTCTCCCCCCTTGAAATTCAACCGCCCGCACCTAAGGATAAGGGAAAAAGGGATGACAAAAACAAAAAAAGACCGGGGGACTCCCCGGTCTTTTTTCTTCGTTCACCCATCAAGCCCGACGGCTTTAGAAGCGGCAGATCACATCGCCTCCGAAGGTCACCAGACTGTTCTCGGTCAGGTGGTCGTAGACCCCCTTGGCGTCGGGAACCCCGCCGATTCCGATCCGCTCCATGTCGGAGTAATCCCATCGCACCTCGGGACGAAGAGTCAGCCAATCCGTCGGATTCCAGTTGATTCCCAGCGCCAGGTCGATGAAGTTGTCCCCTTCCCAGCGATAGCCGTACTTCCGGATATTCCCCGAGGCGTCCTTGTAGGTCATGATATCGCTCGACGGGCCGCCCCAAATCCGGGAATATCCCTGATCTTTCATCCACTCGGCGCGGAACCCGAGGGTGAAATTCGACGCCATCTGCCAGTAGAGGTAGTTGACCACCGAGTACCAGTACGCGTCGTCCGTCGTCTTGACGTCGTCGAAGTAGCTGTAGGCACCGTTCTGAGCCGCGCCCAGATCATGCTGAAGGACATAGGTCAGACCGGGGGTGAGCTTCTTCTGGAAAACCAGACTGTAGTTCGACACCTGACTGCTGTAGGTATAGATCGTGCCGGTGGTACGGCTGTAGACTGTCTCATGGTCGACAATCTCTTTGCCGGTCATCATGATGAAGGCCAAAGAAGCGGTCTCGTCGTACGATTTCATCGTGAAACCGCCCATGATATTGCCATGCCCGTTGTTATCGGTCCACTCGTCCCAACCCTGCGAATAACCGGCCAGGACGCTGAAGTTATTGTCGAACGCCAATTCTCCCAAAGCGCCGGTGAGCGTCTGCGCCTCGGCGTAGAGCATCGTGTACGAATGGGAGTAGAAGAAGTTGCACGGAGCCGGGAACGACTCGTAGCCGAGCGGAGAGTAGAAATGCCCCGCCTTGAGCGTCAGCCCGGCCGCGATCGGGAGATAGAGCTCGCCGTAGACCTGCGGAAGAGCGATGCCGTATTCCGGATGACCGCCTTCGTCATTGATATTCCAGTGAGGATCGGCCTGGTAGACCGTCGAGACGGGATGTTCCCCGAAGACGGTGGTGCGATAGTCCCGCTGCTCCAGACCGAGCGAGGTGATCGGCATGTAGTCGGTGCCGTACATCACATCGGCCCGCAGCCCAAAATCAGCCCCGCCCCCCTTGGTCAGCTCGCGGCCGAGAATGACATACAGCTGGTTCATCCCCGCCGCGTGGCCCGCGTCGTCTTCATCGATATCACCGCGAGTCGTCGGCGCGTAGGCCGTCATGGGCCAAGCGTTATTCGTCGCGCCGCCGCCGGAAACCCAGCCGTCAAAATAGAGCTTGCCGAACCTCTTGACCTCGTTGGGAAGAAGCCCCTGCTGCGTGAAATCGCCGCCGCTGTAAAGTCCGCCGGAGGGGTAGGGAGTATAGGGCGCGGCCGGCTCATAAGCTCCCGCTGCCCCGCCGTACATCATTCCGGAACCGTACACAGCCCCCGAATCACAGGCATCGGAATCACAACAGTAGGCATCACCGCAGTCGTATGCCATCCCCCCGGAGTTGGCCGCGTACATTCCCGGAGCGTAAGGAACAACAGTTGCCCCGATTGCAGTTACAGAAGGCAGACCGATCGCCATCGTGGCGAGGGCCGCCATAAGACTGAACCGCGTTAACAAACTGCGCATAACTTGCCTCCTTGCACGGATTAAACCGCCGACTCCTTCCTGCCGGCAGCCCCTGCTCCATCACATTCACTGCTATACAACCGTTTCGCACCTAGGTATGGGCGCAAAGCCAGACCCAGTATCGGCTAGTCCATCATCGACCATTAAGCGGCTGTCTCTTGAAAAAAAAGTTCGCGTGAAGAGATTTTTTCGACGTCCGGCCCCCTCGCGACAGGCCTCTTAGGGCGGTCTGTCCCCCAGACGCCCGGGTGTGTACGACCGATTTTCCGGCTATACTTCTCGGTGGGGCCCCGGTGTTCTTATCCGCGAAGCAAGACGCTCTTGCCGAAACAAGCCACAGGGCCGTAAACGATCATCCGCAAGCGCTTGGCCGAGACAGCCAAGGAGTTTCCTGCCCAATGAAACGCCAAAACGGTCCTAAAAACCCGGGACAGCGAGATCGAGACATCGACAAATCGGCGCGTTCCCCCGCGGCCGCGCGCCCCCGACGGAGAAATCTGGGGAACGACCCCGAGGAGACTCACGGGGAAGCCTCGCCGTTTTCCCAGACCCCCTGGTCCACCGAGCGCTTCGACGCCTCGACGCATACCGATCAGCTGGCGCGAACCGAAAGCAACTTCGGGGAGACCGCCGTTTTGGTCGGGGTCTACGCCCCCAAAGCCCCCCCCTCCTCCACGCCGCTGGCCGAGCTGGCCGGTCTGGCCAAAGCGGCCGGGGTCCTGCCGGCCGCCGAGCTGATTCAGCGCCGAGAGCACCCCGATATCACCACCTGCATCGGCCGCGGAAAGGTGGATGAGCTGCGTCTTCTCATCGAACGAACCGGAGCGGACGTGGTTCTTTTCGACCGCGACCTCCTCCCCGCGCAGACCCGCAACCTGGAGCAGGCGCTCAAGGTTAAAGTGATCGACCGAACCGAGCTGATCCTCGATATCTTCGCCTCCCGGGCCCAGACCTACGAGGCGCGTCTGGCGGTCGAATTGGCCCAGCTGGAATATTCTCTTCCCCGGCTCAAACGAATGTGGACCCACTTGGAACGCCAAGCCGGCGGCGGCGTGGGGCTGCGAGGCCCGGGGGAAAAGCAGCTGGAGGTCGACCGGCGAATCGCTCAAAAGCGGATCGCCGCCCTGAAGAAAGAGCTCGACGAGATTCACCAGCGCAAAAAGCGTGAGGTTCACGGGAGAACCGCCGTTCGTACCGTCTGCCTGGTCGGCTACACCAACGCCGGGAAGAGCACTTTGCTCAATCGCCTGACAGACTCGAATGTCTTTGTCAAAGACCTTTTGTTCGCGACCTTGGACACACGAACCCGCCGATGGTTCCTCCCCGGCTGGGGACCGGTCCTTCTCAGCGATACGGTCGGTTTCATTCGTGACCTGCCGCACCACTTAGTCGCCAGCTTCCGGGCTACGCTCGAGGAGGCGACCGAGGCCGACCTGCTCATCCACGTCGCCGACGCGGGCAACCCCGAGGTGATCACTCGAATCGAAAGCGCGGTGAAGGTCCTGCGGACCTTGGGGATCGACGAGAAAGAGACGCTCCTGGTCCTAAACAAAACCGATACCATCGACGACCCGGACATTCTTTCGCGTCTGACCGAACGCTACCCCCTGGCGGTTACCTTAAGCGCCAAAGACGGAACCGGCGTGGAAAAGCTGCGTCAAGCCGCCGGGGAGCTCCTCAGCCGTGAGTTCCTCGAGCTGACCATCACCGCCCCGATCGCCGACGGACGTCTCGGCGCCATGCTCGCCCGCGAGGGGGAGGTGCTTTGGCGGGACTACGACGCCGAACAGAGCTTGGGGATTTTCCGCGTTCGAGTCCCCCGTCCGCTGCTGGGGCGGCTGAGGGAAATTCCGGGAATCACCATCACGGGAGAGAACCTCCCCGACGAAACCGTGAACGACGGCTTTTAGTCCCTCTCCAAGCGCGCCATCCGCAAAAAAGCCGCCTTCCCCGATACGAGGGAAGCGGCTTTTTCGTCCGATCGGGGCCGGTTGTTACAGCACTAAAGGATGAATTTGCTCAGTTCCTCGTCGTCGGCTACCCTCTTGAGGCGCTGCGTCACGTACGAGGCGTTCATTACCACCCGTCCCTGCTTCATATCGGGCGCCTCAAACGACAGTTCCTCGAGCAGACGCTCCATCACCGTCGCCAGGCGGCGCGCGCCGATATTCTGTGAAGACTGATTCACCTCGTGCGCGTAACGGGCCAGCTCCCGTATCGCGTCCTCCTCGAAGACCAGATCAACCCCTTCGGTTTTCATCATCGCGATGTACTGCTTCGTCAAGGCGCCGTGCGGCTCAACCAGGATCCGCGCCAGGTCTTCTTCCGACAGGTCGGTCAGTTCCACTCTGATCGGGAAACGCCCCTGGAGCTCCGGCATCAGGTCGTTCGGGCGCGTCTTATGGAACGCGCCGGCGGCGATAAAGAGAATATGCTCCGTCGAGACAAAGCCATATTTTGTCTGGATGGTCGTTCCCTCGACGATCGGGAGCAGGTCGCGCTGCACCCCCTGGCGCGAGACATCGGCGCCGTTTTGACGCTCGCTCGAGACGATCTTGTCGATCTCGTCGATAAAGATGATCCCCAAGTTCTCGGCACGCCGGATCGCCTCGGCGTTGATCTTCTCGCGATCGAGAAGATGGTCGGCCTCTTGTTCAAACAAGATGCCGCGCGCCTCGCTGACCGGGAGCTCCCGGCGGGCGGAACGTTTCGGGAGGATGTTTTCGAGCATCCCCTGCAAATCGTTCTCCATCGACTCCATTCCAAGACCGCCGATGACCATAGGGGGCATTTTCTTCTCGGTCGTCACCGGGACGGGAAAATCCTCGTACTCACCGGCTTGAAGGCGGCGGCGAATTTCGTCGAGATCGGGAACCGCCTCCGGTTCCCCCGCCGAAAGGTTCGATTCCTCGGCCGCCGACGGCGCGGCCGTGCCGGGATCGGCCCCTTCCGGCGCGGCGTCGCCGCCGGGAAGCTCGAAACTCTTCACGAATTGAGCGAAACCGGGAAGCGGAAAGTTCGGGTTCTTTTCGACCTGCTCGGCAATCTCGGGGGAGATATAAAACGGGGACGCCGTCCGCGGCTTGGGGCCGGCGGGCTGTTTTTTGGGAGCCGAGGCGTTTTTGGCCAGCAGTGCCTCGGAAATCAGCTTCACAAGCTTCTCTTCCACATTGCCGCGCGCGGTCTGCTCGATCCTGGTTCGCTCCTCGGCGCGAACCATACCGATCGCGTTTTCGACCAGATCACGAACCATACTCTCGACGTCACGCCCATAGTAGCCGACCTCGGTGTACTTCGTCGCCTCGACCTTGATGAACGGCGCGCCGGAGAGGGTGGCCAGACGACGGGCAATCTCGGTCTTTCCGACCCCCGTCGGACCGATCATCATCATGTTTTTAGGGCCGATTTCATCGCGCAGATCCTCGCTGACCCGCTGCCGGCGCCAACGGTTGCGAACCGCGATGGCGACCGCTCGCTTGGCATCCGCCTGACCGACAATATAGCGATCGAGTTCAGCGACAATCTGACGCGGGGTCATTTCCGACACGGCAGTTCCTCCACGATAATGTTGGTATTGGTGTAGATATCGATCTCGGCGGCGATCTGGAGCGATTTCCGGACAATCTCCGCCGGGCTCAGGTCGGTGTTTTGCCTCAGCGCCTTAGCCGCCGCCATCGCGTAGTTCCCCCCGGAGCCGATCGCGCAGATACCGTCGGTCGGCTGAATCACATCGCCGTTTCCCGAAAGAAGAAAGGTATCTTTCTCGGAGACGACAATCATCATCGCCTCGAGTTTGCGAAGCGCCCGATCGGTACGCCACTCTTTCGCCAGTTCGGTAGCGGCTCGAAGAAGATTGGAGGGGTAGTCTTTGAGTTTTCCCTCAAAGCGTTCCAGAAGCGCGAACGCGTCGGCCACGGAACCCGCGAAACCGGTCAGAACCCGGCCGTCGAGCATTTTGCGAATTTTACTGGCGTCGGCTTTCATGATCGAACTTCCCAGCGTGACCTGGCCGTCGCCGCCGATCGCTACCGTACCGCCTCGGCGCACGGATAATATAGTTGTGCTGTGTGATTTCATACGGTCTGATTTCATTCTTGTCTTGGCTTTGAGCGAATCTGTTTTCCGGCTTTCTCGGCCGTCGGCGCGGCAAGGCCCCTTTTCTGTTCGACAGCGCAAAAGCCCCGCGCTTTCGCGCTATTTTACGGTGTGGGAATGAAAGGGCAAGACCGAAGCAAAGCGCCGGCTTGATCCCTCGGGAGAAAAACAGGAAATCTGGTCTGTTCGCTCTTTATGGAGCGGGTTATCTGTTATAGAATAAGCGCAAGTGGTCTTTAACTTTCGGCGTGGGTGTTGGACTCCCCCAGCGTCCCCGACGTGTCTTTCGCAACGCAGCCCCACAAGGAGCAAAACGATGGTGATGAAGAAATTCCTGAACAAGCCCGAAAATCTAACCAAGGAACTCCTCGAGGGGTACACCGAGTGCTATAACCGTCAGGTTAAGCTGGCCACCGAAAAGATTGTTGTCCGGGCCGAAGCCAAATCCAAAGATAAAGTCGCCATTCTTACTCTCGGCGGTGCCGGTCACGAACCGGCCCTGAGCGGTTTTGTCGGTTACGGCATGCTCGACGCCTCGATCGTCGGCGACATTTTCGCGGCCCCCGGCGGGCCGGTGGTCTACGAGGGACTGAAACTCTTCAAAGATTACGCGGGAATCATCCTTGTCGTTCTCAACCATGCCGGCGACGTGATGAACGCCAAGATGGGCTGCATGATGGCCCAGCGCGACGGAATCAAAGTCTCCCAAATCCTGACCAGTGACGACATCGCCGCCGGGGTCGACGCCCCCATTGAAGACCGCCGCGGTCTGGGCGGATGTATTCCGCTGATCAAGATCATCGGCGCGGCCGCCGAACAGGGGAAGAGTGTCGACGAGATTCTTGCCATCGGTGAAAAATTCAACCAGCGGATGGCGACCTTGGCCGTCACGATGAAGACCGCTACCCACCCGCAGTCCGGGCAGTACATTTCGACCCTCCCCGACGACAAAATGGAGATCGGTATGGGGCAGCACGGCGAGGGAGGCGAGACCGGTCCGGTCGCTATCAAGACCGCCGACGAAACCGCTGAAATTATGATTCCCGAGCTGATCGCCGCGGTCCATGCCAAGGCGGGCGAGAAGGTCGTACTGATCGTCAACGGCAGCGGCGCCACGACGCTGATGGAGATGTTCCTCATCTACCGCAAGTCGGCCGAGCTCCTGAAAAAAGCCGGTCTCGAGATTGTCTTCGGGCGTTGTGACGAGCTGCTCACCGTTCAAGAGTCGGGCGGCTTCCAGCTCTTCCTGGCCGTCGCCGACGACGAGGCGGCGAAGCTCCTCGCCGAACCGAGTGACGCCCCGTACTGGGTCACCAAATAACCGACCGAAGCGAAAGAACCGAATATGCCTTTTACAAAAGAAACACTCCGAAAGATTCTCGCCGAAGCGAAAGAGGTGATCGAATCGAAGTTTGATTACCTCAATGAGCTCGACTCGGCCACCGGCGACGGCGACCACGGAACGGCTATCCTCTCGGCTATGAAGGGGGCTGTCGAGGCGGCCCGGCAAGACGCTCCCCTTGCCCAAATGTTTCAGAACATCGGCTGGGGAATTATGAACGCGACCGGGGGGTCAACCAGCTCGCTGCTCGGGTCGTTCTTCCTCGGAATGGGCGACGCCTTCGACAAAGAGGAGCTCAACGGTCTGGGAATCTCCAAGGCGCTTGACAGCGGCCTGAAGCAGGTCCAAATGATGACCACCGCGAAAGTCGGCGACAAAACCCTGATGGACGCGATGATCCCCGCGGTCGAGGCCGCGCGGCTGACCGCCGAAAAAGATCCCGAGGCCACGACGGCCGATGTTTTGGCGGCGGCCGCGGCGGCGGCCGCCGGGGGCGCGTCGTCAACCGACCAGCTGGTCGCCCGGTTTGGACGCGCCAAAAATCTCGGCGAGCGTTCCGTCGGGCATCGTGACGCCGGAGCCGTCAGTATGTCCTATATCTTCCAGGCCTTCGCCGACGGTTCTCGCCAATAGGACATAAGCCCCCGCGTGAGGCGACACTCGCCGCGGAACAAAAAAGTTAAAGGCCGCGCCGCGAAAAAAAGCGCGGCCTTTCGTATGGAAGCCCTGTGAAACTCCCTCCTTTACGGTCCGGAGGAAGAAAGAACCCAAGAGGTAGAAGAACAGTATGTCCCGGCAAAAACGCACTCTCTTCGTCTGGCTCTGTTTACTGGCGCTGCTTTGTTTTTCTTCGGCATTCGCCCAGACAGACGACGAATCCGACGATTTCTTTGACAGCGACACTCCCGCCGCCGAAAAAGCCGATCAGGACGCGTCCAACCAGACGGACGGGACGCAAGACAATGATTCCGGCGCCTCCGACGGTTCCGAGGCGCTCCCCGAAGTCTCTCCCGATGAAGACGCCCTCGAAAAACAGACCGACATGATCGCGATCTCCGGTGAGCGCCTGGAGAATGTCATTCCCGGCGACGCGCTGGTGATCTTTCGAACCACGACGGTCGCCCGCCTGAACAAGGAACTGAAACAACTCCTGGAAAAACTCGGCATCGCCAAGCTCTCCCCCGTCGAGATGCTTCGGGTCTCCCCCTACGGCAAGGCCGTGCGGGCGATCGATCCGAAGCGAACGATCGGGATTATCTACCTGCGCGGAACCGAGCGGCCCCAGCCGATGGTCTTCCTTCCGGTGCGTAACTACAAGGCCTTTGCCGAGGGACTTGGCGCCGATCATCCGTCCGAGCAGGAATACGAACCGTCCGAAGTCAAAAAAGTCCGCGGCTGGTCCGTTCTCCCGATGAAGGGGTTCGCGGTTCTGTTTAAGACCGAAGCGGCCGAAACCGCGCAGCGGCTCCAGCGCACGGCCCCCTTCGCGCTGAATCGATATACCCCCTCGGGCTTAAAAGCGCCCGATTTTAGCATTGAGGTGACCGAAAACGGCATTCAGACCCTCGCTCAGATCGCCGAAATCGCCTCGCGCGACTTCCATCCGGCGATCCGCGACGCCCTAAGCGGGGTGGATCTCCTCGACTCGAAACTGGACGACGAAACCGCCGCGAAAGTGCCTGAAAAGATCAGCGAGTTCCTCTATCGAGCCGGACATAACCTCTTCTCGGTTCGGATCGATGGTCGGATCGCCGATAACGACATTTTTACCGCGACAGTTCTGCGTCCTTACCGAGACACCCCCCTGGCCCGTCAAATCGCCGACCAGGGGGGGCCGAAGGTTCCGACATCGCTCGACGGCCCCAGTTTCCTGAGAGTTCTCCCCGATACGACCGCCCCGGTCGCCGGCCAGATGGATATCTCCCCCGACGCGGCCCGGGAGTTTGACGCGCCGTTCAACCGCGTTCGCCACATTGAATACTCTCTGGCCCTCCCGATGCAGGGGGAACTTTTGGCCGAATCGTGGAGCTTTTTCCTCGAAGTCGACGACGCCGAAGCGTTCGTCAAAGAGCTGATCCTCCCGAGGGCGCACGAGGTCGGCAGTTACATCGGCAAAGAGAAGGCCGCCGAGCTCGGCGCTCAGCTCCTCGGCAATCTCGCCGCGCGCCGCAGGGCAAGGGGGCTGCCCCCCCTTCTGTTCGGTTCTCCCGAGGAAGCCGCCCGACAGGGTGAGAGCATCGGCGCCCGGCTCGGAAGTGAGATGGGGGGGAACATGGGAGAGAAGCAGGCGATGCAGACACAGCGTTTCGAGGGATATTCGCTGATCGTCGCCGATATGGAACTGTACACGAACGTCATGCGCGAAAAGAGAGCCCGCGAGGCGGGGGATCTTCCCAGAAAGGAGATTTTCATCACGGGGGAGCCGACCCTGAGGGTCCTTCTGGGGACATTTCTTGAGGGCCTCCAGACCGGTTCGTTGGAAGACGCCGTCCGCGGCCAGTTAAACGTCGGTTACCAGAGCAATACCCCGATGATGGCCAAGGAGAATCTCATCCTGACGCTGGACGACTCCCATGTCCTGATCGTCCCCGGCAACCGGCAGATGCTCCGAGGCGCGATCGCCATCTGGGACGACCCTTCCGCCGCGGCCGAATACCAATCCTCGCGCTACCGGAACTGGGAGGAAGATTGGGACGCTCTGTGCGGCGAAATGAATATGCCGGAGGTTCAGATTCTTCGCGCGGTGATGCGGATCGATCCGCCCAGCGTCAAGAACGAGGCCGATTATATTCGTCAATATTACTTCAGTGATCTCCCGAATCCCTTCCCGAAGCCGATCCCGCGGGATCTCCCCTGCATGCTCTCGGTCTCGACGACGGCGCCCGAAACCGCGCTGATGTATGGCGTGATTCCCGATGAGATCATTCGGTTCTTCGTGGATCAGTTTTTCGAGCATCCGAAAAAGGAGTGACGCCCGTTTCGCGGAAGCTCCGGTCCGCTGGGGACCTTTCCCGAAGAAAAGCCGGTACGGTTTCGTGCCGGCTTTTCTTTTTGCCTCCCTTTCGGCGGGGGGAGAACACGATTTTTTTCGAAAAAGGCGGAAAATTTCGTTTTATCGGCCTGCAAGAAACATATTTTTATAATATCATTGGAATAGGTAAGCTTAAAGTGATTCAGGTGGCCGTGGTCCACCTGTTCAGACGAATGACGTATTTGGCTCCAAAGGAAAAGAGGGTTCAAGCATGGCGGACAAAGAGGGAAACATCGACGCGAAAGATTTCGGCATCGGGATCGAACAAAAGCACGAGGGCTTTTTTCTGAAGGGGTGTCAAAACCTCGACTGGGGAATGAAAAGCCGTCTGGCTCGCGTGTTCAACCCCAAGTCAGGCCATGCCGTGATGTTGGCTTTCGACCATGGCTTCATCATGGGGCCGACCTCCGGGCTGGAGCGGATCGACCTGACGATCAATCCGCTGCTCGACTACGCCGACTGCATTATGTGCACCCGCGGCATCCTGCGGACGCTGATCCCCCCGACCTGCGGCAAGCCCCTCTCCCTGCGCTTTGACGCCGGTACCACCATCCTGACCGACTTGAACGACGAAACCTTGATGGACATTGAAGACGCCGTTCGGATGGACGCCGCGCTTTTGGCCTCGATGGTCGCCGTCGGTGATCCGGCTCACGAGGGGAGCACCATTCGCAACCTTACCCGGACGGTCGATCTCGGTATGCGCTATGGCATCCCGACCCTCGGCGTGACCGCGGTGGGAAAGAACTTGGTTCGCGACGCCCGCTACCTGGCGCTGGCCAGCCGAGTCTGCGCCGAGAACGGCGCCAATGTGGTGAAGACCTACTTCTGTGAGGAGAACTTCGAACGCGTCACCAACTCCGTCCCGGTCCCGATCGTCATCGCCGGCGGAAAGAAGCTTCCCGAAATGGACGCCCTCACGATGGCCTATCGCGCCATCAACGCCGGAGCGGCCGGGGTCGATATGGGGCGGAACATTTTCCAGTCCGATTCCCCCGTCGGAATGCTTCTGGCCGTTCGTTCCATCGTCCACGACGCACAGACTCCGGAGCAGGCCTTCAAACTGTACACCGACTACAAAAACACCCATAAGGCGTAGTCCTGCGTCCCAACCTTTCCGCCAAGCGCGCGCGGGGGCAAAGGGCCGTTTTTGGACGTATTTTTGCCCCGGTGTGACTTGACGCCGTGCGGATCTGCGGTTATTCTATCCTTTACAAGAAGGTGAGAAGTCCCGGATTAACGGCAGTTAAACCCACCAGGTGTCCCTTGTGCCGGTTCCTTTGTACGAAGGAGCGGCGGTTCAAGGGCGGGTTTATTTGCTCGGCGATTCGGGGCTTTTGTTTTAATTGACCGCAAGTCCAACCAAAACCGCTGCGCGGCGCGAAGGTGTCGGCACAGCTGAAAGGTCGGTATTCCATAAAAGGTTCCCTATGGCAAACGAAATAAACGTGCCCCAGACTGTGGAGCAGATTTGCAACAGCCATAACCTCGATCGCGAAGAGGTTATCCTCGCCATTGAAGAGTCCTTTCAAAAGGGCGCCGAAAAGAGCGGCAAAGAGGGAATGTTCTTCCGCATCGATCGGAAATCCTGCGAGGTCTCCGCGTTTCGTAACGGCGTTCCCTATCCGATGGAAGAATTGAACAACCTGATCGGCATCAACGGCACCTCCACGGTCCGTTCGACGCTGATGCAGAAGATCAACGAGCTGGTCGTCGAGAAATCCTTTCAAAAATGCAACCAGCTCCTTAACCAATTGGTGCGCGGAACGGTCATCCAAAGCAACGGGAGACCGGGGCGTCCAACCATTGTCCGGCTCGATAACGGCTGCGAAGCGATTCTTCCCCACGGCGAGAAGATCCCCGTCGAAGGCGGCCGAGAGAATTTCCGCCAAGACGACCACATCTACGCGCTGGTCATCGGTGTTGTCAAAAACGGAAACAGAGTCAAGACAACCCTCAGTCGTACACGGCCGCTGTTTGTGAAGCGCCTCTTTGAAGAGATGATCCCCGATATCAAAAGCGGCGTCGTCGAAATCAAAGCGCTCAGCCGAGATCCCGGCCATCGCTCCAAGATCGCCGTCGCCACCGATGATCCCAAGATCGATGTGATCGGTGCCTGTATCGGTTATCGCGGCCAGCTGATCCGAGAAATCAACGACGTTCTCCGCCATGAGAAGGTGGACGTGATCCCCTGGTCCGACAACATTCAGCGCCTCATCGCGCTGGCTCTTCAGCCGGCCGATGTCGACGAGGTCATTCTCTGTGAGAAGCTGGGGCGCGCCATCGTCTTGGTCCCCCGCGATCAACGCTCCCCGGCGATCGGCAAACAGGGCGAAAATGTCCGTTTGGCGACCCGTCTGGTCGAGTGGGATATCAATATCATGCTTCGCGAGGAATTGCAGGATAAGCTCAACCAGGCGCAGGCACAGTTCAATTCGATTGAGGGTGTCTCCGAAAAGCTCGCCGACGGGCTTGTCGGGGAGGGGTTCCTCTCCTACGCCGACCTGTCCCTCATCGAGACCGACGACCTGGTCGAAATCGGGGGAATCTCTCCCGACGAGGCCGAGGCGATCATCGAAATCGCCGATGAGCGCGCGCAGGTCGAGGAACAGGAGGAAGAAGCCAGGAGAGCGAAAAAAAGAGAAGAACGAGCCCGAGAGGGTGGATACCGTCAGCAGGTTCCCCCGACTGGCGATCTCCCCGATGCCGTCTCGGCGCCAAACGATATTCCGGCCGACAATCAGCCGGCCAGCGATCAGCCGGCCAGCGATCAGCCGACCGATGATCAGCCGACCGACGACCAGCCGGCCAGTGATCAGCCGACCGAAAGTCAGTCCCCCGAGAATCCGTCCGCCCCGGCGGATGACGACAGCGAAGGGGCGGCGCGAGAATGACTCGCGCGGTTTTCCTCGGAATGAAACGATTTCCACGGCAGCGCCGATGGCTGTTTTCCCGGCGCAGCGCCAACCGCTCCAACAGTCCGACAGGAGAGAGTGAGCAATCTTGCGTATTTACGAACTGGCAAAAAGACTCCATATCAACTCCATTTTGACACTTGAGCTTTGCAATCAAGCGGGCTGTCCCAAGGGGTCCGCCTTGGCCAGTATCAGCGAAGAAGAAGCTCAGCGTGTCGAAGCTTATCTCAAAGAACACCCGGACGCTCTCCTTCCTAAAGAGAGTGAGTCATCCGCCACCGAGAAGATCGTCAAGAGCGGGAAGAATAGTTCTGCCGGTACCAAATCAACCGGTGCGATGCAGCCCCCTTCTATCACCACCGGCAAAGTTCCCGGAAAGATTCCGGTTATTACCCGCCGCCGGCCGGTTCTCCCCCCTTCGGTCAAGACGACGATTGAACCCAAGAAGGAGAGTCTCCCGCCTTCGGCGGCTGCCGAACAAGACGCTCCGGCCAAGGCACAGTCAACACCCCCGGAACAAAAAGGCATCCCCGCTTCTTCGCCGGTTCTGGACCACAGCCCGGCCGCGGACGTATCACAGCCGGCGGAACAGCCCGCCGACCAAACCAAGCCGGCCGTTTCGAAGCCCCAGCCGACGACCCCCGCGCTCTCGGCCGAAGAGATGCTTCATTACAAGCCCGAGATGCAGCGTCCGAAGTTCCCGACGGGCCCAACCTCCAAGATTCCCGTTCTCAGGCCACCTCACCGGCCGCTCCCCGCCACGGCCGCCCCGCCGGTGAAGACACCGCCGCAATCCCCCGTCAAAGAACCCCCTCAAGGCGATTCTCCCGCCGCGACCGTGGCGGGGACCGATGCCGACAGCTCCGGCAAATCCGCCGGTACCGTGACGCAGCCGGAATCCGCAAAGCCGCGGCGAGAAGGGCCGCTTTCCCATTTCCGCGCCAACAAAGGGACCTCCGGCTCCGATTCACAGGAAACCGTCTCGACCGCCGCCAAGCCGACGCCTCCCCCTGCTGAGCCGCAGAACCCTCCTGTTGTTGAACAGCTCTCGCCGCTGGAACGCGCGCGGCTGGCCGCCGCGAAAGAGGCCGCCAAGAAGATGCAGGTCCTCGGTGACGGGAAAAGGAGTGCCGACGGCGCGAATAAAGCGGATCACGCCCCCAAGCAGAAGCCCAGCAAGCCGACTTCTCCCGCCATCCACCTGGCGCCGATGCCGGAGGTCCGTGATCGGCCGGCCGCCGTGGACGACGTACCGGGGCAAAAGCCCGAGATTCGCCTCAATCCCCAGGCCATTAAAGAAGCCGGTCCGGGGCGTTCCGCCCCGCTGGCGGAGCTCATGCAGGGCCATCGGGATCGGACCAAGAGAGGGGGCGAGAAGACCACCGATACCTCATCGCGCGCCGGCGACCGCAAAAAGGTGACACACGTCCGTTCCGGTGAAGTCTATATCGAGGACGAGAGTGCCGAAAAGCAGCGCGGCAAACGCCCCAAAGACCGCCGCCACATGGGTGGGGACGATTCCCAGTCAAGAAAGCGCAGAAACTTCAACAATGATCACTCCGATGATGATTCACCGGATCGTTACCGTCCGCGTCAATTCAGAACGAAGTCTGGCCGCGGGGCCGTGGCCACGGCCCCGCGCAAGGGGGATATTGTGATTCAGATGCCCTGCACCGTGAAGGAGTTCGCCGAAGCAACCGGGCTGTCGGTGGCCGCGGTTATCAAAAAGACGATGGAACTCGGCGCGATGCTGACGATCAACCGGACGCTCGACGATGAGATCGCCGAGCTCTTGATCGAGGCGTTCGAACTGAAAGCTCAAATCAAAAAAGAGCAGACGCTCGAAGACCAGTTTGTCACGGCGGTCGAAGACCAAGTCGATCCCCCCGAGACACTTCAGCCCCGCGCTCCGGTCGTTACCTTCCTTGGACACGTCGACCATGGGAAGACATCACTTTTGGACAAGATCCTCAAACTCAACGTTGTTTCGGGGGAACGCGGCGGAATCACCCAGCATATCCGTGCCTACCACGTCGAGACCGAGCAAGGCGGGATCACCTTCGTCGATACCCCGGGTCACGAGGCGTTCACCGAGATGCGGGCCCGCGGCGCCAACTGCACCGATATCGCCGTGTTGGTGGTCGCCGCCGATGACGGGGTGATGCCGCAGACCGAAGAGGCGATCTCCCACGCGAAGGCGGCGGGGGTCCCGATCGTGGTCGCGCTGAACAAGATGGACCTTCCCGGCGCCAACCGCGAACGAACGATTCAGCAGCTGGCCAGCAATGACCTCATGCCGAGCGAGTGGGGCGGTGACGTCGAGATCGTCGAAACCAGCGCGGCCACCGGAGCGGGTATCGACCAGCTGATGGAAACCCTGCTGACCGTCGCCGAACTGCACGAACTCAAAGCGCGTCCCGACCGTCCCGCCACCGGCGTGGCGCTGGAGTCCTCTTTGGAACCGGGACAGGGGGTGACCTGCAAGCTGCTGGTTCAAAACGGCACCTTGAAAGACGGCGATGTCGTCCTTTGCGGAAACGCCTACGGCCGTGTCCGCGCGATGTTCGATACGCTCGAAATATCCAAAGAGCTCCCTGAGGCCGGTCCGAGTATCCCGGTCACGCTTTTGGGGCTCAACACCGCGCCGTCGGCGGGAAGCCGGTTTGTCGTGCTTCCCGATATCTCCGTGGCGCGTCAAATCGCCGAGGATCGAACCGCCCAGCTCCACGCCCGCGAGCTCTCCGGGGAACAGGCGCACATGACGCTGGAGACGCTCAAAGAGCGCCTTGATACCTCGCGCCAGGCACAGACGCTCAACATCATTATCCGTGCTGACGTTCGCGGCTCCATCGAGGCGATCCGCAAAGAGCTTAGCAAGCTGGATCACCCCGAGGTAAAGATCAAGATTCTTCAGGCGACGGTCGGCGGCATCACCGAAGCCGATGTTCTTTTGGCCGACGCCTCCGACGCCATTATCGTCGGGTTCAACGTGGTTCCCGACGAACGGGCCCGTTCCCTGGCCGAACAGAAGAAGGTTCAGATCCGCCGTTACGATATCATCTACAAACTCTCCGAAGATATCAAGGCGGCTCTGTCCGGCATGCTCAAGCCGATCGAACAGGTCAAAGAACTCGGCCGCGCGCTGGTTCAGCGAACCTTTAGCATCAGCCGTGTCGGAACCATCGCCGGGTGCCGTGTTTTGGCCGGAACCATGGAGCGTGACTGCAAGATTCGCGTTATCCGCAACAGTCAGATCATCGGCGAGTACCAGCTGGAGACCCTCAAGCGCGAAAAAGACGACGCTCGCGAAGTCCGAGAGGGATACGAGTGCGGCATCAAGCTCAAGGGGTACAACGACCTGAAAGAAGGGGATATCTTCGAGGCCTACAAGATCGAAGAGATCGCCCGTTCGCTGTAAGCTTCCCAGGGGCGCCGCCCCCGCGATATAAAATTTAAGAAATCCGATTCACTATGGCATCAAGACGAACTCTGAAGATAGCTCAGGCCGTTCGCGAAGTCGTGGCCATGTCGCTGCTGACCGACCTGAAAGACCCCCGGGTCGAACATGTGACGATCACCGGGGCGACGGTCTCGGGAGACGGGCGGCAGGCAAAAGTCTTCTTCACGGTCTTCGGGAATGATCCGGCCAAAGAGCGCAAAGCTCTGGCCGGACTGACCAGCGCCGCGGGGTTTCTCCAGCAAAAGTGCGCTCGCCGGATCGACGCGCGCTACACTCCCAAACTTCAGTTCGTTGTCGATGAGGGGGCCAAAAACCTGATGAAGATCAACGAGATCCTGCAGCGGGAAAGAATGGCCAACGCCCAGGCGGCAGCCCCCCCTGACGAAATTCCCCCTTCCGAGGAAGAGGAGGAGGAAGAAGGGGAAGATACGGACGAAGGTGAAGAAGACACCTCCGCCGAAGAGGATCCTTCCCGCTGAACCGTTTTTTACACCCGCAAGTCCAAACACGCTGTAAAAAGATACATACCATGGGCATTACCCTCTCTACTCTCGCCAAAGAGCTGAAGAAACACGTCAAAGTCGTGCCGATTCAGAAGAAGCGCGGGCTTCTTGAGCAGTTGGTTTTCGCGATACTCCTCGAAAACGCCCCCGCGGCCACGGCCGAGTACCATTTCGATCGTCTCGAGGAAGATTTTGTCGACCTCAACGAACTGCGTATCGCCAGCCACGGGGAGCTTGTCGAACGATTCACTCAAAAGCCGTACGTCAAAGACGAGAAATACGTCCATCCCTACCCCGACTGGGCGGCGGAGCGGATCACCCAAGCCCTCCAATGGATCCTTGACCAGAACGACGGCCTTGAGATCAACCACGATCGATTGAAGAATGCCGCCGAGGCGCGCGATTTCCTCAGTAAAAATCCCTACGCGACACGCTTCGTCGTCGATTTTGTCCTTCATTTCGAGCTCGGTTACGGGCCCATCCCGTTCGACGAGGGGGCTCGGCGCGCGCTGCGTGTGCTCGCCTTAACCAAGCCCGACGGTGATGATATCCGCGGCCTGAGCGATCTTTCCCGCAAAAAAGCGGAGGCGGATAATCTTTTCTGGACTCTTCATCAGTTCGGTGTGTCGATGAAAACCGGTGACGAGAACCCGGACGAGGAAGCGCTTGCGATTCTCTATGGACTCGATAAAAAGGCGAATCAGCGCTCTTGGCTGGCGCTGGAGCCCTGTGACTTTGATGTCGATCCGCACGAACTCACCCGCACGATTCACCGTTCCATGAGTCGTGCCAACACCAAGCGTTCGCCGATGTCGTTCGACGAAAACGACGAAGACACCGACAGTGAAAACGATGACCTTTCCGGAGGGTTTGGCGAGGAGGACGCCCGCTACGAAGACAACTTGGATCGACTGGACGATGACCTGATTTCGGAAGTTCCTCCGCAGCCCCAAAAGGATACGGCCGCGCGGCCTAAAAAGGAGGGGAAGAAGGTCTCGGCCAAAGCGGCCGGCAAAGCCGATTCGAAAGAGAGTTCTCCCAGGGGCCGAAAGAGTTCCGATAAATCGGCCGATCGCAGCGCGCCGCCGAGCGAGCGATCTTCGGTGGTGAAGCCCAAAAAACAAGGCGTCTCCGAGCCGAAAGAGGAGCCCCAAAAACCGCGGCGGTCGTCGAAAAATGCCGACGATCCCAAGGAAACAAAGGGTTCCAAACAGGCGAAGGTCCCAAACCGGACGAAGGACTCAAAAGGGACAAAGATCTCAAAAGGGACAATGAGCTCAAAACAGGCCGAGGACTCAAAAGGAACGAAGCCGTTGAAAAAAACCGAGTTGTCCCCAGAGCGGCCCGTCAAAAAAGCACCGCGGCGCTCGGAGGAATCAAAAGCCGTTTCGTCGACGGCGGCCAACGACGCGAAGACGGCCAAAAGGGCCTCCGCTTCGAAACCGGCGGTGAAAGCTCCCAAGACCAAAGCCAAACCGGCCGCCGAGAAAAGCCAAAAGCCAAAGCCCGGCCTCGGTGATCGAAAGGATTCCGGCAAAAAGGCGGGCTCCCCGAACAAAAACGCGGCCGGCGCCGCCGCTTCCCCCAAGAAGAAGGCCGCCAAAGGGAAATTGAAGAAATAATTCTTATTCCCCATCTTGGAGAGCGATCCAAACAAGTGTTCCATTCGCTCACCGCGCCAACACAGAAACAAAAACTCAACACCAAATAAAGGAGATCACATGTCTGGTCATTCCCATTGGGCTGGTATTAAACATAAGAAAGCTCTTGTTGACGCCAAGCGCGGCAAGCTCTGGAGCAAACTCGCCAAGTCGATCATCGTCGCCGCCTCCCACGGCGGCGGCAACCCCGCGGACAACATTCGTCTTCGAAAGGCGATCGAAGAGGCCAAGGCGGTCTCGATGCCGAACGACAATATCACCCGTGCCATTAAGCGCGGTACCGGTGAACTCGACCCGGTCGAGTACGATGACGTCGTCTACGAGGGGTACGGCCAGGGCGGCGCCGCGGTGATGGCCGTCGGTCTGACGGACAACCGCAACCGCACGGCGCCGGAGATCCGCAAGATCTTCGAGGTCTGCGGCGGCAAGCTCGGAGCGACCGGCTGTGTCTCCTGGAACTTCGATAAGAAGGGGGTCTTCGATATTCCCAAAGAGCAGATCGACGAAGAGAAGCTCATGGAAGCGGCCCTGGAAGCGGGGGCGGATGACGTTGAGGATCAGGACGATACCTGGCAGGTCACCTGTTCCCCCGAGAATTTCGATCAGGTGGCGTTGGGTCTTGAGAAGGCGAATATCAACCCAACCCACTCCGAGATCACGATGGTCCCGAAAGATACCATCACCATCAATGATCTGTCGGTCGCCAAGGCGGTGACCCGTCTGATGGACGCGCTGGATGACCATGAAGATATTCAGACCGTCTCGGCCAACTTCGTGATCGCCGACGATATCCTGGCGCAGCTCGAAGAGGAGTAACCCTCTAAACTCAAGGTTGTTTTTCACGGGGATTCTTCCGCTGTCCGCCTCCAGTCGACAACACGGCCGCTTTCTTCCGATGGCCTTCGCGCTCGTGGCGGCCGCCGCGGGAATCCTCGTCGATACCCTGTTCCCCCAAAGCAAGACGCTCTGGATCACCGCGATCCTCGGCTTCTTGCTTTTTTATTTTCTTGCCCTGGCTTCCCGTCGCTCGTCGAACATTCTTCTGTTTTTCCTCCTGGCCCCTTGCTTTGGGCTGATTCACCACCTCGACCGATACCATTTCCCTCCCGATGAACTGGCGCTGCGTCTTCCCGAGGAGGGAACCCCGGCGACGCTGGAACTGTGGGTCAGCGAACTGCCGACGCTGTATTTGGAAACAAACACCCTGTCGGGCGAAACGCGAACGGAATTCACCGCCAAGATCGCTCGGGTCAAAAATCGGGGTCAGTGGGAATCGGCATCGGGAAACGCTCGGGTATACGCCGCCGGGGATTGTTCTTCCCTGAAGATCGGCGACCGACTCCGGATCTGCGGACACCTGGGGTTCCCCCCCCAAGAGCGCAATCCGGGAGGTCTCTCGCGGGCGGAGCGGCTGCGCGTCGGCCGGATTCTGTTAACGCTCAACATCGACCACCCCGAAAGAATCAGGGTTCTGGCACCCAAAGAGCGTTTCCCTATCCGACGCGCTATCGGGGAGTACCGACTATCCTGTCAGCACGCCTTTGAGAAGTATCTTCGGCCGCAAAACGCTGAACTGGCCTGCGCGATGCTGCTGGGGATTCGCTCGGGACTTCGAGACGAGACCTACCGTCGGTTCCGTGAAACGGGGACCGCTCACCTCTTGGCGATTTCAGGCATCCACGTCGGAATCATCGCGGGGCTGCTCTTCTTTGCCCTGCGCCTTTTCCAACTCCCCCGCCGCGCGATCGCCGTCATTACCGCGCTCGTCATCATCGGGTACGTCTTCCTCACCGACGCGCGTCCCCCGGTCGTTCGAGCCGCGGTGCTCATCGTGATTCTCTGCGGGGGTACCCTGCTGCGGCGCAAACCGCTGTCGATCAACTCGCTGTGCGTCGCCGCAGTTTTCATTTTGGCGATTCACCCCGCGCAGCTGTTCGACCCCGGAGCCCACCTCTCCTTTTTGGCCACCGGGGTTCTGATTCTTCTCCCCTCCTTCGAAAAACGTTTGGCCGCGTCCTCTTGGGGAAAGCGGATGGAACTGCGCTTTCGGGCGCTGGACCGTGTTCGCCCGGTGAGAGGGTTCTTCTTAAGGGCGGTTTACCGCGGGGCCGTTCTTCTGGCCGGCGCGCTGTATGTCTCCTTCGCCGTGTGGCTGATCCTTCTGCCGCTGGTGCTCAACCGAATGAATCTCTTTTCCGCGGCGGTCGTCCCCCTGACCCCGCTGCTCGGAATCCCGACGATGCTGGCCTTGGGCGGTGGTTTTATTCTGATGCTCGTCAGCCCCTTCCCGCCCCTGGCTCACCTGGCCGCGCCGATCACCAATTTCGGCTTCGGTCTGCTTTCTTGGATTCTCCAACGCGGTGAAATTCTCCCCTCCCGCGCGATGGTCGGTCCTCCGGACTGGTGGTGCCTTTTGTTCTACATTCCCTTAATCGCCTGGGTTCTGATCCCGCTGGCGCGGGCGCGGCGTCAAGCGCTGCGGCCCCGTTTGACGGTCCTGTGGCTGGCGGCGATGTTCCTGCTGGGGATCGGGGCGATGGTATTCCCCCTTTGGCGTGACAGGGCCGAAGGGCGCCTGCGGGCGGTTCTGCTTTCCGTAGGGCACGGCCAGGCCGTCTTAGTCCGTTTCCCCGATCACCGGGTTCTGTTGCTCGACTGCGGAACCTCGGGGAACCCGGCTTTTTTGGCCCGAACCGTCACACGCGCGCTGTTTTCCCTCGGGTGCGGATCGATCGATCTGGCAATTTTAACACACGCCGACTCGGACCATATCAACGGAATCTGTGATCTGGTCGGCTCGGTCCCCACCGGCCGGGTCGCCGTCCATCCCAAGATGTTCCAGCGCGAAGGGGCCTCCGTCAAACAGATAGAGCAAGAATTGCGAAAACGCGGCATCGCGATCACCGAGATCGCCGCGGGGCAGTCGCCGGCGGGCTTTCCCGAACTGACGGTCCTTCACCCTCCGCGCGGCGCGGTGGATCCCGAGCAGACCAACGCCAACAGTATTGTTCTGGCGCTGCGCTGGGCAGAAAGAGGGATTCTCTTCCCCGGCGATATCGACTCACCCAACGCGGAGTTCCTTTCGGCCGACCCGGAGCCGTTCGATATCGTGGTCGCCCCGCACCACGGGGGAAAGTCACAAAACACCGAAGCGATTCTCTCCTGGGCCGCGCCCAAGACGATTCTTATCAGCGGGGGGAACTACCGCCGCAACACCAAAGGAGAAGAGAAACTCAAAGATCAGGGGTATTCGGTACTCAATACCGCGGACAGCGACGCTCTGATCGTCGACATCGTCCGAAAACCGCTCTTCGGAAAGACGTCTGAGGAAGAAGGAACTCCTGTCGGGAAACTCACCGTCACCACCCAGCGCCGGAAGGCGCGCGGGCGGTAACGGCTTCCTTCACGAGTGTTTCCGCTAGGGGAGCGCGTGCCCCATCTTGTCCCGCTTGGTCTCGAGGTAACGGCGATTGTAGGGGTTCACCTCGGTAACGATCGGAATTTGATCGACCACTTCCAGGTCGAAGCCGCCGTAGATAAAGGCGTCTGTCTTCTTCGAGTTGTTCGTCATCAGACGAATTTTATGAAGGCCAAGGTCTTTGAGGATCTGGATACCGACCCCGTAGTCACGCAGATCGACCCCGTACCCGAGCGCGAGATTCGCCTCGCAGGTATCGAGCCCCTGATCTTGGAGCGCGTAGGCCTTGATTTTTTCGGTCAGACCAATGCCGCGGCCCTCCTGGGGAAGATAGACCAGGACCCCCTGCCCCTCTTTTTGGATCATCGCCAGGGCCTGACGCAGCTGATCGCCGCAGTCACAGCGCAGCGAATCGACCAGGTCGCCGGTGAAGCAGGAGGAATGAAGCCGAACCAGAGGCGCTTCCACTTTGGTCAGATCGCCGTAGACAAGCGCCACCGGTTCGCCGGTTTCGTACTTGATTTTATACGCGATGATTCGAGCCAGGCCGAACTTGGTCGGCAGGGACGCCTCGGCCGCGCGATCGACAATCTTCTCGCGCTGACGGCGGTATTTGATCAGATCGGCGACCGTGATGATCTTCAGCCGATACTCCTCGGCCATTTTCATCAAGGTCTCGGTATTGGCTCGATTGCCGGTATCGTCCAGAATCTCGCACAGGACGCCGCACGGCCGCATCCCCGCCAGGCGGGTGAGGTCGATCACCGACTCGGTATGGCCGGCGCGGCGCAGGACACCCCCTTCTTTGGCCTCCAGCGGAAAGATATGCCCGGGGCGGACAAAATCGGTGATCTTGCTCTTGGGATCGGCCAGCGCGCGAATGGTGGCGGCTCGTTCCTGAGCGGTGATCCCCGTCTTGCACGAGATATGGTCGACGGTGACGGTGAACGCGGTCCCCAGCGGAGCGGTATTGTCCTGAACCATCTGGCCGAGATCGAACTTGGCGCACAGTTCGGGGAGAACCGGCATACAGACCATGCCGCGGCCATGGGTGACCATAAAGTTAATATGCTCGGGGGTCACCGTCTCGGCGGCGCAGATCAAATCCCCCTCATTTTCCCGATCTTCGTCGTCCATAACAATGATCAGTTCACCGCGGCGAATCGCCGCGATTGCCTCATCAATCGTCGAAAGCCGACTGGCCATATCTCACGCTCCTTAATCCTCCGCCGGTATCACCGACGGTATTTCTCGTAATGTTCCCTTCCCAAAATTTCAGCCGTTTACATCCATCCCACCCAGCGGGCGATATCCAAGAGGATCACCCAGGCCATCAGTGCCAGGAGGAGGAACAGGCCGATGTAACTTAATATCACCTGAACATTTTCGTTGGCGGGCTTGCGGAAGATCGCCTCGTAGAGGAGGAAGACCAGGTGTCCTCCGTCGAGAACCGGGATCGGAAGAATATTCACCACGGCCAGGTTGGCACTAATGACGCACAGGAGAACCAGGAAGAGACCGTCTCCCGAGCTGGTGGCGGTCCATGCGGCGGAGACAATCATTCCCGGACCGCCGAACGCCTTGGCCGAGACATTGCGGCCGACGTTCTTCAGAACCTGGAAGACCAGCCCCATCGACTCGACGGTCCTGGACCAGCCGTAATCGAGCGCCGAACAGAGCGACTGGGCGCGGGCCTGGCGCGTGTCGACCCCAAAGATCAGACCGCGATCGATTCGGTGGAGCGTCGCGGACGGCTGAGGCGTGGTGGTCAGAACCACTTCGGTGCCGTCTTTTTGGACGGCGGTCACGGCGATTTGAGCGGAGGAATCCAGCAGAGCCAGGCGCTGGGTGAACAGATCGAGAACCTCGGCCCGGCACTGATCTTCGCTCAGGTCAGCCGTGTCCAAGGTGAGGTGTTTTCTTTGTCCGTCCCGCGATAACGTCACCACCGAGATCTTTCGAACAGCCGCGCCGATCGGCTTGGCGGCGTCGGGAATCGTCACGCGCGCGTCGGTGCCGGAGATAACCGGTTCCACATAGTACGAGACCCCGAGCGCGTCGCAGGCCAGTTCCCCCCGGTGCGAGCGGATCCCGGTGTAGCCGGCCTGGGAGGCGAGCGTCACGGGAACGTCGATCGACTCGCCGTCACGCTGAACCGTCAGAACAACCGACGCGTTATCCCGCGAAAGACGAAACAGGTCGATCGGCAGCGCCAGCGGGTCGGTGAGGCTCACGCCGTTGACGGCGAGAATAACATCCCCGGCGGATACCTGCCCCTGTTCATCGGTACGACGGGCGCGCAAACCGGCCTTCTCGGCGGGGGAACCGCTTTGAATCGCCGCGATCTCCCCCATCGTCAAACGGATACCGCTTTCGCAGAACGTGGAAGGATAAAGGGTCACGCTCTTGTTTTCCCCCTCGATGCGCTGGCCGTTTTTGTCGGTCGGGACGAAGATGTAATCGATCGGTTCATCTAAAAAGCGCCGAGCGCAAAGTTCGTAGTCGGCAGGGGTCTCGATAGGCGTGCCGTTCATCGAAATTAAAAGATCCCCCGGTTTCAGCGAGGAAAGCGCCTCCTCGGTCCCCGCTTTTTGCGCGTCTTCTTCGGTCAGTTCGTAGGGAGGATCGACCATCGCCAGGCGAATCGACGCGGCGGGGAGGACACCGATGATCGGCATCAGGTCGTCGGCGTCGCGGCGGGGGGTCACCTCGACGGTGAATTCTTCATTGCCCCGCTGGACTTTGACCGAGACTTCCCCCCCATTCATCAGGCCGGTGGGGATTTGGGAAAAGAGAGTCACCGGTTCGTCATCCATCGCGATGACCTCATCGCCGGCACGCAGACCCGCCGTCCACGCGGGGGTCCCCGGCAGGACCGTCCCGACGCGGCTGGTCGTCTCGGGGAAACCGATCACATAGGCCGCCGCCGCGCAGATGACGGCGAAGATGACGTTCATGATGACGCCCGCCGAAATGATCACCATGCGCTGAAAGACGTTCTTCGACTGAAAACTGTCTTTGGCGTAGATCGCTTTGCTGAGCTGCTCGACCCTCTTTTGGGCCGCTTCGCCCTCGGCACCGTCCCCCTCTTTAGCGTCCTCCTTGGCGCGTGCCAGCTCCTCTTTGATTTGGCCGGGGTTATCTTCCTGACCGAGCATCTTGACGTAGCCCCCCAGCGGAAGCCAACCCAGACCGTACTCGGTATTTCCGACCTTGAAACTGAAGAACTTATACCCCCAGGCATCGAACCAGATGAAGAACTTCTCGCACCGAACGCCGCAAAGACGAGCCGCAATAAAGTGCCCGAATTCGTGAACGATAATCAGCGCGTTGATTCCGATCAAGACCTCGACGACGCGCAGGATGATGGAAGGAAGCGAGGAAAGGTTCGTCACTGCCCAAAGGTTCAAAGAGAGATCCATTTTAACGTCTCCTTGCGTGCCCACGCGTCGAGCTCGAAGAGCCGATCTAGGGTCGGATGTGCCTCAAATTGATGGTATCCCAGCACGGCTTGGCAAGCGGCCACAATTTTATGGAAGGGGAGCCGCCCCGAGAGAAACGCCTCCACGGCGGTCTCGTTCGCCGCGTTGACCACAGCGCCGCACGATCCTCCGCGCGAGGCGACTTCACGGCCGAGCCGAATCGCGGGGAAACGGTCCTCGTCGACGGGGACCATTTCAAACGAAAGGGGCTGCCGCCAATCAAAACGGCGTGCCGGGCCGCCCAGCCGTCGGCCGCGATACAGGGCCAGCTGAATCGGAAGCCGCATATCGGGGGGACTCAACTGCGCGACGACGGCCGAATCGATAAACTCGACCATCGAATGAATCACCGACTGTGGGTGAATCATCACTTCGATACGATCGGGAGTAATACCGAACAGCCAGCACGCCTCGACCAGTTCGAAGGCCTTATTCATCATTGTTGCCGAATCGATCGTGATCTTTTTCCCCATCTTCCAAGTCGGATGAGCCAAGGCCTCGCCGATCGTCACGGACTTGAGTTCCTCCGCGGTCCGGTCTTTGAACGGGCCGCCGCTGGCGGTGAGTACGAGCGATTTGACCTCTTGTCCAGCGACAAGCGGATCGGCGGCCGCGCTTCGGGCGCGCAGCGACTGATAGATGGCGCTGTGCTCCGAATCGACGGGAAACAGCGCCGCGCCGCGGCGCCGAACGGCATCCATAACCAGCTCGCCGCCCGTCACGAGCGACTCTTTATTCGCCAACGCGAGGGTCTTTCCCGCCTCGACGGCCGCCAGGGTACTGCGCAGCCCCGCGCAGCCGACGACGGCGCACAGAACCGTGTCGACATCGGCCCTGCGGGCGATCGTCTCGAGTGACTCGGGACCAAAGAGAACCTCGGTCCCGGCGGGGAGCCGTGACAGCGGGGCCCGATCGGCGTGCTGATCGGCAACAGCGACCACGGCCGGCCGAAATCGGCACGCTGCCTCGGCGAGCTTGGCGGTATCGTGGTGAACACTCAGCGCCGCGGCGCGCAATACCCCACCCGAGGCGGCAATGACCTCAAGGGCCGCCGTACCGATGCTCCCGCTGGCCCCCAGGACGGCGATATTGCCGGGGAACGGTGAGGGAGACGGCGGCTGGCAAGTTTGGGGTATCATATCACTCATTATACGTAAATTATAGGGGAATTCCTCCCAAGAGGGAAGAGGGACAGCCCCCCTTTGACCGGTAATGAAGGGGCTCAAAAGGGCGGGAAAAGAGGGGAGGATTCCGCCGGAAAAAGAATCGGGGAACGAACCCGTTCCCCGAAAAAAGAAACACGCCGCGGCCGAGACACTTTCGGCTATTTCTCGGGACGATCAACTGAAGGGATCTTCCTCGTCCTCTTCGTCCTCGGTGTCAGCGTCGGTATCAGCCTCGTCGGCATCGGCGTCATCGCCGGTATCGGTATCGGCATCGGCGTCGTCTTCAGCGGCCGGCTTGCTCGGTTTTTCGCCGAAGGCGCCGTCGGAGATCAACGGCGCGCCGCCCGCCGGTTTCACGTCGGCTTGATCATCGTCCGAATCGGTCTGGTCGTCGTCTTCACCGGCTAAGGCGGCCTGCTGTGGGGAACGGTACGACGCGCGCTCGGCTTTGAGACGCTCCCCAATCTCGACGGCGGTCTCTCGGTAGCGGCGCGGCTGCTGCGAGTCGATCTCGTGGAGGCACTGAACCAGACCATCGGGAGCAACGAGGTAGATTCGATCGCTCTCCACGTTAAAGACCGCGTAGGTTCCGATATCCATCGAGATACGAGAGACCTCTTTCCCCGTCTGTTTATCGAGCGCGACCAGGTCGCCGTAGACGTCTTGGACATAGATGCGCGACGGGGTGGCCGCCACAAACTGACGCACCCGCTCGGTTCGCCAAACCTCGGTGCCATCCTTGAGCTTAACACAGAAGAAATTGCCCAGATAGGTCGTGGCGTAACAGCAGTCCGCCGAGGGATTGTCCGGATCGACCGAAAGACCGATCGGGTCGATCACCCGCTCTCCCGCGCAGAACTGCCAGTCAACATCTCCCGAGAAGTCGTTCACGGCGAAAATGTAGCCGGTCTGAGCGCCGACTAACAGCATTCCGCCGCGCCCGGGCGGGGTCTTCCTGGAGTTGAAATCGCTCTTGTCGAACGGGCAGTAGGTCGGCCGGTAGTTCATCTCGTTGTTATAGGGAACGAGGACGCGATTGTAGTGCTCCCGGTCGGCGTAGAAGACCTCGGGGGAGAGCGTCACCCGGTAGACGATCTTCAGCGCGTTGTCTTCATCGCTGAAGTGGGTCCGGGCGAACATCAAACTGCCGTTATCGGTCACCCAGGCGCAGTAATCGTCGAAGAGGGTTTGGGTCGTGAGGATCGGCTGAACCAGGGGGTGTCCCAGAGCCGGGCAGACCAAGATTTCGTTGGCCAGAACCGGCGAAAGGGCGTATTTTTCGACCTGAGAGTCGTCGAGAAGCTTTTTCATCTTCTCTTTGACCGTCGCCGAGAGCTTGTCGTTGACCCGCATCGCGTCGACATCCTCATAGGTAAAGCGCCCGCTCGGTCCGGGCTTGGAGGGGATCTCGTTGATCGGGTAGGCAAAGATCTTCCCGGTGAGGATCGGGACGTAGATATAGCGTTCACTCACCTGGGGACCGGCTCCCGGGGGGGCCTGGATCGGGATATCGAGCAGCCGGCGGCCATCGAAACGATCGAGCACATTCAAGGTGGTGCCATGGATCACCGCGACGATCTTGCTGTTGACCGCCGCCTCGGTCGTCATCAGTTCACTGGACCCCAAAAGACGGCTCCATAGGGTCGTCCCCGTCTTGCCGTCGATCACATGGAGCCGGCCGGCATCGGTCGTGATGTAAAGGGTATCGTCCTGGAGAGTCACGCCGGTAACCTGGCTCCTCCCGTAGTCGAGCAGCACCTGGTTGAACCAGGGGCGAGTCAAACCGAGACGGTTGACTTCCAATTCGGAGAAGAGGGTGGAATGGACGACGCCCGCCCCAAAGAGAAAAACCCGGCCGGATAAAACAAGGAGACCGAAGAGAACAAACGCCGACACCCGTCTGCCCCAGGCGCATTTTGACAGAAAGCTCATAGACAGCACCTATAGTTCTCCCTGTAACAGTTCTTTGCTGATGTTCTTATCGTCTGATTCTTACGGAGGACGTCTTAAGAACAACCGCGGACGACTCGCGTCCTGAAAATGTACAACGTCCCCCTGTATATAGTATATGATAATCGAACCTATGAATCGGATTTAAGCCGCGTCGGAAAAAAAACGGCCGTTCCGATTCTTTTTATTCCGGTCGCGACGATTGCGCGGGTAAAAGGGTCACATTCTGCGAATACGATCCAGATTCCAGCGCAGCTTCTCTTCCTGGGTCATCTTGGAGAAATCGGGGAGCGGCTCAAACCCTCTTCGGCCGGAAGATACCTTCTTGGCCGGCGACTTGACCGAGGTCGACGACCCGGAGTAACTGTCCGACTGAACCGTCGTTTGGAGATCATCGCTAAGCGAACGGGAAGGCCGGATTCCCAGCTTCTGGAGGTCGCCGTGGTAGGCCTTCACCGCCTCGACCGGATCGATCTGGCTGTCGGCGATCAAACGCAGGTACTTCACAAACGAGAGCTGGTGGTCCGCCTGATTGATCTTTCGGCCGTACAAGGCCACGCGGGCGCCATACTTCTTTGCGTCGTGGAGCATCTGGAAGGCGTCGAGCGTCGTTCCGGCCGACCCGCCGAGGATGCCGACGACGATCGAACTGTCGTACCGGGCCAGCTCTTCCATTGCCTTGGGGCCGTAGTAGGGGATCTTGAGGAAGATCGGACGCCCCTTGCTGGTGACCCCGGCAAGGGTTCGAACGATATGGTCGTTGACAAACTTCGGGATATCGACCGGGCAGTTCGGCGCGCAGGCGTTGGGGCTGAAGACCTCGAGGAAGTGGCGGAACCCCTTCCTCTCGGCCTCGAGACGAAACTCTTTGTACGCCGCCAGCGCCTCGTAATCGGTCACGGGATTATTGTTGAACGTGATGGAGTAAAGACCGAGATCGGCCCCCAGTCCGGCGGCGCGCTCCTCGGGGGTACAGTCGATATGGCCGCACATCGCGTGATCGAGCGAAGCGGTGCGGAACGGACGGGAGGGGACCGTGGGATAGATCCCCTCGGCGCCTGCCAGCCAGATGTCGGTGGTGTCGTTGGCCCGGATGGCGGGGGTGATCGGCGAGTTGACAAAGCGCTTCTCGCGGATGGCCAAAAGCTCGTTCGTGCTGGCACTCATCAAGACGATATCGACGAGCCCCTGATCGATAATCTGGCGGATTTGGTCGCGATACTGATCGAGGGTTTTAAAACGGGCTTCCCCGGCGTGCTGCTCGGGACTCTTTCCCGGCGCCGCGAGCCCATACGCCATATCGGCGTCTTTGGCGTCCGCCAAAATGAAATCGTTGCAGGAACGGTCCGCGAGGATCCGCCGCAGTTTGATATCAAGAGATTTCTCCATACGGATTTTCTTCCTTTGGCCGCAGCCGGCCCCAAGCGCCCCTGCCGAACAGAACAGGACCCTTTGCTTGAACAAACTTCCCCCGTCCCTTAATTTACCCCATTTTTCGCGTCGAGTCAATTCTCTGTCCCCCTATTACGCCAAAGATGCGGGCCGCGGGGCTTGATAAATAGGAATATTCCCCCTAGAATACTGGGACTGGTACGAAGGCAAACGTTTCGTAAGCTGCTCATACAGTCTCCACGAACTGCCCGGACGCAGAACCGTATGACCCGAAATGGATAGTTCTATGCAAAAAATCAAAATTTTCTCCGGTAGTGCCAACCCGGCGCTGGCTAAAAACATCAGTGACTATATCGGGATTCCCCTGGGCCAGATCGATCTTCATCCCTTCCCCGACGGTGAGAGTTTCTGCAAGATCGAAGAGGATGTCCGCGGAGAAGATGTCTTCCTGATCCAGCCGACCTGCCGGCCGGTCAACGACTCGCTGATGCAGCTGCTGATCATGATCGAGAGCTTCAAACGCGCCAGCGCCGCCCGTATCACCGCCGTGATTCCCTACTTCGGCTACGCCCGCCAAGACCGCAAAGATGAGGGAAGAACCCCCATCACCGCCAAGCTGGTCGCCAACCTCATTACCCGAGCCGGGGCCGACCGCATCGTCGCGATGGACCTGCACGCCGCGCAGATCCAGGGCTTCTTCGATATCCCGGTCGATCACCTCTCCGCCTCTCCGGTTCTTGATCACTATATTACCTCCCTCGGCTACAAGCCCGAGGAGTGTGTCGTCGTCAGTCCCGACGAGGGAAGCATCAAGCGCGCCGCGGCGCACGTCAAAGCGCTGGGCGGCAATCTGGCCATCATCGATAAGCGCCGTCACGGCAACGTCGTCGAGCAGGCCAATATCATCGGCGGCCCGATTGCCGGGCGTGTCGCGTTCCTCTTCGACGATATGATCAGCACCGGCGGCTCCATCTGCGGCGCCGCTCACCTGGTCAAAAAGATGGGCGCGACCAAAATCTTCATCGCCGCGACCCACGGTGTTCTGTGCGGCAACGCCATCGAGCAGCTGCGCAGCGCCCCGATCGAGGAGATCGTCCTCTCCGATACGATTCCGCTGCTTCCCGAGCACAATCTACCGAACATCAAAGTGATCTCCATCGCGCCGGTCTTGGGCGAGGCGATCAAGCGCATCCACGAGAACCAGTCGATCAGCAAGATGTTCAAGGAACTCCCCTACGGGACCGGGCAATACTTCTAGTGCCGGACTGACCCGCGCCGCGAAGCACAAGGCCTGTGGCGGCTTTCCCCCGGGGAAAGGAACTCCTGTCTTTCGGCACCGGCCGGAAAGCCGTTCTTTGTGTTGATTTTTGTCGATGTCCCGCCCTCGAAAGGTTGTTTTGGGCGGTTTTTTTCCGCCGATCTATCTTGCCCCGCGCCGCGAAAATCGTTATACCATTGGGGGCCCTTTTCGACAAACGTGAGGGAGCCGCCGGGGGAAGGATAACCCCCTTCGCAAAAACGAAAGAAACAGCGCGAAACGAACGGCAACTATCATAAGATCGCGCGTTCGCGGTCTTAACCGGATAATATTTTAGGACGAGGTGATAATGAAGGATTCGCAGCGGAATCAGCGCGGGTATTTCCCCGCTTCACGAACCGGTATCGGGCTTGTTCTTGTGGCCCTGATCCTTTGGGGGACGGCCCTCCTTTCGGCGCAGACGGTGACCTCGCCGGTTCCCCAGCCGAAGACGGACAATTCCCCCTCGCCGAATCGTCTTCTCGAACCGACCGCCCGCGACAAGAGCATTGTGATCAACTTCGCCCGCATCCTTGAGGGACGTCACTTCTCGCAGCGCCGAATCGACACCACCGTCTCCCAGCAGGCGTTCGACCTGTATATCAAGGCGATCGACCCGATGAAGCTCTACTTCACCGCCGGCGACGTTCAGGCCTTCCAAACAAAGTATCGTGATTCCTTCGCCCTTTTAGCCCGCAAGGGAGACCTCTCCCCCGCGTTCGCGATCTACAACGTCTATCTCACCCGCGTCGACCAGCGATGCGCCCTGGCGCAGCAGATTCTCGACGGACCGTTCGACTTCACGGTCGACGAAGAGATCGTCCGTGACAAAGACCTCCTCACCTTCCCCAAAGATGACGCCGAAGTGGCCGACCGATGGAGAAAACGGGTCAAATTCGAGATTCTCTCCCTCGAGGCCGACAAGCGGGACGAAGAAAAGAAAGAGAAGAACAAAGAGCAGGACGATACGGCTCCGTCAAACGCCGAGGCGGTTCCCAATCCGTGGGCGGACGAGACGCCGATCGAACGTCTTCACCGCCGGTACAGCAGCTTCCAGAAGCGGATGCATCAAACGTCCAACGACGACGTCCTCGAAATCGCGCTGACCGCCATCGCCAACGTCTACGATCCGCATACAAGCTACCTTTCGCCGAAATCTTACGAGAACTTCAATATCCAGATGAGTCTGAACTTTGAGGGGATCGGCGCCACGCTCGGCTGGGAAGACGGCTACACCCAAGTCAAAGAGATCGTCAAAGGGTCCCCCGCGCAAAAGCAGGGGGAACTCGCCGTGGGCGATCGGATCATCGGCGTCGGCCAGGGCGAAAGCGGCCCGATCGAAGACGTTGTCGATATGAAACTCTCCGATGTCGTCGACAAGATCCGCGGCAAGGGGGGAACCGTGGTCCGGCTTCAGGTGATTCCGGGAAATCGTATCATCAAGATCGTCCGTGACCGAATCGACTTGGACGACAGCGCCGCGAAGGGAGAGATCTTCCAGGCCGGTCAGCGTCCCGACGGCACCCCCTACAAGATCGGCGTCATCGACCTGCCGAGCTTCTATCTCGATACCGACGCGCTGCGCCGGGGCGAGACCGAAGCCCACGGGACGGTTCACGATGTCCAAGTGATTCTCGACCAATTCGTTCGCGAGAAGGTCGACGCCTGCGTCGTGGACCTGCGCCTCAACGGCGGCGGCATCCTTCCCGAGGCCATTTCGCTCACCGGTCTGTTCGTCGAGGGGGGAACGGTCGTTCAGGTCAAGCCCGATCCGCACCGCCGCGGCGACAAAGACTCGGTCATCTTCCACAACGACCCCGACCCGGGGATCTCCTGGGGCGGCCCGCTGGTGGTCCTCACCAGCCGCTTTTCGGCGAGCGCCTCCGAGATTTTCGCCGGCGCCATTAAAGACTACCACCGTGGTCTGGTCGTCGGCGACAAGACCACCCACGGCAAGGGCTCGGTCCAGTCGGTCACCCCGATCGCGGATCTGCTCTTCGGCTCGATGCTCGAGGAAGCCCCGAACCTCGGGATGATCAAAGTCACGGTTCAGGGGTTCTGGCTCCCGGGCGGCGACACCTCGCAGATCCGCGGCATCCCGTCCGACGTCGTTATTCCGTCGCTCACCGGCCACCTGGAGGGGATCGGCGAGTCGGATCTCGACAACCCGCTGAAACTCGAAAAGATTCAGCCGGCGAAGTATCTCCCCACGTTCAATTACGTCACCCCCGAAATCGTCGAGGCGCTGGCGAAGCTCTCCGAAGACCGTACGGCGAAGTCCCCCGATTTCATTAAGGTGGAAGAAAAGATCTCCCTCTACGATCAATACAAATCGAAGAAGACCACGTCGCTGAACCGCGAAAAATATTTTGCCGAGCTGGAGAAACTCGATTCCGACAAAGAGGAAGAAGAGAAGATCGAGAAGGTGATCCGCAATTCGTCTGAAATCACGCGCGATTACTACCTCGATGAGGTTCTCAACATCACTTCCGATTACCTGAATATCCTCGCCAGCAAAAACATCGTCTTTGAAAAAGAAAAGTCCGGAAGCGTTCTTAATTTCCTCGGGAGATAGCCCCTATGTCCGCCGATGAGCAGCGCGCAATCGATCCGTCAGCCGCCGGAGAAGCCCTCCGCTGGAAGAAATTCCCCCTTCTGAACGACGGTTTTGTCTGTCTGGTCGATTGGATGGGGAGCGATTCGGCGATTGCCCAGGCGGCGCGGGTCAGCTACGGTGCCGGAACGCGGGCCGTCTCCAGCGACGAAGCGCTTCTTCGTTATTTGATGCGTCACCGGCACACGACCCCCTTCGAGATGGCCGAGGTCAAGCTCCTGGTCCGTGTTCCGATGGACACTTGGCGCCAGTGGATTCGCCACCGAACCGCCTCGGTCAACGAGTACAGCACAAGGTACTCCGTCGCGATCGACGCCGCCTACACCACCGAGGACGACGGCTGGCGGATCCAGACGACCCGTAACCGGCAGGGGAGCGACGGCTTTCTCCCTTCCGACCAGGGGGCTGTTTTCAGCCGGGAGGAAAGAACGTTCCACGAGGCCGCCCGCGCTTTATACCAAAAGAGGATCGACGCGGGTATCGCCCGGGAACAGGCGCGCAAAGACCTCCCTCTTTCCACTTACACCGAAGCGTATTGGAAGTGTGACCTGCACAACCTGTTCCATTTTCTCTCGCTAAGAATGGAATCGCACGCGCAGTGGGAGATCGTCCAGTACGCCACGACCATCGGCGAAAAGATCATCCGCGTTCTTTTCCCGGTCTCGTACGGGGCGTTTCTCGACTATAACCTCAACTCGCTCCACCTCACCGCGCTCGACCAGGGGGTTATCCGGCGCCTGGCCGGCCGGCTCCCCGCCGCCGAGGAAGATTTTCTCCAAGCGCAGGATCCGAGCTGGCAGGGGCTGGAGCGCTGCCGCGAACGGGATGAGTGCCGCGAAAAGCTGCGCGCCCTCGGCCTCCTGAAATAGCGCTTTAAGTCCCCCCTTTGACCGTTCCCATCGACAAGAAAGGTGTTTCTCATGTCCGCCGATTCCCCCCAGATCACCCGTATGAAGAAAGACCGCTTCATTTGCGATCTTGTCGGAATTCGTCTGGAAGAGGCCGGTGTCGGTTTTGCCCGCAGTTCGCTGCTGCTGCGTGACGATCACCTCAACGGCCTTGGGGTCGTTCAGGGGGGAGTTCTCTACTCCATCGCCGACTTCACCTTCGCGGCGGCCGGGAATTGGGACACTCCCATGATCGGGATCGATACGACCATCTCGTTCCTCAAGTCGGTCAAAAGCGGGACCATCTTCGCCGAGGCCAAAGAGGTTTCCCGAACCGGCCGATTCTCTGTCTGCGAGGTCCGGGTGACCGACGACAAGCAGAACCTTCTGGCCCTGTTTGTCGGCCGGGGTTACCTTCTTCCGCCTCCCAAAGAAAACCGCGAAAAAGAGGCCTGAACCCTCTATTACCCTCAAATAACACAGATCCCCATCAACAAAAAAGCCGCCCCTTCAAAGGGGCGGCTTTTTTGTTGGCGAGCCAATCGCTCAAAAGGGGCTTATTCAGCGGCCGAGCCGCTTTCATTTTCCCCCTTGTCGGCGGGCTGATCGGGGATCTCGTCGGCCACCGGAGAGAACCCTCCGCCGGTATCGGCGGCGCCCGCCTCGGTCGAGGCGTTGTACTCTTCCTGGAGAAGAGCGTAACTGTGCGGCTGCGAGGCATAACCGAAGTGCGACGCCCGATCGGCGACTTCGGGATAATGCCGCCACTGAGCGTCCCGATACTTTTGGAACCCGGTACCGGCCGGAATCAGCCGGCCGAGAATCACGTTCTCTTTGAGCCCTTCCAGGGGGTCTTCCCTCCCCTCCAAAGCCGCCTTGGTAAGGACTTTAGTGGTCTCCTGAAAGCTTGCCGCCGAAATGAAGCTGTCGCTCAAAACAGCCGCTTTGGTGATCCCCAAAAGCTCGTCGACGACCGTGGCCGGTGTCGCGTCTTCCGCCTTCGGGGCCCGCTTCCCTTCCGCCGCGAGTTCGTCCTCGATTCTCTCGAAGATAGCGCGCGGAACGATATCTCCTTCCTGGAAGAGGGAGTCGCCCGGGTCGACAATCTTGACACTGTCAAGGATCTCCCGATTCTTCTGCGCGACCTTGCGCTTATCGACCAGTTTCGTCTTGATCAGATCGGTATCCCCGGCCGAGCGGACCTTCTGTCGGCGAAGCATCTGAGAGACGATGATCTCGATGTGCTTGTCGTTGATCCGAACGTTCTGGCCGCGGTAGACCTCCTGCACCTCGTTGACCAAGTAGGTCTGAAGCGCCTCTCTCCCCTGGATGCGAAGAATATCGCGCGGGGTCTTGAAGCCGTCGGTCAAGAGCTGTCCCTCTTTGACCTCGTCCCCCACTTTCACCACGAGATTCTTCGACGCGGGGATCTCATGGACGATATCGGACTCATCATCATCCACGCCATTGGGATGAATGGTGAGGAGCTTCCTGCGGGTCTTATCATCTATGTCGACCACCACACCGGCGATCTCGGCGATAACCCCGGGATTCTTCGGCTCCCGGGCCTCGAACAGCTCGGTGACACGGGGAAGACCGCTGGTGATATCTTTGGTTCCGGCGACGCTCTTCGGGGTCGTGAAGAGCACCGTCCCTTTCTTGACAAACTCTCCGTCTTTCACTTCGATTTCGGAGTTAGCGGGAACATCGCGTCTGTCGAGTTCCTTGAGTTCCTTTTTCCCCTTTTTGGCGTTGAGGATGATCTTCGGCTTTGTTTGACCGGTGATTTTCGACTTGATCTTCAGCTTGGTCCCATTCGCTTCGGCGGTGCTTCCTTCCTCGATTCCCTCGAACTGAACCACACCGTCGTACTGAGCCAGATACATCATCAAGTGCGGATCGTAGGTACAGAGGGTGTCATCCACATGAACCTCGTCTCCCTCGGCGACTTTCATCTGTGCCCCTTCGGGGACATGGTACGTGCGTCGAACGAAATCCCCCCCCTTGCGCAGGATGGACACGCCGCCGTCGGGCTTGCAGCTGAAGACCCGCTTAAACGTTTTGCCGTCCTCGCCCTCACACTCAACGACTTCCATGTCGTCGAACTTAACGATTCCGTCGAACTGGGTCTTGACGAGATTGCTCTCGGCACTGTGCGACGCCGTCCCTCCGATGTGAAACGTACGCATCGTCAGCTGAGTGCCCGGCTCGCCAATCGACTGGGCGGCGATGATCCCCACCGCCATCCCTTCCTCGACCAGACGGCTGGTCGACAGATCCATCCCGTAGCATAGGGCGCAGATACCGAGCGGCGCCTCGCAGGTCAGCGGCGAGCGGACTTTGATCCGGGAGATCCCCATCTCCTCCAGACGCTTGGCGATCGGCGCGGTGATCATCTCGTTTTCACGCACGACGATTTCGTCGGTAGTGGGATCGGCGATATTCTGGCGGGAAACACGGCCGATGATGATGTCGGAGATCGGAACGGAGATTCGGTCGCCTTCGGAGATCACTCCCTTGAAGATTCCCTCCTTCGTTCCGCAATCGTACATCGTGATGACGGTGTTTTGCGAAACGTCGATAAGCTTTCGGGTCAGGTAACCCGATTCGGCCGTCTTCAGCGCCGTATCGGCCAGCCCCTTGCGAGCGCCGTGCGTCGAGCTGAAGTACTCCAGAACGCTGAGCCCCTCACGGAAGTTGGCCTTCACCGGGGTCTCAATGATTTCACCGTTCGGTTTGGCCATCAGACCGCGAAGCCCCGCCAGCTGACGAATCTGCTCTTGACCGCCGCGGGCGCCGGAGTCTTTCATCAGGTAGATCGGATTGACGTACCCCACGCGCTGGTCGGTACGCTTATCGTTCTTGAGCCCTTCCATCATCTTTTTGGTGATGAGGTCGCCGGCTTTGGTCCAGATGTCGATCGTGTCGTTCTTTCGCTTGTTCTCATTGAGGAGACCTTGCTCGTACTGTTCGTGGAGGGCCTGCACCTGTTTCTCGGCCTCATCGAGAATCTGTTTCTTCTCGGGCGGCGTGATCAAGTCGTCCGTCGCGAAGGAAAGACCGCTCTTGGTACTTTCCTCGAAGCCGATACGCATCATGCGGTCGAGCAGGTCAATCGTCGCCTTTCGGCCGAGATACTCGTGGCAGTCGCTGATCACGCCGGCCAGCTCGCTGCTGCGAAGATTGACATTGTAGAAGGGCATTCCGTCGGAGAGAATTTCGTTGAAAATGATTCTTCCCGGGGTCGTCTCGAAGAGCATCCCCTCGGTCACCGTTCTCCGGCGGGAGTCGGGGTTGTTCTTGTCCCCCTTCGCCTCGATCCAGCGGTTCTTCGCCATACGAACCTTGATCTTGGCCTGAAGATGAACCTTCCCCAGCGAATAGGCCAGGAGCACCTCATCTTTGTTGGAGAAGATCATCCCCTCCCCCTTCATATTGTCGAGGGCAATGGTGATGTAGTAGCATCCCATCACCATGTCCTGTGACGGACTGATAATCGGGCGGCCGTTGGCGGGACTGAAGATGTTGTTCGTCGAGAGCATCAGGGTATGGGCCTCGACCTGCGCCTCGAGCGACAGCGGAAGGTGAACCGCCATCTGGTCGCCGTCAAAGTCGGCGTTGAACCCTTTACAGACCAGCGGGTGGAGTTTGATCGCGTTCCCCTCGACCAGGACCGGTTCAAAGGCCTGAATCCCCATACGGTGGAGAGTCGGCGCGCGGTTGAGCAGAACCGGATGGTTCTGGATCACCTCTTCGAGGATATCCCAAACCTCCTCGTCCTTGCGCTCGAGCATCTTCTTGGCGCTCTTGATCGTATCGGCGTGCTGGAGCTCTTTGAGGCGACGAATGATAAACGGCTGATAGAGTTCCAGGGCGATCTTTTTGGGGAGGCCGCACTGATGAAGGTGGAGATACGGGCCGACCACGATCACGCTGCGGGCGGAGTAGTCGACGCGCTTGCCGAGGAGGTTCTCCCGGAAACGCCCCTGTTTCCCGGTAATAAGGTCGGTGAGCGACTTGAGCGGCCGGGATGACTGGCCAAGGAGCGACCGCTTCACGCGCTTATTGTCGATGAGCGCGTCAACGGCCTGCTGGAGCATCCGCTTCTCGTTCCTGACAATGACATCGGGCGCATTGAGGTCGATGAGCTTCTTGAGCCGATTGTTGCGATTGATGATTCGACGATACAGATCGTTGAGGTCACTGCTCGCGAAGGAACCATTCTCGAGCATAATGAGGGGACGCAGGTCGGGCGGGATCACGGGAATCACATCCAAGACCATCCACTCGGGCTTGTTCCCGCTGCCGCAGTTGCGCAGGTCCTCGATATGCTCCAGATGGTTGACCAGATCTTTGATCTTCTGACTCTGCTTCTCTCTGATCCGCTTCTTTCCCGCCTTATTCTCGTACTCCTCGAGCTCCCTGCGAAGCTTTTTGGATTCGTCGACGACTTTGAGGTTCTTCAGGAGGGTACGGATAGCCTCGGCTCCCATCTCGGCCTTAAAGCCAGTATTGCGGAACTGGGAAGAGACTTCACCATATTCCTCCTCGTTCAGGAGCTCCCCGACCCTCAGCCCGGACTGTCCCGACTCGGTCACCACGTAGCTGTTAAAATAGATAATCTTCTCCAGTTCCGTGCTTTTCAGCGGCAGGATGCTCGCCAGACGACACGGAGTCGCCTTGAAGAACCAGATATGGACCACCGGCGCGGCCAGATCGATATGTCCCATCCGCTGACGGCGAACCTTGCTGGTCGTGAGCTTGACCCCGCATCGATCGCAAACCATCCCCTTGTATTTGATCCCGCGGTACTTCCCACAGCTGCACTCGTAATCGTGCTGAGGACCAAAAATCCTCTCGCAGAAGAGCCCATCCTTCTCGGGCTTGTACGAACGGTAGTTGATCGTCTCCGGTTTCTTGACCTCTCCCTTGGACTCCGTGCGAATCCGATTGGGGTCAGCCAGGGTAATCCGCACCGCGTTGTAATCGTTGATCTGGTCGTAATTGGAATCACTATTGCTCATAGTACCCTCTGGGATATCTTTTTACGGTGTTGAATGATCTCGGTAAGAAGCGCGCGGAAAGGGGCTTTGAAAAAACTCGCTTCGCGCGCGTTGTTCACTCTCTCGGCTATCAGGAAGTCAGGTCATTCCCCGCAGCGCCCAGCTCGCGGTGCGTGGAAATCAACTGCATATCGAGGGCAAGGCCCTTGATCTCGTTGACCAACACGTCAAAACTGGCGGGGATCCCGGGCTTGAGGGAGTTCTTCCCGTTGACCATCGACTCATAGATCTTGGTTCGGCCGTCCACGTCATCACTTTTGACCGTCAGCAGCTCCTGAATCGTGTAGGCCGCGCCGTAGGCCTCCAGAGCCCAGAATTCCATCTCGCCAAAGCGCTGACCGCCGGAACGCGCCTTTCCGCCCAGCGGCTGCTGGGTAATCAGCGAATACGGGCCGGTGCTTCGCGCGTGGACTTTGTCGTCGACCAGGTGGTGGAGTTTGAGCATATAGATGTAGCCGACGGTCGTCTCTTGTCCGAACGGTTCTCCCGTTCGTCCGTCATAGAGCTGGACCTTCCCATGGCGGGGGAGGCCGGCCCTATAGAGCTCGTCGTTGATCTGCTCCTCGGTCGCGCCGCCAAAGACCGGCGCGACGGCGCGGTAACCGAGCTTCGAGGCCGCCCATCCCAGGTGGGTTTCAAGAATCTGGCCGACGTTCATACGGCTCGGAACGCCCAGCGGATTAAGCATGATTTGGATCGGGGTGCCGTCTTCCATGAACGGCATATCTTCCTTCGGGAGAATACGGGAGATAACCCCCTTGTTGCCGTGGCGGCCCGCCATCTTGTCACCGACCGAGATGACGCGCTTGGTGGCGATGTAGACGATCACACGCTCCAGAACCCCCCGCTTGAGCTGATCCCCCGCCTGGGCGGCGTTGCGGGCGTGATCCCGCTCGTCAATGGCGTCTTCCACCGCCTCACGATGCTTGTGCCAGACAACGGCAAGCTTTTCGTATTCTTTGCTCCCCTCTTTGATATTGTTCGTCCGGCACATCTCTTTGAAGCTGAAACGCTTCGCCGTGTCGGCGATATCTTTGGGGGACCGCTCCTGAGTGAGGGAGTTTCCTCTATCGTCGACGATCTGTTTTTTCGAGATCTTCTCCATCTCATCGATCATCGCGCCGAACAGTTCGGTGATCTTCGCGTTTCCCTTCTCGTCGATTTCCGCCAGCTCACTGTCGTACTTCTTGCGCTCCGCCTCCGAAAGACCGCTGCGGGACCGAATTCGATGGTGTCCGATCACAATCCCTTCCATCCCCGGAGGAACTCTCAGAGAGGAGTCTTTGACATCTTCGCCCGTACGACCGAAGATCGCGTGCAGAAGCTTTTCCTCGGGAGAGAGCTCCTGCTTATTCTTCGGAACGACCTTTCCGACCAGGATATCCCCGGCGCGAACATAGGTCCCGATGTTGACGATACCCGCCTCGTCGAGATTCCGGCGCATCTCCTCACCGACATTGGGGATGTCTCGGGTGAACTCCTCGACGCGCGGTTTCCCGGAACTGGAACCGCTGTTGCTCTTGATCTCGCGGATCTCCTCGTCGAGCTGCTCGATATGGAGCGAGGTGTAAGTGTCGTTTTGAACCAGCTCTTCGCTGAGGATGATCGCGTCCTCGTAGTTGTAGCCGTCCCACACCATAAACGCGACCAAAACGTTGCGGCCCAGCGCCAAATCACCATGATCGGTGCAAGCGCCGTCGGCGATGACCTCTCCTTCGGCGACCTTCTGCCCGGGCCGAACGATCGGTTTCTGGTTCTGGCAGGTCCGTTCGTTCAGCGCCTTGAATTTGCGCAAATGATAGGTATCCTTCGCGTTATTATCCCCTTCGATCACGATCTTCAGGGAATCGGCGTAGGTGACAACACCGGCGCGGCGGGCGCGTACCAGCAGCGAGGAGTTGAACGCCGCCGCGGACTCTAAGCCGGTGCCGACCAGCGGGGCTTCGGAAACCAAAAGCGGAACCGCCTGCCGCTGCATGTTCGCCCCCATCAGCGCGCGGTTCGCGTCGTCGTGCTCCAGGAACGGAATCAATCCCGCCGAGACGCCGACCATCTGGTTCGGGGCAACGTCGATGTACTGGACATCTTCCACAGGGATCGTGACATAGTCGCCATCCTTGCGCGCGAGTACCATACCCGTCACCTGGTCGGGGATAATCCTCCCGATAAAACCTTTTTCTTTGATCTCCTCGATGTGGACATCAGCGGGAACCACGGTCTTGCCGAACTCCGCGTCGGCGCGCAGCCACTCGACCTTGTCGGTAATCTTGCCCCCCTCCACCTTGCGGTAGGGAGTGACAAGAAAACCGTATTCATCGACACCGGCGTAGATCGCCAGCGACGAGATCAAACCGATGTTCGTCCCTTCGGGGGTCTCGATCGGACAAATCCGGCCATAGTGCGTCGCGTGGACGTCTCGAACCTCGAAACTGGCCCGTTTACGGTTGAGGCCGCCGGGCCCCAGGGCGGAGAGGCGGCGTTCGTGCGTCAGCATCGAAAGCGGATTCGTCTGGTCGACCACCTGGGAGAGTTCACCGCGCCCAAAGTAATATTCGATCGCGCTGGAGACCGCCTTCTGGTTGATCAGACCGCGCGGCGTGCAGGTCCCCTCTTTCGTGGAGTTGAGGTGCTCCTTGGCGCTGCGGGCAAGCTTGAGGAACCCCTTGCGGAGCTCTTCGCCGAAAAGCTCGTCGATCGTCCGGAGACGACGGTTGCCGAGGTTATCGATATCGTCGACCTCGGCGCTTTGCTCGCCATCTTCGGTTTTAATACCGCATTGCAGATCGTACAGGTATTTGATGGCATCGATCAAATCTTGTGCCGACAGGAGCATCCTGTCTTCCGACACGTCGGTGCCGAGCTTCCGGTTCATACGGAAACGGCCCACCTTTCCCAGACGATAGCGATTCTCGTCACCGAAGCGTTCGCGGAAGAGCTCTTCGGCTTTTTTCAGATCTTTCGGATTCCCCGAGCGGACCTGAGAGTAATACCTCATCAGCGCGGCGTCGTGAGCTGCTTTCGCGCGGGCCTTTTCGTCCTTGTACAGGTTCGTGTCCTCGAACTTCCCGAGGGGATCGTTCTTGATCGAGTTCAGCAAAAGGAACTTCGGCTTATCGTCGGAGTTAGCGGGATCGGCGAAGTCGAGGACCTCGATCGACTTCTCCCCGGAGGTGCAAACCACCCTGGCGGCCTTCTCGTCGATTTTCTCGCCAAACTCGGTGATAACCTCTCCGTCCTTGGGGTCCACGATCGGCCGTATGGCTATCTTGTTAACGATCTTATCCAGGGCTTTCAGCCCTTTGGCCAGGGAGATTTTCTGAATCCTTTCACCGTGGAAAGCGCGGATAAGCGCCTCGTTCGAAGCGTAGTTAATGTCCATCGCCCGAAGCATCTGCATCGCCGGAAGCTTGGTCGCCTGATCGAGCTTGACCTGGATCTCGTTCTTGGAGGTGACCAGCAGCTCGACCCAGACACCGCGCTCGGGGATGATGCGGCAGGTGTAGCCGCTGCGATCGTCGTCTTTGACTTCGAGGTAATCGATCCCCGGGGAACGGTGAAGCTGACAGACTTCCACGCGCTCCGCCCCGTTGATAATGAACTCACCGCCGCCGAGCATGATGGGGATATCGCCGAGATAGATATCTTCCTCGACGGTCTCGACGTTTTCGCCGGTCAGACGAATACGAACGCGCAGCGGCATGCCGTAGGTCAGCTTCAGCTCACGGCACTCGTCGCTGGTGTAGCGCGGCTTTTCGAGCACGTAGCTGACGTATTCCAATCGGCGCCTGTCTTCGGAATCCGAAATCGGGAACGCCTCTTGAAGGACTTCTTCCAAACCGATTCTCTTGCGCTGATCGGGTTCGACTCCTTCCTGAAGGAACCGGCTGTACCTGGCGGTCTGGAGCTTGGTCAGATCGGGAACCTGGAAACTCGACAGGTGGGAACCGAAGGTCTTGACCTGGTCGAAGTTAAACCGGCGGCGGAACTTTTTGATAGGGGCGGTGTTATCCATATATGGCTCCGTGTTGGGAGAGATACAAAACGGTGATCTTTATTTCTCAAACGCCAGGAGGGCCTCTTCGCGGCGTGACAAAACGCCCCTCAAAGGGGGGGAGAGCGCAAAAACGAAAGCGGCAACTGGCCATTATATTCCTGCCCGAGAATCGAGGAAGGTCATGCCATAGAGGATATAATAGGGGGGATCGCGGGAAATGAGCGGCTTTCTCCTTGTTTTTTTTGCTTTTTTTCGGGGTTTTCTCACTCTTTAGCGCGAAATCGGGCAAAAGAACAGGCGGAAAATTTCCGTAAAAATATTTTTTCGCCCGGATTCGCGTAAAAATTTTCCGGGAAATCCCCGGAAAATTTCTCTTTTGGGAGAGGAAAATATCCTCCCGTCCCGAGCTCCTTTCCCGGTTCCCCAAAAAACGGGAATCAAAATTTTGGGCTGTTCGGCGTTCTCCTCTCCCCCCGTATGGGACCGGAAAGCTTTCCAATTGAAGAGCCCCCCGTTTTCGTGTAGAATCATCCCCCTGATACCGTCATCACACAAAAACCAGTTCTGCCGCCGGCTATGCACCCGATACGATTCTTTCCCCCGCGCGTCGTCTTTGCCGCGCTGCTGCTCGGCGCCGCCCTGTTGGGGTTCGCCGACGATCAAACTTCCGGTGGTCCCCCCGGCCAGACGCCGAACGCCGCCGCACCGCCGGATGAGAGGTTCGAGGAACTGGCCCGGTGGTGCGACAGCCGTTCGATGACGCTCGAGGCGGCGGTGACGCGGCGGCGCGTCTTCCCCTCGGCCGATTATGAGCTGGTCCTCCCCAAGCGGCCGGTTCAGTCGTTCCTCTCGCTGCCGGAAGACGCCACGAAACAGCAGACCGAATGGTTTGACCGGCTGCGCCGGATTCAAACCTCCTCGGGAAACGAACTATTGGAACAGGCCCAATCTTTGGCGCGCGCCGGAAAGGGATACCGGGCCGTTAGGACGGTTTTGCGCGCCGCCTGCGCCGATCCCGACAACGATCAAATCCGCGCCCTGTTCGGGGAGACGCTGCGTGACGGCCGCTGGCTGAACCAAGGCCAGATCGAGCGCCTGCAGCAGGGACAGGTCGATCACCCCGACTACGGCTGGGTGGCCAAGGAAGATATTCCCCGCTATGAATCCGGCGAGATCCTTTATCGCGGCCGCTGGCTTTCGGCCGAGGAAGTCAGCCGTCAAAAGAAACCGGTTGCCTGGCAGATCCAAACCGACCACTTTAAGGTCACTGCCTCGATTTCGCTTTCGGAGGCGGTTCGAATCGGGCGCCTGCTGGAAGATTTTCACGACTTCTGGTTCTTCTCCTTCCCCGAGTCGTCGATGACGGAAAAAGAGGCCGCCGGATTTGTCCTGGGGAAAGGGCTCCCCCAGCGGAAGCGCCATCAGGTCAAGGTGTTCCGAAACCGCGGGGAATACCTCACCGCGGCCACTCGGCTCGATCCGACGGCGGTGGTCTCCAGCGGCGGCTACCTGCCGGCGGTCCGCTCTATTTATATCTATCCTTCGGAGGATCCGAACGATACCCCCCTAGAGACGATGCTCTTCCACGAGGCAACCCACCAGCTCTTCGCCGAGTCGCCCATCGCCTCACGGGCCCTGTCGCGGCAGCGGCTGACCGCCGGGGTGCGGGGGAACTATTGGGTCTTGGAGAGTATCGCCGTCTATCTGGAGACGTTCCAGTCGCTGCCCGATCGCTGCCGGGCCGGAGGAACCCGGTCGCTGCGTTTTGTCCGCGCCAAAGAACGGCTCCATGAGCCGGAGGGGCTGCTCCCCCTCCAAAAGTTTGTCTCCCTCGGAAAAGAAGAATTTCAATCCTCCGGCCGCCTCCCCGCGCTCTATACCGAGTCGGCGGGGCTGGGGCACTTTCTCTTCCACGCCGACGGCGGTCGGTTCGCGCCGGTCTTTCGCGAGCTGCTGACCCGGGTCTATTCCCTCCGGGACACCCCGGAAGATCTTGCCCAGCTTACCGGTCTTTCCTTCGAGAACCTGGACGCGGCCTTTCGCGGCTACCTCGATAAGACGCCGTTTTCTCAGGAGTGAAAACAAGCGGCAAGAAAACAACGAACCCCCTTCCCTCCCACAATTCACTCACGGGAGGAAAGAGGATCCGCCGCAATGCCTTGCAAGCCGCCTTTACCGCGTCAGATACTCGATGTTCTCGCGATTCGGTTCGGTACGGCCTTCATTGCCCCGCTTGATCGCCTCGTAGATCTCGCGGCGATGGACGGGAACGTTGGGGGGAGCGTCGATCCCAAGGCGGACACGATCTCCCCGAACATCGACGACGGTCACGACGATGTCGTCACCGATGAAGATGCTCTGATCTTTGTATCTCGACAGTACTAACATAGAACACTCTCCTTGATAGACAACGCCTCATGCGATTCGATCCATCTGTTGAGTCGAATTCCTCGGCTGGTAAACAATCGTCCCGCCGCTTTCTCCCTTTCCAAAAAAAAGTGCCCCGCGCGCGAAAAATCACGCTCTTCGGCGTGCAAAATGCACGGAATACCTGACTTGACGATATGTCGGGATAGTCGGATTATGCGGAGAAATCGAGGAAAACGCTTTGAATCGGATCGAAAACCATTCCGTGCCCCCCGTACGGCCCGCCCAATTTGTTCAATAGGAACAATCCCAACGGCGGCGGCGCAAAAATGACCTTGGGAACGATATTTCCTCAAGTTTTGTTTCCCGGGCCGCTTGGGTCTGATTACAATACTCTGTCAAGTGCCGCCTCTATCGCGGAAGCGGCGATATTTGTCGGCTGCCTGTATCGATAGTTGCCGCCCAGCGGTGGAATGTTACCGGGAGAAGATCGATCGTGATCAAAAACCATATCAATATGACGGCGCTCGCGGCGGTTGTTCTCGCCGCGGCGCTGCTGCCGGGATGCTGCCTCTTTCAGAAGAACTCGCAGGGCTGCCTGTTCAATAAACAGGAATCGACCGGCGCCGACAGCGACAATCCCTGCCCGGAGAGCTGTCCGGCCGATGTCGCGGACGCTCGCACGACCTTTATCGATACCCCCCCGGCGGGGGGCGGCGCCCAGACCGCGGCGGCCCAGCCGACCCATGGGACGGTTCAGGTCATTATCCCCGATAAAGAAATGACCCCCGAAGGGTCCGTTTCCGTCGGCGCGCCGGTCGCCTCGGTCCCCGGCACCCTCGACGCGCATCAGGATGAACTGATCGTCGACCCGCAGTCAAATCAGACCGCCGCGGGGGAAATCCCCGTCAGTACCACCCGCTTCGAGGTGTATAACCCCAGCTCCGCCGCCGCGGCCCCCGGCGGTTCCTCGGCAAGCTTCCAAACCCGCTCCTACTAGCCGGCCGCGAGCCGCGGCGGCCGGGAGCCCCGGCGGGCGGTGGCCGTAGGGTGATCCTCCGGCATAGGTTTGGTTAATACGGCGAGTCGCTCCCGATGGTCGCTTGAGTTATGAGCGGCAACGCCACAAACGGCTGCCCACGAACCGCCATGGGCATACTGCCCGCCGCGGCTCGCGGCTGTCGGTACCCACATCTTTCGGTCTTTTTGGCATTAGCCCCTCTTTTATATTTATCCCAAAGACCCCGTCTTGTTATTTACAAAGTAAACGTTTCCCAATTTCTCCATCTTGCTTTTCTCAAGGGGGGATTTTAAGGTTTTTTCAGGAATCCCTTTTAAGCGGCGCTTCGGATTTTGCCGATAAGGGGAAGGAATTTGCCTGTATCGGTGCGGGACGATCGGCCCGTGCAGCGGCAGTATATCAGAGGAACGCAGTCTTTCAGGGAGGAATTTCCATGCGCAAATATATCTTGTTGATCATGGCCGGTCTGTTATTGGCCGCCGGCGCAGGATGCGTAATCCCGGCTTACTCAGGGGATCCGGCGAAACGGACTGAGCAGCTCTACAACACCTCCGAGGACCTTCGCCAGGTTCAGGATCAGTGGGATCGCATCTGGATGGTCGACCAGCCGAGCCATATGACCCCCTACCGTACTCACGGGGGGATCTCCTGATTTCTAAGGCGCGGTTGGCCGCCGGCGCGCGTGTTTAGCCGCGGCGTGAAAAAAAGCGGTCCAGCCATCGTTTGGGCCGGACCGCCTAAGGTTTTCTCGCCGTAAAAGCCGCTAAGCGCCGCGCTTTACAGTTCGGTTCGCCGGTGATCGTTCAGTTTCTTGATCCGGCTGATGATCGCGCTGTGCATCTGGCTGACCCGGCTTTCGCTCAGATCGAGCGTGGCGCCGATCTCCTTCATTGTCATCTCCTCAAAATAGTAGAGAATGATGATGAGCCGCTCGGTCTTGTTGAGCCCTTTGGTGCAGGCGCGGATCAGCTCGCGGCGCTCTAGCTGCTCGGTCGGGCCCTGCGCCCGATCGTCGGCGAGAATCTCCATTTCGGTGACGTCGTTCTCGCCGGAGGGGTCGGTCCAGCGCCGATCCAGACTCGAAACGTTGACGCTCCCGGTCTCGGTGATGGTTCGATGAACCTCGTCGACGGGAAGGTCCAGGAAACGGGCCAGTTCCTCCTCGGACGGGCGGCGTCCGAAACGCCCCTCGAAGACCTTGTAGGCGTCGTTGAGCTTCGTCGCCCGCGAACGGACCTTGCGAGGCACCCAGTCCATCGAGCGGAGCCCGTCGACCATGGCCCCGCGAATACGCTGAGCGCAGAAGGTCTCGAACTTGACGCCGCGCGTCGGATCAAAGGCGGCGACCGCTTCCATAAGGCCGATGGTGCCGGTCGAAATCAGATCGTCCCGTTCCACCTCCTCGGGGAGTTTATGGCGAATCTGGTCGGCCTTTTGACGAACGATCGGCATGTAGTACTCGACCAGCTTGTTGCGCGCTTCAATGTCGTCCCGACAGTTGGCGTACCGATGCCAAAGCGCCGCGATCTGCTCGTCTTGTAACTGGGCGCTGTCCCGTTGTGCTGTCTCCATCAACGCTGCCTTCGTATCCTAATAGCTTTTGTTCTATTCAAATGCCCATTCCCCCTTGGCCGCTGAAGGCGGCAAAAGGAGATTCCTCTTCTAACCTCTACGGATAGAATAGGAGACTAACGTTTTTTTTCCCGCGGGGGAAGAACATTTTTTTGAATTTAGAACCCCGCGGGTCTTCCCGCTATCGGCAAACCTCCGCCGATAATCCGAAAAAGATGAACAAAAGCCGGCCGTTCTTGAGTTTTTCTTTGTTGAAAAAACGGCTTTTTACGAAAAAAGCACCCGCCGGGCCGCGTGAATAGTCACGCACATATTCCCCATTTTATTTAATCACCGCGACCGAGCGTGTTTTCATCGTTTCCGACAGAAAAACGAATCGGCGCCCCCTTTCGGCGCAGACGTCTGTAGAGAACAAACACCAAAGCGAGGAGGAAAAAGCCGGCCAGAACGGCGCGAACCCCGCCCGCCCCGGGCGCGCGGGAGGGCTCTTCCGGGTACCAGGCGATATCGCCGGCGAACAACAGCGGGACCGCGACCCAGGGGGAAGATCCGGCGGGACGGTCCTCGGCGGTGGAGGCCTTATAGCCCCAAAGTTTGTAGAGGATTCCCGAGAGCGTCACGTTTTGACGGTACTCTTCGCCGACCCCCAGGGGGAACTTGTCCGGAAGGGATGACGCGCAGCAGACGACAGGGTACCCCTGAGACTGGCCGGTAAAAAGATACAGCTCGTAGTAACGCTCGGTCCCCGCCAGTGCCCGGGCCCCGGCGCTGAGGATCGGGACGGCGCGGGCCCGTTTCACCGTTCCGGTCAGCGTCACCGCCTCTCCCTGGAATTGGGCCGGCCGGTTGAACAGATCGACGACCTTGATTTCTCCCCCCTCGGCAAGGCGCCGGGCCTCTTCCCGAAGAGCCCCGGGCGGCAGCCGCCGGACGAACGACAGGAGAGAATAGAAGGGGTACGTATCGCGCTCGGTCAGGGGAAAACGCTCCAGCGCGCTTTTTCGCTGCTCGGGACTCATCGACTCCAGCGCCGAAACCGGAACGAGGGGGAAATCACTCAACAGCGACTCGTCCCCCCCCAGACGGCCCAACGACCGCCGGTCGGTATAAAGCGCGGCCCTCTTGGCCACAATTACCCCCTGCCCGGAGGCGGTCCTCCGAAGAGCGCACCCCAAAACCGTGACCCGCCGGCCGGCGGCATCGTCCCACGGCACGGAACGCTCCGCCAGAACAATCACCGGGGGACGGCTGGGGTCGGCCGCTTCGGGACGGATCTCCATCATCACTACGGGGGAGCCGTCCCCAGCCAAAAGCGTCCGCGCCGAAAGAATCTCGCCGTCCAGCCGCACGGCGCGGCCAAAGGTTTCGGGCCACCTGTCCCAGAGGGAATCGATATGTGTGGAATCGAGGTGCTCGAGGAGCATCATTTCGGAGATATTGCCGCCCAGGCGCCGGAGCATCCCCTCCAGCGTCGGGTCGAGAGACGCTTCGGCACCGTCCCCCGCCGGGGGAGCCTCGTCGAGGAGGGCTTCTTCCGGAAGCGAGGTGACCTCTTCCCAAAACCGCAGGGTAAACGGCGGCTCGGGGGGAGGGTCGGCCGGGCCGCTGGCCAGCAGCGACGCGCCGAGGAGAAACCAGGGAAGGGCCCGGTCACGAAAGGGACCGTCGTTGGGATCGCCGAGGAGCTTCTCCCGCTCGTCGGCCAGGCGGGATAACCTCTCGAGCGTCTCGGAATCAAAAAAGCCGTCGTTCGAGCCGTCATCCCGGCCGTCGTCCCGGCCCGAACGGTTCTTCCCCGGCCGCCCCGCCGGCCCTTTGCCGGCGAAACGCCGACGCAGCGCCAGATACGCCGCGGTGAAGAGTACCAGAACCGCGGCCTTCAGCAGAAAGGCGCCGCGGCGGCCGGCCGCACGGTTCGATTCATCACCGGCGGGGGCGTTCCCCGCGCAGATAACCTCGATGGATCGAACCGCCAGGGTCGGGGCGGTGTAGAAGTCTTCCCCGTCGCTGAACGCCGTCTGGCGGTAGTAATAACCGAGGGCCGAAATCCGCTCGTGCCGATAGAGCGATTCCCCCGGCTTTTTTTCTTCGCGGGGAGCGCCCCCTTGGGGGGGCTCGGGCCGGTCCGGTGTCAGGGTATCGGGGATCGTCATCGCCAGCAGGCGTCCGGGAATGCGCGGCTGGTCGTCGAACAAAAACCAAATATCATAGTACCCCCCCAGCGGCAGTTCGGGATCCTCGATATAGGTTACCCTCAAAAGTCGGCCGCAGACACGGACCGGGCAGCCGCGGTCCTTCCCCCAATGGCGAAGAAGGGTGAAATCAGCCGGCTCGGCCGTCGAATCGATATCGCCGTCGGCAGACAGAGACCATAATTGCGTCACGGCGCCGCGTTCGGCGTGAAATACCAACGGCAGGCCGTCCCCCTTGCCGGCCGCCGAGGAATTCTCCCGCGCGGTACCTTGGGCAAGGGGAAAGGAAAAGGTCAGCACAACCGCGAAAAAAAAGGCCGGAAAAAGAGGCGATCCATATTTCGATTGATTGAAACCCATAGTGGTATGCGGTAAAATAAAGCCGTACGCTTGGGGGGTCTGCCCGGCTGCCACAGCGGCCGGCAGTGATTCCCCCCGCACCCCTTTGATGATCCCTCCAACGACCTGGATTATACCCCAAAGACCATGAAAGACAGACATCGTTCCCTGAGAATTTCGGGAGAAGCACTCCTTGCTGTTCTGCTGCTGGTCACTGTTTTTTGCCTTCGCTGTGCGGCCGAAACCGGCGATATTTGCAAACGGTTCTACGACCAACTCATCGAGCGCGGCTACTGCGACACCGCCATCGATTACGTCGACTCGCTTCGAAATCAGCCCAACTGCCCCCAACAGATCGCCGAGGAGCTCGATTATCTCGCCGGCCGGGCTTATCTGGCGCGCGTCAAGACGGCTTCACCCGCCGAACGGGACCTTTTCTTAAAACGCAGCCGCGAACTGCTCCAGAGTTTCCTGGAAAAGAACCCCGATCATCCCGACGCGTTCGAGGCGAACGCCCAGCTGGCCTCGGTCTCGGTCCGTGAGGGGGAGAAGCTCCTGGCCGGGATCACCGACCAAACCTCCGATGTCGAAAAGATCCGCATTCAACAGTCGGCCCGAGAGATCTTCGATCAGGCCGCGGGCGCCTTTGATCAGGCGGAAAACCTCGCCAGAGAACAGATCATCGATCTTCAGTCCGACGAGGACAAAGCCCACAGCCCCGAGGCCAATCTGTTCTATGGGCGGTACCTCGATCTGCTCCTCAACAAAAGCCGTCTGCTGATCCAAAAGGCCGACACCTACCCGAGCGACGCTCCCGAGCGGGTCCAGCTGCTCGAGGAGGCGAAGGCCGCCTTCCATCGGATCTACGAAAAATACCAGGCGTACCCCGGGGGGTACCGCGCCTTCTACGAAGAGGCGCGGATCGAGAACCGGCTCGGCCACCCCGAGGAGGCCCTCGCCATTTTGGACGAAATCTCCCAGCTGCCGATGCAGCCGGCACTGTACGTCCTCAAGACCGAATCGCTCGCCCTGTTCGGGGAGATCGCGCTGAAAGACAAAAAACCCCAGCGGCTCATGGAACTGATCCGGGGATACAACGGCTGGAAGGTTACCGGGAACCTCCCCGAGAACTTCTACGTCTCGGCCGAGGGACTCTCCATTCATCTGGCCGCCGCCCAAGCCGCCCTGGCGCTTTTGGACCTGCGGCAGAACGATCGGGAAACATTCAACACCGTCGGCAAAGCCGTCTTTTCCGATAAGTCCGACAGCGCGATCAAGCTCATGGCGCGCCTTGACAAGGTCGCCTTTGAGGCGCTCGACTTCGTTCGTCAGCAAAAAAGCCCGCTGAGCATCGAGGCCGAAAAGCTGATCCAAACCCCGGCGCTGGCCAAGCTGCTCGGGGAGGCCCCCCAGGTGACCCCCAGCGATTTTTCCGAAGCGCTTCTGCGCGTCAACCGCTCGTGGTCCCTCTTCGTCCAGCTCAACGCCGACGGCGCCGCCGCGTCGCAGGACGAGCAGGCGAAGAAAATCCGCGCCGAAGTGGAACTGGCCCTTCGCCTGGCCCTGTCGATGTCGGCCAAGGCCGAACCGACCGAGGTCGATAATCTCCGCCTTCAGTGGGGGACCTTCAAACTCCTCACCGAACAGACCGACGAGGCGCTGATCATCTTTGATTTCCTCTCTCGTCATCGCCAGAATTTTCCCGGCGCGACCAAAGCCGCCGAGCTGAGCATTCGCGCGATGCGCGGGGAACTGCGCCGCGCCCGCAAACAGGGAGACCAGGAAAAGATCGCCCGGCTGAACGAGGATATCCTCCGGCGCACCGACTACATCATCAAGCGCTGGGGGGAGGGGTTCACCGAAGATATCGTCCCCGCGGTTCAAGACGCCGTCACGATTCAGATCGAGTCCGCCATCGCCGCCGGGCAGACCGAGAAGGCCCTCGAGCATCTGAGCCAAATTCCGGAGGGGACCGCGGCGTGGGCGGCGGCCAAACTTCAGCTCGGTCAGGCGCTTTGGAATGACTACGCGCTGCGCCAGGGAGAGGGAACCGCCGATCCGGCCGGCCAAAACCAGCTGCGCGATCAGGCGCGGGAAGCCCTGGCCGACGGACTGAGCCGCCGGCTGGAACTGACCAGCGGCGGAAGCGAAAGCGACACCGTCAGCGTCTACGCCGCCCTGTCGCTGGCACAGATCGCGATGAGCGAGAAAGACGCCGAAGAGGCGATCCGTTGGCTCTCCCATCCTAAGATCGGCCCGATGACCCTGGCCGAACGCACCGCGGCGCGTCTGTTCGGCGGCGGCGCGCAGAGCGCCCCCGCATCAGAAGACAAAACCATCGCCGAAGGCGGTCCCGAAGGGGATACCCAAGGGGGGACCGAACAGAACGCCGGGGATATTTCCGAAAGGGGAAGTTCCGCCCCCGGCGCACAGGCGTCCCAAGGCGCTTCCTCGTCGCAGCAGACATTCCAGATCACCGCGCTGACCCTGGCCCTGCGCGCCTACGTTCAGACGGGCGATTTCCAGCGCGCCGAAGAGGTGATGGGGTGTCTCGAAAAATTCGCGTCGACGGGCCGGGGGTCCGAGGAACGCCTCACGGGGATCTACCTGCAGCTGGGGAAACAGCTGGAAGAGCAGCTCCGATCGCTTCGCGCCGAGGCCGTCGATGACCCCAAGGCCGCCGAGGAAATCGACAAGCTCTCGGAGGGTTTTGAGAGCTTCCTGGACCGCTGCGCCGCCCGCAGCGCGGGGAACACGTACCAGACGCTGCGATGGATCGCCGACACATTCTACAGCTTGGGGATGGGGCTGCTCGACGAAGGTCAAGACGCCCAGATGAGCGGACAGCAGGCCCAAAAAGCGCAAAAGTACTTCGAGAAGGGGGGACGAACCTACCTGGCGATTCTCAAAAAGATCGATGCCGACCCCGGCTGGACTTCCGCCGCCGCGGCCAAGACAGTCGCCTCCATCCGCCTGGCCGAGTGCCTTCAGAAGGTCGGCCGCTATCCTCAGGCGCTGAAGTACCTCCTTCCCCTGCTGACCGAAAACGAAAACAACCTGGAGCTGCAATTCACGGCGGCCTCGCTCTACGAGGCGTGGGGGGCGCTGGACAAAACCTACTATGTTCGCGCCATTCAGGGGGGAGAACCGCAGAAATCGGGGAAGAACCTCATCTGGGGCTGGAACAGAATTGTCACGACCCTCAGCCGCGGCCTGGCCAAGAGTGACCAATACAAAGAGCGCTTCTACGAGGCGGTTGTGCATAAGGTCCGCTGCCGAATGGCCTGGATGCGGACGCTCACCGGCGCCGAAGAAATAAAAAAGCAGGCGGTCGGCGGCATCAACGAACTGTACCGGCTGGCGCAGGTTCAGCCCGATCTCGGCGGCCCGAAGTACCGCGCCGAACTGGACGAACTGCTGAAAGAATTCCAGACGGCGGCCGGGGAACCGCCGGTCGGGTTCAAACCGCCCGAGGAGTCCCCGGCGCAGCAATGAGCGTCGGGGCCAAACACGGATTTCCCCTAAGGGGCGTTTTAAGAAATTCGAAACATCAACCAACAAGCATAAGCCAACGACAGATAAAAAGGCGCGCTATGAAAAAATATATTCTTCCGACCCTCTTCCTCGGGCTGTTTGCCTCGGTTCTGCTCGGCGTCTGCGCGGCGCTTCGGGCCGACAACGTGGTTTTCGTCAACGAAGAGGATGGTAAAAACCAAAGCATCCTCGGGACCGTGAAAGAGACGGCCCGCGACGGCGTCGTGATCGGGGACAAGAAAAAAGCCGGTCAAAAGATCGGCGCGAATCTGATCGTCTCGGTCAGCTACGAGGACGAACCGGAGACCCTCACCGTCGCGCGAAAGGCGCTGGACAGTTCCCAGTTCAAAGACGCTTTGGCCCAGCTGGAGTCGATCAAAAATGAAGAAAAGCTCCCGGAGCCGATCCGCCAGGAGATCGCCTTCTTCAAGGTCTTCGCCAAGGCGCAGCTGGCTTTGTCGGGACAGAGCGAATATGACCCCCTTTCGGTCGCGAAAGAATTAAATCAGTTCACCGAGGTATTTCCGAACAGTTACCACTTCTACGAGGCGGCCCGGCTGATGATCCGGCTGCTGGCGGCCTGTGATGAAGTCCCCCGCGCCCGTGACGTCTGCCAGCAGCTGGCCGACGCCCCCTGGCCGGAAACGAAATACGAGGGAAAGGTCACCCTTGGGAACATCGACTTGGCCGAGGGCCAAACCGACGCGGCGGAACAACTCTTTGACGAGGTGATCGCGGCCGAGGAAAGCAGCGCGGCGATCGAGAAACAAAAGTCGTACGCGAAGATCGGCAAAGCGCTGATCACCGCCAAGGGGGGAGACTACGACGCCGCGAAAAAACTCTTCGCCCAAATCCAGGACGAGTCCGATTCGGCCGACGCCCAGCTGCAGGCGACCCTCTACAACGCGATGGGGGACGCCGCGCGCGGCGCCGGCAATAACAAAGAGGCGATTCTCGCCTTCCTTCATACCGACCTGCTCTTCTCCTCGGCCCGGGCCGAGCATATCAAGGCGCTGAGGAACCTTGTCGAGCTGTGGAAGAGCGAGCTTCGGGAAGACCGCGCGCAGGAGGCGGCTTCGGTTCTGCGCGGCCAATACGGGCTCAATCCGTAGTTCCCGCCGATCGGACACGCGATATACACACCAATGTATATTTGGGATATAATAAGTGCGGGCGCGCGGCGTTCGCCGCGCGCCAGGCACGAAATCAAACAACCACGGTTGTTCTCGCGGTTTTTTCGCGGCGAAACAACAAAAGATTCCAATAAGACAGAGAAAAGGACAAAGGACATTTGATGGCTTACGGTTCTTCTTTCGACAGCGATTTCAACCGTTCGCTGATGTTTCGCGGTTTCTTGACCATCGCGGGAATCGGCCTGATCGCCGCCGCCTTGGTGATGGCCGCCGGCACCTTCGCCCGCGCGCAGGACGATGACGATCCGTTTGCCGGCGACGCCCCGGCAGCCGCCGCGCCCGCATCGTCGACCCCGGCGCCGAGCGCCGCCGTCCCGGCCGGCGATTCCCAGCCGACGGAAACCGGCAAGAACTACCTGGTCTGGATGTTCAGCGCGTTGGGGTGGGTCTTTGCCCCGGTTTTCATTCTCATCTCGCTCACCACGGTGGCGCTGGTGGTGATGAACTTTCTGTCCATTCGGCAGAAGGTCCTTGTCCCTAAAGAGCTGGCCGAAGAGTTTGGCGAGCTGATGGACAACAAAAACTTCAACGGCGCCTACCAGCTGGCGAAAGAGAACGATTCGCTGCTCGGCCGGGTCCTCGCCGCCGGCCTTCACAAGATTCCCAACGGCTACGACAAGGCGGTCCAGGCGATGCAGGATGTCGGTCAGCAAGAGACAATGCGCTTGGAGCATCAGATCGGTTACCTGGCGCTGATCGGGAACCTCGCCCCGATGGTCGGGCTGTTCGGCACCGTCACGGGGATGATCAATTCGTTCCAGATCATCGCCGCCGGCGGTTCGGCCCCCTCGCCGCAGAAGCTCGCCGAAGGGATCGCCACCGCGCTGTTCACCACGATGATCGGTCTGGCCATCGCGCTGCCGAGCTTGGCGATCTACGACATTCTCAAGAACCGGCTGGCCCGATTCGTTCTGGAGATCGGGGTGATCAGCGACACCTACCTCGGGCGTTTTTCCTCCACGGCGAAAAAGTAAGCTATGCGGTTAAGAAAACTCTCCCTCGCGCCATGTGAACCGAACATGACGCCGATGATCGATATTGTTTTCCTGCTGATCACGTTCTTTACGCTGGTGATCAATTTCTCGCAGTCCGAAAGCAATGATCGAATTCATCTCCCGGCCAGTGAACTGGCCCAGCCGCCGGAAGAGATGCCCGCCGAACCGATGACGATCCAGATCAGTGAGGACGGCCAGATCTTCATTGGCCAGGTGGTCTGCTATCTCGATCAGCCCGGCCGCCCCAAGGGTGAGGGACGTCCCCTTTCGGACTTCTTCACCGAGGAGCTTCGTGTGCGAAAGACGATCGACAAGGTCGAGCCGGGCGACCTGACGATCATTATCCGGGCCGACGCCGATACCGAGACCGGATTTGTCGAGCGGGTCATTCAGGCCTGTCAGGCCAAGGGGATGGAGAACTTCACCCTCCGGGCTCGTCAGGTGCTCGATTAGGTCCCCGCTTCACGGAAAAAAAAGTCAGAGATCTCCCTATGAGTCTTCGAAATATCCAGATCAAATCCGAGCCGGTCAAGCTGCAGATGACCTCGATGATCGATGTCGTCTTCCTTCTGCTGGCGTTTTTTGTGATCACCTTCAAGACCCCGGAGGTCGAGGGGGACTTCAACATCAAGATGCCGGCCAACGTCCAGTCGAACCAGCTCCCCGATCCCGACGCTCCCACCCCGGTTCAGGTCAAGATGCTCGCCGACGATTTTGGCCAGCTGCGTTCGATGGAGTTTGGAAGCCGTCCCATTGGGACCGAGATGGCGAGCTTGCGTCGGGCGGTCTTCGAATACCTCGGGGTCGACCCTCAAAAACCGTCCGCTGCCGGCGGCGGGGACGACCTGGAGATCGAACTGGCCTGTGACGACCAGCTCAAGTATCACTATGTCGTCGACGCGATTACCGCCGTCACCGGCTACATCAACTCCGAAAACCAGGTGGTGAAGCTTGTGGAACGGGTCAAGTTCGCCCCGCCCCAATAAACCGAGGGTACCCTCCTTGGTGTTTAGGCAGTTTTCGCGGCCGCGATTGGTTCGGGCAAATGGTAAGTCCCTTGTAAAAGGCGAAATGTGCTATGGCTAGAGAACTGTCAACCATCGGACCTTTTCAAATTCTCCGTCAGATCGGCCACGGGGGAATGGGCGCTGTCTACGAAGCCCGTCATCCGGGAATCCAAGGTTCGGTGGCGCTGAAGGTCATTCTCGACGCCTCGGAGGAAGACTCCGAGCTGAAAGAACGGTTCAATCTCGAAATCGAGACCCTCCAGAAGCTGCGGCACAACAATATCGCCCGGCTCTATGGATTCGGGGACGAGGACGGCTATCGGTACTACGCGATGGAGTTCGTCGACGGGCCGAGCTTGCAGGATATCCTAAAAAAACGAATCCGATTCACCTGGGAACAGGTGGCGCATATCGGTTATTTGGTCGCCGGCGCTCTTCACCACGCGCATATTCGGGGGATTATCCACCGCGATATCAAGCCGGCCAATATTCTCCTCCCCGCCAACGGCCAGGCCAAGGTCACCGACTTCGGGATCGCGCATTTCTTCAGCAACTCCCGTATGACCGGCGAAAATATGGTCATCGGGACGATTGAGTTCATGGCCCCCGAACAGGCCTCCGCCGGACCGATCTCCCCGAAGTCCGATATCTATTCCCTCGGGGCGCTGATGTATACCCTCCTGGCGGCGGCCCCCCCTTACATCGCCCGATCGCTTCCGGAGATTCTCAAAAAGTACAGGCAGGGCCCGCCCGAATCGGTTCGCTTCAAGCGCCCCGACGTCCCGACGAAGATGGATCTTCTTCTAATGGATCTGCTGCGCGTCGATCCCGGTCAGCGGCCCAAGAACGCCTATCTGGTTCAGATGCGCCTCAAAGAGATCTGGCCGCAGCTCGGTGAACCGGATATCAACCCGTTCCAAGATTTTGACTTCGGCCTGGAGCAAAAGCCGCCGGTCGAGACGCCCCGCTCCCCTTCCCGCCTGGATCTGACCGCTCCGTCGGCGATGATGTCCGGGCGCAGCGCAGTCTCGTCGTCGGCCACAATTCAGTCGTCGGGAAACGCGCTGCCCAATTCCGGCCGAGGCGTCAGTTCCGAGTTTGTCCTCTCGGACGAAATCCCGCGGGAGGGCGGCGCCCATGACGAGAGCGACTTCGAACTCGGTACCGGGGGAACCGTCCAAAGCGGCCCCGATTCCGTCCAGGCCACCCAAGCGTCGGCCCTGGCCGAGACCATCGTCACCGACGCTTTTGACGACTTAAATACCCTGCCGCAGAACGTTCCCGACGCATCCGCCGCGCCGGACGCGGTACCGGCCGCCGATCCGAACAACACGATCCCCCTCTCCTCGGGGGCGGATCAGACCGGCCGTCTGATTCCGGAGGAGGAATCCTCGAATCTCGATCGCACCGTCGCGCTCCCCGGTTCGGAGAACAGAACGCGATCGCTCGGCAGCAATCTCAACGAAGGGTGGGAGACAGGGGCCCGGCGGGCATCGACCTCCGATCAGCTCGGGCGTTCCGCCACCTTCGCGACGGGGACGTCTTCGACCAAGACCTCGCATTTCACGATGGTGCTCGACAAGGATCTCGACACCCTCCACCGCGAATCCTCGGAACAGGCGGTCTCGATGACCGTTTGGGTATTCTCGATCATTCTCCTCGTGGTCGGGGTTATCTTCTGGCAGCTTCTGCGCAATCCCTCGGCCGATAAGCTCTACGGGAAGATCACCGAAAAAATCGAGGCGGCTTCCACCGACACCGAGTATATCGGCGCCTTGAGAACCTCGGAGGATCGGATGCAGCAGTTCATCACCCTGTATCCGAACGACGGCCGGGCGCAAAAGGTTCGAAAATATATCAACGATCTGGAACTCGGCAATCTGGAACGCCGTTTGGAGCGCCAGCTCGACCGAAAATCGCGCGACGATTCTCTCACGGCGATCGAGTATGCCTACGTCGAGGCGATTCAGGCGGTCAAAAACGACCCCGATCGAGGGGTTCAAAAACTGGAGGCGTTTATACGACTGTTCTCCGCCGAGAACCGAATCACCCAAGGGGAGGACGCCGACGGCGGCGCCGATCAAAAGGACGCCGGCCGCTCCCAGATTTCCGGCTTTGAGCAGACGGTCACCGGACAGTGCGTCCAGCTGGCCGAACGCCGGTTGGAGAAGATTCGCGAGGAACTGACGATTCGCCGTCAGCAGGGGATCGAGCTTTTAAGAAGCCGTCTGGAATGGGTTCATACCCTTGAGGAGACCGATCCGCAAAGAGCCCAAACCATTCGGGACGCGCTGGTTCTGTTCTACGGCTCCAAGCCGTGGGCAGAGGAGATCCTCCGGGAAGATTCCTCCGGCGAAACGGCCGAAACGCAGCCAGGCGAACCTGCCAGGGGCGCCGAAGAGGAAAACGCCCCCGCCGAAGACAATCCCCCGGAAGAGCCGGCCGAGGAGGGTTCCCCGCCCCGGAGGCGTTTTTTACCCCCTCGGGCGAACGTCCCTCGCCCGCTGAGCCCCATCTGACTTAAAAGAAGAGCCATGCCGGAAAGGACCGAAAAACAGTTAAACGTCGGAATCGTCGGTTTTGGGATGATCGGGAAGGTCCACGCCTACGCCTATGCCGCCCTTCCCTACTATCTGGACATCCAAACCCTGGGGATTCGCCCACGGGTCACCGCCGTCGCCACGGCGCACCCTTCAAGCGCCGAATCGGCCCGGCGGACGATCGGCTGTGATCGAGCCGTCACCGACTGGAGACAGATCACCGAGGATCCGTCGATCGACATCGTCCATATCTGCGTCCCGAACGGCGACCACCTTCCGGTCCTCCTTTCGGCCATCGAGAACAACAAGGCGGTCTACTGCGAAAAACCGCTGGTATCGACCTTGCGGGAGGCCCTCCTGGTGGAAGAGGCGCTCGCGCGAACCGGCTACCGCCAGACAAACCAGATGACCTTTCATCTGCGCTTCTTCCCCGCCCTGCGCCGGGCGAAGCAGCTGATCGACGCCGGGTGCCTCGGTCCGATCTTTCAGTACCGTCTGTGTTACCTTCACAGCAGCTCGGCCAACAGCCAGACCCCGTTCAAATGGAAGCATGCCGCCGGAGGCGGAACCCTCTTGGATTTGGGCTCCCATCTCTTCGACCTGGTCGACTATCTAGTCGGCGAGCCAAAGGAGCTTTTGGCCGAGTCGCAAAGGGCCTTCGCCTCGCGGCCGGCCGCCGCCGCGCCGCAGGAATCCCTTCCGGTCGTCACCGAAGACGCCGTCACGATCCTGACCCGCGGCTGCGCCCGCGACGGGGAGGCCCCCTGCCGCGGCCTGATCGAGGCGACCAAACTGGCTGTCGGCCGCGAGGACGAGCTGGAGTTGGAGATCAGCGGCCAAGACGGCGCGATCCGTTTTTCGCTGCTCGACCCTCATGGACTTCAGTTTTATGACGCCCGCGCCGAGGACCGCCCGTACGGGGGCCGGGCCGGCTGGCTGAAAATCGCCTCCGGGGCCCGGGTCGAACCGCCGCTGCTCCCGTTCCCGTCGGCCAAATCGTCCGTCGGATGGCTGCGCGGTCACATTGATGCTCTGTCGAACTTTCTCACGGCGCTGGCGCGCGGGGAAGGTACCGAGCCGGATCTGCGCCAGGGGATAAAAATTCAGCGGCTCCTCGAGCGAGCCGCCGAGTCGGCCAGGCGGCGGGCGTGGATCGACACGGGCGAAAAATAGGAGGTTTTTCGATTTCCCTGCCGGATATATCGATTTTGACGATTATCAAAAGCAAATATTTTCAAAATCACCAAAAAACAGAGCGGGACGTTTATTCCCTCTTTAAAGTTAGGTAGAATAGGTTAGAGATATAGTACTCAAACTATAAAGCAACGGAGATGCCATATGTCTCAATCCGACAGCGACAACGAAAACATCGATCCGCTCGATGGTGATTCGCTTAATAATCAGCCGCAGGACAACTCGGAGGATACCTCCAGCCCGTTTGGAGGAGCTCCCGAAGACGATATCAACTCGCTCCTTTCCGGGCTTGACGCTCCGCAGACCGTGGAAAACACCCAGCAGGGCCTGGAGGCGTTCGCGGCGAAGATTTCGGATACCCCCGAACAGGACGAGAGTACCGCTTCGCGTATTCTCAATATGGATACCGATTCGATCGACGAACCGGAAGACACCTCGGCCGTCTTAGGGCGGCTGGAAGAAGCCGCCGAGCAGGAATCCCCCGAGACGGCGTTTGACAGCGGTACTTCCGCCGCCGAAAACGAAGGCGCCTTGGGTGACGATACTCCGCTTTCGGCGGGCCAAGAGGATCCGTTCGGCATGCCGGACGCGTTCGAGCAGCCGGCCCCGTTCGAGGAAACCGATACGGATGGGTTCACCGCTTCGCCCCAGACCTCCGGGGAAGATGGAGCGGGTGCTCCCGAGCCCTCCAAGAAGAAGACCAAGAAGGCGCCCAAAAAGCCGAAGCCGAAGAAAGAGCGCGCCTCCGACGACCCGTCGATCTTCTCCTCGCCGATCACCTGGATTTGTCTGCTGATTTGGGTCGGGGGGAATATCTGGGGAACGGTGACCAAGGGGATCGACAAGCCGTTCTTCTGGATCTGTTTCAATATCCTCGGCGTGGTCCTCTTCTCGGTCCCGGTCCTGCTCGGCAATGTCCGCAAGCGGGAGGGGGGGATCAACCTCTACAACGCCGCGCTGGCCCTGGCTTTGGGGCTGATCGTGATCGGGTGTATGCTGCTGGTGATCGCCCAGGCCCCCTACGGGTTCAAGATTAAGCCGTAGTTCGGCGCCCTTTGCCGCGTTTTCCGCCTCAAACGGGGAGGAGATCTTTGACGGGTCTCCTCCCCGTTTGCCGTTTATCATCCGGCCTCCTTGTTTGCGCCTTGGCCGTTTGCCCCTCTTCGGCCCGGTCCCGGGGGCTCCTTGCAAACGTTTATACCGTTTTTAACGGATTAAACGTCTCATTTTTCTTTTTCCTTTAAACCTCGCCTTTCTTCCTTTCTTTTTTCTTTTACGTATATTAAAATCTCCTAGGAGGGAGAACTATTTTCCCGTAAGAACAAGAGGTCCGTCCGCGCGGTAACATCCTTTATGTCGCCCCAGCCATTATCTCCAACTGCAGCCCGATCCAGGGATCGGTGCCCGATGCCGCGCATCGGGTACTTGGCGGCGCTTTTGTTCCTCGCGGCGCGTTTTACCGCCCTCGTCGCGGCCGAAGGAACGCTCCCCCCCGCGGCCGTGAAAAACGAGCCGGCGCGCCCCGTCCGGCTCGATCGCGAGATGACCTTCTGGCTGTTCGGCGACGACGGGAAATGGCGCATTCCCCTTCCGAACTGGTCGGTCGCCGATGTGATGCGGATGGTCGACACGCCCGAACCGTCGCAGGGGCAAAGCGGCTACACGGTGGAGAGCGTCAATGTCCAGGGGGCGGTTCGGCAGGGAATCGTTGAACTGACCGCGGAATACCGTATCACTACCGTCGGGGACGCGCCGATCGAGGTGCCGCTCGGTTTGAACGAGGGGGTTCTCATCACCGGCGGCGAACAGACGCCGTTTCACCAGACCCCCTTCCTCTACGAGGGGAACGGGGATTGCCGAATCGATATCGACCACGCCAGCGGCGGTTACGTCGCGATTCTTTCGCCCCGGACCACCGAACCGTCCACCCCTTCGGCCGAAGAGGAAGACAGTACCCCCCGTCAAGAAACCGATCTGTTCAAACCGGCCGCGTTCCAATCGGCCGAGGAACCCGAAAACGTTCCCGCCCCGGAAGAAGATAACGGCCAGTCCTCCGGCGAGGATTCCCCCCAAACGCCGGACGCCCCGGGCAGTGACGATCAGGACAGTGACGATCAGGACAGTGACGATCAGGACAGCGCCGCCCCGGACGCCGAAGCCGAGGAGCAGCCCGCCGAGGCCCCCCCCATCGACGAGCCCCCGGGGGAGGAGGCGTCCGAAGACGAACCCCTCCCCGGCGAACAGTCCGTGTCGGATAAGCCCCGGCAAGAGGATATCCCCGCGGGGGATAAGGATCCTTCCGCCCTTCCGCTTTCCCTGATCGAGTCGCTGCGCGATCAGGAAAAACCGTCGGGGCCGGGGCTCTTTGCGAGGAATAAACAGTACCGTCATACCCTCACGCTCCATCTGCTCTTCAAGGCGACGGTCGTCGGCGGAAATGAGTACCAGCTCAAGGCGACCTTCGCCCCGGCGGTCTCCTCGCGGATGCGCCTGGAGGTTCCGCTCCCCGACGTTCAGCTGTCGGTCTCCGAGGGGACGTTGGCGCTGCCCCCCGTCAGCTTGAGCGAGACCACCAGCGAGATCGTCCTCAATGGTCTGAACCGTGTCGGAAAGCCGACGGAGCTGTTCTGGTGGAAACGGGAAGACCGCCAGTCGGATACCCAGAAGATTCTCCAGGTGGAGGACGCGCTGATCACCGCCACGCTCGGGGATCAGCAGATTCATTACGATGTCGTCTGCCCGGTCCGCCTCTTTGGCGGGGGGACAGACCTGCTGAAGATCAACCTCCCCCCGTTCGCGAGGATTTTGCGCGACTCGGTCATTGTCACCACCACCGGCGGCGCCTCGATCCCGGTTCGAGACGTCAAAGAGACCGATCCTGACCTGAAGAGTCCGTCGGTCGATATTCGTCTGGCACAGGATATCCAAGAGGGGGTCACGGTCCAGTTCCGCGCGGCGATTTCCGACCCCAAACCGGCCGAACCGTCGTCGTCCCACGCCGATGTGTGGGAACTCGGGGGCTTTTCGATCGAGGGGGCGCAGAAACAGACCGGCCGCATGACCGTCCGCCTCCCGAAAGAGACGGGGTTCCTCCTTCTGCCGCAGGCGGGAATACGGACCGAAAACAGCGAGTCGGCCGGCCTGGGGAGTGACGAGGAGAGCTTCGCCTTCTTCACGCAGCCGTTTTCGCTGGCCGCGCAAAAGATCGAGCGGCAGGCGCGCACCAGTGTCGCCGCCGAGCTGCAGCTGTACGTCCACCAACAGTACACCCAGCTTTTCTCGCAGTTCCGTTTCACGGTCCATGGGGGAACGGTGCACGAATTTCGGTTCCAGACCGCCGATTGGTTCGTCAACAGCGTCAAGCCCGACAATATCGTCGACGTGGAGCGGATCTACACCGACCCCGAAACCAAAGAACTGGTCTTGCCGCTGCTGGTTCCCACCGAAGGGGATGTCACGATCCAACTCGGCGCGGTTCGTCAAATCGACGGTGACGACCTGGCCGTTTCGCTGCCGACCTGTCGGTGCGATTGGTCCGAGCCCGACACCGTCGTCGTCATTCCCGACGACGATATCGAGCTGATCCCGCAGGAAGAGAAGACGCGAAATCTCCTTCCCCGCGGAACACGGACCCTCAAGCTGACGATGGACGTTCCCGGACGCCAGCAGATTCCCTTGGTCTACCAGACCCAGCACTTGGGCAGCGACGGCGAGCACCCCTGCCCGGTCTTCGCCGCCACGCTGTGCCGCCACGAGCAGCAGATTGAGTCGACCCTCCAGACCGAGGTCCTCCTGACCGAAGACGCGAAATCGAATCAGATCCGTCAGACCTGGACCTGTCGTGTTTCGTACGAGGCGCTGCGGGAAATCACGCTCCAGCTCCCCGCGCAGCTGCGCGAGAATTCCTCGTTCACGCTTACGGTCAACGGCAAGCCGGTCACCCCGCAGGATATTCAATCGCCTGACCTTCCGAGCGAGTCGGTCGATGATCAAAATTCGGTTTCCCTCTCCGAGGAGGGTTCCTCTTCGGAGATACGCAAGCGGGTCGTCTTCCCCGACGGGGAGCAGATCGGGATCTGTACCATCACCCTTCAGTACCCCTTCCGCGACGCGGAGCTGCGCGAGGATCTGACCAACTGGATCCGCCTCCCCCTGGCCAGCTGCGAGGAGGGGACGCTCTTGGTCCATCGGCTGGTGATCAAGACTCGTCCGGGGATTCAGATCGACCTGGCCGACGACGCGGCCGACTGGGTGATGGAGGAGCACCGAACCGCGACGGTCGACAATATCCAGGAATACCACCTCTACACCGATAAGAAACAGACCGTTCTTCCGATCCGAGCCGTGGTCAGTGCCCGGGAGGCACTTGGGACGACCGTCGTGGAACGGGTCTGGATTCAGACCTGGCTCATTGGGGGAAATCGATTCGAGCGGGTCGCCGCGCGGGTCACCAGCGACCGCGAGCAATTCCTCGTGAAGCTCCCCCCCGCGGTTCGCCGGGATCGAACGGAAATTAAGATCGACGGCATCCCCTACCCCGACGCCGCCGACCACTACAACGCCTCGGGGGAATTGGTGATCCACCTGGCGAACAATCAGCGGCATCACCCCATCGCGCTGGAGATATCGTACCTGATCCAGTCCGATTCCGAAATCGACACCGGAACGCTGACCCTTCCGGAATTTCTCGGTCAGTCGCTGTGGGTTCGCCGCTGCTACTGGCAGGTGATCCTCCCGGAGACGCGCCATATCGTCGGCGCCGTCCGGGGCTGGACCCCCGAGTATTATGACACGGCCTGGAGCAGCTTAAGGTTTAAGCGCGTCGCCTCGATGGGGACCGGCGAGCTGGGAAATTGGGTCGGGGTGACCCTACCCGACGCGATCCCCGAGCGGACCAACGTCTATCTGTTCGGCAGTTTCGCGCCGAGCAACTCGGCACACCTGCGGATCATCGACCGGTCGATTCTGGTCCTGTTCGGCAGCGGTATCGTCCTGATCTTTGCCCTTGGGTTCCTCTACCTGCCGGTCGCCCGAACCCAAGGGGTCGTGATCGTTTTACTGGCGATCGCCACCGCGGTCTTCGTCTATCAGCCGATCATTATTTTGGGCTTCCTCCAGACGGCGGTATGCGGCTTCCTCCTGGCGCTGATCGCGTTCATCATCAAGCGGTTCCTTGGCCAGGGAGCGGCCGAAACGCCGACCGTGCCGCAGCAGGGGGAAGGGGCGGCCGCCTCGCACTCCACCATCCCCTCTCACGGTTCCATCCCTCGGGGACCGGTTCCGGAGAACCCGCCCCCGCCGGAGGCCAACGGGGCCGTCGAGGAACCCCACTGAAACAGCGCGGGACGAAAAGGACAATCAGGAAGATGAATATGGGCCGTCACCACCGAATCGACGCTTTCGCCAAGGGGGGGCACTTCGTGAACCCCCGCGCGGGCGGGCTGTCTGTGGGGACGGTCTTGTTGCTGGCTTGGCTTTTGCCGCCGCTTTTTTTCTTTGGCCCGACGGCGGGGATCTCTCAAGAGAGCCGGCCCGATTCCGGCGCCGCGTCGGACCAAGAGACGGCGCCGGAAAATCCGCCGTTTCCCCAAACAGACGACCAGCCCCTGCGATACCGCTATTGGATGGTTCCCGACGGGAAAATCGATCAGTGGCCATGGGGGAATGAAAAGTACTACCCCATCCCCTACGAGCAATTCACGGCCTTGATGAATGCCCGCACGGCCCAGCTCCCCCGGGGGAAAGGGGAAGAGCTTCCCACCGGCGTCAAAGAACTCCGTCTGCGGGCGAGCTATCGCGACGGCCGGCTGTGCGACGGTCAGGGAGAGGTCTTTTTCACCAAGAGAGAACAGATCGGTGAGGGCGGCACGGTGCGGGAACCCTCCAAAGAACTGATCCCCTTCGAAACGCTCTCGTTTGCCGCCGGCGCCTTGAAGTGGGAAGATGGCGCGGACGCGACGCTGGGGCTGTATCCCGACGGACATATCTACCTGACGCGAACCGACGGCGAACATCTGTCCTTCGAATGGTCCCAGCAGGGAACCGTCGAAGAGACGGGGGAAGTGATCTTCGAACTGAGCTTCCCCCCCTCCCCGGTCACCTCTTTGACCGTGGAACTGCCGGGTGATGTCAAACCGATGAGCGACGGGGCGCTTTTGATCCGACACGGCGGCGCCTCGAAGGAGACCTTCCAAGAATGGCGTCTTTTTCCGGGAACCAGCGAAACGGCCCGCCTGACCCTTGTCCCGGTCAGCGAAACCGCCGACCTTCGAAACAAGACCGGATACCGGCAGGAACTCGACTGCCGCCTGGCGGAAGAGGGGACCGAAATCAAGTCGCGCTTCATCTTTGACGGCAGCGGAGAACCTTCCGACCGGCTGACGCTCATCCTCGACCAGCCGCTGGTTCTCCAGTCGGCCGTCTGGAAACAGAGCGACCAGCCGATCGACAATCTTCGGCCCGAGGGGGGGTTCGGAACAACCACGTATCAGATTCCGTTCCCCGCCAAACGTCCCCCGGGGGGGTTCGACCTGCTGGTGACCGCCATCGCCCCAAGTGACCCGGCGCTGGCCGGTCAAACGACGTTTCAGGCGCAGATTCCCGGGGTTCGCCTGTTGAGCGACGCGCTGTTTTGGCGCGAGACCACGCTGCGTCTGGACGTGGTCCGCCCGCTGTCGGTTCTGTCGTTCGACCGGAACGAAATGGTCCAGGCGTTCGACCGTTTCACCACGTCCGGTGACGATCAAGAGGGGTTTGTCTTTAAGTTTTTCGAGCCGAACGCTTCCCTGGCGGCCCTGATCGGCAAGACCGAACCGTCCCCCGTCTTCAGCAGCGCGCATCAGATACAATTCGACTTTCAAGAGATCCGTTCGCAAAGCCGTCTTCAGCTGGCCGGTCTTTACGATCGTCTCGAAATCCCGATCGCCGATCATTGGCAGATCGAGACCGTCCGCGGGCAGGGGGGCCTCCCTTTGAATTGGGTCGTCCGTGAAAACGACAAGGGCCGGGAATTGATCCTCTCCCTTCACCACGCGGCCGCCGAGGCGCGGACCGAGGGGGAGGACGGCCAGGCACCCGAGCAAGCCCCCCAATTCCCCGTGATCGAGATGGTCGGCCGATACACCGGGGAGATCTCCGAACGCCTGCCGGTCGATTCGCTCGTCCCGATCGACGTGACCAAACAACCGTTCGGGGATCATCTCATTACCTTCTCGGTTCCGGCGCAGTACAGGGTTCGCTGGTTCGATCCGGCGGGCCGGCCTATGGAACCGCGCCGCTGCGACGAGGCGCTGACGCGTTCCCTCTTTTCCAAGCCGCAGTCGGGCCTGGCCCTGCGGATCGGAAACGACACCAGCGCCGTCTCGGTCGAGTTTGTTCGGGAAGAACCGTCGTTCCAAGGGGAAGCCCACGGAACCATCACGGTCCGGAACGACTATGTCACCGAGCAGTGGCGTTTCCGGGTCACCCCTCCGGCCTCCGGACGGGTGGATCAGGTTCTGATCGCGTTCCACCACAGCGACGCCGGCGTGTTTGGTTCCACCTGGGACGAGACCGAGTGGGAATGGAACCTGGCGGGGGAATCGGAACACGCCTTTCAGGTGACCCACTTATCCGAGGAGGACCGTTACGCGCTCGGACTGGGGGTTCACGCCCACGTGTGGGAATTTCGCCCCCTGACCAGCCGCAGCGCCGCCTTTGAGATCCTTGCCGTTCGCTCCCATCCTTTGCGCGATGACGAGCCGTTCCCTCTGCCGAGTTTCCTGCGAACCGACCAGCAGACGGGGGAGATCGTGATCGCCGCCGAGGAGACGTCGCAAATCAATCTCAACCCGGTGAACCTTCGCCCGATCCCCGTTCCTCTCCCCAAGGCGGGGGAGTACGAAACGGCCCTGGGCGCGTTCAGCTACGACCCCAATCGACTGGAAGAAAGCCGGGAACCGGCCTACATTACGCTCAGCGGAAACAAGGAGACCCCCCCGCGCAAGGCCGCCTGGTGCTGGTTTATGCGGCTCGATACCCTTCTGGAACCCGACCAGACGGCACGAAACTACCTGTCGGTCTTTTTGGAGAACGCCGGGAAGAAGGATCTGCGTGTCACGCTCCCGGCGGGGATCACGACCGATTCCATTCAAGAGGTTCGAATCAACGGGGAACGCGTGACCTGGTACCCCGAATCGGACGCGGCGGCGACAATTGGCGAGGCGTCTGAACAGAATCGTCCCGACAGCAAAAAGGGGAACTCGCTGTCGGTTCTTCTCCCCGACCGGGAGCGGTATGTGACGTTCTGCCTGATTTACTCCCATCCCTGCCCCGCGCTGAAGATTTACCAGAAGATAACCCCTCGCGTTCCCCAGCTCGATATCGAGGTCCTCTCGGGGGACTGGAACGTCTGGATTCCCCCGGAATACGCGGCTCGACAGGCCAATATCTCCGGCTGGCGCGCCCTTTTAAGGGAGCTGCCCGACCCCAAGACCATGGGCCAATGGTTCGTGGATCACAATCCCCTTTCGGGCAGTGCTGTCGGTAACGCCGAGCGGATCGAGACGATTCGCAAGCGCAGCGACTATTTCTTCCGGCAGCTGGGGAACAGTGATTTTTATACGCAGTGCGTCGCGATCAAGAAGGGACGGGCCGCTTCACAGGCCCTCTCGAGCGAAAACGCCTCCGATATCACCTCCGGCGGCGCGTCCCAGCAGCCGGTCACCTGGGGCGACCTTCTGACGACGCCCGAAATACTCCGGCTTCTGTTCCCCGAGAACGTTCCGCAAATCGTCGTGAACCGAACGGCGATGGGAAAGGGACGTATCCTCCCTACGACCGAAGTGACACCGTCCGACAACCTGACCGGGACCGCTCGAGCGATGGAGATGACCGACCCCTGGGGGCTGGTTTTTATCTTCCTGACCCCCGACTTGGTCTACGTGACGACCAATCAGGAACGGCAGGAGCTGGGAACCGACTTGATGCCTCTGGGGAACGACCGTGTCTGGACCGTTCGCAACACGCCGGCGATTCGGGAACTGATCCACAATATCGAGGCCGGCTCCTCGCCTCAGAGAATCTCGGCCAGGAGCTGGAACGAGGAGACCATGGGGAGCGTGACCCCTTGGAAGACCGATCCTTTCTCTATCGGTTTCCCGATTGTCGCGCAGGGATGGCGTCAGTTTTGTGTCACGCTGGACGAGGCGGCCGAAGGAGTCGACATCGTCAATCAGCCCCAAATGGCGATTTGGAAATGGATCTTCTTCCTCGCGACGGTCGTCCTGACCTGGCGCGGACCGCTGAGTAACCGACCCTTTTTGATCCTCCTCCTGGGAGGGACTCTGTCGGTTTTCCATTACCTCTCCCCCCTGGGAATGACGATCGCCGTGGGCGTTCTGCTCGGGACGCTCTATTCCCTGTGCATCGGCTGCTTCCGACCGGCGCACAGGCGCGAAACGGCGATACCGCCGACCGAGGTGGAAGAATCGGAGGTGGGGTACGTGAAAAGCCAATATATCCCCGAACGGCTCCCCACCGAGGAACGCCGATTGCTCGGTATCCACAAGGATGATCACAAGGGGGATAAGACAGCGGGAGGAACCCGAGCGGACGATTCCCGGAATGATGATACCCCAACGGTCGTCACGGCGGGACTCCGGCAGGAGGACAATGACGACCAGACCAAAGTCACGGTCATTCAGGCGGAGGGAAAACCGCGGCAAGCCGAGGATCAAAGGGCCGATAATACAAACAGGCCGCAGACGTCCCCTCCGGCGGACAGCTCCGAGCGCGGCGGCGAAAGCGATTCCCCCGAGGACACCCCCCTTCCCTAGGACCGAAGAAAGCAGGACACACAGAGCGAATGCGCAGCCAAAGCCAGTCCCCGCTTCCCCAGCAGACGACCTCCGGGCCTCATCGCGCGGTGATCGCGGCGGGACTGCTTTTCACGTTTTTGGCGTTTGAGCTGTGTTTCCTCCCCGCTCAAACGACGGAGAAACCCGCCGCTGACCCAGATCATTTAGAAGAGCCCGCCCGTATCTTCATCCCCTACGACGAGCAGTTCCAGGCGGTTCGCGACGGTTACGTCTGGGTTCCCGAGTCGTTCCACCACCGTCTCTTTGATCAAATCCGCGGCCAGGTCAGTGATACCGGCGGCTGGCAGCTGACCGAAGCGTTCTACGAGGGGAGCGTCAATTACGACTCGTTCACCCAGACCTGCTCTTTGTTCCACTTAAACGCGGTCTACACGGTGATCCTCGATACGTCGCGCACGACGATCCGCCTTCCGATGATGCCGCTCCCCCCCGACGGGAAATTCCTCTTCGACCGGGAGCCGATCTTCCCGATTCTCCGTGAAAATGAGGTTCTCTTCGAGATCGAGCATTCCTCACCGGGCAAGCATCGTCTGGAGTTCTCCCTCATGCCCCCGGTTCTCAATTCCGGCAGCGGAAACTCAAGCGAAAACGACCCGGGCGGCGACACCTCCCAGCCGATTGGGGGAGAGATCACGATCCCGCGGATCCCCAGCTCCCGTCTGCTACTCCACCTCCCCCCCGACGCGCCGCCGATTCGGGTCAACGGCGCGCTTGGGACGACCGAAATCGGGACCGATACCCTCCTGGTCCAACTCGGCGCGGTCGATCGGATCACCATCGAGCGGAGGGAGGAACCGGGACGAGTCGGACACGCCACGATCGAGGCGGAGCAATTGTTTATCCTTCGGGCGCGCTCGACCCAGGCCTCGCTTTCGGCGCGGTTCCGTTTCCGCATCACCGGGGGAAAGGTCCAGTCGCTGGCCATTGAGAACGACCCGCGCTTTTTCCTCTCGCAGTGCTCGTGCGAGGAGGCCGAGCTCACACCGACGGTTCAGCGCGCGGGACAGCAGTCCGACAAGTTCCGTGTCTCCTTTAAAAAGCCGGTCTCCGGCCTGATCACCCTGCGGGTCGACTACGTGATCCGAGATTTCTCCGGGATCGGACGGATTCGACTCCCCAAGATCAATGCCGCGGAGGCGAAAATCACACGCTCCTGGCTGGCGCTGTACGAGGGGCCGACCGTCGAATTTGTCCACCTTCCCCCCGGGGACGTCACCCCCGCGGCGTTTCAAAACCTTTGGAGCAGCGAGGATCCCCCCCTGGCGGTCTATGACATCATCGCCGCGCGTCCCAACTGGGTGGTCTCGATTCGGCAAAGAGAATCCTCTTTTTCGGTTCGCCAGCGGATGGACCTGACGGTCGAACCGGCTTGGACCAAGATCCGCTGCACGGCCGACATCTCCACCGAGGGGGAACTGTTCCGCCTCCCGCTGACGGTTCCGGAGGACCTGACGATTGACTCGGTTTCTGTCCTCGGCGAACGGGGAGAGTCCCCCGAGGTTTCGGTCCGAAGGGCCGACAGCCGGGTCTATTTGGCGTTCCGCAACCCCATTGAGGGGAACTACACCGTCGATCTCGACGGCCGCCTTCCCACCGCGATCGACCAAACCGAGAAGTTCCCGACGGTGAGCCTCACCGAGGGGGATCAGACGCAGTTCGCGCTGAATATCTACCGCTCCCCGGAGGTTCTCGTTCAACTCGAGGGGGAGTTCCCCTCGGACGTCTCCGCGAGTACCGCCGCGGTGACCGGCAACCAGCCGCAGCAGCCCCCCGAGGGAATGATCTTCGTCGCGGGATCGTCCGCCCCCAGCGCCGATTTCCTGTCGGATCTTTCGCTGACGGTACAGCGGAACCTCGCCGATTTCACCTGCCAGACGCGCCAGATTCTTTATAACCACCCCTCGGGCGATTGGGGACTGTTCTGCGACTTCGCGATCGAGGCGCAAAGCGGCGCGATCGACCATTTTGACATCGATCTCGATGAATATTGCGGGAGCGATCTGGTGATCGAACCGGATGTTCCCCGGAAGATTACCCCGCTGGAGAAAGGAATCCGTGTCACCTTAACCCCCCGCGAACCGATCACCAAGACGTTCTCTTTCCGGCTTCGCACACCGGTCCATTATCCGACCGAGGCGATTCGTCTCCCGTCGGTCAAGATGGTCTTTCCCGCGCCGCAGGAGGATAATTTCCGCGCGGCGATCTACCTTCCGATCGCCGACGCGATGAAGCAGATCGGGTTTCGGTGGAATCACAGCCATTTGCGCCGGCTCGACACGCTCAATCGAACCGAGGGAGAGCTCGGCGGACTGGGGAGTGATCGTTCCGGCGCCATTTCGGCGCTGGCGGCCGCGGCGTTCCCCGCGGTGGACCGGGAAGCGGCGCGGGAGATGGAGGAATTCCCCCCGATCATCACCCAGTTGTGCGGTCTGACCCAGAACGATTTCTACGTGTACGAGTCGACCAGTCCCGCCTATCAGGCGACCCTTTCGGTGGGGAGGAAGACCGCCGCGGTTATCGGGAACGAGTCGGTCTTTTTCGTCCGTTCCAACGGGGAGATCTACGGCCGGACATCGCTCGATCTTCGCACCGGCGTCTCCGAGACCTACGAACTTCGCACGGCCCAGCACGCGTCGATTCTCAAGCTGACACTCGATTCGATCCCCGTCACCCCACGGCCGATCGCGCCGGGGCGCTGGCAGCTGACGATCCCCCCGGGGAACAATATCAATCACCTGGAGATACTCTTCCTGATCCCCCCCGATCAGTCGGTGCGGATCTGGAGCAGCCGCAGTCACTACGCGCGTTTGGACCTGGTCCCGGCGACCTTCGAGAAAATCCCGACGGCACGCCTGTTTTGGACGGTGGTCTTCGAGTCGCACACCGCGGCCGATTCGGCCGCCTGCAATATCTCGCAGATCGCCTCCGACGCGACCGCCAACACTCCTTTGCCTCAGACCGCGCCCCCCCGGGACGAGAATGCCTACCTGCCGCTGGACAGTCCCTGGAAACAGCCGGTATTCCAATCGGACGCGTTCGTGATCCTCTCGCGCTTCGCCCTGGAGAGGATGCGCGGCCAGCTCGATCTGCTGGAGACCGCGTCGGCGCAGCTGTCGCCCGACGCCCCCCAGACCCGTCTGTGGCTTGCCCGATGGCTGATGAACTGGGATGAATGCTGCCGTTCGGTCCGCTCGCAGATCTCTTCCCAGAGGGCTCCCCACCTGTTCACCAGCACACAGATCAAGGCGATCTACGAGTCGATCGCCCCGGACGGAGATTCCGGGCCGTGGGATTCGGAAAACGGCGCTTCGTCGTCGGGCGACGACTTCCGCGAAAAACGAAAGATCGAGTCCCTGCCGCTGCGAGAGGTCACCGAACAAGACTACCTGGCGCTGATCGAGCGGTACCGGAAGCTTCTGACCGACACCGGGCTGACGGAACTGGCCGAGTCGATCCCACGCGGCGAGACCGCGTCGCCTCTGTCGCTGTGGCAGCTAAACCATACCGGATCGAACAATCAATTCCTCTTTGGGATGACCGATAAGAATATCCGTTCGATCACCCTCTACCGCTATAACGTCGTCTTCCGGAAGGCGTTTCGGAAGATGCTTCTGTCGGCCGCGATGTTCCTCGGGACGCTGCTTGTCTTTTTCCTCTATCTGAGGGTTCGTTCGTCCGGAAAGAGATATTGAACCTTCCGCCCCGACGCAAATATCGAACCAAACGAAAAGACATCCTGCTTCAGGCAGGCGAAGCCGCCTTAAAACAGGATGTCTTTGACATATGCGGACGCAATCGGCCCATTTAACGCTCGTCCGGCTCTTTAACCCGGCTTTTTTCCTCTGGACAGCGGGCCGCCCACGAGTCGTACCACGGCATCTTGCAGAATTCCGGGTGGAAAATATAGACCGGAACCCCGATCCCCCAAATCTTCCGATGGATTTTCTCCCGCTGCGCCCAGAACCGATCGACCAAAGCCAGCCGCTGCTCGGTCCAGTCGTCTCCGGAAGAGAGTATCTCCCGGTTGATCTCGTAGAGCTTCTGACGCTCCACCCACTGCCAAAGCCGCCAGTTGTCTCGGCTTTGATTCGGGGTCTTCTCCATCAGCTGGGCTAAAACCGCGCCGGAGGCACTCGTATCCACATCGAGCGGATTTTCCCACTGAACGAGCCACTCTCCCCACTGTCGCGAGGTCTCCTCATCGGTACCGAACCACCTCGCGGCGTAATCGACCGCGATCTTTTCGTAGGAATCGTACTTTCCGCTGGCCAGTCCGCAGACGATCGCTTTGTTTAAGTCGTCGTAAACCCCTTCGGAATAACAAACGATCCGATCGGCCCCCGCCTCGCGCAGGTTATGGAGAGTCGTCTTGATTCGGTTTCCCGCCACCACCGGCCCGAACTGACCGTATTCGTCCGGCTGATCGCTTCGGGAATAACCGATGTGGACAAACGCCCCTCGCTTCGTCCCTTTGGGAAGGCGGACATCGGCAGGTCCTGTCGCGCCGTAAGGAATGTGGAGAAAGCAAGTATCGATCATCCCCGGGGCGTTTTCATCGACCCAGTCGGCCACGATTTCATGCTCTTCGGGCTTCCACCACCAGCCGACAAGATTGCATTTCAAGTCGGGGAAATACTTTTTTCCGACATCATAAATATCCCGCACCAAGATGATAAAGGTTCGAATCCAGGGCTGGCATTTCTCACAGGCGCACCCTCCCCAATCATAGGCGAAAAAGGAAATCGTGCCCAGCGTCGTTCCGTCTCGCGCTAAATCGGAAAACAGGCGGTCGTAATTGTTTAAGAGGGTCTGACGGGCCTGGGGAATCGACGGACAAATGAGCTGCTTGCCGATGATCCGCTCCCCCGCGGCCGCCTTCCACTCTGTCCGGCATTGGTCGTAATAGGTCCAGTTCGGGGTGATAATCAATCCGGTCTTGAGTCCCATCTCCTGGGCCAGACGATAGTGCATCCGGACATTCTGCCACAGGACCGTGCTGAAAGCGTTGAGCTTATTGGTCGCCAGATCGGCGCAGCACTCCATATCGAACCACTCGGAATACCACTGACAGCCGTACTCTTTCAGGGGAGAGATCGCGTCGCGCATCTCGTTCTCGTAGAAAACCTCGTAGGTATTCCCGAAATGGCTCGGGCAGTACATATCGATATGCTCAAACGCCTTAGGCTCCTGCGCGAACAGCGAAGAGAAACCGACAACACACCATACGGATGGGATGAACCAGGAAGCGGCGAAAGAAAGGTTCTTCATCATAGTCTTCTTAGGTACTTTTCGGTGAACGGATCGTTAAGTACCGCTATGATAACCGAGGCCTCAGGCGCGCGCAAGAATAACACCTCCATCTCACCTGCGCGAACGGGATGCTCTCAACAGATCGTTGCGAACGGCCTTGACCTCCGGTTTCCCCTCGGCCTCGCGCTGCTCTTGGCGAATCTCCTCGGGGGTCATCATCATCGAGCGATTCCAACGCCAGCGCTGATAGATAAGATCCCCGCCGGCCAAAATCAAAAGGATCCCCCCGAGACGAAAGGAGGACTGCTCCAGCGAGGCGGTCAATATCCGCGCGGCGGCGCTTTCACTGTCGGGGATCGTCAGGTCCCGGGCGCAGCGGCAGACCAGCCACCCGACCGCGGCGACATGGATCAGCGCGCTGAACAAAAGCCACGCCCCTTCGGTCGAAAAGATCCGTTTCCACCCCCCCGAGGAGGCCAGCCGCGAGGGGTCGGGGAGCGGCTTTTTGGGGAGAAACAGCCAGCCGCGCTGAATCAGCGCGCAGATCAAGGGGACCGCGGCGATACAAAACAGAAGCTTCCAAAGCGGGGCGGTGAACTCCTCGCAAAGCCGCGCCGCCGAGGTAAAAAATAAGTTCTCGGCGGAGGAATGCTCAAACTCTCCCCAGCAGCCGGACGCGAACGCCGCGATCCGGCCGGCCAGACCGGAACAGCCCGAGAAAAAGATCAGCACCAGCGCCAAAAAGAGAATCGAGGAGGTCAGCTGCCGGCTGTACGGGACATTCCCCTCCTCGCGGGCCCGCTGGATCTTTTTAGGCGTCGGTTTCTCGGTGCGATTCTCTGCGGCCAAACTCTTGTTCTCTTTCTTCCTCTTCCGTGATCATGATCGGGAATAAGCCCGGGGTTCCCCCGGTCCCTTAGCCGCCGCCGAACAGGCGCAGGATCTCGAAGGCCCGGGTTATCTTTTGACCAAACAGGGCAAAGACCGAGGCGATCGTCAGACTCATCAGCGCCAGCGACAGGAGGGTATTGGCCGAAAAACCGATCGGCATCATCCCCAGCTGGGGGATCGACCGGGCCAAAAGCCCCGCCGCCAGCCAGACGGTGAACGAGGTCAACATCAAGGGGAATGCCAGCCGCAGCGCCAGCCCCAGCGCCGAGGTGACCGACGCGCTTAATAAATCGATAATCTTCTCCAGTGTCAGCGGCGTCCCCAGCGCGGTGACGCGAAAACTATCGGCCAGGCCGCCGACTAGCTGCGACATCCCCCCACAGAGGAAAAACACGACGATCCCAAGCAGTGTCAAAAGGGTGATCAGAGCGGGTGTCTCCTCCACCGGCGAGTTGAACGTCGCCGCGGCCGACCAGCCCCCCAATCGAGTGGCAAGCTCGCCTAAGAGGGTCAGCGCGCTGAAGATCAGGGCGATCCCGACCCCCGCCGCCAGACCGATGAGAAATTCTATCGCCGCGGTGAGAACCAGGGCGCTTTCGGGCTTGGGGGAAACGGTTCCCGGAACCATCGGAAAGATCAAGACGGCTAAGACCAGCGCCAAGGCAAAGCGAACCCGGCGCGGGAGGTACCGCCGCGAAAAGATCGGAATCGGCAGAAGCAGTCCCGTGATACGGACAAAGACCATCACAAAAACGACCCAGCGCGCCACCAGGAAGGCCTCTATCGCCTGCGGATTAATCAACTGCGCAAGCACCGGCCGCCCCTCACATCAGCATCCCGATGTTTTCGGGGATCCGCTCAAAGAGCGCTCGGGTGTACTCAACAATCCGCCCGGTCATCCAAGGCAGAAGCCATACGAGAATCACGGCCCCGGCGATCAGTTTGACGACGACCGAGAGGGTCTGTTCCTGAACCTGTGTCATCGTCTGGAAGAGCCCCACGAGGAACGAAATCACCAGCAAGGCCAGGAGTATCGGCAGCCCCAACTGGGTGGCCAATACCAAGGCCTGCCGGGCAAGATCAATGGCGGTCGACAGCTCCATCGCTAATCTCCTGCGGATGAAACGCGTTTTTATTTATTATATATTTATTACCTAAATATTAACCACAAAACCGTCCAGCAGGGCCTTGACGACCAGTGTCCAGCCATCGACCAAGACGAAGAGCATCAGCTTCAGCGGCAGTGAGACCAGCGCCGGAGGAAGCATCATCATCCCCATCGAGACGGTCACCCCCGAGACGATCAGGTCGATGATCAGGAAGGGGAGCAGGATCTGAAAACCGATCAGGAAGGCGATCTTCAGCTCGCTCATCATAAAGGCCGGAAGCAGGACCCGCCACGGGATATCCTCGTAGTACTTGGGAACCTGGGCGTTGGGGACATACTCCAGAAGCTGATAGATCACGTCGGTATTCCCCGAGCGCTCGATCTGTTTCCACAGAAAGGTCCGCATCGGCACCTCCCCCCTTTGGACCGCCTCGGTGAAAGTGATCTGTTTGTCGGAGTAGGGGCGAATGGCGCCGTCCCATATCTTGGTGAAGGTCGGGGTCATCACCAGCAAGGTCATAAAGACCGCGATCGCCGTGAGAACCTGAGTCGGCGGGGTCTGTCCCGTCCCCAGCCCCTGGCGGAGGATCGACAGGACGGTGATGATCCGAACGAAGGAGGTGGTCATCATCAAGATGGCCGGAACCAGGGAAAGGACGCTCAAGAGAATCGCGATCTTCACCGTCCCCCCGACGCGTCCCCCCGAGGTCGGGGCAAACAGCTCGGAGATTTCCCGTGACCAATCCCCCCCGGCACCTGGCGCGGCGGACAGATCGGCGGCGCCGGGAACATCGGCAGCACCGGCCGTACCGGGAAGATCAGCGGCACCGGCCGTACCAGCCATGCCGGGAAGATCCGCATCGAGCACCTGGGCCGGCGGCTGGGCGGTGTCACTGTCCGCCGCCGCAGCGCCGGTCAGCGGCTGCGCGTCGAGCGACGGGACGCTGGGCGGATCCAAGGCGCGCAGCGCATCGCCGGTGCCCAGCAGCAGCGCGATCATCACCAGAAAATAAAGCGGCTTTCCCAAGAGCGATTTCATTGGCCTGCCTCCTTGGGGGCTTCCTCCTCCCCCGACCGGCTCCCGGATCGAGGCAGCGCCGCGGTGAGGGAAGCGATCTGCTGCGGATCGGTCAGCTCGGTCAGCGGGGTAACACGATCGCGGCTGACGGCTAAAAGAAGAATTTTCGGGCCGAAACGAACGACCCTTCCCTGGACGCGGCCGGAAATCGGAAAGACCGCCATCGTCTGGAAGCACGCCTCCGAGCAAAGTCGTTTCCTCGCGGGGGTCCATCTTTTCGCCACGTACAAAAAGGCGAAGAGAACCGCCAAGACAAAGAAAAGCCCGGTCAGCGATCGGGTCACCGAATAGGCCCAAGGACCGGCGTCGCTTCGGGCGGGGGGGAGCTCCAGGAGGTGCTTTTCTTCCGGCGAGGGACCGCTTTCGGCCGTTTGCTCGGCGACAGCTTTTTCGCCGACGGAAGATTCCTCGGCCCAAAACCGCGGCGCGGGCATCAGCAGCAGGGAGACCGCCAGAAAAAGAGCCAGTCGCTTAACCGTGCCGTTTCTCATCCGATCCGCGCTCCCGTGGAAATTCTTTTAGATGATATGATCGTTCGCCACGGTCACTCGGAGGCAAGATGTTGAATCCGCACACACAGCTGGCCGTCCCGCACAAAAAGGGTCGCCTCGGCGATTTTCTTTTCCTCCCGATAAAGAGCGACCGTCGGGCTGGGGGGCTTCCCGAGTGAATAGATGGTGCCAACCCGTGCCGAGGCAAGCTCCTCGGGGGTAAAACTCATTCGGGCAAACTCAATGTCGACCATCGGTTCCGTCTCGTCCATCGGCCCCGCGTCGGTCATCGGCTCGGCCGGGCTGCGCGCCGCCGCGGAACCGGGGATCAAATCCGACAGCGCCTCCTGCGCGTTGGTGACCAGACGATCGATCTGCCGCTTGTGCTCAGAGTGATTCATCACCGAAGATCCCGATCGGCCGGAGCTTTGGTTTTTTAACGGCCGCCGGTCACCCGCTCCATAATCCAGCGATTGACATCGCGGAACATGGGGACGGTCGGCCGGTTGGCGGTCTTGTACTGATGAATCAAAACCGACATACCCGCGGTATGGAAGAGCCGAAGCTGCGCGGCGGCGTCGGCGGGGGTAAAGGTTCGGCTGTTGAGACCGACGGTGAGGAAGATGGGGAAAGAACGGGTCTGACGCCAGCAGCGCAGCGGCCGCTCTCCCTTGGGAAACGATCCGAGCATCGAGACGGCGCCGGCGAAATACTCGGGGTACTTCGTCCCAATCTTCAGCGCGAACGTTCCGCCCGAACCGAGCCCGACCAAAAAGATTCGCTTGGCGGAGATGCTGCACTGCGCGCGGGCGCGCTCGATCGAACGGAAGATTCGCTCCTCGGCTTCCTCGACCTGGGGGCCGTCGGTCGGCCAATCGTACATCGGCGTGAATCGCGCGGCGCTGTCGGCCCGGTGGTCTAACTTGACGGCGCGCGGCGCGACGGCGACGTAGTTGCGCATGCTCAAACGAGGGGCGACGGAGAGGATCTCATGCTCGTCACGGCCGGGGCTGTGAAGCCAGATCACCAGCGGGTATTCGTAACGCGGTTCGTAGTGAACCGGAGCGGAAAGGATATGCTCGTAAGTCCGGGCCGCGCGGCTGGATTCCGTATACGGCATCGGCGCGAGCATATCCGCGGCCGTGTCGTACATCAGGGGCGAGGAACCGTTGCGTGAACCGGTCTGTTTTGTTTTATCCATAGTTCGTATTCAACGAATGGTCGTGTTCAACGAAGCCGCCGGTTCGGCTTTCGCGCGGGGCGAAAACGCCAAAACGGCGGGCGGGGGGCATCCGCGGGGACATCTCCCGATTACTACGTTTGCCTCGGGAGAGTGTTCTTAAAAAAACTCTTTCGAGCCGGTTTGGGAAAGACCAAAGGGACACCCTGTATGTTAAGGATAAGGGGGAATATAGATTAAATCCAAAAGGGGAACAAGAGCAATTTTTCCCGCTTTACGGGGTCTGCCGAATATTCCAAAAGAGCCCTGTTATAAGCCGTGTCCGGGCAGCTTCGACGGTATCGGCCCGGGTCCCGCGCAAAGCCCTCAAGCGGCCGGGCAAAACAAAAGCGGCCGACCGCGTTTGGGGATATCGAAAGGCGCGAAAAGGGTGCTCAGCAGCTTCGCGAAAGAACAAAGTTCGCGACACTCTCCAGCGCGGCGTAGGCGTCGGTCTGTTCGGCCGTCATCGTCTCGGGGCGCGTTTTGTCCAAGGAAGCAAGAGCATCGGCGACGAACCGCTCGGCCTGCAGCCGGGCGGCCGTCAGGCAGCCGGCGTCGCGAAGGGAACCGGTCACCGCGGCAAGATCTTCGGACGTGGGGTTGTCTTTGTTCAAAAGCGACAAAACGCGTTCCCGCGCGGGGGTGTCGGCACCGGCCAAAAAGAGAATCAGCGGCAGGGTCGGCTTGCGGTTGATCAGATCGGTCCCCAGGGTCTTCCCCATCGACTCGGTCTCCCCCTCCAGGTCGAGGAGGTCGTCAAGGATTTGAAACGCCGCCCCGAGTCCCTGACCGTAATAGGCAAACCGCTCGACACACTTAGCGGAAGCTCCCCCGAAATAGGCCCCCAGCCGGGCGGAACATTCCAGCAGCGAGGCGGTTTTCCCCCGGATGACGCGGTAATAGTCATCTTCGGTCATCCCGAACTCCCCCTGGAGGGCCGTCTGAAGGAGTTCCCCCTCACAGGTTCGCCGGCAGGCCAGCGCGATCGAGCGGTAGCAGGTCGTGTCGTCGATCTCCGTGGTCAGATGGATCGCCTGTGTCAGAAGATAGTCCCCCGCCAAGACAGCCGTGCGGGGATCCCAGCGGATGTTCAGGGTCTGAAGATGGCGGCGAATCTTGGCGCCGTCCAAGATATCGTCATGGATGAGCGTCCCGGTATGGATCATCTCCAGCGCCGCCGCCGCGCGGAGGTGCTCTTCTTTCACGCCGCCGACGGCTTTCCCCGAAAGAAAGACCAGCAGGGGACGCAGACGCTTCCCCCCGAGGCGAAAACCGTACCCGAACACTTCCTCGAGGAAGGGATTGTCGTGCCGCAGCTGGCTTTCGATCAGGCCGGACAGCTCTTGAAGCTGGCGCTCGGCGAGACGATAGGCGCACGCCAGCGCCGCGGGCGGGGTGAAGGAACAGATGGAATCCATGGGTGTCCTCATTGTACTGGCTGGTACTACCATGTCGTTTTTGGCTTCAGCGCGGCCGCGATCGCCCCAATCAGACGGTCGACCCCCTCGCCGGTGACAGCCGAGATAAGGAAGGGACGCTTGCCAAGCTCCCCGGCGAAGCGGTCGGCGACCCGGGCCGCGTCGGGGTGATCGGCCTTGGTCACCGCCAGCAGCTCCTGACGGGCCGCCAGCTCGGGATCGAACTTTTCGAGTTCCTCCCGAATGAGGCGGTAGTTGTCGAGCGGGTCGATGCCGTCGTCGGGGGCCGGCTCGACGAGGTGAAGAAGGATTCCGGCGCGCTGGATATGTCGGAGGAAATCGTGCCCAAGACCGGCGCCGGCGTGCGCCCCGGCGATCAGACCGGGGATATCGGCCATCACAAACGAGCTGTCGGCCCCGACTTGAACCAGTCCCAGATGCGGGTGAACCGTGGTAAACGGATAGGCGCCGATTTCCGGACGGGCCCGAGAGACGCGGGAAAGCAGCGTGCTCTTCCCGGCGTTGGGCTTGCCGATGAGGCCGACGTCGGCGATCATCTTCAGTTCCAGGCGAAGCTGGCGCGTCTCGCCTGGATCACCGGGGGTGGCGGTGCGCGGGGCACGGTTGGCGGCCGACTTGAAGCGAATATTCCCCTTTCCCCCGGCCCCGCCGCGGGCGGCGACCACCGTTGCCCCTTCGGCAGAGAGATCCTTGAGGAGAACCTCGTGGACCGCGTCGAAAACCATCGTCCCAACGGGGACTTTGATGGTCAAAGATTCTCCCGCGGCCCCCTGGCGGCCCGCGCTTCCCCCCTGCTGGCCGACGCGGGCGCTCCATGTGCGGCGGGTAGTCAGATGAAACAGTGTAGCGGTATTGCTGTCGGCGGTGATGATCACATCGCCGCCGCGCCCCCCGTCACCGCCGTCCGGACCGCCGCGCGGAACGTACTTCTCGCGCCGAAAACTGACGCAGCCGTTTCCACCCTTCCCGGCCTGAACCTCTATCTGAACCTCGTCAACAAACATTATTTCAGCCCATCGTCACGCCAAAAGACGTCTGTTTCCAGGTGTCCAAACGCCAAGCATTCGCAAAGCCAAAAAAATGGGCGCACCTATCTTCTAGGCACGCCCATTTACACGCTCACTTCGTTTTCGAAAGCGGTACCCCCGCGAAAACGAAAAATTAGAATGCGCGTCCGAAACCTCGGCTTTTTTACTGCTGGACCGCCTCAAGATTCGGATCTTCGGCAACCACGTTGACCCGGCGGCCATTGCGGTCAAACTTCACAAAACCTTCGGTCAGGGCAAAGATGGTGAAATCGGTCCCCTGACCGACCCCCTTGCCGGCCTGCCAATGCGAACCGCACTGACGAACAATGATGCTTCCCGGGCGAACCGCCTGACCGGCGAACACCTTAACGCCACGGCGCTGACCGTTGGAGTCCCGCCCGTTCCGGCTGGACCCCTGTCCCTTTTTATGAGCCATAACTTCCTCACTTTCTCGGTACCAAGCGCCTTCGCAGCGCGCGAATACCTGACCGATTATCGTTTGTTCTTTTCGAGTACTGGGAAAACCTCTTTCTCCATCGGCTTTGCCCGCACTAGGGGCAAAGCGCCCTTATGCTTAAGGCAAAAGAGGGTTTACAGTGGAGAGATTATACACGTGTTTTCTTCTTTCCATAAGGGGGGCAGGAGGCAAAACTTAAGGGGAAACGGCAAGGGGCTTTCACCTAAAAACGAAAGGCCGAGAGCACCGGAGGGCCCGCGGCCTTTTTCGCGTTCAAACGGCTCTTGAAAACGGGCCGTTTACATGAAGACCCACTCGTACCGCTCCCCCCCCGGTTTGCCGAAGTAGTAGGGGGCGTCGGAATTTTTGGTGTCGCCCGGATGGAAGAAGTTGAGCTTGAGCACCTTGCGGAAGATCTTGCGCCCTTCCATCGGTCCGGCGTCGGCCGCGACCCCTTCTTCGGGGTCGTCCCAGCGCAGCGCGTTGGTCAGACCGCTGACGTAGACCGTCAGGTTATCGATTCTCGGATCGACGTCGACCCAGGTGGCGATCCCCCAAACGGTCTTCCCCGGCGGGATATCGAGGGCCGGGAAGGTCACGCAGTTCTCGAACTTGATCGCGGGATCTTCGACGGCGGCGATCTGAACCAGCGCCAGGGGGAGGAACTGATCGGGGTAGACAGGATTTTCCTCGGCGATCGGCTGGCTGACGAACAGACCGCTGTCTTCATTTTTCTCGTAGACCACCGGGTCGTTCACGCCGCGCCCCACCAGCACAAAGCGGGGGACAAAACGGACGGTTCCGGGAATCTTGCCGTCTTCGTCCGGTTTGGCGTCGATGTAGCTGACCATCGAGGGCTTGTAGGTCCCGTCCAGATTGTCGGTCTTGATGCGGTATTCTTTGGCGGTGTATTTACCGCTTTCGTCATGCCCCATCACGTGGATGGCGTTGCTCGCCTCCTCGTCCACCTGGCTTTCGAGGAAATCGCCGGTATTGGTCACCGAGTAGACCATGTAACAGACCTCTTTGGTCTGAAGCGTCCCCTCTTCCGTCGGGAAGTCGACCTTAATCGTGCGAATCGGCTTGAAGCTAAACTCCAGACACCAGACACTCTTGGTAAAATAGAGGCTCTGGGCCCAGTCGTAGGAATCATCAGCCGCGACGATCGTCGGAATCGGCGACCACTGATAGGTCTCGCTGTAGTTGATAAAGGGGCGTATCGTGGTCATCACGCCGGGGCCCAGCTGCCGCCCGCCGTCGGCGCGGAGGTCGGGACTGATCAAAAGCCCGGCGAATACAAGCGACGCCATCAGGCCAAATATCGCGTTTTTCATCGGAAATGCCTATCTCGGCTTTCAGGTTAACCGTTTCTTCTGTCGTTTTCGCGAAGGGGGAAGCGCGTGTCTGTGAAACGGACACTCTTCCACGCTTTAAGTATATTCCCCCCGCGGCGGGAAGGCAACTTGCCATACTGTTTGTTTTCCCCCGTTTTCCTCATTTTCACCGTAATTTTCGCGCATTATCGGCGCAATGATTATCTTTTTCCATCCACGACGCATTTTATCCATCTTGATACAGCCGTTCGATTGGCGCGATTGAGGAAAAATAGGAAGTTTTTGATAAAATTGAACTGGATTCCGATTGGGAAAAAGAGTATGGTTCCAGCGCGCGGGACTGGCCGGTGCGCGCCCGCCGGGGGGAAAGTGCCCCATTTTCTAGGGGAAAACACCTCTTAAACACCGATAATACAAGTATTCGGAGGACATTACTTAAGGTCACAATGTCGGACGCCGAGTCGGTGCCGGAAGGCATCCCTAACCCGCTTTCTCTCCCCGATGGGGAAGGTATCACGGTTCACACCACCGTATTGCTTAAGGAGGCCGTCGAAGGACTGGCCCCGAAAGAGGGGGGCGTCTACCTGGACGGGACACTCGGCGGAGGTGGGCACACGATTGCCCTGGCCGGCCGGGTCGGCCCGACCGGTTTGGTGATCGGATGCGATCGGGACCCTCGGGCGCTGGATCGGACGCAGGCGCGCATGGCGCGTGCCGGCCGAAAGCTGCCGATCCGAATGGCCCAGGTCAATTTCGCCGACTTCCCCGAAGTTCTGGCGATGCTCGATATCGAGAAGGTCGACGGTTTTCTCCTCGATCTGGGACTTTCGAGCGACCAGCTGGCCGATCGCCAGCGGGGCTTCAGCTTCGATTCCGACGGCCCGCTCGATCTTCGGTTCGACACCTCCGAGGGGATTCCCGCCAAAGAACTGCTCGCGCGCGCCGGTGAGGAAGAAATCGCCAACATCATCTTCCGCTATGGTGAAGAGCGGTTCAGCCGGCGGATCGCGCGCCAGATCGTTCGTCTGAGGAACGAGGGAAAGGCGATTCAAAAGGCCAGCGAACTGGCGGCGCTTTGCCGGCAGGTCATCCCCGGGCACAACCAGAAGATCGACCCGGCCACGCGGACCTTTCAGGCCCTGCGGATCGCCGTCAACGAGGAGTTAAAATCCCTGGAGACCTTCCTGCCGAAGGCGGCCGACTTTCTGCGGCCCGAGGGGAGAATAGCCGTGATCAGCTTCCATTCTCTGGAAGACCGGATCGTCAAGAACGCGATGCGCGGCGACCCACGGCTGGAAGTCCTCACCAAAAAGCCGATCACCGCCGGCGAGGAAGAACGAACCCATAACCCAAGGAGCCGAAGCGCCAAGCTGCGTATCGCCGTGAGGCGTTAAAGACAGGCGGGCGTTTCGGCCGCTGTGAGCGTACATATCCATACCGCCGAGACCAACCTAAAGCACCGAGAACTCACTGCCAAAAAAACCTTCCCATTGGGAATGGGCCTTCACAAGCGGTGAATGACCGGGTCGCAACGGAGGGATACCGTGGGAAAGAAGAAGAAAAAGAAGAATCGGTACAGCGACTTCATCGAGGACAATCGTTACCAAGACGATCTCCCCGAGGAACAGTCGTGGGACGAGGACCAGGAGGATTCCTCCTACGATCGGCGGCGGTCCGACAAGCGTCGGCGCGGCGGTGATTACGACCCCTACGGTCGTTCCTCTTCCGAAGACGACCGTTACGACGAAAGCCCGGCTTCTTTCCCCGAGGACGAATCCGCCGAGCGATGGGATGACGAGGCGAGCGCCGAAGCCGATCCGTCGGAAGAGCAGTACGCCGAGGACCAATACGCTGACGGCCAGTACACCGAAGGGGAGTATGCCGAGGAAGAAGACGACGCGGTCGACGAAACCGAGGAGCTGGATGAAACCGAGGAACTAGACGAAACCGAAGAGCCGGACGAGTCCGAAGAGCCGGACGAGTCCGAGGAGCCGGACGAAACCGAAGAGCTGGACGACGCCGAGGATCTGGACGAGGCCGAGGAGCTGGACGAAACCGACGAGGAAGAAATCGACGAACAGACCGAGGACGAGCGGGAGTACGCCGAGGACGAAGACGATATCGAGGACGAAGCGGAAGAACTGGACGAAGCCGAGGAAGAACTAGACGAAGCCGAAGAGGAAATCGACGCGTCGCAGGAGCAGCAGACCGTTCCGGCCAGCGCGTTCTGCGCCCCGAAACCGTTCTTCTCCAATGCCCCCAAGATCACGCTCAGCCAGCATAGGGCTCAAACGGGAGGGGATCCCTCCCCAGTGGGGACAAGACCGCAGCAGCCGCCCGTGTCCCGGCCGACAGGGATGACACCGGCCGCGGCCAAGGCGGCGGGCGCCCCGGAAAGCGCCGCCAAACCGATCGACTTGGCCGCGATCCATCAGCGCGGCAGCAGCGCCGCGCACCAGCCGGATACCTACAACGTTCAAGAGCCCGCCGCCGGGTCGAAAGCGGCCCTGACACGGAAGCTCGGAGCAAGATTCACTGAGGCCTTTGCCGCTCCGATTCGTTCAGTGAGGGAAAAAGTGAAGAACAAATCTGCCAAACCGGCATCGAACGACAAGACCAAAACGGCCAGCCGACGCGGTGTTCTCAAGAACCTGAAGAAGAACGTCTCGAAACTCGTCGCTCGCGACAGCTCGACGCCGCGCAACTGGCGAAAGATCGCCAAACGAACCGGGTTCGTCAGCGGGGGCGCCGCGGCACTGATCGTCGGCATCTACGCGGGAACGCTTCTCCTCTCCCCCGAGAAACGCGCGGAGATCACCGAAGCGGTTCGCAGCGAGCTTGAGCAGGAACAAAACGGCGAGGGGCTTCTCAATTCGGTCAGTGCCGGGGCGCGCGAGGCGATCGATAAAATCTCGTCCAAGGCGGCCGACATCACCGGCGATCTGGCCGATAAGGCCTCCGATTTCACCAGCGGCCTGGCCGATAAGGCGAGCGACGTGAAAGGCGGTCTGTCCGACGGGGCAAAAGATCTTTCCGACTCGGCCAGCGACCTGCTCAATGAGGCCGGCGAGCGGATGAACGAAATTCTTTCGGACGGTTCCGACCAGATCGAGAAGACTCAAAAGGAGCTTGCCGAGGCGGCCGACTCCGCCTCGGATCAACTGGAACAGACCGTCAACAAGGCCAATGCCTCGGCGCAGGACGTGATCGGAAGTCTCGCCTCGGCGGCGCCCCAGAAGAACGGCTCCTCGGCATCCTCCTCGAATGTCGTCGATTTTGGGAACAGCAAAGCGTCCGAAGAGGCGGGCGGCGGTATCCCGACCCTCCAGTTCCCCTCCGGCGACGCCCCGCAGCTGTCGCCGCCGAAGGAGGGGGAGATGACGCTCGGGGATCAGCTCAAAGACGGGCTGGCCAAGACCGAGGATAAGCTCAGCGAGTTTGGGAACCAAGCCAACAATATGCTCAGTGATCTGGGGAACAAGACCAGCGATACACTCAGCGATTTGGGGAATAAGACCAGCAACAAACTCAATGAGTTTGGGAACAGCGCCAGCGATAAAATCAGCGAGTTCGGAAACAGCGCCAGCGACAAACTCAACGAGTTTGGGACACAGGCGAGTGATAAATTCAACGAACTGGAGCAGCAGACCGGAGCCAAGATCGAGGAGAGCTGGAACAACATCAAAGACGGCTCCCAGCAGGTCTACCAGTCGCTCGAACAAAAGGGAGCCGAACTGCGCGACGGCGTGCAGAACGCCTGGAACAACACGACCGACGCGATCTCGAACCAGTACAACGAGATCAAAGACTCGATCACCGGACAGCCGGCACCGCAGAATTCCTTCACACTGCCTCAAAGCGGGCAGCCGGCAGGATCGCCCGGTCAGCCGGCGACACAGCCGCCGCAGGTCAGTCCCTTCGATCAGAATACGCTGGGGCAAAGCTCGCTGGGGCAAAACTCGCTGGGTCAGCCGGCGCAAAGCTCCCTCGGACAGCCGGTACAAAATTCACTGGGTCAGCCGGTACAAAGTTCCCTCGCTCAGCCGGCGCCGTCGGCTCAGACAAGTCCGCTGAGCCAAAACTCCCTCGGGCAAAGTTCGCTGGGGCAAGGTTCGCTCGGACAAAACTCCCTCGGGCAGCCGAGTCAAGGTTCCTTGGGGCAGGCGGCCCCGACCACGTCGCTGGGCCAAACCGCGCCGGCGCAAACCCCGCTCGAACAAAATTCCCTTGGGCAAAATTCCCTCGGACAGAACTCCTTAACCGTGCCGGCGCAGGGGACCGCCCCTGAGCAAAACGCGCTCGGGCAAGGTTCGCTGGGGAAAAGTTCGCTCGGACAGGGTTCGCTGGGACAGGCGGCCGCGCCGTCGGCGTACGGTACGGTGCAGCCGGCCGCCGGGATGGGCGGGGCGACATCGCTTTCGCTCCCCGATCCGACGGTTCATCAGTCTTCACTGCTCGGTCAATATTCCGCCGCGGGGGAGACCGTCGCGCCAAACTCCAACGTCTACGCGAATAACAACGCCGCCCAGCCGAACGGTTACCCGCAGAACAACAACGCGTTCGCGCCCAACAACACGAACAACGGTTACGCCCAGCCGAACGGCTATCCGCAGAACAATGCCTACCCGCAGAACAACAGCTATCCGCAAAATAACGGGTACCCCCAAAACAACGGCGGCTACAGCAACACTGTTCCAAACAACAACGGGTACAACGCCGGCGGCTATAACACCAACGGGTACGGCCAAAATGGCTATAACGCCAACGGCGGTTATAACCAAAACGGCTACAACCAAGCCAGTGCCGCCAATCCGAACGTCGGCGTGAACTACACCACCTACACCACCAAGGCGAACGACAACCTGCTGACGATCGCCGAGTCGGAGTTGGGGGACAGTACACGCTGGGCGGAGATCCGCAACCTCAATCCCGATAAGAACTTAGCCGGCAGCATCCCCCCGGGGACCGTGATCTACCTGCCGCCGCATCGATAAGACACCGGCCATAAGGCGCCGCCCAAAAGCAGAGGCCTCTATCCGTGGAAACAAATCAGCCGGATCCGAACTATCAGGCGTCCTCTCCCGAATCCCGGGAGGGTTTGACGCTTTCCGGCCGCAGGGTTCTGCTGGTCGGGCGCTTTGCCGCGGCCAGCCGTAAACAGACCGAACGTCTCATTCGCGCGGCGGGGGGAAAGATCGTCGATTCGGTCTTCTCCGACGTCAACCTGATTGTCCTCGGCGAGGGAACCCTGCTCGGGACCGACTGGCTGGAACTGTCGCAGCGGCTCAACGAGGCGACGCGCCGTTCGTTTGAACGCGGTGAGCTGAAAACCATCACCGAAACCGAACTGAACCGCATCCTCGGCAGGCCGAGTACCGGGGTGGAACCGACGGAAGACCGCCCTTTGTATACCGCGGCGACGCTCGCCGAGCTGACCGGGGTGCCGCTGACCTCCATTCGAAAGTGGCATCGGCTCGGTCTGCTCACCTCGGTGCGTCAGGTGGGGCGTCTTCTTTACTTTGACGCCGAGTCGGTGCCGGCGGCCAATAGGATCAAGATCTTCGAGGCGGCGGGAACCAAACCCGAGAAGCTCCGCCGTATGATCGAGCGGTTCGAGCAGCGTCACCAAAGCAGCGAACCGATCTTGCCGCGGCTTCGGCTCGGCCCCGACGGCCGAACCGTTCTCCTGCCGGAGGACGACAATCTGTGCGACGCCCAGGGGCAGCGCTTCTTTGAGCTGGACCTTGAGGAGCGCGCCGAGGAGCAGACCGCGGCGGCGATCGGCGAGGGTACCGACCAAGACGCGCCCAAGGAATTTCGCTTCGCCAAGGAGCTCTTCGCCCTTCCGCGCGCGGGGAAACTGGCGCTGGGGGCCGAGGAGATCGAGGCCTTTGAGCGGGAAATCGGCCGTCACGTGGTCGCGCTGTGCGAAGAGGCCCGAAACCTGGCCGAGGCGGGCCAGTTCGAAAAGGCGATTCGCTGCTGCCGTCTGGCGCTGTGCGGCGGCGGGGCCGACGTGGGGATCTCTTTCCTGCTGGCGGAGCTCCTCGCGCAGACCGGGGACTGGTCCGCCGCGCGCGAACGGTACTATGTGGTCTTGGAGATGGAAGAGGACCACCTTGAGGCAAGAGCGGGTCTGGGACGTGTCCTGGCGCGTCAGGGCGCGTACGACGACGCCGTCGAACTGTTCCGCGGAGCGCTGACGATCGATCCGAACTACCTCGATATCCATTTCGAGCTGGGCCGACTGCTGATGCAAAAGGAGGATTACCGCCAAGCGCGGGAACACCTCCTCTTTGTTCGCCAGCGCGACCCGCATTCCACCAGGGCGAAGGAATTGGATCAGATGCTCTCGGCGATCGAGGAAAAGACGGAACTGTAAAGGCGCCGGCGCGAGGGGGGTGGTGAAAACCTCACCACCGGTCAGGGGCCATGAAACGCGAGAAGGGAATCGATATCTATGCCGACATCACTGTTTCAGTATGAAATGCTTCCGACGACTTGGTTTTACCTGTCGGCGTTGATCATCATTGTCACGTTCTTTAAGTTCAACCGGCTTTTGTCGATTCGAAACTTCGACTTGATCGCCGTGATCCTCTTGGCGCCCGGGCTTCTCTACCTGGCGATGGGAGACAGCTACCACGGCTATATCTGGATCTACGCCATCGGTTTCCTCTTCTTCTGCCGCCTGTGGCTCGACTCCTTCCTGGTACGGCGGCCGCTGCTGGAACCGAACCTGGCGACCTCCGGGCTGGTCTTTGGCCTGGTGACGATGCTTCTGTTCCTCATCCCGAGTTTGATCTACTACCGCGGCGACCGGCTCAGCTCGGGCCGTACCCTCCGATTGGAGCAGATCCTCTCGATTCGGGATATGGAAAACTCGCAGAACCGCCCCCTGTCGCTCGATCCGGGCTACCTCCCCTTCAAACTCTTCGCCGAACGGGTCAATAAGGTCTTTACCCCGTCGGAGGCGATCCGCAAAGAGATTCTCTCGGCCCATCCCAACGCGTCGGCGAAGGTCGATCCGAACGAGCGGCGGAACAACTCGTTCGTTCGCGATATGAGCGCCCTTTTAAGCCGAACTCTCACGGGGAAAACCGAGCCGGAGGAGGCCCGCGTCGTCGATGCCCCGGCCATCGGCGATGAAAACGACATAATGCTCCCTTTCGCCGAGGGGGTCATTACCGAAAAATTCGCCGCGCTGGCCGATGATTTCCCGCCCCAGGCGGAACTTCCCCCCGAGCCGCAGCAGACCGACGTCCCCCCGCAGGCCACCGGCGCGCCCGACGTTAAGACGCTCAACCAGATGATCACCGAGGAAGAAAACCGCCATGCGATGGAAACCCCCTCGCAGATGGACGATACGTTCCTGATCATCTTCGTGGTGCTGATCCAATTCGGTATCACCGCCGGGCTGATCATTATCGGACACTGCCACTTCGGGAACTTTAAGTGCGGCGCCGCCGCGGCGCTGATCTACCTGCTCCTGCCGTATGTCAATCAGATGACCGGACGGGTCGACCACTTCCTTCCGGGAATGCTCCTGGTCCTCGCGGTGGCGATCTACCGGCGCCCGATCTTCTCCGGCTTCCTGATCGGACTGGCCGGTTCGCTGATCTTCTACCCGTTCTTCCTGCTGCCGCTGTGGTACAGTTTCTACTGGAAACGGGGATCCCACCGGTTCACCATCGGGGTGGTTTCCGCCATCTTGATGATGGGGCTGCTCCTGCTCTTTTCACCGGTCACGGAGGTCGGCTACGCCGAACAGCTGGCGGCGATGTTCGGGAAGCACTCGATGTGCGTCACCGACGCGACGGGACTTTGGGCGTTCTTCTCGACCAACTACCGCATCCCGGTCATCGCCCTGTTCATGGTCACCGTCTTTGGCCTGCTGATCTGGCCGTCGCGCAAAAGTTTGGCCAATCTGCTCTCGTGCAGCGCCCTGGTCATGCTCGGGGCGCAGTTCTGGATGGGACACGAGGGAGGGCTCTACATGGGGTGGTTCCTCCCGCTGCTGATCTTAACCCTCTTCCGGCCCAATATCGAAGACAAGGTGGCCGAAAGCGTCGTGATCGAGGTCTAATCCTCGTCGAAGCCCAGTTCGTCCATCGAGTCGCCGTTCATACTCTCCAAAAGCGCGGCGGCAATCTCGAAGGCGGTCACGTTTTCGAGCACGACGCTCGCCGCGCTGACGGCGCACACGTCGCTGCGCTCGAACGACGCCTCGACCGGAAGGCCGGTCTTGAGGTCGACGGAGCGGAGCGGTTTTTTCAAGGTCGCGATCGGCTTCATCGCCGCGCGAACCACGATCGGCTCCCCGTTGCTCATCCCCCCTTCGATACCGCCGGCGTTGTTCGTCGGACGGATCATCTCCCCGTCGTCACCTAAGACAAACTCGTCGTGCACCTGAGAGCCCCTTCGGCACGCCGCCTCGAATCCCAGCCCGATTTCGACCCCCTTGATCGCCTGGATCGACATGGCGGCCATCGCCAGGCGGGCGTCGAGTTTGCGGTCGTACTGAACATGAGACCCCAATCCGATCGGGGCGCCGAAGACGGTCACCTCGATCACCCCTCCCAGGGTATCGCCGTCGTCACGCGCCCGGTCGATTAACCGCTGGGCCTCGGCGTCTTTTTCGGGAGCCAAAGAATAGACACTACTGGCGTCGCGCCGGGCGATCAGCGCGCCCGGATCGTCGAGCGCCAAATCGCTCGGCGACAGATCGAGCGACCCGATTCGCGTCACATAGCCGACACAGCGAATATCGAACTGCTCCAGCCAGGCGGACGCCAGCGCGCCGGCGGCGACCCGCGCGGCGGTCTCTCGGGCGCTGGCCCGCTCCAAAACGGCGCGGATCCCGCCGCCGTATTTGACCGCGCCGCAAAAATCGGCGTGACCGGGACGGGGCGCGGTAAGCTCCGGAAGTTCCTCGATCTTGACGTCGCGATTCTTGACACAGAGCATAATCGGCGCGCCGGTGGAGCGGCCGTGCAGGATACCGGATAAGATCTCCGCGTGATCGGACTCAATCTTTTGACGCCCGCCGCGGCCGTACCCTCCCTGGCGCCGGCGCAGCTCCGCGTCGATCCGCTCGATATCGAACCGATACCCCGAGGGGAACCCTTCAATCAGCGCGAAAAGCCCATAGCCGTGCGACTCACCGGCGGTTTTGTAACTGAGCATCGCGGGGACCTCCTTCGAGCGGCTGAAAGGTTCCTCTTTCAAGGGGGAAAGGCGTGATTGTTACGCCAGTCCGGGAATCGTGAACGAACGGCAGAACTCGGCGACCTCCCCGCGGATGCCGGGGGCGACCTGGTCGACGTTTTGATTCTTCACCGCCTGGCAGACCCGGCTGATGAAGTCGGCGACCTTCTCCATATCGGCTTCTTTCATCCCCATCGCCGTGAGCGACGGGGTCCCGAGACGCACGCCGCTGGTGGTGAACGGCTTGCGGGTATCGCCCGGGACCATATTGAAGTTCCCGATAATGCCGCACTTGGCCATCGCCTGGGAAACATCTTTGCCGGTGTAATCTTCTTTGCGGAAATCGAGCAGCAGGATGTGGGTCTCGGTCCCGCCGCCGATCAAAGCGACCCCGCGCTCCTGCAGGTAGCCGCCCAGCGCCTGGGCGTTTTTAAGGATCTGACGGCCGTAATCTTTGAACTCGTCGGTCATGGCGTAGCCGAAGGCGAACGCCATCGCGGCGATGGCGTGCATATGCGGGCCGCCCTGCAGACAGGGGAAGACAGCCCGGTCGACGCGCTGCGCCAAATTGAACTTGCTCTCGGCGTAGTACTTCTGCTGGTAACGGTCCTCGATCTTCGAGAGGATGAAACCGGCGCGCGGGCCGCGGAGCATTTTGTGCGAGGTGCTGCTGACGATATCGCAGTACGGGACCGGGTCGGGATGGACACCGGCGATGATCAGGGCATTGATGTGGGCGATATCGGCGACGAGATACGCTTCAACCTCGCGGGCGATATCGGCGAAGGCGGCGTAGTCGAGCTTATAGGTATAGGCGCTGGTTCCGGCCCAGATCATCCGCGGCCGTTCGGCCAGCGCGATCTGGCGAACCTGATCCATATCGATCTTCCCCGTCACCGGGTCGGGACCGAACGGAACCTGGACGTAATCCATCCCCGAGAAGCTGACCTTCCAGCCGTGGGTCAAGTGGCCGGACTGCGAGACCGGCATCCCCATGATCTTATCGCCCGGCTTGGCGATGGCGCGATAGACCGCGCCGTTGGCCGGCGAACCGGAGTAGGGCTGAACGTTGATATGCTCCGCGCCGAAGAGTTTCTTTCCGCGCTCGCGGGCAAGGTTTTCGATCTGGTCGGTGAACTCGTTCCCCTCGTAGTAGCGCGCCCCCGGGTACCCTTCGGCGTACTTATTGGTGAAGGGAGAGCCCTGCGCCTCCATAACCTCGTAAGTCGCGAAACTCTCCGACGCGATCATCTTCAGGGTGGTCGACTCGAACTCGATCTGCTTTTGAATCAGATTGTAGACCTCGGGATCGCTGTTCTTCAAGTGGGGGAACCGTTCAGCCATTGACCTGCCTCTCCTTTGTTTCTTGCCGTTCCTCGGAAAAAGGGGGTTCGTCCGCTTCGACCGGCTCGCGCGGAAGAATACCGACACCACCCGCGGCTGATTATACAAAAAACCGCCTTCTCCTGTGAGGGGGAGAAGGCGGAAGAAATGGCAGGCGGATTTCCCGGACGCTCGAGGCGGGTTACTTCTCTTTCTTCGGCTTTTTGGAGATCAGCGCGGTCAAGGGAATCCGATTGGGGTCGTTGGACGCCTGTCCCTGATCTTCTCGTTCCCAAGGCATGACCGCCTCTTTGAACGGTTTGCCGGCGGCGGCCTCGGCCGGTTTTCCGGGAGCGGTCATCCCGGGCCCCTTCGGGGTCGACTTCGTGACGGTCTGGGCTTTCTTCTGAACCGAGGCGGTCCGGGCGCTCTTCGCCGCGCCGCCCTCCTCGTCGGGGACGGCTACCGGCTCGCCGACCGGTTCGGCCAGCTTATTGGCCTGTTCGGTGTAGAGCGCGGCGTCCTCACTGTTGTGCAGCCCCTTGGCCATCATCGCGGCGTTGCGCAGCGGGACGATCAGTTCGTCCGGTTCCATCGCCGAACCGGCGATGGAGGCGTCGATCAGATCGATTCCCCGGCAGGTCAGGTCATAACCTTTTTGGCGATCCCCCTCGAGCCAGTAGGCCTTGCCGAAATTGACCAGGCGAATACCGTTTTCGCCGTTCTCGAAGAGGGTATTGCTCTTTTCCCTTTCCTCGATGGCGCGAATCGCCCGCTCGCGGCACTTGAGCATCATCTTCTCGCACTCCGGGTGGCCGAGGAAGATGGCCGCCAGGTCGTAGTCGATCGGACCGAACACATCGGCGACCCGATCGGGCGCCTCGTTGCAGAACGGCTCTAAATATTTCAGTGTCAAACGGGCGTAGGTGACCGACGACTCCTCGTCGCCGCGCATCTCGGCGATATTCCAGCAGTTGCGATAGAATTTCGCGCAGCTCCAGTAGATCGCCTGCAGCCCGAGCGAGTCGCTCACCTGCTCGGAGGTGATCTCCCCGATATTCATGACCCGCCGGATATACGGATCGATCTTATCCGACTCGGGGAGGAAGAGTCCCACCTCGCTGGCGGCCAGGGCGATATTCAAAATACCGTCGATCGGAACGACGTCGACGGGGGTCATTTCGCCGGAGGAAAGCTCATCGGAGAGCTTCTCGGCGGTTTCGATCCAGAGAAACGCCTTCTCGGCGTCGGACGGTTCGGGCCACGGCTTTTGAACAATATCGAGCGCCAGCGCCAAATAGGCGCGGATCAGCAGCCGTTTGGCCAAAACTTCGGTCCCCTGCGAGGGATCTTTGCTCATCGGCAGAAGCTGGTCGACCGCGCTGCGATGCAGCTGGATCGCCCCATCGAAGTTCGGTTCAAAGCGGGTCCGCAAAAAATCCCCCTCGAGAATCGCCGTCTCGGCCTTCGAGAAGGGAGTCCCCTCGCACACCTCCCGGTGGGCCCGGAGGTACTCAAGTCCCTCCTCCCCCTGATCGGCCTTGTCGAAGATATTGAGCATTAAAAGCGGATACTGCGCCGAGGTACCGTCCAGCGCGATCGCCTCCTGAATCTGGTAGCGCGCGACTTCGTACTCCTCCAAAAGGAAGGCCGCCTGCGCCAAGAGCCCGTGCGCCTGCGCCGATTTCGGCTGAAGTTTCAGGACCGTCTCGGCATCGGCGCAGACCTGCGACAGGGAACGTTCGTACGAATTGCGCAGCAGATTTTGCGAGGCGCGGATCAGGAAATACTCGGGCTGAACCGTCTCGATGGCGATCTGCGTGACATTCGAGGAAGGAATCTCCGGGGTTTCCGGATTCTTCTCTAAGACGAACGCGAACCCCTTTTCGGGATAGACCTCGCGGAAAGAGCCGTTCGAGTCGAGCAGCGTCAGGGGAAGAATCCCCTGGATCACGTCGGCGAACGACGTGCGGGCGTCCATGAGGGTGCGCGGACTGGCGAAGTTGACGATCATTCCCTCGACGATCCCCTCGCGGACGTAGAGCTGAATCGACGCCAAATCGGGAATATCGGCGACCTTAAAGGTCATGACGGTAAAGGGGGCGACGGTCTCCTGGCCGATCGGTTTGGAGAAGATCGGATGACTGCTCAATTCGTGAATCGCCGTCTTTCCGGGGACGATCCCCAACAGCTCACCGCCGCCGGTATCCTGGGCCTGCCGCGTCTGTGTCGTTAAGCCCCCCATCGCGGGGGCGGGAATCGGCGTGCTGAGCGTCGTCTGTCCCCCCGGCACAGAGGGAGGAACGGGGACGGCCGCCATCTCCTGCGGCGAGGCGGTATAGGCGATCGGCCTGGCTCGGCCTTCGATCACCTGCTGAGGTGTCGGCGGCTGGCTTTGCTTTGCCCTGGGAGCGGTCAGATTGGGAGCGGCCGAGAACAGTTCAGTAGCGACCAAACACAACAGCATCGCGGGGACAACGCAAAGCGAAAGGTGATTCGCCGTCGATCTCCTTGTTGGAATAACTTGTGTCATCGTCTACCTACCCCTAGTATGTTTTGCCCTTAGCAGCGTTTGAGCGCCTTGCCTAAAATTACCTTGAAAAACTCAGGTATACCCCTTCCGAGGGCGGCATGGAACAAAGCCGCTTTAGGAAGGTGGTCTTGCCGCTTTTAATCTATTTTTTCCCCCCTGTCCAGACCATTTTTTCCTCCCGAGCCGCGGTGCCTCCCCGCCCCCGGGAGCCGAGCCGCGGGCGGCCGAAAAGAGAAAAAGGCCCCGGCCGCGGCAAAAAATTTCGCTTCTACTCTTTATTTTGCCTCGGGCAGCAGGTAAACTAAACAATACAGGCGTATCGTTTAAAGAGCCGCTCCCTCCCCCGTGCAAAGGGTCTGGGGCAAAATTTTTGATGAACAGGAGATTGCGATGCTGAAAGTCGGTATTTCTGGAATCGGTTTTATGGGGATGATCCACTATCTGGCCTACCAGCGGATCGAGGGGATCAAAGTGGCGGCTCTTTGCGAGACCTATAATAAAGAGCGCCTCACCGGCGACTGGACGAAGATCAAGGGGAATTTTGGCCCGGCCGGGACGATGATGGATCTGACCGGTATCTCGACCTACGACAACTACGAGGCGATGCTCGCCGATCCGGAACTGGACGTGATCGATGTGTGCCTTCATCCCTCGCGCCACGCCGAGGCGACGATCGCCGCCCTGGACGCCGGGAAGCATGTCTTCTGTGAAAAGCCGATCGCCCTGCGTCCGGAAGAAGGCGCCGCGATGATCGAGGCCGCGAAGCGGAATAACAAAATACTCTGCATCGGCCATGTCCTCCCCTTCCACCTCTCTCATAACTTCATTGTCCAGGCGGCGAACAGCGGCCGCTACGGAAAGCTCCTGGGCGGCAACTTCCTCCGGATCACCCCCGACCCGGTCTGGCTCCCCAACTTCTATGATATGTCGGTCTTCGGCGGCCCGATGCTCGACCTCCACATCCACGATGTCCACTTCATTCGCGCCCTGTTCGGGATGCCGAAGGTTGTCCAGGGAGTCGGCCGCTGCCGAGGCGATATCCCCGAGTTCTTCAATATTCAATATCTCTACGACGATCCGGATCTGGTCGTGACCGCCACCAGCGGCAATATTCGTCAGCAGGGCCGCCAGTTCACCCACGGTTACGAGGTCCAGTTCGAAAAGGCGACCGTCTTCTGCGAATCGTTCAATAACGTTCCCGTTACCGTCCTGAACGACGACGGCACGGTCGAAAAACCCGATCTCGGCTCCTGCGACGATGTCGTCCCGTTCGCCAATGAATTGACCGAGGCGCTCAAAGCATTCACCTCCGGGACTCCCTCGCCGCTGCTCGACGGCAAACTGGCCGGCGACGCGCTGACCCTCTGCTATAAAGAGATGGAGTCGATCCGCACCCGCAAGCCGGTCGACTGCTGATTCCCTCCCCCCACCACAAGAAAACCCAACGAGGTACCCCATGTCCCGTATCACACGTCGTCAGTTTTTGAGCGACTCTTTCTTCGCCGCGGCTTTGGCCTCCACGACGACGGCGCTCCCCCGCGCGCTGCGCGCCCAAGACGCCCCCGAGGCAGCCCCCGAGGCCGCCCCCGAGGTCGGGCCGAACGACATTCTCAACGTCATGGTCGTCGGCTGCGGCGGCCGCGGCGCCGGTTCCCATATCCCGATGTTCCATAAACTCCCGCAAACCCGCATCGCCTGGCTGTGCGACGCCGACCGGGCCGTTCTGGAGCGCGCCGCCGATAAGGTGGAGCAGATGCAGGGCCAGCGTCCCAAAACGACCGTCGATATGCGCGAGGCCCTCGGCGACGCCGATCTGGACATCGTCTCGTGCGCGACGGCGAACCACTGGCACGCGCTGTGCGGTGTGTGGGCAATGCAGGCCGGCAAACACGCCTACATCGAAAAGCCGATCTGCCACAATATCCACGAAGGGCGCGCGCTGGTCGCCGCCGCGAAGAAGTACGGCGTCTGCTGCCAGGTCGGGTCGCAGTGCCGTTCGAATCCGGCGGTGGTCGAGGCGACGCAGTACATTCGCGACGGCAAGATCGGCGAGGTCAAGCTCGCCCGCGGTCTGTGCTATAAGCGCCGCAAGGCGATCGGTCCGCTCGGTCAGTACGAGGTTCCGGAATCGGTCGACTACAATATCTGGTCCGGTCCGGCTCAGATCCTTCCGCTGACGCGTCCGCAGTTCCATTACGACTGGCATTGGCAGCGGGTCTACGGCAACGGCGACAGCGGCAATCAAGGTCCGCACCAGTTCGATATCGCCCGCGTCTTCCTCGGCCCGGACGTTCTCCCGAACAGTGTGATTACCTACGGCGGACGGCTCGGCTACGACGTCGAAATGAACGACCCGGATTACGTCGACGCGGGCGATACCGCCAATACCGAGGTTTCGATCTACAACTTCGACGGCGGGAAGACACTCGTCTTCGAGACCCGCGGGCTGGAGACCGACAGTTACCTCACCTCGAAGATCGGCGCGATCGCCTACGGTACGGAAGGGTATGTCGTTCAGCAGGAGTACGGCCGCTGCGCCGCCTTCAACCCCGATGGGGAAGAAATCGCGAGCTTTGAGGGGGGCGGGGACGAGTATCATTTCTCGAACTTCATTCAGTGTATTCTCGACGGTACGCCCGAGAAGCTCAACGCCGACGCCCGCTGCGGGCATCTGTCGGCCAGTCTGGCCCACATGGGGAATATTTCCTACTACCTCGGCGAGCAGAATCGCGTAACGGTCGAGGAGCTCAAAGATTACTTCGCCCACTACGCCAGCAGTGACGATAACCTCGATACGGTCGATCGGACGGTGGAGCATCTCCAGGCGAATCAGGTTGATCTGGAGAGGACCAAGCTGTCGCTCGGGCCGGAACTGAAGTTCGATCCCGTCGCGGAGCATTTCATCGATAACGACGACGCCCGCGCGATGGAGTCGCGTGACTACCGCGGTGAATTCACCGTTCCCGACGCAAGCGAAGTTTGACCGGGCCGCGAGCCGCGGCTTCGGCCGGGAGGCCCGGCGGCCACTATGCCCTTGGAAAATTCCAGGGGCAGTCGTTCGGCACGTTGTGCCTCAAACTGGTGACCAGCGAACAACGTGAGCGAAAGCGCCGCGGGCCGGCAGGGCCGGCGGCCGCTATGCCCTTGGAAAATTCCAGGGCAGTCGTTCGCCGCGTTGCGGCTCAGACCAGCGAACAACGTGAGCGAAGGCGCCGCGGCACTTTTTCTTATGCCGTATGGTCACCCTACGGCAACAGTGGTCAAGCGCACTGCGCTTGCCGCCGGAGGCACAAAAAACCAAGCCCCGGCCGCCCCCCGCAAAAGTCACGCGAACAGCCCCTGTCACCCGCCAACAAACGGCAGCAAGCCGACAGACCCAACGGGGGCGGCTGTACGGAGCGGGAGCAGCGGCCGAAAACCAACAGTCGACATCACGCTATTAACCCGGCCGCGTCCTCCCGCGGTTAGTTGGTGAAAATCAACCTACTACCGGAAGGTCCAGCGGATCAGAACACCATCGAAGCCCGCGAGCCGGCTTTTGCCAAAGTCGGCTCGCGTTTTTTCGCCAACAGCCGCCGGCCGTTTTGGCGATTCAACCACAAAACAAACGAGGTACCCCATGTCCCGTATCACACGCCGTCAGTTTTTGAGCGACTCCTTCTTCGCGGCGGCCCTGGCCTCCACAGCAATGGTACAACCCCGCGCCCTGCGCGCCCAAGACGCGAAAAAAGCCGGGCCGAACGATATCCTCAACGTCATGGTCGTCGGCTGCGGCGGCCGCGGATCGAGCTCCCATATCCCAATGTTCAGTTCCCTTCCGCAGACCCGAGTCGCCTGGCTGTGCGACGCCGATAAGGATATTCTGCAGCGCGCCGCCGATAAGCTGCAGGAGATACAGGGCGAGCGTCCCAAGACGACCGTCGATATGCGCGAGGCGCTCGGCGACGCCGATTTAGATATTGTTTCCTGCGCGACGACGAACCACTGGCACGCGCTGTGCGGTGTGTGGGCAATGCAGGCCGGCAAGCACGCCTATATCGAAAAACCGATCTGCCACAATATCCACGAAGGACGCGCGCTGGTCGCCGCCGCTAAAAAGTACGGTGTCTGCTGCCAGGTTGGATCGCAGTGCCGTTCGAATCCGGCGATCGTTGAGGCGACGCGGTACGTTCGCGACGGCAAGATCGGCGAGGTCAAGCTCGCCCGCGGTCTGTGCTACAACCGCCGCAAGGCGATCGGTCCGCTCGGTCAGTATGAAGTACCGGAGTCGGTCGACTATAATATCTGGTCCGGTCCGGCCCAGATCCTTCCGCTGACGCGGCCGAATTTTCATTACGACTGGCATTGGCAGCGGGTCTACGGCAACGGCGACTGCGGTAATCAGGGTCCGCACCAATTCGATATCGCCCGTGTTTTTCTCGGCACGGATGTTCTTCCCAACAGTGTGATTACCTACGGCGGGCGGCTCGGCTACGACGTCGAGAGGAACGACCCGAATTACGTCGACGCCGGCGATACCGCCAATACCGAGGTTTCGATCTATAACTACGACGGAGGGAAGACGCTTGTCTTTGAGACCCGCGGGCTGGAGACCGACAGCTACTTTACCGCGAAGGTCGGCGCGATCGCTTACGGTACAGAAGGATACGTTGTTCAGCAGGCGTACGGGCGCTGTGTCGCCTTTGATCTTGACGGGAAGGAGGTCGAGCGCTTTGAGGGGGGCGGTGATGAGTATCATTTCTCGAACTTTATTCAGTGCATTCTCGACGGCACGCCCGAGAAGCTCAACGCCGACGCCCGCTGCGGGCATCTGGCGGCCGGTCTGGCTCACATGGGGAATATCTCCTACTACCTCGGCGAGCAGAATCGCGTGACGGTCGAGGAGCTCAAAGAGTATTTCGCCCACTACGCCAGCAATGACGATAACCTCGATACGGTCGATCGGACGGTTGAGCATCTCAAGGCGAATCAGGTCGATCTGGCCAGGACCAAGCTGTCGCTCGGACCGGAACTGAAGTTCGATCCCGTCGCGGAACATTTCGTCGATAACGACGATGCCCGCGCGATGGAGTCGCGTGACTACCGCGGCGAATTCACCGTTCCAGACGCAAGCGAAGTCTAGCCGGGCCGGCAGGGCCGGCGGCCAGCCGCGAGCCGCGGCGGGCGGTATGCCCTTGAAAAATTCCAGGGGCAGTCGTTCGCCGCGCTGCGGCTCAGACTAGTGACCAGCGAACAACGTGAGCGGTATTGCCGCGGCGGTTTTCCGGCGGCTGCCGGTTTCCCCTGCGGCAACCACCCGCTGACCCTGTCGGTTCCAACTAACCGCGGGAGGGACGCGGCTGGTTTTTCGGCGTGATTTCGACTGTCGGTTTTCGGCCGCTGCTCCCGCTCCTTCCAGCCGCCCCGTTTGGGTCTGTCGGCTTGCCGCCGTTTGTTGGCGAGTGATAAGGTCTGCTGGCGTGACTTTTGCGGGGGGCGGCTGGGATTGGGGGGCTTTTTTTATTTTGTTCTTTTTCTTGTGCCTCCGGCGGCCCCTGCCCGGGGAGGGCAAGCGCAGTGCGCTTGACCACTGTTGCCGTAGGGGGACCATACGGCATAGGAAAAAGCATCACGGCGCTTTCGCTCACGTTGTTTGCTGGTCTGAGGCACAACGTGCCGAACGGCTGCGGTTAATTGGCCAAGGGCCTACCGCCCGCCGGGGCTCCCGGCGTCAACCGCGACCCTAAAGCCGACGTCGTAAACCCCCTGCCACGGGCGGTAGACCGCCTGCGACTCGCTGCGGGCATTGATGGGACGGTCCCGCCACGAGCCGCCGGTAACGATCTTGCCCGGAATCTTTTCTCCGCCGCGGCCGGGCATCTCCATCATCGCGTCGGTCGCCGACCATTCGGAGACGTTGCCGTGAACGTCGAACAGGCCCCACGGGTTCGGCCGGTACTTTCCCGGCTGCGCCGAAAGAAGCGCGTGGTCGTTGAACCGCTCGTCCTTCGGGAGATACTGGTCGTATTTCGTCCCCCCGAGCGGCTTGATCTCCTTGAAGTACGGATGACAGATAAAGTCGCGGGTGGTCACGTCACAAAGGTTTTCAAACGCCGAGAAGTCACTCTCCAGCGTCCCGTACCAGAACGGTGTCCCGGTCCCGGCGCGGGCGGCCCACTGCGCCTCGTCGGCGGTCGGAAGCCGGAAGGCCTCCCCCGTCTTTTCCGACAGCCACTGGCAGAATCGCTGCGCCTCGTTCCACGAAACCCGAACCACCGGCAGTTCCGGCGCGTTGACATAAAACCCTCGAACCCCGAACTGCATCGCCGTGCGGGACTCCACGCCGGAATCGTGCGCCGGGTCAAAGAGTTCGTACTGCCGGTTCGTGATCTCCAGGGCGCCGAGCCAAAACGGCTTTTCGATCTTCACCACGCGGGGCTTTTCACTCTCCGCGCGGATCAAAAGCGAGCCGTTCGCGTCGGGCGACTGCGCCCCGGCGACATATTCCCCCGCGGGGATCAGTTTCAGCAGCAGCGACACGCCGTCGGCCAGTTCGACCCGTTTTTCGGTCATGGCCGGATCGCCGAACAGTTCCCGCGCCGCGGCGGCCTGACGCTGCCGCGCCTCCTCGGAATCGAACGTCCAGTCGGGGAAAGAGGGCATCGCAGCGGGGGCCATCCTCTCAGCCAGCTGTGCCGAATCGGGAAGCGCCTTGTCCGGAGAGTAATCGGTCGGATGGATCGCCTCCTCATCATTGACGACCCCGGCGTAAAGCGCCTGAATCTCCTGCCGGCGGGCGTTCCAGTGATCCACGTCCGGCGTCTGGGCCTGTTCGTTCCACGTCCCGTAGTACGGAGCGTTTAAGTCGATCCACGTAATGAGCCGGTCCCACGATTCGGCGTCGAGCTGAACCCCGTAGTGACCGCCGGCGAGCATTTGATACAGGTCGGTGGTCTCCGCCGAGAATTCCGCCGGCTTCTGCAGGTGGTAATCCGACTCCAGCCCCGGACGGCGGACGTAGCGGTGCAGTTCCGTGTAACTGATCGAAAACCGCCCCGCGTTGGTTCCATAATGATAATTGCTCGAGTAATCGTCGATCCGTTTATCCCCGCGCAGGTCGGCCAGACGGCACTCGGGGTTCCCCGGAGCGGTTTTCTCCCCGTCATGGCAGCCGACGCAGTAGCGGTCCAGAACCGGCTGAACCTCGCGGGGGAACGAAAAACCGCGCGCCTGGCCGCGCCACGGCGTGATGGTCTTTGTCGAGAGCTTCGCCATATCGTCGGGATTAAAGCTGGCCGGGGAGATGGAGTTTTCCTCCTCGTGGCAGCCGATGCACGAAAGCGTCTCCCCCGGCATCGCGGTCATCCACGAGCGCATCAGCTGAACGGCCTTGCCGTTTTCGTCGAGCGGCTGAACGGCAAACGGCGTATTGGCCGGAACTTGGAAGAGGGCCGCCCCGGACGGTTCGACCGGAACGGTCCCGAGAATCCGCTTAATGTCCCACGGGCCGTCGGCCCCGACCACCCCCTGCGGACCTCCCATTTTCGGGAAAAGGTACTCATACGAAATCAGCCGCAGCTGCTTGATCGTCCCGCGCGGAACGTCCTTGAGGCCCGGGCCCTCGTAAACATCGGCGATAAAGACCGACGCGTCTTCCCGAGAGGTATCGACCCGATCGGCGGGAACCGGAGGTTTCTCCGTCTGGAGAATCGGCGTCGGTTCCAAGAGGGCGAAACCGGGTTTTTGCGCCAGAAGCGTCATGTTATCTTCGGTATCGACCAGATAGATCCCCCACAGCCCCCCCTGATACGGCTGGGCGGCGACGAGGTAGTAATTTTCCGAGAGCGGATACGGATGGAGGAATTTCGGCCACGCCTCGTCGACCAGATTATCGACGATGAGCGTATCGTCGTATTTGGGGTTCGTCTTCGAGGCGACTTTTTTCTCCTTTCCGCAGATGCGCATCACCGCTCCGTCGGTTTCTTTGTGCCCGAGCGCGGTATCGAACAGAACCATCTCCCCCATGCGGGTCACCCCGTGATGCCCCCCGATGATCGCCACGAATTTGGCCGGGTCGCCCGGAATCGGCCGGGCGTAAAACATCGCGTTCGGCCAGTAGGAGTTGCTTCCGTAAAACGCCCGCTGATTGGTCCCGTCCGGGTTCATCTGAAACAGCAGCCGGGTCGGAACGTGGGGCGAATCGGTATATTCCCACCGCTGATAGAGGATCCGCCCGTCGGCCATCACCGTCGGACACCAGTTATGCTCCTGATCGAACGTCAGGCGGCGAATCGAGCCGTCGGGGTATTTGCGGAAGGTATTCGTGATCCGGTCCCATCCGTTGACGCACGGAACCGCCGCGTAAACCGCCGTCGAGGTAAAGATCAGCGAACCGTCGGCCAGATAACAGCCGTCGTAATGATTCGCCTCCGGCATCGGGGGAATCTGCGGGAGCATTAGTTCCGCCGTCCGCGCGGTGGTCTCCTCGGCCGTCATCGACTCAAGATCGTTTAAGTTGAGCTCAAACAGGTTCCACGCCCGATCCTCCTTCTGGGTGGCCGAGAAAAGAAGACGGTCCGCGTCGAAATGAAGATCCAAATCGCCGAGAAACGTGGGATAATTCGGGTGGAACAGCAGCCGGCTGGCCGGATAATCCTCCGCATCGGCGCCGTCGCCGCGAAGGGTCATCAAAACGAGCGAATCGTCGAAGCCGTTGACATCCAGCGCCGAATTGCTCTGCCAATTCTGCGGCAGGCCCAGATTACCGGCATGGCGCTCGACACAGATCAGCCGATCGAATTCGGCTAGGAGCGGGTTTTTGCGGGCGGCCTCGGAGTAAAGCCGAACCAGATCGAAAAATTCCGCCGCGAACGCTTCTTTTCCGGCGCTGTCGTCCGAGCGCAGAAGCTCTTCGAGGGAAGCGAGGCGCTCTTCCCCGGCCCGAAGCGCCTCCTCGACTTTTTCGGTCAGTTCCTCGGAAAGCCCCGCGTCGGCCAGTTCTTCCGGCGAGAATCGTTCGCAAAAATCATCCAGCAGTTTTTGGGTCTTCTCGATCAACAGACGGTACCGGGCCTCGGACAGGAGAAAGATCGAGCCGTCCACCAGCGAGGCGTCCGCGTCCGGGTTGACCCGCACCAGGCGGACCGCCAGCTGCGCCGGTTCGTCTTTCGGTTCCTCTTTTTCGAGGAACATTGAGGCGGTATAGGTCAGTTCGTCCTGAATATCCGGCAGGAACTCACCTTCGCTGGCGGGACCGCTGAGCGTTTCCAGGCGATAATCCTCTTTGGGGGCCAGCGCCACGGCGGTTTCCGACGCGAAATGATCGGCGAAAACTCCCCCCGATTCCCCTTTTTTGCGGCGGTCGCGCGAGACTTCATCGTACCACTGCACGTCCCACGGGAAGGGGCGATCATGCTCGACGCCGTCGACAATCGCCTTTTCCTTGGCCCTCGGACGGGGAAGATCCCACGCGGGGGCGTCAAACAGCGGCTCGATTTTGATCGCGCAGATGTGCGGGATACAGTCATCGCGGCTGATCTTCAGGGTATGAAGGCCGGCCGACAAACGGCACCGCACCACCGGCCGCCACTGGGCCGTCGAGGTCTGCCATGAACCGGTCAATTCCCCGAGCACGTTTTGGACCACCAAATCGTCGTCGATCCCGAAATTGACCGGACGCGACTCCTGGGCCGCCACAAGGATCGAGATCGCGTAAAGCCCGTCCGCCGGAAACGTCACGTCATACTGGGCGAAGTCGCCGTTTTCTCCCCCATTGTGGAAAACGCAGGTATACTTGTCCGAATAGCCGCCGCCCGACAGAAGATTCCCCCGGTCGAACCAGTCGGCCCGAACAGTCAAATCCGCTCCCCACAGGGGGGTTCCCTTTGCGAGCAAAAGTAAAACTGAAACGAACCCACACAAAAGGGCCGCCGAACGGAACAGTTTCTTTTTCATCACGCCGATCTTCGTTCTCATCATTCGTGCTTTTGGGATATCCGCGGGCGGTCCTTGCCGCAAAGCCGCTGTGTTCGTTCCCCGAACGTTCCGCATTATAACAGGAACCGCCCCCGTTCTCAAATCAGACGCGCTGAACTCGACGTTTGTCCCGTGCCGCGGTTCCCGGGCATTGTTCATGGCGGGATAGATTTTTGGCTCTATTTCCGCTTGGGGAAATACCTTGACGGGATATTATCCGTTATACTAAGAGAGGTGCCGCGTTCCCCCCCTTTGGTTCAGGCAAGACAGCGCAAAAGAGTATGGCCGATTCCCCCAACGAGAAAAAAACGATCCGTTTCCGCTGCCCGCAGTGCACGCGGTCGCTGAAGGTCGACGCGTCGCTGGCCGGGCAGAAGGTCCTCTGCCCGGTCTGCTACCGCGAGCTGATCGTTCCGGCCCAGAGCCAGCCCGATCGGCGGCAGGCCGCCCCCGGCATGCTCTACGGGGTCGATTCCACCCCGCGCGACAATCGGCAGCTTCGCGAGCGGTTTGCCTACGCCTCGGTTCACTGTCCGGTCTGCTATGCCGATGTGGCGGTGACCAAATCGCAGATCAACACCACGATCGAGTGTCCCGACTGCGGGACCAAACTCCCGGTCACCCAGCAGGCCTTCGACGAAGGGAAAGCCCGTCAGGAACAGCTGCGCCGGCATCAAAGCCCGATCGACCCCCACCGGGGGGAAAGCGCCTCCCGCGGCGGTGATATCTACGGGGTTCGAAGCGGCGAGGCCCCAAGCGGCGATAACCGGCGCGGCGGTGAAGATCTCATCCCGGTCTACTGCACGCTGTGCGGAACGCTGATGTACGCGCGCCCCAGCCAGATCGGGACCGAACTGACCTGTCCGGACTGCGAGACAAAAGTCGTGGTGAAACCGCCGGTCAAACTCCCCCCGGATACCAAATTCCCACGAAGCACGGGGGGCGAGGTCTACGGCTTAAGCGCCAACCCCCAGGGGTACAGCCAGCCGCCCAAGGGGGGAGCCGCCCCGCCAAGCGATTTGGTCCCCGTCCGCTGCCCCCTGTGCGAGACGCTCCTCTACGCGAAAAAAAGCGACATCGGCAAAAAGATGCGCTGTCCCGACTGCGGGACCGATATCCCGATCTGCGATTTGACCGTTGACCAAAAGCTCGCCGCCCAAAGAATCGAACCGACGATGACCGGCGGGTACAATCTTGGGCCCGCTCCGGCCGGACTGCACGAAAATCTTGGGCCCCCCGGCAGCGTTCCCCCGCCGATTCCCCATGCTCCGGCCTCGAGCAACCCCAACCCGAGCTATGTTCCTCGGTACTCGGCCCGTCCTCAAAGCGCCAAGCGAAAAGAGGACACCGACTTTCGCCGGTGGGCGCACGAGCAGTCGACGGAAAAACCCGCCGAGAAGAAAAAAAAGAGAAAGACCGCCAAAAAACAGGGCGCCGAGGAGTACAACGGCTGGATTCCGAAACTCGACGACCGGGGGAATGTCATCCTGACCTTCCCTCCCCCGCCCCGCTGGCCAATGGCGCCGTCGCTCTTCGCCCCGCTGTTCGACAAGGAGTTTTGGTTTCATTGGTTCGGACCGATCTTCCTGGTGATCGCCTCCTGGCTTCTCCTCCAGAATCTTCGCAGCACGATCGGAATCCACGGGCTGGGAGCCATCCCGCCGGTACTCTTTATCCCGTGTTTATTGGAAATTCTGGGCTTCTTCGCCGCGCTGATTTTCTCGCTGCGGGGCGCGGCGATCAACATGATATCGGTATTCAACGCCCTGGCTAATGGTCAAAAGCGTGTCCGAGAGTGGGAAAACAGGGAGCTCATAGACGGTTTCATCGTTTTGCTTCGCCTGATGGTGGTCGAATTGTTCGTCGTCTTTCCGACCGCCCTGTGCGCCCGATTCGGGATCCCCCCGGTGATCTTGGGGGCGATCGCCTACGCCTCGCAGATTCTGTTCTTCCCCGTGGCGTTTCTTTCGACTCTCGACTCCGAGCATTTCGCCGTCCCGTTCAACGCGGCGGTGGTCGGCGCCCTATTGCGCCGATTCGGCTCTTGGCTGGCCTTCTGCCTCTGGTCGGTCTTGATCACCGCCCCGTTTTTTCTCTTTTTCTTTTGGGCCGTGAACAAGCCGTTCGCAACCTGGGCCATCACGGCGCTGCTGCCGTTTCCGATCCCGATTTACACCGTCCTTCTGGGCCGACTCGGATGGGTCGTCTGCGCCTGTCTCAGGGAAGAAGAGTAAAGCGGCGGCTGTTTTTACAGCTCCGAAAGCGTCTGGCAGAGGGTATCGACGGTGAACAGGCCGCGCAAAATCCGCGGGGGCTCCCCGCCGCCGGGGAAGATCATCACCACCGGAACCTGCTCCCCGCCGTATTGGCGCAGCAGTTCCCCGACCTGGCGGCCGTCCTGGCTGGCGTCCCGGCTGGTCCAGTCGGCGGTCATCGTCACGATCTTTTTCTCGGCAATGATCTGCTCCACGCGCGGATGATGGAGAACCGTCGACTCTAATACCTTGCAGTTCATGCACCAATCGGCGGTGAAATCGACCAGGACGATTTTTCCGGCGGCAAGCTCTTGGTCGAGCCGCTCACGCGAGAAGAGAATCCAGTCGTTTTGCTCCAGTTCCCCGGCGCGCGAGGCCCGAATCGCCCAGCGCCGCAGCTTCCCCCGCACGGCGTTCTCCAGCGTATAGCGCGACAGCTCGGGGGATACCCCTTCTTTGGCCGGAAGGGAGATCGTGAACGAAAGAAGAATCGTCGCGGCCAAGATCACCAGCGCCGTGATCACCTTTCGAACATTGACATGAAACAGACCGTACTCGTCGGGATGCCACAGATACCAGCAGACGAACCACAGGGCGAACAGCAGCGCCAGGGTCGAGAGGATCAGCTCGATCGGCATGGAAAAGAGAATCCAGATCACCGCGCCGAGGAGGACAAACCCCATCATATTGCGAAAACGCTCGGTCCACTCCCCCGGTTTCGGCAGGAGGCGCAGCAGTTCGGGGAAGGCGCCGATGACCAGATAGGGGAACGCCATCCCCAGTCCGATCACCAGATAGACCGTCAGGGCCATCGCGGTGCGCCCCTGCTGAATCATCGAATCGGTCCAGACCAGGACCGGGCTTAAAAGCGGCGCGCCGCAGGGGATCGCCAAAAGCGTGGTGATCACCCCCTTGAAGATCGCGCCGAAGGCCCCTTCACGGCGGGCCAGTTCGCTGGAGCGCTTCCCGCCTAAGAAGGCGGGCAGCGGAATCTCCCAGACCCCCATGAGGTTCAGCGCCATGACGAAGACGATCCCCCCCATAATGATCTGGAACAGACCGTAGGTGAACAGGTACGAAAGCCCGACGCTCATCAGCGCCAGGGTGGCGAAGACCAGTAAAATCCCCAGCGCGTACCAGGCGTTCAGCGTAAAGGCGCGGGAGCGGCTGTGTCCGGCCTGCTCGAAGAAACCGATGATCTTCAGCCCGATCACCGGCAGGACACACGGCATGATATTGAGGATCATCCCGCCGAAAAAGGCGAGGAGCAGGTCGTAGAGAAGGTTCCGGCCAAACCCGATCCGCTCGGCTTCGGCCGCCGAGGCGCTTTTGCCCTGCGGCGAGACATCCGGCCGCTGGAGGGAGTCCTCTTTCGGTGCCGTATTCTCTTCGTTCGGCGCCGCCGTTTCTTTGTTCAGCGCCGCGAGGCAGGAGGCGATATCGTAGTCGGCATTGAATTCAAATGGGACCGCGCCGCGCAGCACAGCGCAGTTATTATCATCGCAGCAAAGGGCGTCGATCTTGCCGGTGACCGTCTCGGCCAAGGTACTAAGGTCATCCGCCGCCGCGAACAGCGGGGCGGTGAAGAGAATCTCTCCGGTGAGCTCCTCGAGGGTGTTCCCCATGAACGGGACCATCTCCGGCCGGCTGACATCGACGAACTCCCCCGCCGTCCAGCCGTCGGGAAGCGTGACGCGCAGCTTCGTCGGGTACCCGCCGGAGACCTTCGGCTGCGTCGTCGTGTAGATATGGAACCCGTCGTCCAGCGATAACTCCACGACCAAAAGGGCGGCGGGGTTCCCTTCCGGAAGAGCCGGCGCCGCCTCCGGCAGGGGGACGATCATCCCCCGCGGCCCGGAGGCGATCCCCTCGAACGCCCCCAGGCGAACGAGGAAGAGGAACATCACAACAAGGAAAACGGGGAGGGACTTTTTCATCGATCGACGATCCAAACGATTTTGTTCTTCGAGGGTCGGGCGGGTCTGTTTTGATTCGTGCCGCTATTCCACGGAATTGGCGATTTTATAGTATTTACCGAACGTTACCTTCGGGAACTGTTCGGTAAAGAGAACCGCCCGAAGAATTTTTCCCCGGTCGGACTCGGTCAGACGGCGAACCAGCTGGTGCTCGGACTGATACTGGATCATCTTCGCGAAGAGCCATTTTCCCTTCGGGTAAACCGACAGCGTGATCTTGGCGGGGAAGCGTTTCTCCTCCCGGAGGGTCTCGTTGACTTTGATTCGCGCCAGCGGGGTGAGGGTCCCCGGATTGAGGTAGACGTTCAGCAGGGAGTAGGCGTCGGAGAACTCGAAGTAATCGCGGACCAGCCGTTCGTCCTCGAAGCGGCGGGTCTCGATACTGTAGTCGATCCACTTGCTTTGAAACAGCATCTCGCCCAGCTCGTCGCGCCGCGCGACGGAGAACTCGGGGTGGAGCATAAACATGTAGAAACGATCCCCCTCCTCGGTCAGGCGGCTATTGATATTGGCCATAAATTGGTCGATATCCGACTGGAGAAGCTCGGTGCGGATCCGATGAATCGGATCGATCAGGGAGAACCGCTCGGCCTGACGGTCGTAGATAATGATCTCGCCATTCTCCCCGACAAAGTCAAAGACCCGATTCTCGCTGAAGATGGTCGACGACTTAATGGTGACCACCTCGTCGTCGTGACGAATCGTCAGGGTATTGTCGATCCGGAAGTGACTTAACTCATCATCGTCCGCGGCGAAGAGAACCGCCGCTTGGCAGAACAGCGCCAGGAAACCGACAGATAGAAGCCAACGGGACATTTGAGCAATGGGCCTCCCTACCTACTGGAAAATGTCTGTCGTGACACAAACGCCGACTTCCGCGTCCTTCCTTAGCGCGAAAGCGGCGTTGAAACACAAGCGGCCGCGGCCGGAGTTTATTTGGGGGCCAGCGTGCAGTTGATCTTCTTCCCCATCTGCTTCGGGGGGGATTCGATCTTGGCGACGTCGTCGAGCTGGGCGACAATCGACTCGATGAGCTTCATCCCCTCGGCCGAGTACATCACCTCACGCCCCTTGAAGCTGATCGTCAGGAGAACTTTCTCTCTCTTCGTCAGGAACTCGCGGGCCTTATTCACCTTGACCAGCATATCGTGTTCGCCGGTCTTCGGCCGCATACGGAGCTCTTTGATACGGTTCTTGGACGCGTTCGGCTTGACGGCCTTCTTCTTTTGTTCGTACTTGAATTTGCCGTAGTCCAGGATACGGCAGACCGGCGGCTTGCTGTCGGGAGCGACTTCGACAAGGTCCATTCCCGCGTTTCGGGCCGCGGCAAGCGCCTCGCTGGAGGACATCACGCCAAGCTGCTGACCGTCTTCGGCGATCACGCGAACCTGGGGGGCGCGAATCATCTCGTTCACTCGGTGTGTATTGGTGTTGTTTCTCCTTAACCTGGGATCCGTGGGATTGGGCTGAACCATGCTGTTTTGCGATCTCTCCTTTTTTGTTAGGGCCTTGGCGCTGTTTTCTTTCAAGCGGTGACCTTGCCGGCAAACCGGCCGCTTCGTCGCGGCGGCCGGCGAAGAAAACAGATCTAAATTTTGACCCGCGCCGACTAAGGGTACGGACCAAACCTCTAGGATTATAGTCAAATAGTCCCTTGTCTACAAGCGTTTTTTTATCAAAAAACGGCGTCTCCGCTATCCCTCGCCGGTCTGCTTTTCCGAAACGAAAGAAGCCGCCTCGCCGTCGGTCCGCGCGTCGGAATCTTTGCGTCCCTGCGCCTCTTCCTCGCGCATCTTTTTCTCGATGATCTCGGTAAAACCGGGGAAGTGATAAAAACGCTCGTCGTGCTGGGTGAACAAAAGGCGGATGACGACAATCTGCTGTTCGAAGTCCCCCGCCCCTTGAGCGAAGAAGTAGTGCCCCAGGCCCGACTGGCGGGTACTGTCCGGCCCGATCACCAGGAACTGCCCGGGGCGCAGCGGCAGCCGGCAGGTCAATTCGTCGAATGTCTTGGTCGGCTGATCGACGCCGCGGAACATCTGGCTGTATTTGTACTTCGTGACGATTTGGGGTTCCCCAAAGGTCAGGAACGGCGTGATCTCGAACGAGACCGAGCCGTCGGGGACCGGACGGATCATCACCGAAAGTTTCGTCTCGGCGTTCTGGTAGACCTTCCCCATCACCCCGCCGGGACCGGTCGACAGGACGGGAATTTTTTCGACCGGCTCGTCCAGCGTGGCGATCACGCATTTGTTCCCGGGACGAAGGGTCTCGACCTTCGAGAGGGTCACCGGCCGCGAGGTATCGGTGTCGGTCGGAAGGTTCTCCTCGACCGTCTGGCGCAGAGCCCGCCCCTTGAGGGACATCAGCGTCGAGAGCGACTCGGGGACGGTCGCGCCCAGGATACCGGCGCGGATCCCGTTTTCGGTCAGCCGGGCGCAGGTCTCGGGATCGACTTCCTGTTCGTCGACATCGCCCCAGAGCTCCTCCAGGAGGGCCCGCTCCTGGTAGGGAACACGGATCATAAGAATATCGAACGTCACCGCGTCGGGGGGGAGATTATTCTTCAATAAAGGGGAGGAGATCGTTTTGTCGGCCGGTTTCGAGGCACTGTGCTCCACGAGGGCGCCGCACCCCGCGGCCATCGCCGCGAGGAGCGCCGCCAGAAGCACCCCGATTCGGTAAAAACCGCCCACGCGTTCCCTTACCCTTATTACAAATATGATTCCAGACTTTCCCCCCCGGCGGGAGGTTAGGGAATTTCGCGCTTAACGTCAATATGAAAACATAGGGACTTTATGAAAACAGGGGACTCCCCGCGCCGAAGGGGGAGCGCCTCAGTTCATCGGAAGAAGGAAATAGGCGGCGAAGAACTGGAGGATGCTGCCGGCGACGACAAACAGGTGCCAAACGCCGTGCATATAGAGCCGGTCGATCACAAAAAATACACACCCCAGGGTGTAGCACAGCCCGCCGGAGGCCAGAAAGACCAGGACCGTTCCGGTCGCCGCGGCCAAAAGCGGCCGAATGGCGATAATGATCAGCCATCCCATCAGCAGGTAGATCGCCAGGGAGATTCGCTCGTGCCGGCACAGCGTCGCCGCGTCGAGGGTGATGCCGACCAGCGCCAGCCCCCAGCTGATTCCGAAGATCGTCCATCCCAGCGCCCCGGGAAGCATCGTCAGGGAAAAGGCCGAGTAGGTTCCGGCGATCAGCAGGTAGATCGCCGCGTGGTCGAGGATGCGAAAGACCAGCCCCGCGCGGGTAAACGACAAAGCGTGGTAGAGGGTCGACATCAGGTAGAGGAGGACCAGCGTTGAGCCGAACAGCGCGTAGCCGACGACGCACGAGGCGTAGTGATCGACGGGGGCGTGGCAGGCGGCCCGAACGACGAGCAGCACCAGCGCGGCGATCGCCAGACCGCCCCCGATTCCGTGGGTGATCGCGTTGACGATCTCCTCGCCAACGGTATAGGGGCGGCTTTGCCGGGAGGTCTTTTCGCTCATCGCTGTTTGGAATACCTCCTAATGAATAACATCCGTGAACCGCGGTACCGTTTTACAGGCCGATATCGAGCCAGCCGATCGAATGGAGGAAGACAATAACGATCCCGATCGGGGCGATAAACCGAACGAAGATCCCCCAGATCATTCCGAGGGTGAACGAATGTGTCCCCGCCTGAGCGATCGGGTCGTCCTTGAGACCCGCCAGGAGGGCGAAGAAGTTGACGTCGGGCAGAGGCCCGGCGCCTCGGCGAAGCTCGCGGACCGCGGCGCTCGTCCCCCAAACCCAGCCGACGAACAGCGAGATCCCCAGGCCGCAGATCGGGAGCATATAGCTGCTGCTGATCTTATCGGCCAGGTCGAACATGCTGCCGCGCGCCCCGCCGAACAGCTGGGTGATCCACTGCCGCAGGATCTCCAAACGGCTCCAGTCGTTGTGGCTGATCGTGCACAGGACACCGACGGCGGTGATCGTTAAGGTCGCCCAGAAGGTCGCCGAGTGGCGCTTCATGCGGAAATGATCAACCAGGCAGCAGACCATAACTTCCAGCAGACTGATGCCGCTGGTTAAAGCGGCGATCGCCAAAAGAAGGAAGAAGACCGAGCTCCAGAACCAGCCGAAGTGGCTCCCGATGGAGTTGAAGATCAGCGGCATGATCTGGAAGACGAGGTTCGGCCCCTGGTCGATCGGCATGCCGACCGAAAAGACCGCCGGGAAGATCGCCAGCCCCGACATAATCGCCACGACGGTATCGAGGATGACGATCATCAAACTGTTGGCGAAGATGTTCTTTTTCGAGTCGAGGTAACTCCCGTAGGTGATCAGCGCTCCCATCCCGATCGAGAGGGAATAGAACGCGTGTCCCATCGCCAGCAGCACGCCGCCGGTGGAGAGTTTGCTGAAGTCGGGGGAGAGGAGGAAATTCACCCCGCCGGAGGCGTTCGGCAGCGTGACGCTTCGCACGATAAGGATGATCAGCAGCAAAAACAACAGGGGAAGAAGAAACTTGCTGACCAGCTCGATGCCGTTGCGCACCCCGAAGCGGACCGTCAGGCCGCAAAGAAGCATAAAGCCGACTTGGGCCGTCACGGCGATCGATGGGGTATCGGCGACCTGCCGGAAGGTCGCCGCGGCCTCTTCGGGGGTCGAGAAGTTCAATCCCTGAAAGAGCCCCTTAAAGAAGTAGGTAATCGTCCACCCCCCGACCGTGCCGTAGTAGGCCAGGATGACAAACGGCGTGAGGATGCACAGGTAGCCGACCGTCCGCCAGCCGTGGAAGAAGAAGCTGATCGACGCCGCGAGAAAGACCAGCCCCAGCCCGACGCGGGCGAAGACCAGCATCAGGACCCCGGCCAGGAAGAGGATCATCGCCAGCATTCGGGTGCCGATCGTCGGACCGGGGGCGATCTTGGCGAACGAGCCGACCGGGTCGCGCTGCGCGTATCGGCCCAGCGAGATCTCACAGATCATGATCGGCAGCCCGATGAGGAGAACACAGATCAAATAGACGAGGACGAAAGCCCCGCCGCCGTTCTCGCCGGTAATATAGGGAAAGCGCCAAATATTCCCAAGCCCCACCGCGGAGCCGGCCGCGGCGAGGACAAATCCGAGACTCCCCCCCCACTGTTCACGGGGGCCCTGTTCACGAGCCATTTTACCGTTGCTGCTCATCGCGGTTCCTGTGTTGATATGTATTTAGCTGAACAAACCTCTTGCGCAAAGCCCCTATTATACGGCATGCGCGCCGGCGCGCCAATTGGCCGCCCCGCGCGCCGCAAGCCGGGAAAAAAGAAAGAACCGTCCCTTACAGCCAGCCGATCGTGTGGAGGAAGACGATGATGATCGCCGCCGGGGCGACGAAGCGAATGGCGATTCCCCAAAAGATACGCTCGGCCAAGGGGGGCTTGGGAGCGTCGTCGCCTGTGGCCGGGTTGGCCGGAAGCTGGCGCACGACGTTGTCGGTCCCCCAGACCCAGCCGACGAACAGCGAGATCACCAGCCCCCCGATCGGGAGAAGGTAGTTGCTGCTGAGTTTGTCGGCCAGATCGAACATACTCCCCTTGGCGCCGCCGAAGAGGAAGGTGATCGCCCGCTGGAGGGCGGGCAGCCGGGACCAGTCGTCGAGACTGATGGTGCACAGAACGCCGATCGCCGAGATCACCACCGCGGTCAAAACGGTGGCGCCGTGGCGCTTGAAACGGAAGTGGTCGACCAGGCAGCAGACGGTGACTTCCAGCAAGCTGATGCCGCTGGTCAGCGCGGCGATCGCCAGCAGAAGGAAAAAGATCGAACTCCAGAACCAGCCGAAGCTCCCGCCGATGGAGTTGAAGATGATCGGCATGATCTGGAAGACGAGTTTCGGTCCCTGGTCGACCGCCATCCCGACCGAGAAGAGGGCCGGAAAGATCGCCAGCCCCGCCATGAGGGCGATTCCCGTATCGAGCAAAACAATGATCAAACTGTTGGTGAGGATGTTCTTGTCGGCGTCAAGATAACTGCCGTAGGCGGTCAAAAGCCCCAGCCCAACCGACAGCGAGAAAAACGCGTGCCCGGCGGCCAGCAAAACCCCTTCGGCCGACAGTTTGCTGAAGTCCGGCCGCAGGAGGAAACGAACCCCCTCGAACGAGTTGGGAAGCGTCACGCTTCGGATGATCAAGACCACCAGCAGGAGGAACAGCAGGGGGAGAAGAAGCTTGCTGACCAGCTCGATTCCACGGCGGACCCCGAACCAGATCGTCGCCGCGCAGAGGAACATAAACCCCAGCTGGTACGGAACCGCAATCCGGGGATCCTCGGTGACCGACTGAAGGACCGCCGCGGCCCTTTCGGGGGTGGTGAAATTCAGCGAATGCGCCAGTCCCTTGAAGAAGAAGGCGATCGTCCAACCTCCGACCGTGCCGTAGTACGATAGGATCACCATCGGCACCAGGGCGGAAAAATAGCCGATGATCCGCCAGCCCTTCACCGCCAAGGTGACGGAGAGGATCATCAAAATGGCCCCCTGACCGTAGTGGCGGCAGAAAAGAAGGGCCGCGGCCGACAGAAAAAGCAGAACGGCCACCGTCCGGGTCCGGCGGCCGGGGGTCGGCTCGATCTTGCCAAACGCCCCGATCGGGTCGCTCTGAGCCCAGCGCCCGACCGTGGTCTCGCAGATCATAATCGGCAGCCCGACCAGCAGGACGCACAGAACATAGATCAGGACAAACGCCCCGCCGCCGTTCTGACCGGTGATGAACGGAAAACGCCAGATATTCCCCAATCCGACGGCGGAACCGGCCGCCGCCAAGATAAAACCGATGTTTCCCCCCCACTTCTCGCGGGGGGTACTGGCGTTTCCGCTCATAGATCTATATTGTTCCTGCTGTTGCTATACCGTTCGCCGCCGCTTCGGGGGTGACAAAAACGCCCACGCTTTTGTCAGGCGTAGACTTCGTTCCAAAGCCCGTCGAGATCGACGTCTTTCGGCTCGCCGGAGAAGACCACCGTCCGATAGAAGGCCTCCAGAACGAACCCCTTTTCCCAATGGAATCCCTCGTCGTGGAAGAGGAACGGCATCGGGGAAATATTACCGTAATCACGGGTGAACCACTCGCAGTTTTCGAACGGCTTCGGCGGGCAGAAGACGGCGACCCCCTCGGTGATCTCGGGATTGAAACGGCGCTTGCCGTAGAACGCCATCCACTTGGCCGGTTTACCGAAGGTCGCCTCCTCACCGACATCGCCGTTGCTGCTGATCAGGTTGCCGCCCCCCATCGGGCAGAGGTCCTGATCGACGCGCACACCGAAGAAACCGTGATTGGTCTTCTCGATGGTCACGTCGGTGAGCATCTCGAACGAGACTTCCAGGTCGAGGATGTAGTAATCGTCGCAGCGCCAGTCGAGGACGTAGCGGCGCTTATCCTCGATGATCGGGTCGTCGCCCGGCTTCTGCCACTGGCAGCGGTCGGTCCAGGTGACTTTGCTTTCGGTCGCCTCGACCAGCTTCAGATCGAGACTGTGGATCTGCCCGCGGTCGGAACCTTCCTGCCAGTAGTTGCCGCCGTTGACGCGGTCGGCGCCCAGGAAGACGCTGCGGTGATGCGGCCAGGGCTGGGCCGATTCGGTCGTGACCGAGACCCCCGACTTGGGACCGAGGAGCGGGAACAGATAGGGGTACTTCTGGTTCGAGCCGGTCCGATAGCAGGTAAGGACCTGGTTGTCTTTGCGGATCCAGAGGTGCTTGTCGGCGAAGTCGGGATAGTAGGTCGTCAGGTGCTCGACCTGCTCATCGCCCCACTCGGGGACCGGCTTGCCGCTTTTACCGGCGAAAAAACGTTCGCCCGGCCCGGCGGCCTGGGCTTGATGATCGAACGAGGCAGTCAGTCCCGCGGCGCCGAAGATCGCGCCGACCTTGAAAAAGTCACGACGTTGCATAGTGCTTTTTATCCCTTGTTGAACTTAGACCAAAGCGCCGAAGGCGGCAAGAGCGTAAAACCCTTAACTTGTAACACGCCTTCCGGCGGCGATTCCGAAGGGTATCATACCACAACCGACGACGCATTTCAACGAGCGTGACGACACCCCCGGCACGGAAAGACAGACCCCTTTTGAGGCGCTTGGAAATGTGCCATAATTGACCGCTATGCTGCACGATCCCTCAGAACTGAAGAAAAAACTCCGCCGGACGATGCTCTGCGACCGCCGCCGTCTGCGAGGGGCGCTCGGCCGTCTGTCGCGCCGCGCCTCCGGCGACGGCGACGGCGATACCGCCAAGCAGCTCGGCGTCCTGGCCGAAAAAATCGCCCGTTCCGCGCGGCGCGCCGCCGCCCGGCGAAAGACCCTTCCGCAGATCAGCTACGATCCGGAGCTGCCGATCACCGCCGAAAAAGGTCACATCGCGGAGCTTCTTCGCCGGCACCAGACGGTGATCGTCTGCGGCGAGACCGGAAGCGGCAAATCGACGCAGCTCCCGAAGATCTGCTTGGAGATCGGCCGGGGGATCTACGGAAAGATCGGCCACACGCAGCCGCGCCGAATCGCCGCGCGAACCATCGCCCGCCGCCTCAGCGAGGAGCTGAAGACCGAACCGGGAACGACCGTCGGGTTCAAGGTCCGCTTCACCGACCATACCGTCGACTCGACGCTGGTGAAGATCATGACCGACGGCGTTCTTCTGGCCGAATCGCAGACCGATCCCCTCTTCGAGCAGTACGATACGATCATCATCGACGAGGCGCACGAGCGCTCGCTCAATATCGATTTCCTCCTCGGGATGATGAAGCGCGTCCTGCAGCGGCGCCGCGACCTGAAGCTGATCATCACCTCGGCGACGATCGACGCGAAACGTTTCGCCGAGCATTTCGCCGTCCGGGGAAAACCGGCCCCGATCGTCGAGATCGCGGGACGAACCTACCCGATCGAAATCGCCTACCATCCCCTCGACGAGCTGCGCGAGGAGGACGAGAACGGACGGCTGGAAAGCGTCAGCGAGACCGATCTGCGCGCCCGCGCGCTGCGGCGGGCGGTCGACCTGTGCGCCCGGCGCGAACCGGGGGACATCCTGATTTTCTTCCCGACCGAACGGGACATTCGCGAGGCGGCGAAGATTCTCGGCCGTCACCCCATCCCCGGGGACGACGCCTCGCGCAAGAGCGAGATTCTTCCGCTGTACGCCCGGCTGTCTTTCGAGGAGCAAAAGAAAATCTTCGAGAAAAGCCGCTGGCGGAAGATCGTCCTGGCGACCAATGTCGCCGAGTCGTCGCTGACGGTCCCGGGGATCCGCTTCGTCATCGATTTCGGAACGGCGCGCCTGAGCCGCTACTCGGCCCGGTCTCGGACCGAACGGCTTCCGATCGAGCCGATCTCGCGCGCGGCGGCCGACCAGCGGGCCGGACGCTGCGGACGCGTCGGTCCGGGATTTTGTATCCGTCTTTACAGCGAGGAAGATTATCGCCGTCGCGACGAGTTCACCACCCCGGAGATCCGCCGCACGAACCTCGCCTCGGTCATTCTCCGAACCTTGGCGCTGCGTCTTGGGGATGTCGAGAAATTCCCCTTCCTCGACCCGCCCGGCCGGGGGACGGTCAGCGACGGCTACAAGACCCTCTTTGAGCTCGGCGCGATCGACCGGGAAAAAAAGCTCCTCCCCCTCGGAAAGAAACTGGCCCGAATCCCGACCGACCCGCGCATCGGGCGGATGCTCCTGGCCGCCGCCGAGGAGGGGGTGCTCCCCGAGATGCTCGTGCTCGCGTCGGTCCTGGAGATTCAAGACCCGCGCGAGCGCCCCGCCGAGCAGGCGGGCAAGGCCGACGCCGCCCACGCGGCGCTGCTCGACCCCGGAAGCGACTTTCTCGCCTATTTAAAGATCTGGCGGCTGTGGCTCCATTGGAAAGAGACTCTCTCCTCGTCGAAGAGGCGCAAAGCGTGCGCCGAGAATTTTCTGTCGTTTCGGCGGATGTTCGAGTGGTCCGATCTGCACGCCCAGCTCACCCGGCTGGTCCGCGACATGAAGATCGTCGGCGATGGAGAAAATCTGGCGCTCACCGGCGAGCTCCCCAAGCCGGTGGAAGCGCCGGTACTGCCGCCGCTTGCGAACCAGCGGCGCGGCCGCTTGCCGCTGCCGATCCCCGGAAAGATGAGTGCCGAGGAAGAGAAAAAATACGACGCGCTGCATCGGGCGATCCTCTCGGGGCTTCTGATCGGTATCGCCCAGCGGGGGGACGACGGCCTGTACAGCGCCGCCTCCCCGGGGGGGAAGTTCGCCCTCTGGCCGGGGAGCGGCCTGACGGGGAAAAAGCCGAGCTGGATCGTCGCCGCCGAGCGGGTCGAGACCAGCCGAAAATACCTGCGCTGCTGCGCGCGGATCCGCCCCGAGTGGCTCGAACCGCTGGCGGGGCATCTGCTGGAGAAGAACTACTTCGATCCGTTCTGGTGCCAAGAGACCGGCTATGTCCACGCCTGCGAGAAGGTCACCCTCTTCGGGCTGACAATCGTCCCCAAACGGCGCGTCTCGTTCGGCCCGATCGACCCGGTCCGCTCCCGCGCGCTGTTTATCCGCGGCGCGCTGGTCGAGGGCCAGTTCAGCGGCAAGTTCGATTTTTTCCTCCGCAACCAGGAACTCCTGGCCCGCTGCCGGGCGCGGGCGGCGAAGATGCGCCTGCGCGGCATTATCTTGGACGACGATGCCCGATACGCCTTCTACGACCGGCGCCTTCCCGCGGAGGTCTACGACACCCCGACCCTCAAAAAGTGGTACAGCCGGCTCAATGCCTCTCAAAAAGAGGCCCTTCTTTGGACCGAACAAGATATTTTAGTCCCCAACGCCCCCCCGATCGATGAGACGGCCTTCCCCGACACCCTCCCCGCGGCCCAAGAGCCGATCGCGCTCGAGTACCGCTTCGCCCCCGGCCAGGAGAACGACGGCCTGACCGCCACGGTCACCCCCGACGCTCTGGCACAGGGCGACCTGCGCCGGGCCGCCGGCTGGCTGATCCCCGGGCTTCTGGCGGCGAGGATCACCACCTTCCTCAAAGCGCTCCCCAAAAATTTGCGCCGCTCGCTGGTCCCGATCCCCTCGACCGCCCAACAGATCGCCGATCGCCTGCCGTTCGGCGAGGGGGATTTCTACACCCTGCTCTCGCGCGAGGTGAGCCGCTTAACCGGCGAGCTGGTCACCCCCGCCGACTTCGACGCGACCCGCCTGGCGCCGGAGCATCTGCTGAATCTGCGCGTGGTCGACGACCGGGGAGAGACGCTCGCCGAAGGGCGCGATATCGACGAAATCACCGACCGGCTCGGGGTTCAGGCGCGGAAGGTCATCTCGACGATCTGCGATCCGAAGTGGACCCGCGGGGAGATCACCTCCTGGGATTTCGGCTCGCTCCCCGAATCGGTGACGCTGCGCCGCGGCGGCCGCGCGTTTACCCTCCATCCGGGGCTGTACGTTCGCTGCCCCAGCGACGCGGCCGAAGAGTTCTCCCCCTACGCCCGAGTTCAGATTCCCTTGGGAGAGACCGAAAAGGCAAGCGCGGCGATGCGCCTGTTCGAGACCCCAGATGAAGCGGCCCTTCACACCCGTCAGGCGCTCGATTTGCTCTTCGCCGCCGCCGTGCGGCGCGATACCCGCGTTCAGGCCGATTGGCTTCCGGACGGGAACAAAATGCAGGCGATCGCCGCCACCCTTCCGGAGTTCCCCTTTAAGATCGTCTCTTCCCGGCTGATCGCCCGCCGCGCGCTGATGATCGACGAGGCCCCCCTGCCCCGCTGCGAGGGGGATTTCAATCGTCTAACGACCGAGGCGCGGGGACGAATCGGCCGGGCGACCATCGAGGTGACCCAATGGCTGAAAAGGTTTCTGACGAGCTTTCAAGACGCCCGCCGCGCCATCGACTCGCACCGCGCGCCGCAGTACACCACGGCGCGGGGGGACTGCCGTCGGCTCTTCGAGCGGCTGCTCTATCCCGGTTTTTACCAATTTGTCCCGATGAACTGGCTCTGGGAATACCCCCGCTACTTCCAGGCGGCCGCCGTCCGGTACGAGTCGATCTCCGCCGGCAAGGGGGCGCAGGACAGGCAGTATTCCGAGGAGCTCAACGGGCTTTGGGACGACTACGAGGCGCTGGCCCGGCGTCACGCCGAGGCGGGGCTCTTCCTCCCGGAACTGGAGCACTACCGCTGGATGCTCGAGGAGTACACCGTCTCGCTGTTCGCGCAGAAGCTCAAGACGGTCGTGAAGGTATCGGCGGTGCGGCTGAAGAAGCAGCGCGACTCGATCACCGGACAATAAAAAAGAAGGGGACACAATCCCCTTCTTTTTTACCGCGCTTTTTCCGCGAAAAAACGCCTTACTGCCGCAGGTGCGCCTCGCCGATGACGACGTACTTGTAACTGGTCAGCTCATTGATGCCGCACGGACCGCGGGCGTGGAATTTATCGGTGGAGATGCCGATCTCCGCGCCGAGGCCGAAAACGCCGCCGTCGTTTAAGCGGGTACTGGCGTTGACCATCACCGCCGAGGAGTCGATCCGCGTGGTGAACTGGCGGGAAGCGTTCAGATCGCGGGTGATAATCGCCTCGGTGTGGTGGGAGCTGTGATTGTTGATATGGTCGATCGCCTCGTCGAGCGAATCGACCATCTTCGCCGAGATAATCGCGGCGAGGTATTCCCGGTCGTAATCGTCCTCTTCGGCCGGCTTGATCTGGGGGGTCAGCGAGCGCAGGCGCGCGTCGCCGCGGATTTCCACCCCCCTTTCGATCAGCGCGGCGGCGATCTTCGGCCAGAGGGTCGGCGCCGCCTCGCTGTGGATCACCAGCGACTCGGCCGTGTTGCAGGTCCCCAGACGCTGGCACTTCGAGTTGACGACCACCGCCAGGGCCGTTTGCTCGTCGGCGAAGCGATCGATATAGACGTGGCAGTTGCCGTTGAAATGCTTGATCACCGGCATGCGCGCGTTGTCGCTGACGCGGCGGATCAGCCCTTCCCCGCCGCGGGGGATGGTCACGTCGATGTACTGCGGCATCGAGAGGAACTGATCGACAGCGTCGCGGTCGGTCGTCGAGACCAGCTGCACGGCGTCGCGCGGAAGACCGGTCTGCTCGGCGGCGTCGGCGAGGATTTTGCCCAGCGCCAGGTTCGAGTGAATCGCCTCTTTCCCGCCGCGCAGAATCACGGCGTTCCCGCTTTTGACGCAGATCGCCGCCGCGTCGGTCGTCACGTTCGGCCTCGACTCATAGATGAAAAATACCACCCCCAGAGGGACGGAGACCTTGCGTACCTCCAGGCCGCTGGGCCGAATCGAGGAGGTGAGAATCCGCCCGACCGGATCGGGGAACGAGGCGATTTCGCTCAGCGCCGTCGCCATCGAATCGAGGGTCTTGTCGGTCAGGCGCAGACGGTCGATCATCGCCGGCGACAGTCCGTTGCTTTCGGCCGCCTTAAGGTCTTCGGCGTTGGCGGCCAGAAGTTCCGCGCGGCGGTCGGTCAGCATCTTCGCGCAAAGGGCGATCCAGTCGTTCTTCTTCTGGCCGTCGACGGCGGCTAAAAGGCGCGACGCCGCCTTTGCCTTCTCGGCGGTTTGGAGGCAATAAGAGGCAAGTTCACTCGTATCGGACATAAGCGCTTCTCTCCTTGATTTTAACGCGGCAAAGGTTTGTTCGTCTAAAATGGTTGCTTGTTAGTTAAAGACATCGTCACCCAATCGGGCCTGCTTTAGGAAGGCCAAAAGACGCCGGGTGGCGCGGGCGCGGTGGCTGATGACGCTTTTGAGGATCGGCGCCAGTTCCCCGAAGGACTTGTGGTACTCGATCACCTCGAAGAGGGGATCGTAGCCGAAGCCGTTTTGGCCACGCCGCGCTGTTAAGATTCGGCCGTGGCAATACTCCTCGGCGCGGAAGCGGATCTGCCCGTCGGGATCGGCAAGCACCATCGAGCAGGTGTAATGCGCCAGGCGCTTCTCGGGGGGGAGCCGACCGAGCTTCTCCAGGAGCCGATCGTTGTTCCGCTGGTCGGTCGCCCCGGGATCGGAGAATCGCGCCGAGAAGATCCCCGGCTCGCCGTTGAGGGCGTCGACCGAAAGGCCGCTGTCCTCGGCGACCGTCCAATGACGCAGGGCCAGGGCAATCTCACGGCCCTTGATCTCGGCGTTTTGCGCGAACGAGGTGCCGTTCTCCACCGGACGGGGGGCGTCGGGGAAATCGGCCAGCGTCAGGACCTCGATCCCCAGGGGGGCGAGCAATTCGGAGAGTTCCTTTCCCTTATGACGGTTCCCTGTCCCAAAAACTAAGGTGCGTGCCATGGCTGTATGATTTACCCCTCAGGCGCTGCCTGGTCTTTCGCGTATTTCTTTTCCAGTTCGCTCTGCCACGACGAGAAGTCGGGGCGCTGCTGGTGATCGTTCCAGAACGGTGAGAGCTGGCGCAAGCTGGCGACGATCTTTGGGAAGACCTCGGCCACGGTGTCGATCTGTTCCTCGGTGGTGTAGCGGCTTAAGCTGAAGCGCAGGTTGCCGTGGATGGCGGTCGAGGGGACCGCCATCGCCCGCAAGACGTGCGACGGCTCGAGCGACCCGGAGGTGCAGGCCGAACCGCTGGAGGCGCAGATCCCCGCCTCGGCCAGCGACATGAGCAAGCTCTCCCCCTCGACCGCGTGGCAGGCGACGTTGAGCGTATTGGGCATGCGCTCGGCGCCGCCGCCGTTGACCTCGAGGTAGGGGATCGACTCGACCAGGCGCTTTTCCAGCCGGTCGCGCAGGGCGGTCATCCTCTGGGCGTCCTCGCTGTGGGTGGCGGCGGCCAGCTCGACCGCCTTGGCCATACCAATAATGTAGGGGACGTTCTCGGTTCCCGCGCGCTGGCCGCCTTCCTGATGCCCCCCGTAGAGGAAGGGGCGAAGCGGCGTGCCGCGGCGAATGAACAGCGCGCCGACCCCCTTGGGGGCGTGGAACTTATGGCCGGAGAAGGAAAGCAGATCGACGTTTTTCATCTCGCCGGCTAAGTCGATCGGCAGTTTCGTCATCGACTGGGTGGCGTCGGTATGGAAGATAATCGCCTCGTCGGTCTGCTTCGTGATGCGCGCCAGCTCCGAGACGGGGAAGATCACGCCGGTCTCGTTGTTGGCGTGCATGATCGAGACGATCAGTGTCTCGTCGGGCCGAAGGGCGCGCACGAAGTCGGCCGGATCGAGCTGCCCGGCGCGGTTGACCGGCAGTTCGGTGACGTCATAGCCGAGGGTCCTCAGACGGCGGACCACCTCGAGAACCGCCGGATGCTCGACCGCGGTGGTGATGATATGCCGCCGCGGCTCCCCCCGGGAGTTGAGCCCCCCCGCCTGCACCGCGCCGAAGAGGGCGGTGTTGTTGCTTTCGCTGGCGCAGCTGGTGAAGAGGACCTCGGTCGGAAGCGCCCCAATGGCGCGGGCGATCGAGGCGCGGGCCTCCTCGATATGGCGGTGGACCTCTTCGGCGGGGGCGTAGAGCGAACTGGGGTTGAAATACCCGTCGGTCAAAAAGGGGAGCATTGCCTCGACCACCTCGGGAGCGACCCGGGTCGTGGCGTTATTGTCCAAATAAATCATCACAGCAAACCCTTTTTACGGTGCCTTTTTCAGCGGTGCTTTGAAGGGGGAAAACGCGAGGCCTTGGCAAAAACAGTTTCTCGGCGGGGAGGGTCTCTTCCGGGCGGTGAGGGTCTTTAGCGCGAAAAAGACCGAAACGAGAACGCCCCCGCTTCGGTCTTTTCGTCCGTCAAAGCCCCAAGGCCCCATTAGGCCCGCAGCAAAAAGGCGGAACTACTTGACCCAGGCCTCGAGATAGCGGGCCATCTGGTGGACATCGCTGTTGATATCGACCGGACGGGCGTAAGCGCGGAGCTTCTGCATATCGATCAGCTTCTCGAAGGCCGGGAAGTCGAGATCCATCGTCCCCGAGACGGAGATCATCACGCCGTTCATGCCGTTCTCGCACAGGGCGCGGTAGCAGCCGACACCGATCTGGCTTCCCAGAATGACGTCGAACGCGGTCGGAAGGGTGCAGCGAACCTCGTAGCCGAACTGAAGACCGACGATCTTGCGCGGCTTGCCGGTGCGGCGCTTGTACTCCTCGGCGACCAGACGGCTCAGGCGGCCGGAGTACTTCAGCTGCGAAACCGGGAAGTGACCGAACGAATCGGGCTTGAGCGACTGATACTCGTCGTCGGAGACGCACATTTTGATCTCCGACAGCGGGAGGAACTCGGCCAGACCCTCGGAGATGACGGCGACGAACGACTGTTTCCCCTCGGCCTCGCGGGCGAGGATGACATCGACGCAGCGGTTGACGATCTGCTTCATGTCGAAGATCACGCGCATGAGCGGTTTGCCGTCGGCCCCGAGAACCACCTCGCCGGTCTTCGGGTCGCGGGTCTCCTCGGTGGTCTGCCACTGCTCCGGGACATCTTCCAGACCGATGACCATCGAGGCCTCGCCGGCGACCGCGGCGCCGTAGGCCAGCCACGCCGCCTTGCGCCCCATCAGCTGGCAGATGAACCCGCCGCCGGCCGCTTCGGAGTCGGCCAGGAGGTTGCGCAGCTGCTTGGCCAGAAGATCGACCGCCGAGAAATACCCGAACGTGAAGGGGATCCCCTCGTAGTCGTTGTCGATCGTCTTGGGAAGGTGAACCACCTTCACCTTTTTGCTGCCGGCCGGCAGATCGTCCATAAAGAGCTTGAACTTCGCGGCGGTCGTGAGGGTATCGTCGCCGCCGATGGAGATCAGCGCGTCGATCCCCAGCGAGCAGAGCGCCTTGTAGACACGCATCAGCGGCTCGGTCTTGGCCGGGTCTTTCAAGTCGTCGTGGGTCTTGAGGTGCTTGCCGGGATTGACGCGGGCCGTTCCGATGCAGATGCCGACCTGGGTGCGCAGCCCCTCGAGATTCATCTTATCGAGGCGGATGTAGGCCTTCCCCTCTTCGAGGAGGTCGCCGTCGTTGTAGTCGGCCAGATGGGTATAGCCGTTCTTCATCCCGTAGACCTCGACACCGGCGCGAGCGAAGCAGACGGCGGCGCTGCCGATCACGGCGTTGGCGCTGGGGGCCGGCCCGCCGGAGAAAAGAATCGCGACCTTTTTAATATCGGTATTCGGTTTTTTCGGACTCGAAAGCGGTAAAGCCATAGGTAGTAATCTCCCTTCACGGTTTTTGCTGATACGTCGGCTCTGTTCGCGGCGCAAGGTAAGGAAGTTCCCCCGCGCCGTGAGAAAACCTCCCCTATATTTTACCTGTGATCGGGGGAGGGAACAAGGGACGGCTGGCCGCCGGCCGAAGGCGAAAAAAAGCCGGGGGCCGCCTCCCCGCTCGGGGAGATTGCCCTCGGCCTTTTTCGCCGGAACGCGGCCGGGAAAGTTATCAGGCCTGTTCCCACTGATCGCGCAGGAAGGCGATCGACTTGGGAACCTCGACCATCTTATCGCCGTCGACACCGCACTCGAAGCTGCAGAAGTACTTGTAGCCGATCATCTTCAGGCCGCGGAACCCATCGACGAACCTCGTGCAGTTCTGGCCGGGGAGGGTCCGCCGCGGCGCGGCGACACCGCCGGCGAGGTGGACGTGGCGCATGTACGGCCCGCCGCAGATGAAGGCGCCCATCTGCGAGGTCTCTTCGGTATCCATGTGGTAGAAGTCGCCCATCACCGAGATACCCCCATCGGGACCGGCTTCGCCGTTGCAGTCGCGGGCGATGGCGGCGCCGTCGGCGACCTGACGGAGGAAGAACGCTTCCATCCGGCACAGCGGCTCGAGGATGATCTTGGTGTTGTGCGCCAGGGCGAACTGGCCCATCTCGGGGAGGAACTCCAGGCAGCGCTGGCGAATCTCGAAGTTGTTGAGCTTCGTCTGGCCGTTGAAGGCGGGGACGTAGATCACGCCGACGCAGCCGAGGATACCGGCCGCCTCGATCGCGCGCTTGAGGTCGTCGATACCCGGCTGGCGCTTGGAGACATCCTCGCTGCACATATCGCCGTTGTGCGACCCCCAGCAGATCACCGACGAGAGGAGCCCGGCGTCGTCGGCCATCTTGCGGCGCTCTTCGGCGCAGCCGACAACATCGCCGCCCCATTCGACGGCTTCGCAGCCCCAATCTTTAATCTTGGCGAGCTTCTCGGGAATCGAATCGCCGGGGATAATCCCCAGCTGGCTGGAAAGACGCAGTTTGGTCGGGCAGGCGGAGGAATCGGATTCGGCCTTCACACTGCCGCCGACCGCGGCGGCGGCGCCTAAAAGGGCGGCGCTGCTGAAAAAATCACGACGGTTCATCGAAGATCCTTTCTGGAAACGGTGAATGATCAAAGGTACCTTTATCTAAGCGGCTATTATAAGGAAACCAAACGGGGATTTCAACAAGCGCGGCCGAAAATCCCCGCAGGATATTCCCCCGGTGCGGGGAGCGGCTCCGGCAGCGCGGTTACTCGCCGGAAACAGGCGCCGCCTCCAGATCCCGGTTGTGCGACGTCGTCATGCGAAAGACCCTTTTGGGGCCGGTTTCGGGATCGATCTCGTAGATGTTCACACAACTCCATACCTCAAGATCGTACAGATCCCGATAACTTTTGTTGTAACATAAGGGGTTGTCCGAGGTCGTAATGATCCGATCTTCGTGGACACAGCAGCAGACGGTAAGATCATCACAAAGAAAAGCGGGAACTCGATCCGCCGCGGCCGATCTTTGTGAATTGGCCCCCCCCGCCTTCCGAGCGGACGGTGTCGTACTGCCTCTGAAGGCATCCATGTAACCGTTGAACGAATCCTTATCCGCGTCGAATACGGTCCATTTCGGC
>JAFRFG010000009.1 GCA_017434455.1 Thermoguttaceae bacterium | reverse complement strand
TGTACGGGGTCGGCTATGAAGACCAGGGTGAGAAAAACATCCACTATTTCGGCTCGTTCCTGCCGGAGGAGCTGCCCGGAACCCTGCGGGGCAGCTTCGGTCTGGTATGGGACGGGGAGAGCGCGGATCGAAGGCCCCCTTACTTGTCCTGTTCGGCCGGGGGCGGGGTTTTCGAATTCAAGTCCTTATCGAACATGTTTTTCGTCTTGTCGGTCTGTTCCTTGAGCCGCTTGCGAAGTTTCCTCAGGTTTCGGTATTTCTCGGCATACCCCTTGTTATAATCCTCGGCGTCTTTACACATCGCCTCGGAGATTTTGATCTCTTTCAGGGAGCCGATACTGATGCTCGACAGCGCCGATCCGGCGGCGGCCAGCTCCAGCTGGCCGCGGCAGGCGTCACTCTCAAGATACGCCTTGAGGAAGTAGGACAGAGGGGGGATCTCTCCGGTGCCGTGAAGACCGGCCGGAACTCGGAAGACAAAAAGGTTCGAGCCGGCGATCAGTCTGCGTGGTTTGTGGTCGTCGTCTTCCAGATCCTCTTGCTCTATCACCGCCACCCGGGCCTGAGGACGGAGTCGGTAACGAACCCCTTCGAGCATCTTTCCCAGAAGAATGTCTCCGGGTCTGAGGTAATCGTTCGACGGTTCGATCCCCATTTCTTTCAGACTGTTTTCGTCCCCCGGGACGCGGATCGTTTCGCCGGTGATTTCCAAGAACCCCTTGTCGATATCGCTGATCGAAAGATAGTAGATCTTCTCAAGGCCGTCGGTCTGCTCCGAGCCGTCGTCGTCCGGTTGATGAGCGTCGTCCGGTTTTTGCAGCTTGGATCGGGGGATATCCTTCCCCCGCGTGATGGCAGCCAAGCTATCCAGCCGCCTTCCCTCCACTCTCAACAGATACTTGACGGGGTAGAGACTGTGGTCGGTCCCTTCTTGGATCTCACTGATGGCGACATCACGGCAAATCCCCTCCTTGGGCTCGGCGTCGACGATCTTCTCGATGAAATTGGAATCGATTCTGATTCTCCATCCTGTTGTATCGATAAAATCCCGGGCGTCGATCATACGAACCTTGTTATCTTTGTTTTCCCGGCTGAAGACTACCAGGCATTCCCGGCCCCGGGAGAAACGCTGCATCGGACGGGGGAGAAGGATGACCTGCTGAACCCACCCCAGATTCACAAACTTTTGACGGAAGAATGTATCGGCGGTGGCCGCGCCGCAAAGCGCGCTGATCGACATCGTCATCACCGCTCTGTTCCCCTCTTTTTCGCTGAGGAGATTCATAGCTATCAGCGCCGCGTACCACTCGGACTCATAGAGTCTTTCTGTTTTGTCAAACAGGGACAATCGAACGACGTTGTTCAAATTTTTTAACTCGGTGTAGCTGGGGCCCTTCTCCGCCGTTCTTCTTCTCACCGTGGTAACATCGTCGTCCCACGGACGCCGCCCGTCCCGCCCCAGATCGACAAAAATTCGGTCGTATGGTTTCTGATCCTCGATACTCAGCGAACGGCAGTCTCTGTTGATGAAATCGATTGCCCCAAAGGGAGCCCTCCCCTGTCCGGCCAAGTCTTGGGCGACAACTTCCGCGCGGATTTTAGCGACTTTTTGGATCGTCTCGTTGTTGTCCAGACCGGTATATCGCAGACGGTGGCGGCAGTCGTCGGCAATCGGTTCTGACAGCGTCGTCAGAAACGTTCCGTCCCCGCTGCCGATATCGAGAATGGTGGTGTCACTGTCTTCGGTAACTCCCTCCATCAATAGCTTACTCACCAGAAGGTTGAGGATGGGAAAGGAGGAAATATAGAAAGAATGGCCTATGATCTCGCGAGCAACCCCTTCAGGAGAAAAGGACCGCGTCTGGGCGTACTCGTTGAACTGCCTTTTGATTCTGCCCCACTCTTTGGCGTCGAGAAGCTCATCGACGATGGAGATGAGCTTCCCATTTTTTAGCAATTCCTGTTTAAAGCACTCTTCGAGAAAGATATTCGGCTCGCTGATGTCAACAAGCATCCCGCCATTTTTGTTCTTCATCTTCGCCGCCAGGTAGAGAAGAAAAAGGGAGGCGACTTCCCTTCCGTAACGGTCCAGCGCTTTTTCTCGGCCCTGGATCAGTTCCGAGACGTCCCGGCAGGTGCGCCAAGTTTCCATTTGACCTTCACGAAGTCCCCGGTTCAGATTCGTGTTGTCCGCTTCAGCCATTGTTCCGCACTCCTTCTATCGGTTTGGGAGCGTGTTCCTCGGTATGTCGGCCCCAAAGTGTTTGATATATGGGTGTTATGGGGGCTTGTTGTCTTCGCCCGGGGAACATCTAACAGCAAGGTGTTGCTGGTATGATTCTACCTGTTTAACCCTCGGTTCTCAAGGGGAGGGCGCGGCGCCGCGGCGTTTTGCCCTCCCCTTTATTACTTACTTAATTAATTGCATTGTAGGGACAACACAAGGGTGTTTTATAAACTTTCTGGTTTTTTAATTAGATTTCTCGCTGGGAAAGCCGCCGGGTTTGGCCGAATCACGCCGCTTTCGGCCGGTCTTCTTTGATCTTCGCCATCAGCATGTTGATAAGGCGCACGACGGCAAAGATGGCTTCGCCGTATTGGCCGGTGGACATGCCGTGGATACAGCGCTGGTGCAGTTCGGCGAACTTGCCGCCGGGGTCGTCTTTGACCTCGCTGCTGTGGCGCTCTACCACTTTGAAGAGCTCCTGCTCGGAGACGATCAGCTTTTCGGCAAATTCACGGGCCGGCTCGGCGTTGACCCGAACGTAGGGGCCTCGGCCGAAGGGGGTGGTGGTCAGCGGCTTCGCCTGGCTGAAGAAGGTCTTTCGGTTGACGCGCAGCGCCGCGGCGCTGGCTGCCGCCGCGGCCAATGCCGACAGCGCGATGCCGAGAAACGACCCGGTGCGGGTGACGGCCAAAACCAAAAAGAGAAACCAGAGCGTCAGCGACGCGATGATCGTCGTCAGACCGGCGGCGCTCAGCGGGCGGCGCTTCTCCTTCTTTTGAATCCGGCGCGAATCGTCGATCTCCGGCTGGCCCAGAACGTTGGCGATGATCACGGTGATGTTGTCGGGGCCGCCGCGCATATTGGCGATATTCACCAGCGCCTCGGCCGCTTCGGCGGGGGAGAAGAGCGAAAGGATCTGCCCCATCTCGTCGTCTTCGATCTGGCCCGACAGACCGTCGCTGCACAGCAGAAAGGTATCTCCCGCCTGGATGGGGAAGGGGCCCTCAAGATCGACCGTCAGGCGCTGAACCGGGCCGAGCGAGCGGGTGATGACGTTTTTGGGAATCTGGCTGGGGTACTTTTCTTTCGCGATGCGCCCCGAGCGGGTGATCTCCCAAAGCAGCGAATGGTCGAAGGTGAGCTGCTCGTAGACGTGATCGCGCAGACGGTAGACGCGGCTGTCGCCGACATGCCCCACCAAAGCCCCCTCGGGGAGAAGCAAAAGCACGTCGGCGGTCGTCCCCATATCGTGAAAAGCGGCGTCTTCGGCCCCCTTTTGCCTGATCAGCGCGTGCGCCTCCAAAATGGCGTTCTTCACCGCCTCGTGCGGGGCCTCCCCGCTTCGGCGCAGGTAGCTTTGGGCGATCGTCTCGGTCGCCAGACCGCTGGCGTATTCCCCGGCGGCGTGCGCCCCCATCCCGTCGGCGACGATGAAAAGATGTCCGTTGGTCTGCCAATTCCGGCTGCTGGCGGCGGGGACTTCGTAATGAGAATCTTGGTTGTTCGTGCGGCGCATCCCGATATCGCTCTTCGCGGCGAATCTCAGGAACGGACTCCACCAAGGTGTCGCTTCCGATGTCTGTGACATAACCCCAATAACGCTCTTTCCGCCAAGCACGTTTGTCCGCCCCCTGAGGCGCGGCGGCCGTGGGGGAGAACTCCCCAGTATATACTTATAGAAATAATCTAATCGGAAAACAGGTTCCTGTACAGGGGAATTATAAACGATACCCGGCGCCGGGGCGAGACGTTCTTCTGTCTTAGGCGGTTTATTCTCGGTGCCGGTTTGCGCGCGGCGGCTTCGGTCTATCCGCCGACGTAGAACAGCAGGGCCCGGAAGATCTCGTGATGGTGAAACCAAAAAAGCCACGCCTCGGCCGCGAGGCCCGCAAGGAAAAGGGGGAACCAGATTTTGGCCCATCGGCTCGTGTCTTTGGGGGCCGTTTGAAAAACCTCGGTCACCACCGTCTGGAACTGCGCGACCGTCTGCCGCGTGGCGTCTTTGGCGCGCAGGGTCAGGGTCGCGCAGCGCCCGATCGAGGAAGTCCGCATCTCCACGCGCCCCAGCGATTGTCCGTCGCTGTCACACAGGAAAATAATATCGTCGCGAACAAGATCCGCCGGAGGGGTGAATCGCTTGGCGGCCTCGGCCAGCAGGCGGCGCGCGTCCTCCGGGGCGATGCCGTAGACGACCATCCGCTTGGCCCACACGCTCCCGAAGAAGACGACCAGCAGCCAGTAGAGCGACAGGATCATCAGCCAGGTCGACCAACCCTTTGCCGCCAGGGAGCTGAGCGGGACGAAAAGCTGGAGCGGCCCCAAAAAGGCCAGGCCGCCCAGGCCGATGCCGAGAACGCTAAGATCCAGCTGCGCGCTCATCGCCAGAGCCTTGCGGTGCGCCAGCGCCAGAAACCCGAAGTAGAGGGTCAGGGGAAAGATGATCACCGCCAGGTCAAAGAAGTACACGCTCGACATCCTTTAGGGGGTTTTTGTCTGGGGGAACTCCCCCGGCGGCCGCGCTGGTCTAGAGCTTAGGCGGCGACGAAGACAAGAGTGTCTTTCCACCAAGGACGACGCTTGCTATTACCCATAATGAAAGTCCCTTTCCATCCGAAAATCCTTCGTATTTACCCCAGGCAGCGTCCACTGCGCCCTTCACTATAAACGCAGGTCAAAATATTTACAAGGGGTCTTATAAAGAAAAAAGCCGGATTCTCACCCGACTTTCTTCTGTGTTTTGAATGAGTTTTTAACTGTTTACCGGATTAGGTGTTCTCGCCAAAGTTGGTCTCGCCGGGGAGTGTTCGCGGATAAAGGGGGAGAATCTTCGCCGGGAGCGGCTCGCCGGTTCGCTCGGCCTCGCACTGGCGCTCTTCGTCGCTGGCGTAGTAGGTCAGCCAGGTTTCGCGGTCGATATCCCGGTCGCCGATACAGGCGCAGTTCCAGTGGCGGCAGCCGCTGTTGGGATCAAACTTCTTCACTTCGGTGGGGAGAATCTTCCGGACGATGATATCGTAGAGCTCCCGATCACACAGATGACTGGTACAGTCTAAAACGATATGCTTCTCATAGAGCTTTTGGACCAGACGCGACAGCTCCTCGGCCAGTTCGGCGTCGGAAAGAGTCGAGGCCGGGGGAGGGGACAGTTCGGGCGTGAACCAGCGGGCGACGGGGAGCACCGGGGCTTTTTCCCACCCGAGCATCTGTTCGAGATACGTATTTTCTTCGTTCAGAGTCCATCGCTCAAAATCGACACACACCAAGGACTCGTCCTTGTACGGCTCCAACTGGGTCCGCAGTTCAGCGTTGCGGAGCATCTCGTCAACATGTGATGATTTCTTCTCTTCCATAGCAATAGCTTTTCTTTGGAGCCGATGTCAAAGCCGGGTGAGCACGTCCCTTAAATTCGCTCACCCTTCATACGTCCCAATTTAATAACCTGCTCCTTTCTTTTCAATGAAAAAACAATTCTTCTGTCTTTCTTTTCTCCCAGGCGGAGGGGAACATCCCCCTAATCGTTATAATCGGACCCCCGCCTGTTTTTTGGGGGGCCAAGAACGAAAAAAAGGGCCCCCAGAGGCCCTTTTTTCATTTCGCGGCCGGCGCGTTTTCGCGCTTTCTTACTGCTGATCGATCGTGTTCTGCTGCTGGGCGTTGGGATTCTTCTGGAGCACGCCGGCGGCCAGAAGCTTGTCGATGAGCTGCTTCATGCTGTCGTAGGCGGCCAGGAACCCCTGCGGCGGCATAATGATCCGCTCATTGAACTGCGGGATCGGGTTGCCGCCCTCTTTGTTGGGCTGCAGGGTTACGAAGTCGAAACGGAACATCTGTCCCGCAAAGTGGATCTGGCCAATACCGTCAGCGTAGATTTCTTCTTTCATCGCTACCTTCCTTCTATGGTTTCGCGTGGTTGGTTCGCCGATCTTCTTTCTCGCGCTGCCCGTTGGGGGAAAACCGGCGGTTTGTTTGCCAATAGATTAACTACTCTTGGCCTATATTAGCTGTTTTATTCATTTCGCGCAATAGGAATAATAGTTTAATCTCCCGCCTTTTCTTTATTCTTCGAGGGTGTTACCCCGCCGGCCGGCCGTGGGGAGCGCGCGTCTTTCTTTTTCGCTCCCCGGCGCTATAATGACCGAGGGTAACATATTGTTTTTGTGTCGTCTTGGCACCGCCTCGGCGTTGACATGAGTATGGTCTTGGCGTTGTCTCGGGGAGGTCTTTTATGGCAGGCATTCGGCTGCTCACGCCGAGTATGATCAATAAAATCGCCGCCGGCGAGGTGATAGAACGGCCCGCCAGCGTCGTGAAGGAGCTTGTCGAAAATTCCCTGGACGCCGGCGCCGGCCGGATCGAGGTAACGGTCGAAAAAGCCGGCCGCGACCGCCTGATGGTGGTCGACAATGGCCGCGGCATCGCCAAAGAAGACCTTCTTTTGGCCCTTTCGCCCCACGCGACCAGTAAAATCAGCGAGGCCGACGACCTGTTTTCGATCTGCTCGTTCGGCTTCCGCGGCGAGGCGCTCGCCTCGATCGCCGAGATCAGCCAGCTGACCCTCCGGAGCCGTACCCCCGGGGAAGTGGAGGGGACGCGGATCGAGGCCGAGGGACAGAAGCGCTGCGAGCCGGTCCCCTGCGGGATGGCGCCCGGCACGTCGATCGACGTGCGGAACCTTTTCTTTAATACCCCGGTCCGCCGCCGGTACCTGAAGACCGACACCACCGAGTTCGGCCATATCTGCGAGGCGTTCGTCCGGCTGGCGCTTCCGAACACCGATGTTCATTTTCTCCTGCGGCACAACGGCCGGGTCGTTTACGATCTGGCCCCCGCCTCACAGGGGGCCTCGGCGAAAGATCCGTTTTTAGCGCGGATCGAGCAAATCTATGGCCGGGAGATCTCCGAACGTCTGCTGCCGATCGATTTTTCGAACGATCTTCTGACGATCCGCGGGTTCGTCGGCCATCCCGATTTAAGCCGCACGACCGGGGCGATGCAGTACTTTTTCCTGAATCGGCGCTGGATACGCGATCGGGCGCTGCATCACGCCCTGCAGGAGGCATACCGCGGCCTGCTGACGGTCGGGCGCTGCCCGGTGGCGTTTTTGATGATCGAACTGGACCCGAAACTCGTTGACGTCAATGTTCACCCGGCCAAGCTGGAGGTTCGTTTTCTGCAGCCACAGATGGTCTACTCCGGGTTCCTCGGCGCCGTGCGCCGGAAGTTCCTCCAGACCGATCTGCGCAGCCGCCCCGCCCAGTCGCCGGAAAATTCGCCTTGCGACCCGGGCGCGGAAGAGGTGCCCTCTGAGCCGCGGGCGAGCGTCTCCCCCGGGCCGGGGATCCTTTCTTTGACGAGAACCCCCTCTTCGCCGGGCCGCTCGGCGGCAATTGCCCCGGCGCCACCCCGTCCCTCGGCGCCAACCTATCCCCCGGGGCAAACACCCAAGCGGCGGTTCGACGAAGACCGCGGCGAGGGGGAGGAGTCGTTCGACACGCTGCGCCGCCGGGCGGTCGCCTGGGCCCGGCAGGGGGCCGGCGGGCAGGACGACAGCGGCGGAGCCGCTTTTGCCCAAGCCGCGCCGCCGGAACAGCTTCTGCCCGAGGCGCGGGAAGAAGGGTTTGCCCGGGACGAGGAAACCCCCAATCTCCCGGCCCTCGCCGAGGTGATTCAGATTCACCAGAAATATCTGGTTTTCCAGACCGAAACGGGAATGGCAGTGGTCGATCAGCACGCCCTGCACGAGCGGATCCTCTACGAGAAACTCAAGCGAAAGCTCTCGGCCGGGGCGCTCGACGCCCAGCGGCTCCTCGTCCCCGAAATGGTGGAGCTGTCGGCCGTCGAAACGGCGCTGGCCCTGGAGAACAGCGATCTGTTCGAGACGTTCGGCGTGCTGATCGAGTCGTTCGGCGGCCGGACCATCTCGATCTCCTCGTACCCGGCGATCCTCGAAAAACTCGGCCCGCGCGATATCTTCCTGACGCTCCTGGCGGTTCTTGCTCAAAAGGGGAAAGAAATCGAGCGGGCCGATCTCCTCGAGGAGATGATGCACCAAAGCGCCTGCAAGGCGGCCGTCAAAGGGGGGGATTTCATCGACCGCGAGCAGATCGCCGAGCTGCTGAAATTGGCCCGGGAAGAGGCGCGGACCGACCACTGTCCCCACGGCCGGCCGACCACCCTGCTCTTCTCGCTTCAGGAGCTGGACCGGCTCTTTAAACGGACATAAAAACACCAAAAGATATAAGCCTTTAAGCGGACAAGCGTCTTCACCCGTGGGAAACCGATGAAAAACCTACCGAAACATATCGCGATGATTATGGACGGCAACGGCCGCTGGGCGACCCGGCAGGGGCTCCCCCGCGTGGAGGGGCATCAGGCGGGGGCCGAGACGGTCGATCGGATTGTCGAGGAGGCCCGCCGGATCGGTATCCCCTACGTGACGCTCTACTGCCTGTCGAGCGAGAACTGGAAACGGCCGAAGCCGGAGATCGACGCGCTGATGGAGCTGCTGAAAGGTTACCTTCGCTCGCAGCGCCAAAAGATGATCGACAGCGGCATACGGCTGAAGTTCATCGGCCGGCGGCATCCCCTTCCCCCGGATGTTTTAGAGGCGCTCGACGAGGCCGAAAAAGCGACCGCCCACCTCACGGGCCTGACGCTGGTCTTGGCGATCAACTACGGAAGCCGCGCCGAAATCCTCGAGGCGGTCGAAAAGATCGCCGGCGAGGCGCTGCGTACGGGGAAACTCCCCGAACTGACCGAGGAGACCTTCTCCGAGGCCCTCTACACCGCCGGGATCCCCGATCCCGACCTGCTGATCCGGACCGCGGGAGAGTCGCGGCTGAGCAACTTCCTGCTCTGGCAGCTGAGCTACGCCGAGATCTATATCACCCAGGTCTGCTGGCCCGATTTTTCGATCGACGAGTTTCATCGGGCGCTCGATTCCTACAGCGGGCGGATCCGCCGATTCGGCGCCGTGGTCGAAAACGCCTCCGACAAAAACCCTTCCGGCCAGTGACGACGATGCGCAGATTAAAGATCCTCGAAATTATCCCGACGCTCGACCAAAGCGGGGCCGAAAAGCAGCTGGTTCTGCTCGCTTCGGGGCTCCCCAAAGAGCGGTTCGACGTCCGCGTGGCCGTCTTAACGCGCGACGGGCCGCTCGGCTCGGCGCTGCGCGAGGCGGGTATCCCCTACACGGTGATCGGGAAGCGCTCGAAGATCTCGCTTTTGGCGCTGTCGCGGCTTAAGAAGGAGATCCGCGCGTTCGCGCCCGATTTGGTCCATACCTGGATCTTCGCCGCCAACGCCTACGGCCGCAAGGCCGCCATCGACTGCGGCGTGCCGAAAATCGTCTGCGGCGAGCGCTGCGTCGACCCGTGGAAAGGGCGGCTCCACTTCGCCATCGACCGGTATTTGGCCAAAAAGACCGACTGCTTCGCCGTCAACAGCGACGGGATCCGCGATTTCTACGTCAGTCACGGCCTGCCGGAAGAGAAGTTCGTGATGATCCCCAACGCCGTGCTCCCGCCGCGGCCGAGTACGATCTCGCGCCGAGAGATCTTCGACCAGCTCGGGATCGTCCCCTCCGCGGGGGCGAAAGAAAACGCGGCGATCGGCGGGGTCACGCTTTCGGCGGCCGGGAGCGCGTCAACTCCGCTTGACCGCCCGGCGGCCGAACACACCGCCGCGCCCGATGGCGCGGCGCCGCTGAGCGACCGGCAGCTGCGCGGGCCGTTCCTCATCGGGATGATCGCCCGGTTTTGGCCGCAAAAACGCCTCGACGAAGCGATCTTCGCCGCCGAGGAGCTGAAGTTCACCGGCTGCGATTTCCACCTGCTGATCTTCGGCGACGGGCCGCTGCGCGAGAACCTTCTGCGCTACCGCGAGGAGCTCGGGATCGAGGACCGCGTTCACCTGCTCGGCCACCGAAACGATGTATGGCAGTTTGTGCCGCACTTCGATATGCTCTGGTGCACCAGCGCCTACGAGGGGCAGTCGAACTCGATTCTCGAGGCGATGGCCTGCGGCGTTCCGGTGCTCGCCTCCGATATCCCCGGCAACCGGGAGCTCGTCGAAAGCGGGGTGACGGGAACATTGATTACCGAGTTTAGCGATAAATTCCGGCGGCGCACCGCGTTCTGCAAAGAGTCGTTCCGGCTCTTTCAGCGGGAGAACGCCGCCGAGCGCCTGGCGATGGGAAGGGCGGGAAAAAAGCGGATCGAGAAGGAATTCTCGCTCGAACTGATGATTTCCCGCTACGCCGCGCTCTACCGGCGGCTGATCGAAGGCGATCCGCGGGGAAGGGGATAAAAAAAACGCTCTTTGGTATAAAGAGTTTTCTATAAATGGCAGTATATACAAAAAGGCGATTGTTATTAAATGTCTTTCGCTTTTTCTGATATTTTTTCTTTAAAACAGAAAGTGACGGCGGGCAGTTTATGAGCACGGCAGGACAATCGGGTGAATTTCGTCTGGAACACGACTCGATGGGAGAGGTTCGTGTCCCGATCGACGCGTACTATGGGGCTCAGACGCAGCGCGCCGTCGAGAATTTTACCATCTCCGGCCAGAGGATCCGCCCCGAGCTGATCCACGCGCTGGGGCGGATCAAGCGCGCCGCGGCCGTCGTCAACCATAAGCTGGGGGCGCTGACCGGCCGGGGGCGCCGGCCGCTGTCGGAAAAAGAGGTTCAGGCGCTGATCACCGCCTGCGGCGAGGTGGCCGAGGGGAAGTTCGACGATCAGTTCCCGATCGATGTCTATCAGACCGGGAGCGGAACCTCGTCGAATATGAACACCAACGAGGTGATTGCCAACCGCGCCAATGAGCTGGCCGGCTACGACCGGCGGGATCAAAACAAGAAGATCCACCCGAACGACCACGTGAACTTCGGCCAGTCGACCAACGATATGTTCCCCACAGCGATTCACGTGGCGTGCGCGCTGGCGATCCACCGGCGGCTGGTCCCGGCGCTGGAGGCCGCCGCCGCGACGCTGCGAAGCAAGGCCGATCAGTGGCGCGATATCCTCAAGATCGGCCGGACCCACCTGGCCGACGCCACCCCGCTGTCGCTCGGCGATGAGATCGGCGGGCTGGCCCGGCAGATGCAAAAGGCCGCGGCCCTGGCCCGGCAGGCGATCGAGCCGATCTTAGAGCTTCCCGCCGGCGGGACGGCGGTCGGCAGCGGGATCAATACCGACCGGCGCTACGGCGGGGAGGTGGCGCGGTACCTGGCCGAGGAGACGAAAATCCCGTTCCGCGAGGCCGAAAACCACTTCGAGGCGAACGCCCAGCGCGACGGGCTGGTCGCCTGCCACTCGCTGCTCAAATGCGCGGCGGTGACCCTCTCGTCGGTCGCCAACAATATCCGCTGGCTCGGTTCCGGCCCGCGGTGCGGGTTCTACGAGATCCGCCTGGCCGACCTGCAGCCCGGCAGCTCGATCATGCCGGGGAAGGTCAATCCGGTCCTGTGCGAAAGCGCGATGCAGGCCGCCGCCAAGGTGATCGGCAACGATGCGGCGATGGCGCTGGCCGGCGCCTCGGGGGGGCAGTTCCAGCTGAATATCATGATGCCGGTGATGGGGGATATGGCGCTGGAGTCGATCACCCTTTTGGCCGGCGCGGTCGATGTCTTCGATAAGAAGTGCCTGGCGCTGATCGAGCCGAACCCCGAGCGGTGCGCCGCGGCGATCGAGCAGTCGCTTTCGATGGTAACCGGGCTGAACCTGAAGATCGGCTACGAAAAGGCGGCCGCCCTGGCCAAAGAGGCGTTTAAAACCGGCAAGACCATTCGCCAGCTCTGCACCGAGAAGGGGATACTTTCCCCCGAGGAACTGGCCGAGGCGCTCCACCCGGCCCGGATGGCGAAGCCGTTTTCGTAAACGGCCGCTTGGCGCCGAGGCGGGGAAACAAGGGCGGTTTATTCATAAAACGGAGAGTTGATCCCTATAATAACCGGTGTATACCGTTCCTTTACCCCGCGCGCCGGCGGCGTGTGGGGGCACATGCGTTCAACCAAACTTTGGGGAAATACCCGGTGAAACAGATCTGGCCTTCTTTTTCGCGCCTTTGGCGGCAGATGCTCGACAGCTCGCGGCAGTGGCTGGCGCGCCGCGGCGCGGCGGGCGACTCGAACGAAAGCGACAGCGGCCGTAACGACAACGATAACAGCGACGAGCGGAACAATATCGACGACAGGGACGACGACAGCGGTGAAGGGGCCGAGCCGCCCCGGGAAGAGGACGACAGCCCCGAAGAAGAGCGTGTCCCCTTTTTCCAGCGGCTTTTTCACAGTTCCACCGAGGGGATGGATCTGTCGGTCCTGCTGAAAGTCAAAAAGGACCCCCCGTTTTTGGTCTCGGTGATCGGCGACCGGGCGGTGGTCGTCTGTATGGACCGAAACGCCAAGTCCTCGTTCTTCCAGAGCGTTTTTCGCGACGGTCCCTCGTTTCTGTCCTGTGAATCGGAGGTTCGCTCGATCCACTTGATGAAGTACATCCAGCCGGACGATCGGCCGACGCCGGAAACGGAGATTATCTCGTCGGTGATCGAATCGACCCTGGGAAAGAAGGGAAAATTTTCTCCCCCCCACGTGATCAATCTTTCCGATCCGCTCGCCGTCCCGCTCAAGGAGGGGTTTGTCGGGCTCGATTTCCCCGTCTACGGCCACACCACCCCCTTTCCCTTTATGATGGTCAAAACCGACCCTTCGATGGTCATCCCCCACTATGAAGACTCGTCCGACGACGAGGAGCAAGACCATCCCGCCGGTGATCCTCCCGTCGGGGAGGCGCTCTCGCCGACCGGCCCGGATAGCCAAGGGGAGATTCCCGAAGCCGGCCCGGCCGTGGGCGAGGAGCAAACCGAAGAGGGCGGTGAGGAAAAACCGAAGTACTTCCATCTGATCGGCCGGGTTCTTTGGTCGGAAGACGATATTCGGTCGTTCTTCGGCTGCCCGAAAACCGAACCGGTCTCGGAGGAACTTCTCGAGGAGGCGGCCGATTACATCCGCGGTTTCATCTGGCGCTACTGCCGCGTCCTCGCCCGTCAGGTCAACACGGTCTATCTGCTGCGGCGCAAGCGGGATAAGTGGCAGATCGTCCGTTCGAACAATCAGATCTACTCGACCTTCTTCCTCGACCCGGAAGGGGACAAAGAGGTCCTGCATTTCATCTCCGGGTACTTCGACAACTACTGGGGAAGGCGTCTTTTCTTGAATCTGGCGCTGGTGCGCCCCGACGACCTGAAGGTCGTGGAGCATTTGCAGCGGGTCGCTCGGTATTGGGAATAGACGGTATGAGAAAAAAACGCGCGCGGGGATAAGCCGCGCGCGCAGTTAGTTATTCTCTTGCGGCGGGGTGTCGGGACGCTCGTCCCCGTCGTCTTGAGAGCGATTCCGTTGGCTCATTCTTTCGTGGACCTTTTTGCGGAACCGGCGGGCGATTCGGCCCATCTTCTTGTCGTTCGACTTGACCAGCCGGAAGATATCTTTGCGCTTGCGGGGAAAGATCTGGTAGCAAAAGTCCCACGTGTCGGCCAGCATAGTGAGCTGCGGCGCGGCAGGGTCGCGGTGATCGACGTCGGTCACCCAGAAATTATGCTTCCCGGGGAGGGGCTCAAAGTTGGCCTCCCCCCCGCAGCGGTAGATCGCCGGATCGTCCCGATCCAGCGACAGAACCTCACAGACGATCTCCTCCGGTTCGGCCTTCTCGAGCGATTTTAAGCGGCGCTGAATCTGCCGAAACTCGCTTTTGCTGACCGGCTTGACCACGGGGTCGCCGCGCAGCAGACGAAACGACCGGATCTGCATGCCGTTTTGAACGATCACGCGGACTTCTTTGGGGTTGTAATTGTCTTTGAGATTGATATTCATATCGCGTCGGTATTGATGTCAGCCGCGGGGGCTCCCGCCGCTGTTAGGGTTCTGTTTTAGGATCTTTGGGGTTCCCGCCGTCGTCTTGGGGCGGATGGGGGCTGTCGGTCTTTGGCTGCGACAGCCGGCGCAGAATCGCGTCGAGGGCCGTGCGGATTTCGCTGCCCAGACGGTTCTTCATCAGGTGATTGCAGACCGAATCGATCAGATCGTTCGGGTAGATCTGGTAGTTGTACTCCCAGGCGTCCCGAACGGCGCTGAGCCGCGGCGCGGTGCGGTCGCGGTGCGCGATATCGGTGACCCAGTAGTTGTACTTGCCGGCGACCGGCTCGAACCCGCCGGGACCGCCGCAGCGGTAGATCTTGCTGCGATCGGGCTCGTCGAGGACCAAAGAGACGATCTCCTCGGGGTCGGCCATCTCTCCGGCCATCCGCCGCGCCAGCCCGAGCCGGGCCATCGGGGTCGACTCGGGGACGATGTTCGGGCAGTCTTTCAGCAGGCGAAAGGAATGAACCTTCGATCCGTACTGGACGATGACCCGCGTCTCGCGCGGGTAGAAACATGCCGGGCAGTTCTTTCCCATCGGTTCTCCTTTCTTGATTGGGTGTCGGTTTTCCGGGCCGCTGTCTTTCTTCTTACGCACGAAGATTGGGGGCGGCTCCCCCGCTGCTGTATATATCGTTTCCTCAACGACTATGGTTCTTCCGGGAAAATCACTGTCTCCATAATATCATTATAGGGATATTGGACAAGGAATATGATAAAAAAATTTTTACCCCGGTTCCCTTGTTTGCGGTTTTTTTAGGAAAAGCGCCTGCGCGGCCGCGGTAAAAGACGATACGCCGGACAACGACACAGGAGAATAACGACGGACAAGAAACGGTTGCGGGGAGACCCCTTGGTGAGGAACCTCCCCGCGTTTTTGAACAGACACCTTGCGCGTCGAAAGCTTTTATCGAGTGACTGTTTGCCAATATCTGGCGTGGCGGAATCGACGAGCCGTTTAGGCACCGGGTACCGAGACAGGCGGGTCTCGGCGTTTACCGGATTTCTCCGCGCTTTATTTTATCTCGCTCTCACTTCCGAAGCCAAGCGTGAAAACCGTAGTTTCTTGGCATAACTTGCTGCTGTCAAGTGAAAGGATATTGGTCAGTGTTCACCGGTCCAGAAACACTCTTCCGGCAAAAGGGTTGGTCTTAACGAAAAACGGGTGCTTTCGTTGCGGGGGCGAACGATCGGGCGGCCAACTGGCGCCGACTCATTCGCCCCATTGGCGGAGCTTGATGGTTGACCTCTTCATGATCGGTGCTCCTTTTTTCTGTGCTTGTTCAGCGTGACGTTTCTATCCGTTAGGCCTAACACTTTAAGGGCGTCTTTCGGAAAAAAGGTCTTAGATAAGACCGCTTCCTAACAGCCGTTGTGATCTCCGCGCTGCGAATCCGATTTTGGGGTTCGTTCTTGAGATCTTCGTTGCCTTTTTTCCCCGGGGGCCCTTCCCCCATGGCAAGTGAAGTATAACACCCGCGGGAGAATTTTTCAAATGAAATACATCGGTTTTCCTTAAAATTTCCTGAAATTTTAAGATTTTTCCCCTTGTACCCCTTTGTGTCCCCTTGTTTGGCTGTAAAATACCCCGCTAGTATGGGTTTTTTCGCCGTCTTTTATCCTTTCTCCCCATTCTTGCGCAGTTTTTCTCACCCCGCGGTCTTTCCTTTTCTTCCCGCGGGGATCGTCCGGGCCGGGTCTCTTACCGTATACAGTCCCCTCTATTCGCAGAAGAAGCCGTATTCCCCGAAATGTGGGCCTTCCTCCGACATGTCGCACAGAACATGCTTCAGTCCGGGGGAGAGCTTCGCTTTAACGGCTGGAGTCGGTACGTAGAGTCTTGCCCCGAGTGACTTGAGTTTTGTTCTCAGTTCAGGGACGCCGGGGCGGCTGGAGGGAAGCCACCCGTCTGTTATCCGAGAGATAGGGTGATCGGGAACAAGGAACCATTCGAACCGCTGGGTTTCGAATCCGTATTCGGACAGGTAAGAAGCCCCGAACGCTTCCCATTGGGTCGGGATGATCAGACGGGTGACCATATAGTCGTCGGGGGCGAGGATAAGGGAATAATTGACGTAAGGGATCCCTTCGGTGTTTATATTTATATCGAGAAACTGGTATTCCAATTCCGCTGAGGGATCATACAGACGGGCGCAGAAAACAGTACGGTCCCGGGCACTGAAAGTACCGTACTCACACTTATAACCTCCTCTTTCTTCTTCGGAAGTGTTGCAGAAGACATATTTCTGTCCGGGGAGGATCTTCGCTTCAACGGATGGTGTCGGCACATAGAGTTTTGCCCCGAGTGACTTGAGTTTTGTCTTCAGTTCAGGAACACCGCAGCAGCGGTACGGAAGCAGCCGGTCTGTTATCCGCCTTAAACATTCCTTCAATGAGAAGTAAAAGGGGACCCGGAACCATTCGAACAGCTGGGTTTTGATTCCGATTTCGGACAGGTAAGACGGCTCAAACACCTCCCATTGGGTCGGGATGACCAGATAGCAGAAACAGTCTTGGCAGGCGGTGATACGGTAATATTCAATGTAAGGGACCCCTTCGTTGTTTATCTTTATTTCGAGAAACTGGTTTTCCTCTTCCGCTGAGTGATCGATCCTTTCGGCGTAGAAAACGGTACGATCCCAGGTACTGAAAGCACCGTACTCACACTTATAAACTTCTTCATCTTCAAGGTACTCTTTATCCGGATCAAACCATTCCTTCGGGGAAAGGAGAGGATCGTTCCTGCGCTTGTAATCTCTTTTTCGTGCGTCTTGTTTTTTTCTTTTCATAATATACTCCCTCACTAAAACCGTGACTTGTCTGCGGCAACGGCGCCGGACATCAATGATTGTAGGGATGAAGTTCTTTTTCGGTCACTTTTTTCGGCTTGATTTTTTTGGTTTTTTCCCTTTTTGCCGTTGACGATGCGCCGCGGCGCGGGAGAGGGGAGGGGACGGGGTTGTTAAAATAGATAAAAATCTCCGACTTTTACTATTTTTCTGTTAATATCGGTTGTTCCTTGTCCGATATAGGTTGATGACGGACCACAGCGCTTTTTGTGGGGGCGGGTCTGTCGGTGGTGTTCCGAACAACGGATTGAATTAAAGAATCAGGACGATGATGCCGCAGTCGCAGTGGACTCCCCGAAAACGCTCTTGGCGCCATCGCCTTACCGATCTTTCGATCAAGATCGGCGAGGCGGTCACGCGCCGCGTCCGTTTTTTCGGGGATCTGACCTTCTTCGCCGCGTCGACTGTCTTTTGGCTGTTCGCCCGCCGGCCGAGCAAGGGGACGCTCGTCCCGATCTTTTACAACGTCGGGGTCCTGAGCTTGCCGGTGGTGATTCTCACCGGGATGTTCGTCGGCATGGTGCTGGCGGTCCAGTCGTTCCCCCAGTTCAAGCTGGTGGGGCTGGAGTCGCGCATCGGCGGGGCGATCAACCTGTCGCTGGTCAAAGAGCTCGGCCCGGTTCTGGCCGCCACGATGCTCGCCGGCCGTGTCGGCAGCTCGATCGCCGCGGAACTGGGGACGATGCGGGTGACCGAACAGATCGACGCCTTGACCAGTATGGGGCCGAACCCGATTCACTACCTGGTGGTTCCGCGCTTTTTGGCCTGCCTGATCCTGATTCCGGGGCTGACCATTATGGCCGACGCGATGGGGGTCTTCGGCGGCGCGTTTTTGAGTATCGATGTGCTCGGTGTCGACTGGGGGTATTACTGGGACTATTCCCGGCGAATGGTCGGTCCGTTCGAGATCTTCGCCGGTATGTTTAAAAGCATCTTTTTCGGCGGCGCGATCGCGATGATCAGCTGTCATCAGGGTTTCCACTGCGAGGCGGGGGCCGAAGGGGTCGGCAAGGCCGCGACCCATTCGTTCGTGATCTCGTTCGTGATGATCCTGATCCTCGACTTGGTTCTGGGGATCTTCCTGGATCGTTTTCAGACGGCCTTCTTCGGCGGGCCGACGGGAGGGATGCTCGGATGACCGAATCGAAAGACAAAGTGACCTGGGAAGGGCAGGTTTATTCCGACGCCGAAGGCCAGCGCCGTGTGCTGCGCCGCCGCCGTCCGCTTTTGGAGACCGAGCATCTCTATGTCGAGTTCGACGGCCGCGAGGTTCTGCGCGATATCAACCTTCCGATCCGCCGCGGCGAGACGGTGGCGATCATCGGCGAGAGCGGCTGCGGAAAGACGGTTTTGCTGAAGACCCTCATCGGGCTGAATAAGCCGACGTACGGGAATATCTGGCTCGACGGGGTGGATTTAACTTCGATGAGCAGCCGGCAGCTTAGCGAGGCGCGGACCCGCTTTGGGTTCGTCTTTCAGCAGGCGGCGCTGTTCGACAGTATGACGATCTGGGAGAACGTCGCCTTCCCGATCGTGCAGAATCGGCCGAAGACCCGCAAAGACGAGATCAACGAGACTGTTCACCGGCTCCTCCTGGAGGTCGGTCTGACCCAGGATGTGGAGCAGCGGTACCCCGCCGAGCTGTCGGGCGGGATGCGCAAACGGGTCGGTTTCGCGCGGGCCCTGGCGATCAATCCCGAGCTGATGCTCTACGACGAGCCGACGACCGGGCTGGACCCGATTATGAGCGACGTGATTAACGAGATGATCATCAACGCGCGGGACCAGCACAAGGTGACCGGCGTGATCGTGACCCACGATATGAAATCGGCCAAGAAGGTCGCCGACCGGATCGTGATGCTCTACCCCCTGCGCCGACTCGGGGAAGATGAGCCGCAGGTCCTCTTCGACGGGCCTCCGGACGAGATCGACGATACCGACGACAAGCGTGTCTGGCAGTTCATCAACGGCTACGCCGGGGAACGCTTAATGGAGATGACCAAAAACTGATAGCGAAAGAGATTTTTCTCTCGGGCTGTTGGAAAGACTATAGAGGCGGAACGATATGTCGAACAAGAGAATGGAATTCCTCATTGGCGGGATGGTTTTAACCGTGTTTATAACCATCATTGTCATGACGATCCTCTTTGGCGCGCCCAAAAAGATCTTCTCCTCGGGGGGAAGCGAGAGGATGACGATTGTCTTCGACAAAGCCCCCGGCATCGGCAACAACTCCCGCGTCCTCAAAAGCGGGGTGGAGATCGGCCGCGTGATCAGCGTCGACCTGAAGGACGACGAGGATCACTCCGAGGTTCATGTCGTCTTTCGGCTGGCCCCCAATGTGCAGATCTACACCAATGAGTACGCGCGGATTCAGCGGACCGTTCTGGGCGACGCCTCGATCGAGTTCGTGAAAAACCCGAATTACACCGGTCAAATCGCTGTCCGCAAGGTTGAGGACCCGATCTCCGGGGTTCCGGGAGGCGACCTGATGGGGGCCGTCTCGAACATCGAGGGGGATCTGGCCAAGGCGATTCGCCAGGTCAACGACGCCGCCGAAGAGATGACGACCTTTATCGCGAAGATCAACGTTCTGCTCGGCAGCGCGGAAGATATCGAGGTGAAGAAGAGCAAGATCGACGATATCCTCGGCTCGCTGGGGGATACGCTCAAATCGACCAGCGTTCTGGCGGGGAATATCAACGCGATCGTCGGGGACGAGAACGTCCGCAACAGTGTTCTCTCCTCGGCGAAGATTCTTCCCGAGACGATCACGAAGATCCAGACGATCGTCAACGACGCCTATTCGCTGTCGGACGACTTTAAATACATCATCCAGAACTCGGGGAAGACCGTTGACAACGTCAACGCCAACCTCGATAACCTCAAGTCTTTCACCGACTCGCTCTCGAAAGAGGGGCCTGACTTTATCGCTTCTCTGACCGCCAGCGGCGAGGATCTGCAAGAGATGGTCAGCAACATCAATCAGCTGGCCGCGGAGCTCAACAGCGCGATCAAAGACCCCGACACCCCGATCGGAATGCTTCGTGATCCGAGCGTCGGCGCTTCGTTCCGCAGTACGGTCCAGAACGTCGAGGCGGTGACCGCCAACGCCAACGATATCACCGAGGGGGTTCAGGAGCGGATCTACCCGATCTTGGACGACGCGCGGATCTTCACCAACAAAATTGCCCACAAACCGTCGCTGCTGCTGTGGGGAGGAAATACCTATAAAGGGACCCCGACAATCCTCGGCAATGGGAAGTATAACTTCCAGGAGAGAACGCCGAACGCCGGGTTCGCTTCGACCCTGTATCGCCCCAGCGCCGCCCATTTGGCCGCCGCGGCCGGCCGCGGTATTTGCCCGAAAGCCGGCGGCGGGAGTGAAACCGCGCCGGTGGTCATCGATCCGAATACCTACGAGGCGTACGCCGACGGCGGCACCTACGCGCAAGGCGGGTACACGAACGAAAGAAAGAACTGCCTGAGCGCTCTTTTGGGCGATAAGAGTCGCGGGTCGGCGGAGGGGATCTCGGGGATCGAGATGACCGGTTCGGAGATGATCGCCTCGGGGGTCGAGGAAAACCGCGGGGCGTGCCGTTCGACCCCGATTTGCCGCCTGGCCGATCGGAGCATCACGCGGATGAAGTTCTCGCTGTCGAAGCTGTTCGGCTGCAAAGACGACGAATCGATCGAGTACGCCAGCGACTACCCGTCGGACGCCGCGATGTATCAGGAGTACCCCGGCGCCTATATGGATCCGTCGATCCAGGGGAATATCCCGATGCTCTACGACGGCGGCGTCCCCTACGAAGGGGTGATGATGAGTCAGCCCCCCGTGATGCTCGACGGCACGGTGGACTACTCCGGCGCGCAGCCGGCGATGATGGATATGTACGGCTATGACCAGGGTGGGTTTGACCAGGGCCTTTACGATCAAGGCGGCTGCGGTCAAACCGGCTGCGGCGTCGAGGAGCCGCCCCGCTGTGAGAATCTTCCCGAGGGGTGCTCGGGGATGGCCAGCGATGGGCTTTCCTACGAGTACAGCGGTTCGGGGAACCTCGGCCCTGAGCCCGGGCGGTTCGACGGCGCGGGCGACAGCGCGCGGCAGGGGAACAGCGGGTTCAGCCAGAAAGACTTCGAGGGGATCGGCCTGGGCGGCACCCGTCAGGACGCCGAACCGCTCCCCGGTCCGTATAAGAAAGTCGAGCGCCACAGCGCCGAGCAGACAAAGCACCAGACCTTCAAGACGCCCGGGGCGGATCGCCCGGAGCTGTCGACCTCGGAGAATCAGACCCCCGCGCCGGTAATGCCGAGTACCCTCCCGGAGGGACTGCGGCAAAGCGAGCCGGAAGCGGGGCAGGGCCAGCCGCAGGCGACCCAATCCGAGGCCGAGCGCGGCGGCTTTGTCGACGACGGTCTTCCGATGCTCTATATCCCCAACTCCAATAACTAGCGGGAGGACGGGAGTAGAAATATAATTTAGAGGCAGCTAAAATAAGGGGTAAAACAGACGTTTTACCCCTTATTTTTTATGGGGATAAATCGTCTATAAAACGTTTATGGATTGTTTATAAACATTTACTTACCGACATCCCCCAAATGGGCTCGGAAGTCATAAACAAACGGTTCACAGGTTATCGAAAGGATATCGACTGTTTTTCGTTAAGTTTTCCACAGCGGGGTTTTTTCGTGAAACGTCGTAAATTACAGCGTTTCACGCGTTTTAAGAGGAGTTATCAACAAGAAAGCGGAGGACATACTCCTAATTGCTCTTTTTAAATCTTAATAGAGGTAATACCACGGCGGCGGCACCGATCGGCCGGCCGCGGCCGCGCCCGGCCCTCGATGTTGATAACCGCCGCTGAAGCGGATAAGCGAAAGGGAGCCAAACCGCCTGCCGTAAGTTGGTTACCTTCTATTAACTACCTAATTATACTCACTCTATTTATATTATCCAGACTATAAAACTTACCTAATTTTCTTTTTTCTTCTTTTTTGATTCTGGTTCCGGCAAAATCTTTCTATTCGTTAAAATTATGCTAGAATAAGAGCTGTGGCTCGGTGATGAGGAGCCATTGGTGTATCAGGCGCCAGATATAACAACGACACGATCGAATAGGGAGTTATGACGATGAAATTTACCTGTAACAAGTCCGCTTTTACCCAGACGTTCAACGTAGCCGCCGCGACCGCCGCGGTGAACGACATCAAGGATGTCTTCCAGAATATCAAACTCAAGGCCGAAAACGGGCATCTGATCTTTATGGCGTCGGACCTGGACAATTCGGTCCGTCTGCAGCTCGATGGCGTCAACGTTCAGGAACCCGGATCGATCATCCTCCCGAAGGAACTGGTTAAAGAGATCCTCCAGGTCTGCCGCGACAACGAAATCACGATGGAGAGCCGGGGAAATCAGCTCTCCCTGTTCGACGGCCGCTACTCCGATATCCCGACGACCGATCCCGACAACTTCCCCGACATCGAGCTGATCGAGCCGGACGAGTACCACGAGATCACCGCCGAGACCCTGCGCCAGCTGATCACCCGAACGAAATACGCCACCGAGCGGGAGAATACCAAGTACGCGCTCAGCGGTGTCCTGATCGAAATGACCGAGGGGCGGTTCGCGGGGATCTCGACCGATTCGCGCCGAATGACCAATCAGGAAGCGACCGCCGATCAGGTCGGAAACCTGACGACCGAAAACGAATCGATCGTCTCGCTGGGGACCTTCGAGATCGCCGAGAGAATTTTCTCCGGCGAGGAGAAAATCCGCTGCGTCATCCGCGAGGGGCGGATTCACTTCCTCTGGGGGAACTCGATGCTGCGCGGCCGGCTGATTCAAGGCCGTTTCCCCCGCTGGAGGAATATGTTCCCGACCGACGATAAGCTCAACGAATGTGTCCATGTCGACTTCCTCGCCGGTCCTTTGACGCAGCTGATTCGCGAGGCGAAGATTCCGCGCACCGTCAAGCAGCCGGGGCTGATGTTCAAGTTCTCGACCGGGCGCCTGGTTCTCTCCGCCCAGGGGAGTGAACGCGGCCAGTCGCTCCTGTCGATGCCGATCAACTACGACGCCGAGCCGATGGATCTGAAGTTCGAGCCGACCTATATCCTCGACTTCCTCAAGATTCTCAATCCCGAAACGCAGGTCGAGCTGTATCTCAACGGCAACAACGCGGCGCTGTTCAAGACCTCCGACGGCTATCGCTACCTGGTGATGCCGATGAGCTGATTGAAAAGAACCGCAAGGGATAAAAAACGCGCTCCTCGGGGAAATGCCTTCCCTAAGGAGCGCGTTTTGTTTTACTGTCTTGTAGCTTTTATTTTTGCTTCTTTGATTTATTCTTTTCTTTCCACACTTCGGTGATCATCTCGACCAGACGGCGGGAGACCTCGTCTTTGCTTCCCTGGAACCGTTCGATAGGACCGGTGCCGTCGAGGATCTCCAGATCGGTGATGTCGCTGCCGATGACCTCCGGGTGGTTGAGCGCGACGAAATCGGCGTTTTTAAGACGCAGCTTCGCCTTGGCCCGGCGATAGCAGTTGTGGGTCTCCAGCGCGAAGGCGATCAGCCACTGGTCTGGCCGCTTGATCTTCCCCAGCGCCACGAGAATATCGGGGGTCTGTACCAGCTCTAAGGTGAGACCCTCGTCGGTGAGACACTCTTTAGTGATCTTCCGGCGGCGGGGGAGCCGGGGCCGAAAATCGCACGGCGCCGCCGCGCCGATGATTCCGACGGCGTCGGGGTAAAGACGGCGGGCGCACTTGAGCATCTCCTCGGTGGTGATGACCGGAAAGACCTCGGCGCCGGTCGGGTAGGTGATTTCGACCGGCCCGGAGATCACTTGGACCCGGTAGCCCAGCGCCAGGGCGGCCTTGGCTAAAGCCGCCCCCATACGGCCGCTGGAGGCGTTGGTAAGATATCTCACCGGGTCTAAATATTCCCGGGTCGGCCCCGAAGTGATGATGATGGTCTTTCGCATAGATTCGGACGGCTGGTTATACCCCGTATTTGGCTGCGGTTATTTCACCGGCCCGGAGCGCTGCTGCTTCATCGGCGCGGCTTGGTTGGCCCGCATTTTTTTGCGGTTGCTGTTCCAGCTGCTGTCGTCGCCAAGGGCTTCCTCTTGAGAGTCGTTCATCGCGGCGTCGGCCTCCAGGGCCGCCGAACCGCCGAGCGAATCACTCATCGACCGGAGGAAGAAGGAGTTGCTCTTAAGCATTTTGCGCGCCTCGCTGACTTTGCCGGCGTCGCGCAGAGCGGTCGCTTCCATATTCGTGAGGATGGCGACCTGGGAGGCGTATTCCTCACTGACCTGCTTGTCGACCGACGCTTTGATCTGATCGTCGCTGGCGGAGAAGCGCACGGATAATTCCGCGGTCAGCTCCTCGGTCGTGTTGGTCGACATATTGGCGTAGGTGACCGAGCAGGCGGCGACCTTGCGCGACTGTCCGTCGCTGCCGGCGGGAACCTCGACCTCGACCATCACGTAGCGCTCCCGGCCGGAGTAAATCTGGTTCAGCGAGAACGAGACGGTGCCGCCGTCAATATTTCCCTCGCTGTTGAGGATCCTCACCGGGCGGATTCCCTCCTCACACTTGAGCTTGCAGGAGACTTCCTGGGCGACCACCTCGGCGGCGTCTTGGAATTCCTCGGAGAAGACCTCGGTCATATTCGAGGCCTTGGTGATAAAGACGTGGTTTCCGTCGCTCTTCTGGGCCAGGGCGATCATCAGATCTTCGTTGTACCCCTCGCCCAGCCCGAACGTGGTGACGCAGATCCCCTCACCGCCGAGTTTTTTGCCCAGTTCCCCCAGCTCCTCGACCGAACTGGGACCGACGTTGGCCTGGCCGTCGCTTAAAAGGATCACCCGGTTGATGTGCTCGGAGTCAAGGAATTTCTTCACCTCGTCGGCGCCGCGTTTGGTCCCCTCGTACAGGGCGGTGGTTCCGCCGGCGTTAAGCGAGTTGATTTTACTGAGGATCTCTTTTCCGTCCCCCTTCTTCGTGGCGGGGACGATCACCTCGACGTCGGAATCGTAGGCGACGACCGAGACGATATCGTCGTCGCGCAAAAGCTCCACCGCCTCACAGGCCGCCAGACGGGCGTTTTTGATTTTGTCGCCCGACATGGAACCGCTGCGGTCGAGGACAAGCGCGACGTTGAGCGGCTTGCGCTGTTTATCGCTTTTCAGCTCGAACCCCTTGATGCCGACCTTGACACAGATGGTCTGCTTTTCGTCCTCGGGGAGGACCGATTTTGGGGTCGTGAGCGTCAGGGTACAGGTGTCGGCGCGCGCCGAGCTGAAGGCCATACCGAACAGAACCGCCGCGAAAGCGGCCGGCAGAAGGATACTTTTCATAAATATCTTTCCTTTCTTTGGAAAAAACAGCCAACCCACAGCTAAGACAGTTGCCGGCAAAAAGAAAATGTTGCGCGAAAAAACGCGAAAATTTTCTTTTCTGCCGGCAGCCGGTGCGTTTTTAGCGCAAAAACGCTCTTTCTCACGCAAAAATATCAGTCGCAAAGGTTGAGAATCTCGATAATCTCCTGCTTTCCGATATTGCCGCGGTCGCCGATCTTCACCCCGCGGCTGGCGATCATCTCGGCCACGGCGCCGATTACCGCGTCGGTCACGCCGTACTCCCGGCGCGTCGCGTGAATGCCGAGCGACTCGAAGAAGGCGATCGTTCGGGCGATGGTCGCATCGATGACTTCGTCCAGGTTATCGCCGGCGATGCCGAAGACCCGGCGGCCGAGCTGGGCGATCTTCTCTCCCTTCTCTTGGCGCTGCTGACGCCACATCCCGGGGAGGACCAGCGCCAGGGAACGGCCGTGGTCGACCCCGACCTGGGCGGTGAGTTCATGGCCGATGGCGTGGATTGCCCAGCACTGGACGGTGCCGACGTTCAGCCAGCCGTTGAGCGCCTGGGTCGCCATCCAGAAGATGTTGGCGCGGGCCTGGTAGTCGTTCGGGTTGGCCAAAACGCGCGGGGCGGCCTCGACCAGCGCCAGGAGAATCGCCTCGGCCTGACGGTCCTGCAGGGGGCAGTCCTGCGGATGGGTGACGTACTGCTCGACGACGTGGACGAAGGTATCGGCGATCCCGTTGGCCGTCTGGCGCGGAGGAAGGGTAAAGGTGAAAGACGGGTCGATGATCGAGAACTTCGGGAAGACCGCTTTCGACCAGAAGGCGAGCTTTTTGGTCTCTTCTTTCTTGGAGATCACCGCGAAGCCGTTGGTCTCCGAGCCGGTCGCCGGCAGGGTGATGACGTCGGCCAGGGGGACCGCGTCGGTGACGGGGTTCTGCTTCTCGAGGATCGCGTCCCACGGGTCGGCGCAGTCAAGTTTTGACGCCGCGGCGATGAACTTCGTCCCGTCGAGGGTCGAGCCGCCGCCGACGGCCAGAAGAAAGTTCACCCCCTCGGCTTTGACGATCTCGACGGCCTTCATCAGTGTGGAGTACTGCGGGTTCGGTTCGATGCCGCCGAACTCCAGCAGATCGAAGCCGGCCAGGGCGGATTTGACCTGATCGTAGGCGCCGTTGCTCTTAATCGAGCCGCCGCCGTAGGTCAGGAGAATCTTGGGATTGGCGGGGGCGTATTCTTTGAGGAGCTGCGGAAGAAGGGCGGTTTGCCCCTTGCCGAAGACGACTTCGGTGGTGTTCTGATAGCGGAAATTTTCCATAGATCGTTACTCCTGTCGGTTTTTGTAGTGATATTGCCGTGTTAAAGGGTACGCTAAAGGGTTTTTGTTAAGGGTGATAAATCTGTGTCAGGGGTGACAATTATAAGGGGGTTTACACTTAACTATTAGAGCAGTTCGCCGGGGCGGTGTCAAGAATCGACCCTTCCCGGCGGGGCGCTGATCTGATAAAATATGGGGCGATTTTTACACTAGGGAAACCCTCTATAAGGCAATGGGAGGGTTTCCGGCGCAAAGGCCGGAGGATAACAATAAAAATGGATATCAACGAGCTGCCGAAACAGTACGACCCCGCCGCCTCGCAGCGGCGCTGGGCGAAGTTCTGGGAAGAGAATCACTTCTTTGAAAGTGACCCGAACCCCAATAAGAAGCCGTATACCATTGTTATTCCTCCGCCGAACGTTACCGGCGCGCTGCACCTGGGGCACGCGCTGAACGATACCCTTCAGGATATTATGATCCGCTCCCGCCGGATGCAGGGGTTCGAGACCCTCTGGGTTCCCGGCGTCGACCACGCGGGGATCGCCACGCAGGCGACGGTCGAAAAGCGGCTGTTCGAGCGCGAGAAAAAGACCCGTCACGACATCGGCCGCGAGGCGCTGGTTCAGCGGATCTGGGAGTGGAAAGACCAGTATCAAGAGCGTATCATCGCGCAGCTGAAGGCCCTGGGGTGCAGCTGCGACTGGCGCCGGACGCGGTTCACGCTCGACCCGGTCTGCGCCAAGGCGGTGCGGCATTTCTTCTTTAAGCTCTTCTCCGAGGGGCTGATCTACCGAGGGAAGCGGCTGGTCAACTGGGATACCCACCTTCAGACGGCGGTCAGCGACGACGAGGTCTTCCATACCCCGATCGACGGGCACTTCTGGTATCTCCACTATCCGGTAATCGACCCGAAGCCGGGGGAGCCGGAGTTTGTCACCGTCGCCACCACCCGTCCGGAGACGATGCTCGGCGATACCGCCGTGGCGGTGCACCCCGAGCCGGCCAAAGAGTTCGACCGGATCGAGGCGGAGCTGCGCGCCAAGATCGCCGGCAGCTCCGAGAAAGAGGCCGAGGAGGCCCAGGCGGCGCTCGACGCGCTGCTGAAGCGCCGCGAGGAGCTGCTGCCGCTGCTGGTCACCTTGGCGGAGATGGCCGCCGACGGCCGTCAGGTCACGCTGCCGCTGATGAACCGTCCGATCCCGCTGGTGCGCGACGTCTGGGCTAAGCCGGAGCTTGGGACCGGCTGCGTGAAGATCACCCCGGCCCACGACCCGAACGACTACGAGGTCGGCAAGCGGCAGAATCTGCCGATGATCAACCTTTTGGAGCGCGACGGCCGCTATAACGCCAACGCGGGGAAGTACGCCGGCCTGCCGGTCAAACAGGTCCGCGAGAAGGTCTTGGCCGATCTGGAGGAACTCGGGCTCTTGGTGAAGACCGAAGACCGGACGATTGAAATTTCGATGTCCGACCGCTCCAAGACCCCGATCGAGCCGTTCCTCAACGACCAGTGGTTCATCAAGATGGAACACTTGGCGCAGACGGCGATGGACGCCGTGGAGGACGGCTCGGTGACGATCCACCCGAGCCGCTACGCCAAGGGTTACCTCGACTGGCTCAGCGAAAAGCGGGACTGGCCGATCGGCCGTCAGCTGTGGTGGGGGCATCGGATCCCGATCTGGTATTGCGACGCGGTCGAGGAGCAAGAACTTAAAGAGGCGTTCGCCGGCCGTGAGGATATCTCCTACCGCTTCGACAGCGAGAAGAACCAGTGGTGGATCTGCTCGCAGACCGAAGACCTTAAAGAAGACGCCGTCCCGGGGCACAAGCTCATCCGCGAAGAGGATGTGCTCGACACCTGGTTCAGCTCGGCGCTGTGGCCGCACTCGGTCCTCGGCTGGCCCGACGCGACCGACGCGATGGGCTACTACTACCCGACCAGCTTGCTGATCACCAGCCGCGATATCATCACGCTGTGGGTCGCCCGCATGGTGCTGGCCAGCTACTTCAATACCGGGAAGCGCCCGTTCAAAGATGTCTTTATTCACCCGAAGATCCTCGACAAGTACGGCGAGGGGATGTCGAAGACGAAGGGGAACGGGATCGACCCGGTCTTTGTGATCGAGAAGTTCGGCGCCGACTCGCTGCGCTTCGCCATCGCCTACTTAACGACCGAAAGCCAGGATGTCCGCCTGTCGCTCGACTTTGAGTGCCCCTACTGCGGCGCCACCGTGGAGCAGACCAAAAAGAACCGGACCCTGCCGAAGATCCTCTGCCCGAAGTGCAGGAAAGAGTTCTCGACCCAGTGGGCGGAGACCGACGAGGACAAGGCCCTGGCGCGCGGCCCGCTGGTCGGCGAGCGCTTCGAGGTAGCCCGCAACTTCTGCAATAAGCTGTGGAACGCCTCGCGGTTCGTGATGATGAACCTGGAGGGGTACCAGCCGATAAAGATCGACGCCTCGCAGCTTCTGCTCGAGGACCGCTGGATCCTCTCCCGTCTGGCCGAGGTAATTCAAGCCGTGACCGCGTCGCTGGAGAGCTTCCGCTTCTCGGAGGCGGCCCGGGCGCTGTACGACTTTGCCTGGGACGAGTTCTGCTCGTTCTACCTGGAGATGATCAAGGGGCGGCTGTTCGACCAGGCCCAAAAGCAGACGGCGCAGACGATTCTTGTCGCGGTGCTCGATACGATCCTGCGCCTGCTGCACCCGATCACCCCGTTCGTGACCGAAGAAGTGTGGCAGCGGCTCAAAGAGTTCGCCCCGACGCGCGGGCTGATCAGCGTCAAGGCGGCCGACGCGGTCTGTGTGGCGCCGTGGCCGACCGTGGAAGAGATTCCGTTCCCCGAGCTGCTCGATAAGGCGTACAGCGAGAAGATCGCCAGCCAGTTCGCCGTCTTCCAAGAGATTCTGCGGAGTATCCGCGAGGCGCGCGCCCGGCAAAACGTCCCCCCGAAGACCGAGATCCACGCCACCTTGCGCTGCGAGGAGCGTGTCTGCGAGCTGCTCGATCCGATGCGCTCGGCGCTGGTTAAGATGGCCGGGGCCGTGATCGATGACATGGGCCCGGAAGTGACCGCCCCGCCGCTGTGCGCCACGGTGGTCTCGCCGCAGGGAGAGGTCTACGTCGATATCGCCGGGCTGATCGATATCGACGCGGAAATCGCCAAGAAGGAGAAGGAGATCGCCAAAATCGTCGGCTTCGTGAAGTCGAAAGAGGCGAAACTCGCCGGCGGTTTCGCCGAAAAGGCCCCGGCGGCCGTGGTCGAGAAGGAGCGCCAGTCGCTGGAGGACCTTAAAGCCCAGCTGGCCTCGAACGAGGAGATGCTCGCCAAATTGCGCCGGGCCAGGCAATAAAGAGCGACCTCGCCCCGAGCCGGGGGAAAAAAGCACAAAAAGAAGAAATCGCGGGACTAAAAGAGCCGTTACTTTTAGTCCCGCGCGCATTTCTTGCTTATCTTGTTTATTTTATAAAAAAAGGCGGCCGGAAGGGCGCTTTTCTTAAAGGAAACAGATAATTTAGGTAAAACAAGCAAGGTTTAATGGGTGCTGCCGGACTACCGCTTCTTTTGGGCCGGGGGGAGCGCGTCCGGTTTGTGTTCTTTGGGATGGGGGGGAAAAATCCGAAAGTTCAAAAAGAATGATTTCACTAGAAAGAAAGATAAAAGCGATTAAAGTTGGGGAAATGAAATTTCCGATTAACGTGCTAGTGCCAAATAAGGGTTTGAATCTTCCCCTTTTGGAAACACCTTCGTTATGACCTGCGGCTCTTTGACGGAGCGCGGCGAGGTTGACGGTATGGGTGTTTCCGTCCCTGCTAAAAACGTGGGAGGGTTAAACGCCTGAAAACCTCTGGTGAACTCTTCCGTGTCGGAAGATGTTCCGAGCTAGGATGGTTCAGAAAAGAGGTGGTTACTGCGGCTTCGCCGCTTGGGTCGGTTCGACCGGCCGGCGGAAGGAGCTATCGTTCTCGAACCTCGGTACGGAAAGTCGGATACTTGCGGGATCTTACCGCTAGGGACGGCGTTGCCGATCGACCGAGGTAGTCAGGTGAGGACGAAAGGGAGATTTGTCCAACCCTGGAAACAAAGGCGTTATCAAAAACGGAGAGCCTGCAATGAAGGTTTTTACAACTGGTCAGGTTGCCAAGATCTGTAAGGTGGCCCCGCGCACCGTCAGCAAATGGTTTGACTCAGGTCGCCTGAAGGGGTACCGGATTCCTGGTTCACAGGACCGCCGTATTCCCCGAGAATACCTGATCAAGTTCCTGAAAGAGCACGGGATGCCGCTGGGGACACTCGAAGACGAGACTCTGGCTAAGGTCCTCATCGTCGCTCAGGATCAGGTCTTGATCGACAATGTGAAGCGCGAACTCCCGATCGAGAAGTCGTTCAAGGTGGCGGTCGCCGCCAGCGGCTTCGACGCCGGGATTCAAGCGGAGAGCTTCCATCCGGACTGCATCATCGTTGACTTCTCGATCGGTCGCGCGGAGGCGCTTCAGATCTGTCAGAATCTGCGCCGCAGTTCCGAGTTCACCGAAGTGATTCTTATCGCGCTGCTTCCCAATGACGGTGGAGACACCAGCTTTGAACGATCGAGCATCAACGAGACGTTCCGCAAGCCGTTCGACTCGGCCCTTCTGGCCGAGCGGCTGCGCACGCTGGTCGGTCAACGCAAAGAATTGGTCTGACACGACGACGAACGCGTCCTAGGTCCGGAAAGGGCACGGCGCGTAACAAAAAAAGGAAGAGGGGCTCGCGAGCTCCTCTTCCCTCTTTTCTTGACGTTCTTTAAGTGAATGGCAGGTGCCTTAAAGGCAGGCCGAAACGGCTTTTAGATACGCTTTTCCTCGATCTCCCGCTTGAGCGCGGCGATCAGCTCGTCGACCGGCTTGGTGCCGAGCTCCCCGTCGCGGCGGCTGCGGACCGAGACCGTTCCGGCCTCTTCCTCGTTGGCGCCGACCACGCACAGATAGGGGACCAGATCGAGGCGGCCCTCACGGACCTTGGCGCCGATCTTCTCGCTGCGCAGGTCGGCAGAAGCGCGCAGGCCGGCGTCGAGGAACTTCTGCTCCACCTTTTGGGCGTAGTCGTTGAACTTCTCGCTGACCGTCAGGACGCGGACCTGCTCGGGGGCCAGCCAAAGCGGGAACGCCGCGGCGAAATGCTCGGTCAAAATGCCGGTGAAGCGCTCGAACGAGCCGAACGGCGCGCGGTGGATCATCACCGGCTGGTGCGGCTTGTTGTCGGCCCCGACGTACTCGAGGTTGAAGCGCTGCGGGCTGGGGAGGTTGTAGTCGAGCTGGACGGTCCCCAGCTGCCACTTGCGGCCGATGCAGTCACGGACGATAAAGTCGGCCTTCGGGCCGTAGAAGGCCGCTTCCCCCTCGACGATGTCGAGTTTGGGGAGGTTCATCGAGCGGCAGACCTTCTCCAGCGCCGCCTGGGCCTTTTTCCAGTTCTCGGGGTCGCCGACGTACTTGTCGCTCTTCCAGTCGCGGAAGCTCAGACGCACCTCGTAATCTTCAAAGCCCATCGTCCGCAGAACCATCAGCGTCATGTCGATGCACTGGCGGAACTCGTCTTCGACCTGGTCTTCGGTGCAGAAGATATGGGCGTCGTCCTGCGTGAAACCGCGCACGCGGGTCAGACCGCTGAGCTCACCGGACTGCTCGAAACGATGGACGTTCCCGAACTCGGCAATGCGCAACGGCAGATCGCGGTAGGAGCGCGGACGGGAGTTATAAACCATCACGTGCAGGGGGCAGTTCATCGGCCGCAGGAGGTAGCGGTCGCCGTCGTCGAGGACCATCGGCGGGAACTGGCTGTCGGCGTAGTACGGATAGTGGCCGCTGGTCTCGAACAGCTCGACGCGGCAGATAACCGGGGAGTAGACCGGCTGGTACTTGCGCTTGATCAGCTCTTTGTAGAGGAAGGTCTCCAGCTCGTGGCGGATGATCGCCCCCTTAGGGAGCCAGACGACCAGGCCGCTGCCGACGGCCGGATCGACCATAAACAGCTCGTGACGCTTGCCCAAGACGCGGTGATCGCGCTTTTTGGCCTCTTCCATCCGGGTGATGTAGGCGTCGAGCTCTTTTTTGTCGAAGAAGGCGGTCCCGTAGAGGCGCTGAAGCTGGACGTTGTTGACGTCCCCCTTCCAGTAGGCGCCGGCGACCGACATCACTTTGAAGGCGCCGATGATCTTCGGCGAGACGATGTGCGGGCCGCGGCACAGGTCGAGGAACTCTCCCTGGCGGTAGAACGAGACGACGTCGTTTTCGGCCAGACCGGTCTTGAGGTGGTCGACCTTGAGGGTCTGGCCCATCGAGGCGAGCAGCTCGATCGCCTTGTCGCGGGACATTTCGATCCGCTCGAACGGCTCGTCGGCCTTGATGATCTTCGCCATTTCGGCCTCGATCGCCTTGAACCCCTCCTCGGTGATCGACTCGTCGAGGAGAAAGTCGTAATAGAAGCCGTTTTCGACCGTCGGGCCGAAGGCGAGCTGGACGTTCGGGAACAGGCGCATCACCGCGCGGGCCATGATGTGGGCGGTGGAGTGACGCAGAATATCGAGAGCTTCCTGGTCTTTCTTGGTGATCAGGCGCAGCGAGACGGTCCCCGACTCGGGGAGGGTCGTATCGGCCGAGACCGTGCGGGAAAGGGGATTCCCCTGGTCGTCGGTTTCCCCGTCGACACTGAGAATACCCGCGACCGTCGCCTTGCCGAGACTCGTCCCGATCGAACGGGCGACGTCTAACACGGTCACGCTCTGTTCAAACTCTTTGGCCGCACCATCCGGCAGAATGACTTTCAGCATTTTCTCTTCTCCTCAACATATAACGGCGGGGAAACACCGCCTTTAGAGGTGTGATTATAACCCCGGCACTATAAAAGACAAGATATATAAAAAACGGCGGAAAGCCCGCCCGAGGCAGGCCATCCGCCGAAAGGTCTTTTGGGGGGCTTGGGGCCCCCGAAGGGAAGAACCGCGCGTATCAGCGGGGGTTCAGTTCCTTGTACTTGAACCAGACGTTGACATCGGGCTCGAAGAGCTTCGCCTCATCCTCGGTCGGGACGGCGAGCGGACGGACGACGCGGAAGCCGACGAACGGGGCTTCGGTCATCCACCAAATGCTCTGCGGGAACTGCGGGTCCTGCTTTTTCCACTCCTTATTGGAGACGATACGGCGGGCGCAGCGGCAGTCGGCGGCGGTGTCGGCGCAGGAACCGCCGCGGGCGATCTCGTCGAACATCTTATAGACGGAAAGCGGCTTCTTGGGGGTGACGAACGGCGTGGCGACCTCCCCCTTGGAGAACTTGTCGTAGGCCTTCTTGTCGTACTGGTCCATCACCCACTCGCAGACGTTGCCGTGCATATCGTAGAGGCCCCAGGCGTTCGGCTGTTTCTGCATCACCGGGCTGTAGCCGTCGGCGGAGTTGTCGAGGAACCAGGCGTACTTGTCGAGATCAGCGGCATCGTCGCCGAAGTTATACTCGGTTTCGGAACCGGCGCGGCAGGCGTATTCCCACTCTTGCTCGGTCGGCAGACGATAGTAGCGGCCGGTGATGGCGGTGAGCCACTTGCAGTACATCTGCGCGGCGTAGCGGGTCATGCCGCTGGCGGGGTAGTTGGTCTCGTTGCTCTTGTTGTAGCTGATCGTCCCAATGCTGTACGGGGCGGTCGGCATCGCCATGGCGTCGGCCACCGCGTCACGCTCGGTGCCGGTGACCGTGCCGGCCTCGCGGGCCTTGGCCAGGTAGCCGAGGGCGAAGAGCTGGTACTCGTCCCAGGTGACTTCGTGCTCTTCCATCCAGAACGGGGCGACGGTCGCCTCGAAGGTCGGCTGCTCGTCCTTTTCGCCGTTGGCCGAACCCATCGTGAAGGTGCCGCCCTTGATCGGGATCATCTTAAAGGTGACGGTGACACCGGCTTTGTTGGACTGAAGGGTTTCGACGTACGGCTTCATCGAGGCCTCGTCGTCGGCCTGGCTGTCGGGGCACTCAACCGGGTTTTCGAGCCAGGGAAGACTCGATTGGGCGGCCGGGTTATCGCTGAGATCTTGGGCAAGGGCGCCGGCGCAAATCAAAAGCGCGGCGGATAAAAGGGCGAGTTGTTTCATTGGGAACTCTCCGATGCGGGTGAATGCAGCAGGGAAGCTAACCGGCGAAAAACCGGCAGTGACAGTTGTTGATTATCCTCTATTTTACCAAGCCGCGGCAAAAAACCAAGGAGCCAACGGGGCAATAACGCTCTAAGCTCTTTATTCAGCCGGAAGGGCGAAAATTTTTACTCTTGAAAAATCCCGGAAAAAAGGTGACAATCGCCGGACTGTCTCCCTATAATACGAAAGGAGCGGGCCGGAGAAAGAATAGACAATTTTCTCGGCCCGCTAAAATATAGAGGATACCGAAACCAAATCCGAATAGGGAACTTAAGACGAAAGGCCTAAAAGCCACCTATGCAGAAAGACTCTATGCCGAACGAACCGTTCCAGCCGAACATCATCCTTCCGGGGCCGGCCATCCGCGACACGTACACGTCGTCGCCGCGCGCCGATTACCGCGGCGACTATCAGCGCCAGCGGAGCATGACCCACGTCGATATTTTGCTCGATAACCGGATTATCTTCCTGCAGGGGGAGATCGACGACTTCAAGGCGAACGACCTGGTGATGAAGCTCCTCTATCTGCAAAGCGACAACCGCCGCAAAGATATCCACTTCTACATCAATTCCCCCGGCGGAAGCGTGACCGCGACCCTGGCGATCTACGACACGATGAATATGCTCACCTGCCCGGTGGCGACCTACTGCGTCGGCCTGGCGGCCAGCGGCGCGGCGATTCTGCTGGCCGGCGGCGCCAAAGGGAAGCGCTTCGCCCTGCCGCACTCGAAGATGATGATCCATCAGCCCAGCGGCGGGGTGGGGGGCCAGGTTTCGGACATCGAGATCCAGGCCAAAGAGATCCTCAAGGCGCGGACCGTCCTGAACGAAATCCTCTCGTTCCACACCGGCCGCAGCGTCGAGCAGATCGCCAAAGACGTCGACCGCGACTATTATCTGTCCAGCGAAGAGGCGAAGGAGTACGGTCTGATCGACGATATCCTGACCCGTCAGGTCAACGAGGCGGCCAAAGGGGACAAGTAACGCGGGAAACACTCGCCACCGCTGAAATTTACAAAGAATCACCGATCATAAACAGCAAGGATAAACACTGTGTCATCTATCCCTTACGTGATTGAAAAAAGCGGCCGCGAAGAGCGGATGTACGACATCTACAGCCGGCTGCTGAAAGACCGCATTATCTTTCTGGGCACCGGCATCGACGACAAGGTCGCCAACGCGGTCGTCGCGCAGCTGCTGTTCCTCTACAAGGATAACCCTCGCGCCGACATCAACCTCTACATCAACTCCCCCGGCGGAAGCGTCTCCTCGGG
>JAFRFG010000008.1 GCA_017434455.1 Thermoguttaceae bacterium | reverse complement strand
GGCAGTTGGTGGTGCAGGAGGCGTTGGAAACGCAGTTGTGCTCCGGCTTGAGCTCATCGTCGTTGACACCGAGAACGCAGGTCAGGTCGATGTCGTCTTTCGCCGGAGCGCTGAGGACGACCTTCTTGGCGCCGGCCTTCAGGTGGCTGTCGTAACCGGCGGCGGTGTCGGAAGCGCGGGAGGTGAAGCGGCCGGTGGACTCCAGAACGACGTCGGCGCCGAGCGTGCCCCACGGGATGTCGGCCGGGTTCTTCTCGGCGCAGATCGGGATCTTCTTTCCGTTGACGATGAGGTTCTTCTCGTCGAAGCTGACCTCACCACCCTTGAAACGACCGTGCGTGCTGTCGTACTTCAGCAGCGTGGCCAGCGTCTTCGTGTCGGTCAGATCGTTGATCCCGACGACGTTGAACTTATCGCCAAACTCCATCATGCGACGGAAGACGAGACGACCGATACGACCAAAACCATTGATACCAACATTGATGGCCACAGCAAAAACTCCTTCGTTAGAGGGTTCGTAAACGCGCCCCAGGGAAAGCCCGCGGGCGCTTTGAGTTGTAATTCTCTTGTTTGTTGATCTGTTTTGAGCGGTGCCCGGCCGCAAGGGAGAGTCCCCGGGAGCCGATACACAGGCGTTGATTATACCTTACGAGAAAAACTCGGCAAGATACCTGTTCTTTTACGAAAAGTCATTCGGCGGGTTTTTCGGCGGTTTCTTTGGTGTTTGTCCCGGCGGATTTTTCGGCCGGCTCTTCGAGGCGCTGTTTCGGCTCGGTGTTCGTCACGGGGGGATGGATCCGGATTTCGGCGAACAGCTCGCGTACTTTCTCTTCCACCAGGTTGTGGAGCTGCTCCTCGGTCATCCCCTTGTAGTCATCGGGGGTGATCGCCTTGCCGAAACGGACCCGGACGCGCGGTTTGCAAAAGTGCGGGAATTTCTGATGCGGCGGGTACATCGCCCAGGCGCCGTCGAGCGCCATCGGGACGATGGTCGACGAGGTTTTGATCGCCAGGTTAATGTATCCCTTGCGGAACGGGTTCAGCTCCCCGTCGAGGGAACGCATCCCCTCGGGGAAGATGAGAACCGCCTCGTTGTTGCGCAGACGCTTGAGGGTCTCCTTGATCCCCTGAAAACCGATCCCCTTTTGATCGAGCGAGATCGCGTCGACCGAGCGGATCAGTGCCCCAAACAGCTTGGAGCCGAACAGCTCCTTTTTGGCCAGATAGTTCAGACGGCGGGTGACGCGGCTGCCGATCAGCGGCGGGTCGAGGTAGCTCTGGTGATTCGAGACGATCAAAACCGGTCCGCTCTTCGGGACATTCCGGCGCCCGTCGCAGCGGGGGCGTGCCAGCACGTCGAGCGAGACCTGACAGCAGGTTCGGCACAGCTGATACCAAGCGCGGTCGCACCAAGTGACCCGGCGCAGAAATTTCGCTTTTTCCTCGGCCATATTCTTAACGTGTTCTAAACTTGCCTGTGTATCCTTTATCGCTGCCGCCGTTTGCCGGTATTTGCCGGCCGGTGTTTCACTTGGCTTTTCTGCCGACGTCCGGTTTGGGGGCCGATTTATCGAGCTTCTTTCGTCCCCCCGAGGCGCTCTTTTCCAGTTCCCCGGACGATTCGATCACGACCCCTTCGCCTACCTCGCCGACCGCCTCACCGGCCTCTTCTCCGGCGACCGCGCTGACCGCCTCCTTCACCTCGATGACTTGGCGCTGCCTTTGGCGTGGTGGGACTTTATGCCAGATCCATCCATCCGGGGCAAACATAATCCCCCGCAGAAGGACAACGCACAGCACGAAGATCACGAAGAGCATAAACGAATCGCCGTAATCGGTATCGAAGACGACCAGGGGGATGAACGACGCTAAGATCGTGATCGGAAGGAGGATGATGAAGAAGTAAAAACCGGGGTCGAAGATGAAAAAAAGGATCTCGAAGATCAGCCACGCGGCGGTATAGCCCAGGGCGACGATCACCGCCTTTCTATTGAGCCGGTTGCCGAGGAACATCTCCAGGTCGTCCGGGTTGCGGACCAAAATGTAGCCGTTGCGCGCCAAGGAAAAGGCGACGACGAAGATACCGAGCGTTCCGGCGACCCACTTGGTGACCCCCACCCCCAGGAAGTGGAAGAGGTAGGCGCCCAGCAGGAGCACCACCGCGCCGACGATGTTGGCGATGATCTGCCCCCGGGTGAAGGCGAACGGGCTTCGCTCGATGGGACGGACAAAGTCGGGGTTTTTGACCTTGCGCCCCTCGATGATCATCTCGTCGGGGGCGTGGACGACGACCTGTTCCTTCGGAATCTCGATGATATGGCCGCAGCGCGGGCAGGGACCTTTCTTCCCCGCGAAACGGTCGGCTACTTCGAACCGCCGCATGCAGCCCGGACAAATGACCTGAATCGCCATCGCCGTTTTTCCTTTAGTGGGTTGAAGGTGAAGGTTGTTTAACTTGTGTGCAGGGAAGGGGGGGATCAGGTCGCCAGCAGGCCGAGAATCTCGGTCATGCTCGGGGTGATCTCGTGGTGATCGACGATCACCTCCTCCAGCGGGGTGAGTTTAATCTCGCCCTTGACCAGGCCGACCATCTTGCCGGTTTCCCCCTCGCCGAGCGCCTCGACGGCGCGGCAGCCCAGGCGGGCGGCCAAGATACGGTCGTCGGCGCAGGGAACCCCTCCGCGCTGGACGTGGCCCAGAACGACCACCCGCATCTCGTAGGGAGACCCGGCCGCTTTGAGCATCTCGAGCATCTTGTACGCCCCGCCGGAGTCGTCCCCCTCGGCGACCGCCATAATCATCGACTTTTTGCCGGATTTGCGGAAGAAGTTCAGACGATCGACAATCGCCGGGATCGAGGTTTTGATCTCGGGGACCGAGACGATCTCGCAGCCGCCGGCGACCGCGGTCGCTAAGGCCAGGTCGCCGCAGTGACGCCCCATCACCTCGACGAGGAACATCATATCGTGGCTGCCGGCGGTGTCGCGCAGCTTGTCGATCGCCTCGACCGCCGTCTGGATGGCGGTCGAAAAGCCGATCGTCCGCTCGGTGCCGCGCAGGTCGTTGTCGATGGTCCCCGGAAGGCCGATGATCTGGCCGTTCCAGACCTTCCCCAGATCGCGCGCGCCGCTGAGGGTCCCGTTGCCGCCGATCGGAAGGAGGGCGTCGATCTTGTTGCGCGTGAGGTTTTCGACCGCCTTGCGTACTCCCTCTTCGGTGGCGAACTGCGGGCAGCGGCTGCTGTAGAGAATCGTCCCCCCGCGGCAGGTCAGCCCCGAGACGTCGCGGCCGCTCATCTCCGGCCGGCCGTCGGCTCCGATAAAGAACTCCTCTTCGAGCAGCCCGCGGTAGCCGTGCTTAATGCCGACGACCGTATGCCCTTTGACATAGGCCGCGCGGACAATCGCGCGGATACAGGGATTCATTCCGGGGGCGTCGCCGCCGCTGCATAAGACTCCTATTCTCATGGGATATTCTCCGTTAACTGTTATGTGGGATGAACCGCGCCGCTGTATCAAAGCTGTTCGACCGACAGGGTGTTTTCGGCCAGGAAGGCGTCGAGCTGTTGGCGGTTGAATACCGAGGCGGTGGCGCTGCTGTGACGCACGGCGCTGGCCCCCTGCGCCGAGGCCCGTTTCATCAAATCGACGGGGGAGAGCCGATCGAGCAGTCCGGCGGCGAATCCGGCGGCGAAGGCGTCGCCGGAGCCGGTCCCGCCGACGAACTCGACGTTGAAGATCCCCGTCTTGAAGCGCTCATTGGCCGAGTAGTAGATCGAGCCGGACTCCCCGCAGGTGATCACCACCGCGCCGCAGCCGGCGTCGAGGAAGAAGCGCGCCTGATCGATGGGGTCGGCCAGGCCGCTGATCCGCTCCCCCTCATGGTCGTTCGGCATAAAGTAATCGACGTAGGGGAGCAGCGGGCGGACGGCGTCCCAGTAGGGGCGGTCGCCGAACAGGACGACGTCCAAAATGGTCTTCCCCCCGCGCGCCTGGAACGCCTTTAAGAATTCGGCGGTTTCGGGGGATTCGAGCTTCGGCATCATCAGGTACCCGCCCAGGTAGATCACCTCGGCCTCCCGCGCCCAGGCGGCCGGGATATCGGCGGTGGAAAAGCCGACGTTGGCGCCGGTGGTGCTGATGAAACGGCGGTCTTCCCCCTTGACGTTGACGATCAGGGTCGTTCCGGGGCAGGCGTTCGGCATCCGGGCCAGTCCCGAGGTGTCGATCAGCGGATGCTCCAGGGCGCGGATGATAAAATCGCTGAACGAGTCGTCGCCGACCATGCCGCACAGCCCCGAGCGGATACCGAGGCGGGCGAGGTTCATCGCCAGGTTCGAGGCGCACCCCCCCAGCGACAGCTCGATCCCCTCGGTGGGGACCAGCTCCCCGGGAGCGGGGCAGCGATCGACCGGGACGCACCCGACATCGGCGAAGAGAATGCCGGCGCTTAAGACACGATGTTTTTGTTCACAGTTCGGTTCGGTTGTCATAAAAGGGGAGTCCTTAAACAGCGCGATAGGGTCTGTTAATGGTGGTTTGTATGTTAGGGGGTATTGTTACTCGGCGCTTTCCGGGGAAAGGGCGAGCTCTTTGTTCGGTGTGTCGGTTTTCTCGTCGTCTTTGGGGGGCTTGTTCGCCATAAGGGTGGCGATCCAATCGGTTTCGGGGAACGACTCGAGGATAATCTTGACGATCACCGCCAGCGGCGGGGAGAGGAACATCCCGATCGGGCCGAGGATCCAGCCGCAGAACAGCAGCGAGATCAAAATGACCAGCGGGGAGAGGTTCAGCCCCTTGCCGAGCCATTTCGGTTCGACGACGAACCCCATGCCGCAGTTGATCAGCACCATCCCGACGGTGACCACCCCCCCGGTGAGGATCCCCTGATCGACGGTGGCCAGGAGGATGGGGGGGATCGCGGCGGCGACCGAACCGATGTTCGGGATGAAGTTCAGGAGGAAGGCGATCACCCCCCAAAGGAGGGGATACTGAACCTGGGTGATCATCAGCAAGATGGTGACGAACAGCCCGACAAACATACTGACCGCCGTCTTGATGCTGATGTAGCTGCGGATCTCTTGAACGACGTCGTTGACGGTCGTGCTGTTGAGGTGCTCGCGCTCCCGCGGGCCGTCCTCGCCGTCCTCTTTTTTGAAGGCCGCCTTCAATTTTGCGGGGAGAACCGACGCTTCGATCAGCATAAAGATGACCAGAAGCATAATGATGAACGTCTGCGAGACGATGGTCGCCAATTCGCCGGAGAACCTTCTTAAGTAGGAGAAGAGTATCTGGGACCCGGTCTTGACGGCCTCCTGCGAGGAGATCCCCAGCTGGACGTGGTGATCGGCGGCCGTGGGGGCGGCGCCGGGGGGGGCGGTATCTGGGTAGTCGGTATTGGGATCGGCCGGCGGGGTATCGCCCGCAGCGGCCTGCGCGGCGCCTTCGCCCCGCGATGGCTGGTCTTGCGTCTGGGCCGCCGCCGCGGCGCTCTTATCGGAGGGGAGAGGCCCCGGCGCTTCGACCGCCGGGGCGGGCGGATCGGAAAACTCGATCGGCGGGGAAGGGGGGTCGAAGAAAGAGGGGTTGGCGGCCGAAGGGCTAAGCAGCGGATCGTCGGCCAAGGCGGCCTCTTGGGTGGAGGCGAGGTTTTCGGCCGGTGCCAGGCGCCCGGCGGGGACCGTATCGTCGGGGGTGACCAAGCTGACCGGGCGGATGACCCGGACATTCCGGGAAGTCGGGAGATCGTGGGAAGTCAGCCGGGAGGTGAGCTCTTTGGAGGGGGCGGGGAAGATGCCGGCCGCCTCGCCGGAACCTTCTTTGTTCGAAGAGAAGACCTCTTTCCAGAGGGAATGGAGACCGGGGATGTCGTTGAGGGTCTTGTTGAAGCGGTCGCTGTAGAAGGGGAGCCGCTCGGTGAACTGCGCCAGCTGGCTTTTGAGGATCGTCATCGTCCCGAACCCGACGCACAGAACCAGCAGCGACACCAGGCACAGCGACAGCGCCTTGGACAGGCGCAGTTTTTGCTGGAACCAGTTGCAGGGGATCGCCAGCAGGAGCGAGAAAAAGGTGGCGAGGAAGATCGGGGCCAAAATGGCGCGGGCCAGATGGATCCCCCCCAAGACAACCACCACCGACGCGCAGATGATGGCGTAAGAGGGGAGCATACTCGCTTTGTTCCCCCGTTTTCTCGCGCCGGAAGAGGGGGAGGAGGTTTTCGCGGTCGGTCGGGAGATCTCCTCGCCCTGAAGAGCCGGATCGAGGCCGCCCGACGGATCGGGGCGGTCGGTCGGATCGTCCCCAAGGGGAGGGGCGCCGGTTTGCTTGTCAGCCATTGTTTCGAGGAACTCCCATCGATAATTTATAAACTCATGAAACTCTTCATGATGAAATGCGTGTCACAGCCGGGCTTTTTCGCTTGAACCCCCATCGCTTCCGATAGCGAAAAAAGCGCCACAGTCCCTATCATACACGCTTTGCGATGGGAGAACAAGGTTTTTTGCGGGGAAATGCCCGGGAGGAATTTTCAGTTTAGGCAAAATTTAACGGTTTTTCTGAATATTCCGATTGTAGGGGCCGATAACAGAGGTGAGGAAACGAATGTTTTCTTCTTTCCCGCCGGTTCTTGCTCTTCCCGCCTCGGGACACGCTTTGGGGGGCGCGGACGCGGCGAGGAACCGAAGAATACAAAAACCGTAAGAAACCAACAACCAGGAAAAAGGTTTTCAGCAAAAGGGGTAAGTACATGAGACGTTATCTTTCTTTGACCTTTGTGTCGATGGTCACGGTTCTGTTTGCCGTGACGGTTTTCGCCCAGGACGCCGAACCGATGCAGGGCGCCGATCCGGGGGATTATCAGACGAGCATCGACGGGAGCATGGACTACGGCACGGTCGATTACACCGGCGACGGCTATGGCAGCTATGGCTATGACGTCTGCAACCCGTGCGCGGGGGTCTGCGACGGTGTCTATAACGGCTGCGGCTACGGTTACGGCTGCGGTTTTTGTGTCGGAAACGGCTGTTTCGCCGGGCTGTTCGGCTTGGTCGGCGGCGCGGTCCAGCTGGCGCTCACCCCGGTTCACTGGGTCGCGGGGCTGCTGTCGTGCGGGACCTACGGCGACTGCGGCTGCGCTCCGCTGCCGTACCGTGTCTATCGCGATCCGTGCGATAACTGCGGAAACTGGATCGGCGGCGGTGAGTGCGGCGGCTGCGCGACCTGCGGCGGACCGAACGGGATCGGCGGCGGCTACAGTTACGCCTCCAGCGGCAGTGCCCCCAGCGGTTACGCCTCCAGCGGGATGAACTTCGGAAATGACGGTTTCTCCACTTTCGGGAAGAACAATCAGATGGGGCGCCGCCCTTCCTCCCGAATGATCGTCGGTGAAGAGGTCATCGTTGAATCGCAGCCGCGCGCTGTGGAACCGCTGCCGCAGCGCGGTTATCAGGTCGCCCAAGAGCCGGTCGCCGGCGCTCGGCCGCGCCGCGCCCAGCTGGCGGACAACGCCGCCCTGAATAATGCCGCCCCGAACAACGCCGCCCGCGGCAATCGCGCGCAGGTCCGGGCCCGCCGTCTTGCCCATACCGCCAGTCGTCCGGCCAGTGCCGATCGGCGAGCGTACTAAAGCCCCGGTGAACGAAATCAAGCCGGCACGAGCTTTTCTTTGAGTTACCCCTCCCGCCGTTTCCCTCCTTGGCAAGCAAGAGGAAGCGGCGGGTTTTCTTTTTCTGTTGCCTTGATCGGCGAAAAAGGATATATTCCGGCGGTTAGGGAAAATGCCCAACCGTTTTTTCCCGGACTTAAAGGGCGTTTTTTCCCCGCAAGAAATACGCACCCCACAAGAGATCACACCTTTACAGGAGAAAACATTTAAGGAGTTGCGATGAAACTATCCCCTCTGTTTCTGATTCTGGCGGCGTCGATTCTCGTACCGACCGCCGCGCGAGCACAGCAGAAGGCATCGTCGGCGGAAGCCCAAATGAAGATGATTCAGTCGGTGATTGCCTCGAAACCGAGTCAGCCCGACGTCGAGGTCGATATGGTTCCGGCCGAAGAGGCCTCGAACTGCAAAATGAAAGATTTCCAGGAAGGGGACTATGTCGGAAACGAGGTCGACGGCCCCGATGGGAATCCCGTCCGCGTTTTGTGCCGCCGCAAAGAGTCCTCCGGCGCCAAGAACAGCCAGGCCGAGCAGATCCGCTTCTATAACAAAGGGGTCGAGGTCTTTCGGGACGACTACGTGACGAAAGAATCGTCCTGGCTGGGAGACGCCGGAAGCCGCCGCGGCATCCGCGGTTCGGCCGGGATCGAGAAGTGGGTGTATATCTCCCCCGAGGAAGCGACCGCCGAGATGGTCGCGGCCCTGGCCAGCGGCGACGAGGCGCGCTACCGCCGGGTGGCGCTGTCGGCCGACGATATCAAGTCGCTCGGTATCTCCGACACTCTCGCCGAGGAGCTGACCAAGCGGGTCGACTCGCTCGGGGAGTTCAAAGCGCTGGCCGATCGTCTGGCGATTCCCGAGGCGGTCCGCTGGGCGGCGTTCAACGGCAATCACCAGGCCCTTCTCCCGAAGGGGCGGCACGGGCTGAAGGTCGATTTACCGGCTTATATCAACGCCACGGTCGTCTTGGTGAACCCCGACGACTCCAGCCAGTCGCACCAGCTCTACGTGGGAGATATGGTCCGCGTCGGCGAGGTGTGGAAGATCATCGGCCTGCCGACCGGCGAGCCGTTCGGCCAGGCCGGTGACAGTGTCTCGGTCGCCTCGATCCTCTTCCCCTCGGCCGAGGGTCAGTCGCCCGACGCCGCCTCGAACGAGAGCAGCCAGTGGGGCGCCCAGCTGTCTCAGGCGCTGGGCGAGCTGGAGACCGCCTCGCCGGCCGACGCCGCGGCGCTGTGCGAGAAGATCTTTAACTTGTATATGTACCTCGGCGAGAATATCAAAGATCAGCAGACGAACTTCATTCGCGAGGCGGCCGTCTTTCTCCAGGAGCAGGTGCAAAACGGCCGTTACCCCGCGGGGGTCGAGAAGCTCACGCAGCTTCATGACCTTTTGGCCAAGCAGAATATCGGCCGCGACTTGGTCTCGTTCGTCGGGCTCCGCCAGCTGATGGCCGACTACTACGCCTCGACGCAGAAAGAGGATATCACCGCTCGCGAGCGGTTCGACGCCGAGGACGCCTACCACGAAAAACTCGCCGCCCTGGCCGACGAGTATCCCCGCACCCCGGCCGCCGCCGAGGCGCTGCGGGTCCTGGCGCAGGATAAGGAGTACGTCCAGGAGAACGACGCGGCGATTAACCTCTATCAGACGATCGCCGACGACTTCAGCGGCACCCTCGACGGTCAGCGGGCCGCCGGCGCCCTGGCGCGTCTGTCGGCCGTCGGCAAGCCGTACCAGCTCCCCGAGGGGTGGAAGTTCACCGACGGTTCCCCCGCGCAGGTGAGCGGCGGCAAGCGGACGGTGATCTTCGGCTGGTCCTCCTGGCTCGATCCGGAGGATTTCCGCCAGATGAAGAAGATTATGGCCGAATACCCCGATCTGGAAGTGATCGGCGTGGCGCTGGAAGGAACGCCGGAGGTGGTCCAGGAGACCCTCCAGGAGATCGGTTCGGCCCCGTGGAAGAATGTCTTTATCCCCTCTTCGGGCGAGACCTCCGAGACGGGGGAGTCCCCCGCGGCGATCGCCCTGGGCGCGCAGAACGCCCCGCTGATCATCCTCATCGGCGAGGACGGCAATCTGCTGGTTCCGAACATCGTCTCGGTCGCCGATTTGAGAAGCCGCCTGGCCGATCCGGTCCCCAGCGACAAGTAAAAACGGTGATATAAGCCGGTTCCGATAAAAAAGCCCCCTCACGGGGGCTTTTTTTTATTGAATACACGCCTACATATAGGCCCGCTGGATGGCCGCGATCTTTTTGAAGGCCGGTTTCGGCTCCCCGCCGCCGGTCATCAGCCCCGAGAGGGGATACAGACTGTTGAGGGGCTGTTCCTCCCCGCGCAGGGAGATCTTGGTGGCATGGCCGTCCTGGTTGTGGTCGCCCCGGGCCGAGTTTCCCAGGACGCTGGTCGTCTGGTCCGAGGCGTCTTTTGGGGTTCTGGGGAGGGTGGTCTGGCTCCCCGCGGCGAGCTCGGCGAAGCGCTTGGTATCCTCACTGCCGGTGAGCAGGTCGTCGGCGCGCGCCGAGCCGCTGTCGGTGAGCTGATTCCAGAACAGTCCCCGAAAACCGCGGCGCGACAAAAGCGCCATCATAAAGCGGTGGACCATCTCCTGCTGGGTCTTGGGGGTCCAGGGAGGTTCGCTCGTCTGCTCGCTCTTCCAGTCGGGGATATCGTTGCTCGGGGCGCTGGGGATCGACAGCGAGACGTAGAACGGCTTGCGCAGCAAACTCCATTTGTCCAGCAGCGTGTTGAGCGAGAAGGTATCGCGCGGCAGCGAGGCGTCGTGCCCCAGGCCGATATTGATATCGAGAAGAAAACCGTCGATGAACCGATTCGGCGCCAGCCGCTCGCCGATCTCCAGCGGCGGGACCTCCGAGGAAAAGCGCAGCGAGTCCCCCCAGGGACGTTCCATCATCAGGAGGGCCTTCGCCGAGGGGTTCACCGAGCGAACCTGCCGGGCCAGGGAGTCGGTCCACTCGATCCGTTTCGAGACAAGTATTGAGTCGAGCTCGCTTCCGACGTCGCTGGAGACCACCCAGTAGGCGGTTTTCGGATAGCGGGCGATGAGCTGCTCGGCGTAGCGGAAAAGGGCCTTGCGGACCGTGTAGGGGTCGTCGAGCCGCTCGACGATCCAATCGGGGAGCCAGGCGCGGTCCCAGCGGACGATCGGGCCGAGGCACATCTCCCAGAACTGCCCCTGCGCCTCGTTGATCGCCATATCGAGTTTGTCCCAGCGGTAATGGCCCGGGGTCGGTTCCAGGTCGCGCCAGGTCAGCGACGGGTTCCAGCACTCGAACAGATGGCGGTACTCGGGGTGCGATTCGGCGTAGTCGTTGAGAAGCCGGGTTTGGCGCGCGTTGAAACCGAGAAAGGCCGGCGGGGCGACCCCGTAGCGGCGGGCCGCGAGGAACTGCTCGACGAACTCGTCGATCAAATAGTGATTCAGCGAGACGAGGGAATCGAAAAGAGCCAGCGCCTGATGATCGAATCCCTCGGCCGTTTCGTCCTCGACCAGCAGCGCGGCCAGCCGCCCCAGCGCTTGGCGCTTGGTCGCCTCGATCTTCGCGGGGATCGTCACCCCGCGCAGCCGCCATTCGTAGAGGACCTCGGCGGCGCGCGCCATCTGACCGCGCGCCAGTTCCCGCACGAGGTTCAACGGCTCTTGGGCCGGGCGCAGCGAGGCGGTCGAGAAGAAGGTCAGTCCGTACGACTTGTGGAGATAGGGGACATGAATGGTGCCGATCTCGTCCCAGTCGACGGAGATCTTCAGCAGGCCGTGGGTCGGGCCTTTATCGGAAAACGAGACCGCCGAGCGCATCGGCAGCTGACCGCGGCGGGCGAAAAACGACTGCCGCAGGTAGTAGCGGGGGAAGTAGGCGGTGGGGTAGGTGAAATAAAAGTCCATAGCCGGTTATCGCGACCTTTCCCCATCTGTTCCCGAAGCGAGCGCCGCGCAGGCCGCGGCGATCCCCTCGGCGTCGATTTCCAGCAGGCGCAGCAGTTCCCGGCGCGTACCGTGCGGGACGTATTGATCGCCGATCCCCAGGCGGGTGAGGCGGGTGGTATCGAGGTGTTCGTCGCAGGCCGCCTCCAGCACCGCCGAGCCGAAGCCGCCGGCGAGCATCCCGTCCTCGACCGTCACCAAAAAGCCGCCGCGGCGCAGGGGGTCGAGGATCGTTTGGCGGTCCAGCGGCTTGATGAAACGGGCGTTGATCACGCCGAGGTCGAGTTTTCGCGAACCGGCGAGGGTTTGCGCGGCGGCAAGCGTCTCTTCCACGAAAGCCCCCGCCGCGACAATGGCGCCGTCGGCCCCCGGGCGAACCAGGTCGGCGCGGCCGCGCCGGATCGGCGTACTCGAGGCGACCGAATCGGGGGCCGTTTGGCGCGGGTAGCGCAGCGCTACTGGCCCCTTTTGCTCGGCGGCCCAGCGGAGCATCGGCTCCAGCTCGTCGGCCAGCGCCGGGGCGAGGATATCGATATTCGGGAAGGGGCGCAGGTAGGCCAGGTCGAAGACGCCGTGGTGCGTGGGGCCGTCGGCGCCGACCACCCCCGCGCGGTCGATCATAAAGATCACCGGCAGGTTTTGCAGCGAGACCTCCTGAAAGATATGATCGTAGGCGCGCTGCAGGAAGGTACTGTAGATATCGACGATCGGCCGCATCCCCGCGCGGGCCAGTCCCGCGGCGAAGACGACCGCGTGCGACTCGCAGATCCCGACGTCGAAGAACCGATCCGGGAAGGCCGAGCGAATCGGCTCGAGCATATTCCCCTGGGTCATCGCCGCGGTGATGACGCAGAAACGCCGGTCGTCTTTCATCAGGCGGAAGATCGCCTCGCGCGCCAGGCATGAGAAGGTCCTCTTCCCCGAGGTGACCGGCAGGACCGGCTGCGACGCGTGGGGCGCTTCGCCGGTGGTGTCGGCGGCTTTTTCGGTGTTCGCTTTGTCTGCGTCCGGCGCCGGTTCGCCGATCTCCGGCCGGCTGACCGCTTTGGGGCTGGGGGCGTGATAGCGGCTCGGATCGAGTTCCGCGGCGCGGAAGCCGTGTCCCTTTTCGGTTAGGACGTGCAGGAGCGTCGGCTCGCGGTAGGCGCGAACCTGGCGGAGCGATTTTTGCAGCAGCGCGATGTCGTGCCCATCGATCGGGCCGATGTAGCGCAGGCCGAACTCCTCGAAGAGCATTCCCCCTAAAAACCCCGCTTTGACGGCGGTCTTGATCCGGCTCATCAGCTGACCGGTCCCGAACCCCTCGTTCGGCATCTTATCGACCAGGCGGTGGACCGACTCTTTGAACCGAAGGTACGACTTGGCCATCCGCAGCCGGTCGAGGTAGCGGGCCAGGCCGCCGACCCGCCGACAGATCGACATTTTGTTGTCGTTCAAAATAATGGTGACGTTCTGGCGCAGCCCCCCGGCGTGATTAAACGCCTCGAAGACCGTTCCGCTGGCCAGCGCCCCGTCGCCGATCACGGCGAAGGTATGGCGGTCTTCCCCGCCGCGAAGAAGAGAATCGGCCACGGTGATCCCGACCGCCGAGCCGACGGAGCAGCCGGCGTGCCCGGTCATAAACAGGTCGTAGGGGGATTCCTCGGGGTTCGGGTACCCCATCAGGCCGCCGAAGGTCCGCATCGTCTCAAACTGCGCGAAGCGGCCGGTGAGGAGTTTGTGGGGGTAGCATTGGTGCCCGGTATCCCAGATGAGGCGGTCATGAGTGAAATCAAAGGTGGCGTGAAGGGCGATCGCCAGTTCGACCACCCCGAGGTTCGAGGCGAAGTGGACGCTGCGGGTTTCGGACAGGCGGCACAGAACGTAGCGGATCTCCTCGGCGAGATTTTTTAAATCGTCGAGGGAAAAGCGCGCCAAATCGGCGGGAGAGCGGATAGCCGACAGCAGCAGGGGAGCCCCGGCCAGCGCGTCGAGCGGCGGCGCGCTGTCGTCCGAATTCGGACGGCCGATCCCCGAGGGGGTCTGGGTGAAGATTCTGTTTCTCGCCGCTGTCACGCTCTTTTGCCTTTGGTGACGAACCTCGTCACAAACCGATGCCGAGGTTATGTTACTTAACCCGATTCCACAGCGACGAGACGGTCGTTTCAAGAGCCGTTCGGCATGGATGCTCGGGGAAAAACGCCAGGGCATCCCGTGCCGTATCGATTTGCTTCCGTGCCTCCTCCCGACTGGCGTCGGCGCCGAGGATACCCGGGAAGGTGAGCTTCCCGGCCTCGGCGTCTTTGTGGAGGCGTTTGCCGACGGTGCTCTCGTCCCCCTCAAGATCGAGCAGATCGTCGGTGATCTGAAAGGCCAGGCCCATCGCCCGGCCGTAGCGGCGCAGGGCCTCCAGCGCCGGGTCACCGGCGCCGGCGACCGTCGCGCCCAGTTCCAGCGAGACGGTGATCATCGCGCCGGTCTTGCGGCGGTGGATCGCCTCGAGGAAGGCGCGGGTGCGCAGCGGCTGGCGCGCCGCCTGGCTCGCCGCGGCGAACGCCACGTCGTCGGCCTGCCCGCCGACCATCCCGCAGGCGCCGGCCGCTTGAGCCAAAAGCGCCGCGCAGCGCGCCGAGATATCATGGGAGGGGATCTCGGCGATCGTCCCGAACGCCAGGGTCAGCAGGGCGTCGGCCGCGAGGATGGCGGTCGCCTCGTCGAACCGGCGGTGGCAGGTCGGCTGGCCGCGCCGCAGGTCGTCGTTATCCATTGCCGGAAGGTCATCGTGTATGAGCGAATAGCAATGGATCATTTCGACCGCGCAGGCGGCCGGCATCGCCTTTTGGCACGCCGCGAGCAATTGCTCGACGGTGTCATGATCATCGCCGCTGCCGCAAAGCCCGCAGGCCAGCAGCGCCAAAAGGGGGCGCAGCCGCTTGCCTGGGGCCAGGATGCTGTAGCGCATCGCCTCGCGCAGCCGGCTTGGGCAGCCGCCGGACAGGTCGGTTCGGCGCGACAGCTGAGAGTTGATCAACTCCCGCAGGCCCTGGCATAATATCGCGTGCATCGCTGCTGCCCCCGCCTTTACGAGGCGTTATTCCCCAAAGAGGGAATCTCCCCCCCGCTCTTCCGGACGGGGAGCGGAACGCTTCCCCCGCGCGACACGGGTCGACCCGCGGCCGGCCGAGGTGGTGTCGCTTTTGAATTCCTCCGGATCGATCGGCTCGACCTCGACCGAGCCGTCGGGGCCGAGCCCCTTGAGCGCCTCGAACCGCTGCTGTACCAGCCCCAGCTCGCGGCGGCAGTGCTGAAGCAGGAGCATCCCGTTTTCGTACTGGACCAGCGAGTCGGCCAGGGGAATCCGCCCACTTTCGAGGGAGCGGACGATCGAATCGATTCTCTGCATCGCCTCCTCGAACGAAAGGGGAGCGATCTGCTCTTTGGTGAGCTTGCCCGATTCGTCGGTCGGCCGGTTGGGGGTCGCGCTCATAGGTATCTTTAGAGGCAGTATCTTTCGGCTGTTCGGGGAAACGGTTACTTAGTCTTCGGTATCTTCGATGTCGTCGATCGAGATGCGGAGCATCCGGTCTCCCTGCTCGATGGCGTCGACCACGTCCTGCCCTTCGATCACCCGCCCGAAGACGGTGTGCTTCCCGTCCAGCCAGGGGCAGGGGACGTGGGTGATGAAGAACTGCGAGCCGTTGGTGTTGGGACCGGCGTTGGCCATCGACAGGACGCCGGGGCCGTCGTGTTTCAGCTCGGGGACGAACTCGTCGTCGAACATGTAGCCCGGACCGCCGGTGCCGGTGCCGAACGGGCATCCCCCCTGGATCATGAAGTTCGGGATGACCCGGTGGAACGTCAGACCGTTGTAGAACCCCGCCTTGGCGAGTTTCTCGAAGTTCTCGACCGTCTTCGGGGTTTTGTCTTGGTACAGTTTCAGACGGATAATTCCTTTTTCCGTTTCGATGGTAGCTACTTTCACGCTGATTCCTTTACGCTGGTCTTTAACTCTTTAAGGGTGAACGGTTCTTTTTATCGCGGCGATTTCTCCCGCAGCCGCCGCCGACGGAAGCAAAGCAAGCGCCGTCGGCGGCGCTGTGACGAAGACCGCTGAAGGCGGTTGATTTTAACTTATTCCCACTCGATCGTTGCCGGCGGCTTGGGGCTGATGTCGTAGACCACCCGGTTGATCCCGTCGACCTCGGCGAGGATTCTGCGCGAGATCTTATCGAGCAGCTCGTAGGGGAGACGGGCCCAGTCGCCGGTCATAAAATCGGTCGTCGTGATCGCGCGGATGGCGACGGCGTTGTCGTACGAACGCTCGCCGTTTTTCACACCGACGCTGCGAACCGGCAGCAGGACCGCGAAGACCTGCTGGGTCTTTTCCATCCAACCGGCGGCGCGGATCTCCTCACGGACGATGGCGTCGGCCTCGCGGAGGATATCGAGCTTCGGCTTGGTCAGCTCGCCGAGGCAGCGCACACCCAGTCCCGGGCCGGGGAACGGCTGACGGGAGGTGATCTCCTCGGGGAGACCAAGCTCGCGGCCGACCGCGCGGACATCCTCTTTGTAGAGGAGGCGCAGGGGCTCGACCAGCTCGAACTGTAAATCGGCGGGCAGACCCCCCACGTTGTGGTGGAACTTAATCAGCGCCGAGGGGTTCTCGGCGGTACCGCCGCTTTCGACGATATCGGGGTAGATGGTCCCCTGGGCGAGGAACTTGGCCCCGTCGATCTTGGCGGCCTCGTCGGCGAAGACATCAATGTAGAGCTTGCCGATGATCTTGCGCTTTTGCTGCGGGTCGGTCACCCCTTTGAGGGCATCGAGGAAGCGCTGCTCGGCGTCGACGACCACCAGGCGGGTCTCGAAGGTCTTGGTGAAGACCTCGGCGACCGCGTCGATTTCACCTTTGCGCATCAGCCCTGTGTTGACGAAGATGCAGGTCAGCTGCTTGCCGACGGCACGGGAGACCAGTGCCGCGACAACCGCTGAATCGACGCCGCCGGAAAGCCCGCAGACGACGCGCTGCGAACCGATCTGTTCCTGGAGCTGTTTAATAGAACTCTCGACGAATTGCTTTTGATCCATAGTGATCCTTCAAATGATATGGTCCCTTCGTGATCGTTCACCATGGCCTTTACCGCTGGAGGAAAAAGGCCCCGTTTCGGTTAGTGTAATCTCTCCCGGCATTTTTACAAGTCATCCGGCGGCGCGATTCCGCCCATGGCGGCGCCTGTCGTCTGACCCCGCGCGGGCGAGGGCTCCCCCGAGCGGGGAAGGGGGGCGGGAAGGTGAGGATCCTGCCGATATTAACCCCCCCATGCCTATCGCGCTGCCCCTATTTTTGGAAAAACGATACACTCCCGCGGGGATACACTCCCGCGGGTTTGCGTAGGAGCTAAAGGGGAACACTTCCGGCGGAGATTTTTTTACCGGGAAGCAAGCGGCTTGCGCTTGACTTGAATCGATAAAAAGTTATCTTTAAACGTAGTGCTCGCGGGAGGATTCCGTCTGTCGACTCGCGCCGTCTTTATTCCCTTCGCCTGGAGCGCGCTGGGAAAAAACGGCTCGCCGATCACCGACCGGCACTTCGTCCGGTCAAATCTTTCACCGCACCTGTGCCTTAACCGCACCTACGTATTTGGGCTAGGAAGCCGTCCATGGATGAAATCAAAGTAACCGGCGGGATTGCGCCCGTTCCTCTTCTCGATCTGAAGCGCCAATACTATCCTCTGCGCGAGGAGCTGGCCGAGGTGCTGGTCGCCGTCAACGAAAGCGGCCAATATGTGCTCGGCCCCGAGGTTCGCCGTCTGGAGCAGGCCGTCGCCGCCGCCAACGAAAATAAGTTTGGGGTCGGCTGCGCCTCCGGAAGCGACGCGCTGCTGCTGGCGCTGATGGCCGTCGGGGTTCGCCCCGGCGACGAGGTGATCGTTCCGAGTTTCACCTTCTTCGCGACCGCCAGCTGTGTCCCGCGTCTGGGGGCGGTTCCCGTCTTCGCCGATATCGATCCGGTGACGTTCAACCTTTCGGTCGACGACGTCCGGCGGAAGATCACCTCCAAAACCAAGGCGATCATCCCGGTTCACCTCTACGGCCAGATGGCCGATATGAAGGGGTTCCTCGAGCTGACGAAGCTCTCGGGCGACCCCGCGCGGGAGAAGATCGTCCTGATCGAGGACGCCGCCCAGGCGATCCTCTCGATGACCGACGACCGTCCGATCGGCAACTGGGGCGATATGGCCTGCCTGAGTTTCTACCCCACCAAGAACCTCGGCGGGGCGGGGGACGGCGGCATGGTGATCACCAACGACAGCCGCTGGGCCGATCGGGTCCGTCTGCTGCGCGGTCACGGGATGGAACCGCGCTACTACCACAAAGAGATCGGGATCAACAGCCGGCTGGACTCGTACCAGGCGGCGGTTCTCAACGTCAAACTCCCGCACTTAACGCAGTGGACCCGCATGCGCCGCCGCAACGCCCGCCACTACAGCGAGCTGTTCAGCGGGTCGCGCCCCTGCGCCGATATCGTCCTGCCGACCGCCCTCGATGGCCGCTACCACGTCTGGAATCAGTACGTCGTTCGTATCCCCGGCGGCCTTCGCGATACGCTGCGCGCCGAGCTGACCGAAAAGAAAATCGGCACCGAGGTCTACTACCCGCTCGGCCTTCACCAGCAGGAGTGCTTCCGGTACCTTGGTTACGCGCCGCAGTCGCTTCCGGAAACCTACCGCGCCAGCCAGGAAGTGTTGGCTCTGCCGATGTTCCCCGAGCTGACCGCCGAAGAGCGCGTGCGGGTCGTCGGGGCGATCGAGGCGTTCTTCCTCTCCGGTCACGGCAGGCAGCTTTTCCCGGCGGCCAAGGCCCCCGGCGCGGTCCGCAGCGCGGCGTAGCAAAAGGTACAAAAGCGGTTCTCCGCGAAAAAACGGTTCGGCGTCGCTTTAGAGCCGAGCCGTTTTTTTGTCCCAAGCCGCAAAACCCTTCTTTTCTCCAAAGATATTCCTCTCAAAAGGTCTGTTCGGGGCTGTTTACACAATACGGAAGTTAAGTAGAATAGATAAGCGAGTAAAGTTGTAAGGTCGTTTTTCCGCCTTCGTGCCGCCCCGCCTTTACACTGCCCGCCTTCAAATACTGCCCCGCCGCAGAGTGTTATTTCACCGCAGGTGATATGATGATCCGCCGGTTATTCATCGTGACGCTGTTCCTGGCCCTGTCGGCCCCCTTCGGGAAGGGGACCGCGCAGGAGGTTCTTTTCGAGGACTCGTTCAACGGCTCGCTTCAGCCGGGGTGGCAGTGGCGCCGCGAAAACCCCGAGGGGCATCGTTTCGTCAGCGGGGGGCTGGAGATCCTCGCCGCGCCGCTGGCCGACAGCGAGGCGCAGAACGTCCTGGTTCGTCCCTTCCCGAATTTTGCCGGCCCCTTTAACGTCGAGGCCCAAATTACCTGCCTGAATAAGCCGACGACCCAGTATCAGCAGGGAGGGATCTATTGGCTGCGCGACGGCCGCGTGATGTTCAAGCTGGTCCACGAGTACGTCGACGGCCAGACGTATATCTTCCCCGGCAAGATCCCGGTCAACGCGCGGACCGTTAATCTGCGGATCATCTCCAACGGCGACGATGTGATCGCCGAGTACGCCGCCGACGGCGACAGCGCCTACCGCCGGGTCTACGAGGGGAAACTCTCCCCCGACGGGCGCGACGAGATCGGCGTTCAGTGCTGGAACGGCCCGTCCGACGCGCGCGATCAGCACTGGTACCGCTTCAAGCGGTTCCGGGTCGTCCGCGCCGGGCAGTAAACTTATTCTCTTGCGGCAGACCCTGTCTTGTTCTTTCCCTTTCGTTCGGCGTCTCTGTTATTTGCCGCGCGGATCGTGTAAAATACAGTTCGGCCTTTGAGCTGACCGGGAGGTTTTTGTCCCCCCGAGAAACATCTTACGAAAAAGGCCTTCCCCCGCCGCACAGGAGATTCACAGCTATGGCACCGGTACGATTTATTTACTTCGACCTTGGGAACGTCCTGCTGAAGTTCAGCGTGCGGCGCCTGCTGCACCAGACCGCCGAGCTGCTGGAGATCGACGAACAGCGGGTGCGCGCCGTGATGTTCGAGAACAAGCGGTATCAAGACCTCGAAAGCGGCCGGATTACCGGCAGAGAATACTTTCATTCCCTCTGCGAGGGGTTCGGCAAACCGATCCCGCTCGAACCGTTCCTCGAGGCGACGAACAATATCTTCTGGGTGAACGAGACGCTGCTTCGAATCGCCCGGCACCTTTCCAAAAAGTTCTTCCCCCGCGGCATTTTATCGAACGTCGGCCCGAACCACTGGACCTACGTGCACGAGGCGTTCCCCCGCATTTGGGAGCTCTTCCCGCAGCATCAGATCGCCAGTTTCGAGGCCGGCTGCATGAAGCCGTTCCCCGAGATCTACCAGATCGCCTATCGCAGCGCCTGTGAGGAGGTCCGCGGCATTAAGCCGGAAGAGATTCTTTTGATCGACGATTTGGCCGAAAACATCGCCGCCGCCGAGGCGGCCGGCTGGCAGGGGGTGGTCTACGAGCAGGACGACGCGCTGGTGGCCGCGCTGAAAGAAAAGGGGATCCCCGTGCCGGAGATCCCCGAATCGCCGATGGGCGAAAACGGCTAAAGGGCCGCTTTTTTATTTAAGAATCACAGATCGGTCAGTTCGTCGAGCAGCAGCGCGAGGGTGTCGTCGCCCGAGGAGCTTTCGCCGCCGTCGCGGCCAGAGGCGCAAAGTTCGGCGATGTCTTCCTCGACCAGCGGCAGTTCGCTCTCCTGCGCCCAGAATGTCTCTTCGGGCAGGTTCGCTTCCTGGGCGGCACCGGTCGGATCTTCTTCCTCGTCGGCGGTGCTGATGATCTTCTTGGTCGCGAAGACCGGCAGAGTGATCCTCAGATGCCCGTAAACGACCGAGGTTCCCGTGTAGGTGTACGAGCTGTTATCGGCCGCCTGCTGACCGGTCAGCGCCTGGGCGTCGGTATTCAAAAGGGTGACCTGCTCCTCATCGACCCCCGTGAGCACGAGGTCTTTGACGTTGTTCAGCTCGACCACCGAACCGCTCGTCCCGTCGACGGCGCGGATATATCCCAGCGTGGCGCGGTAGGTGACTTGTCCGCCGCTGGTCCCCTGGACCGTGGCGGTACCGTTGGCGCCGGTGGCGTCGACGTAGATGCTCCGAACACCGCTGACGCTGAACTTGTAAGAGGGCGTTCCCCCGCCGGTTTGGGGTTCGGCTTCTTCCGGGACGACGTGCTGCGGGTCGATGTTCGCCTGCGGGGCGCCTTGAACCGCCGCTGTCTCGAACCGAAGCGAACTTGGTTCGGCGCTTAAGGAACTAAAATCAACCCCCGCGACCGAGACCCGGTCGCCGCGTCCGTTGACCGCGTTGAGGGTCACGTCGTTGAAATGGCTCGCCGTGAGGGTGTATCCCCCGCCGGAGAGGGTCAGCGCGTCGGAAGAATCGCAGCGGGCCGTATCGCGCATGATCGTATCGGTCAAAACAGCGATATCCCCGGTGCCGCCGCCGGCGTCGAACTCCAGCCGGGTGATGCCGCTAAAAGTTATGGTCGAGGCGTTTTCGGTATCGTAGCCGAGGGTTAATTCCCCGGTGCCGCTGCCGTAGACCAGCATATCGTTGCCGGCGGTGCCGGTGACGCTCAGCCGCTCGCGGGAATTCCCCCCGCCGAACTGATAGCTGTTGAAATCACTCAAATCGAGGGTGCTGCCGCCATAGCCCAGCTCGCCATTGCCGTAGGTCAGCTCACCATTGCCGGCGTTGTAGTCCAGAGAATCTCCCGAACCGTAGAGGATATTGCACAGAACATCGCTTTGCGAGGTGTTGAGCTTCAGGGCCCGCGTCGGGTCGAGCCGGTCCAGCGGCAGGGTAAAGGCATTATCGCCGCTGCCGAGGCGAAGGGCCCCGTCGGCCAACCGCAGATCGAGCCGGCCGTCCTGAACCAGCGGGTCGACGTCGATGGAGTTGTCCTCCTCCACGGCGATGAATTCCAACGTCGGATTCCGGTAAGAGAACGTCCCCTTAACAAGGATGTAATACTCCACCCCCGCTTCGGCGTACCACTCGAGTGTCTCTTTGCCGTTCTTCCATTGGCACTGTCCCACCGACTCGGCTCCTTCCGACCAGCCGACGGTCGCCGAAAGATCGAGGTTCGCCCCGGTCACCGTCCAGCGGGCCAGGCCGTCGGTTTCGGCGGTGAAGGTGTAGAGGAAATGGCGCCCTCCCCGCTCGAACGACCCGAAAGTGTCGCTCGACCAGTTCGTCACGCCGCTGACCCTCGCCACCGGGGTGTCGTCGTCTTTGATGACGGCGGTCACGAGACGGTCGTCCCAAATCGCTCCGGAGATACTGTCGATCACCAGGGAGAACTGAAGATCGTCGTTGATTTCGTAATTGCCGAAGATCACCACATCGACCGTCGCGGCGCTGTCGCCGGCGGCAATCGTCACCGACCCGACGCTGTCGGCGGTTCGGTAGTTAATGCCCCCCTTCGCGGTTCCGTCGGTGAGCCGGTAGCGGATCGTCACCTCTTGGCGCGCCGCTTCACTGAGGGTCAGATCAAAGGTGAGCGTTCGCACCGCGGCGCTGTCGGAGGAGTTTTCCCACTCCCAGACCGAGGCGTCCTCGATGGTGAGGACGGGGAGGTCTTTCGGCTGGACGGCGACGGTGACGTACGCCGCGTCGCTGGTGTAGATGCCGTTGCTCACCGTGATCGAAATCACGCGGTCGGAAAGGTCGGCCTGCCCCTCGCTTAAGTTGATGTAGGTCAGCGAGGCGAGCAGGTCGCGATAGACGTCGACCGACGCGGTGCCGAAGACCTCCAGCTCGCCGGTGACGGTATTTTGCGACAGGCGGATCGAGGAATTCGCCGGAAGGGTGACACCGAGCATATCGTTGGCGCCGTCGGGCCGCGACTGGAACGAGACGGTCATGCGCGAGAGCGTCCCGGCGTTGTCCCCTTCGGTGATCCCCGAGGTGAGGATAAAGTCGCTGTTTTGCACCAGACGCACCCCCGAGGCGCTCCCCTCGACGAAGCGCGCCTGGGCGCCGGTCCCCTCGTCGTCGCCGTTGAGATCAAGCAGCGGCTGCTCGGCCGCGAGGTCTTGAACGCGGAAGTCGAGTTTGACGTTGCCCCCCGATACGGCCACCTCGCGGGTGATCCCCTCTTGGGTGAAACTCCCCCCGGAGATGTTGACGGTATAGGTCCCGTTTTCAAGGAAGATCTGGTAGCCGCCGTTTTGGAACAGCCCCGTCTGCTGTGAATTCAGGACGCAGCTTTCCCCCGCCGCGTCGGTGATGGTGATGACGTAGCCGTCGGAAATCGCCAGCCCCTCGTTTCGGCAGGCGGTGTAGACACCGTCGCCGGTGATGTCATTATAAATGAGCCCCAACAAATAGGCCCCGTCGCCGGCGGCATAGCCGCCGGGGGCCGCGCTGGCGGCGAAGTTCAGCGTCGAGAAATACTCCTCGACCACTCCCATGTTGTTGGTTCGCTGGCCGATGGCGACCCCCAGATCGGTCACCGACCCGTCGACTAAGTTGTCGCGGTGGCACAGGGACCCCACCCCCCAGTCGATCGCCATTTCGGCGAAGAGGTAAGAGGAAACGGAGAAGTCTCCCCGCGCGCTCTTCCCCCCCGTGGCGATATTTTCCGTCGGGTCACAGGCGTCGTCGGCGAAGAGAAAACCGGTCGACTCGATGGCGCCGCGCAGATTGTCGGTATGAGAAAATCTTCCGGTGCGGATGATCGAGGAGTTGTGCGCGGCCGCCGCCGAGGAGAGCTGGAAACTGAGCGTCAGCGGGTCGGCCGCCTCGATGGAGTACCACCCCTCGAGGAAGTTACTGACGATCGCGTTGAGGCGGTCTCCCGACGCCCCCTGGATCACGTAGGCGCTCAGTGCCCGATCGACCTCGCCGTCTTTGGCGACCGGCGTGTGGGACTGATACAGCGAATCGAACCGATAGAGGTCTTGAGGATCGTTGAAGATCTTGTAGAGCATGCCGGTGGGGTCGCCGCGCAGCTGGTTGACCCAATCCCACATCTCCAGCTCATCGGCCGAGACCGTGCTGTTGGCGGGAGCGTAGGCGTACCTGGTCGCGTCGAGCATCTGGCGCTGCTCCAGCGACTCGAAAGCCAATCGGCGTGTGGAGCCGTTGTTATTTCTGGTCATCACGATAATCTCTCCGGCATCACGGTAGTCCCCCTAAAAAACGACAGTCCTCCCCCGGTCCCT
>JAFRFG010000056.1 GCA_017434455.1 Thermoguttaceae bacterium | reverse complement strand
GGTCGCGTCGAGCATCTGGCGCTGCTCCAGCGACTCGAAAGCCAATCGGCGTGTGGAGCCGTTGTTATTTCTGGTCATCACGATAATCTCTCCGGCATCACGGTAGTCCCCCTAAAAAACGACAGTCCTCCCCCGGTCCCTTTGAGGGCTATTATAAGAGAAAAGTTCCTTTTTGGGGTGTTTTGTTGCCCGGTTTTTCCCGGTTTTTCCCGAAAAGACCGTTTTGGCGAAGTTTGCGGCGAACCGCCGGCGCGTATTGAACCGCGTCGGCCGGTTCGCTAGAATTTATGCTGTTGGTTTGGTTTGTTCCCGCGGTTTGGGAAGTTATCTTAACGGTTTCGGAGCATTTTTTAGATGAGTACCACCCCCGCCCCCGGCAAAAAGAAGAACGACGGCCCCGGCGTGTCTCGGCGCGCGCTGCTCGGCTCGCTTCCGGCCGTATCGTTTGTCCCCTATCTGTTCAGCAGCGAGCAGCCCCAAAGCGCGCCCGGCCCGAACGAGCGGATCACCTTCGGCGCGATCGGGACGAGCCGCTATCGGCCCGGGATCTGGGACCAAAGCGAGGCGTTCGACGGCCGGGGGACCTTTATCGCCCGCGACGCGGCCAATTTCGCCGAGCCGGTGGCGGCGGCCGACTGCCACCGGCCCCACGCGGAGTACTTCGCCAACTACTTCCCCGGACGGGTGAAAACCTATACCGACTACCGCGAGCTGCTCGCCGACGAGACGATCGACGCGGTGACGATCGGGACCCCTGACCATTGGCACGTCAAAATCGCCGTCGACGCCCTGCGCGCCGGCAAGCACGTTTACGTGGAAAAGCCACTGTCGCTGACGATGGCCGAGACCCGGCTGATCGTCGAGGAGGCGAAAAAGTCGGACCGGATCGTCCAGGTCGGCTCCCAGCAGCGGACCGAAAACGACACCTTCCGCAAGGCCGCCGCGATGTGCCGCAGCGGGCGTCTGGGCAAAATCCGCTCGGTCGTCTGCTCCTGCCCGGGGAACGAGTCGATCGGCCACCGCGGGGTCTACGAGGACCGCACGCCGTTCGCGACCGCGCCGGTCCCCGAGGGGCTCGACTGGAATTTCTGGCTCGGCCAGGCCCCTTACGTCGACTACGTTCCTGAGCGCTGCTTCTATAACTTCCGCTGGTGGTTCGACTACTCCGGCGGGGAGGTGACGAACTGGGGGGGGCACAACGTTGATTTCGCCGTCTGGGCGCTGGACCGCTGCGGCGACGCTCCCGTAAAGATTTCCGGGACCGGCAAGTTCCCCAATATTCCCGGGTGGTACGACGTCGCCGAGGAGTTTTCGGTCGATCTCGATTACGCCGACGGTCTGCGTCTGACCCTTAAATCGGGGGAGAACGAGGTGATCATCACCGGGACCGAGGGGCGGATCCGCGTCAACCGCGGGCGGCTCACGGGCAAGCCGGTGGAGATTTTAACCGAACAAGACGAGCGGGAGCTGGCCGAGGTGATGGACACCCTTATGAAGGGGAAGGCGCCGGGGAACCACCGCCGGAACTTCTTCGAGTCGATCGCCGACGGGGCGCTTCCGGTTTCGGACGTCTTTTCGACCGCCTCGGGGATCAATATCTGCCACATGGCGAATATCTGCCTGCGGGTCGGGAAGGCGCTGGTCTGGGATCAGGACGCCTACACCTTTACCGACGAGGACGCCGCGGCGATGGTCAACCGCCCGCAGCGCGAGGGGTTCGAGGTGGTCTGAAAGAGACCCTTTTTCGTCTTTAATTCTTCCAAGACAAGTTCGTTTTACATTTAAAGCCCACGCTTTATTAAAAAACCTAAGGAGTATTTTTTATGGAACGTCGTGATTTCCTCAAAGCGCTCAGCGTCCTGGCCGCCGGCGCGGCGGCCCCCGCTTGGTCACACGCCGGCGACGCCCGGCCGGGGAAGATTCTTTACTTTGACCTGTCGACCGAGTGGGAGCATCCGCCGACCGTTGACGAGCCGGACGGGACCAGTTTCGCGGCCAAGATCGTTAAGAAGCTTGGGGAGGAGCTCGGCCGCGAGGTGGTGATCTCCAAGGACGGCTCGCTGTTCGACGGGGATTTGAGCGGGTACGCGGCGTTTGTTTTCTACACCTGCGGCGACCTCGATAAGGCCCCGGAGGGGAAGATCGGTTTCTCGGAGAAGGGGGTTAAGAACTTCTTCGACGCGGTTCGCGCCGGGGCCGGTTTTCTCGGCATTCACTCCGCGACCGATACCTGGCAGTGCGCCGGGGAGCTGTGGGAGAATCAGCCCGAGGAGGCACGCACGGAATATATTAAGATGATCGGCGGCGACTTTATTACCCACGGTGAGATTCAGGAGGCCGACGTCATTTTGACCGAGCCGATCGAGCTTCCCTCGCTCAAGGCGCTGGGGACCGATAAGCTTCGCGTGACCGAGGAGTGGTACACGATGAAGAACTTCAATCACGACATGCACGTGATTCTTGTTCAGGAGACGGCCGGGATGAAGACCGAGGGGCGCAACGCCTGCTACAACCGTCCGCCGTATCCGTCGACCTGGGTTCGGATGGAGGGCCAAGGGCGTGTCGCCTATACCGCCTTTGGGCATGGGAATGAAATGTGGGAGATGCCTCACGTTCCGGCGGTGGTCAAGGACCTGATGGCGTTTGTTATCGGCGAGCTTGATCTGGATATGACGCCGAACTTCGACCAGGTCTGCCCGCAGGGGGATGAACTCCCGAAGCTCTAGACGCCAGCGGCGGGCCGGGAGCCCCGGCGGGCGATATGCCCACGGAAAATAACCGCAGCCGTTCGTCACGTTGTTCCTCATACCCATAAGCGAGCAACGTGAGCGGCCGCGCCGGAGTGTTGTTCCTATGCCGTAATATTCCCCTACGGCAACAGCGGTCAAGCGCGCTGCGCTTGCCCTCCCCGGGCAGGGGCCGCCGGAGGCAGGCCGCCAGCGGCGGCAAAGCGTTCCCGTCGGTCACTTGAACCGAACAACAAAGCCCCAAGCGCTGCCCCCCCAAAAAAGTCACGCCGCCCTTTCCCGGTCATACGCCAGCAAAGGGCGGCCAGCCGACAGACCCAACGGGGGGCAGCGCGGGGAGTATGACGAGCGGCCGAAAACCGACAGTTTTCCTCACGCCGAAAACCCGGCCGCAAGGCATACGGTTAGTTGGTGAAGCTCACCCTACGTGTCAGCCCCCCGTATCACGGGGGGCATACGGCCAGCAGGTTCCGGCTCCTCGAAACTACACCTTCTTGGGCAGTTTCACCCTGAACAAAATCATATAGAATATCGGTACCACAAACAGCGTCAGCACCGTCGCGAAGATCAGCCCGAACATAATCGCCGTCGCCATCGAACTGAACAGCGGATCGAGCAGCAGCGGGATCATCCCCACGATCACCGTCATCGCCGCGACCGTGACCGGCCGCATCCTTTCCACCGACGCGTCCACAATCGCGTGATACGGATCCTCCCCCTTCGCCAGCTCCTCGTCAATCTGATCCATTAAAACCACGCCGTTGCGGACCATCATCCCCAGCAGACTCATCGCCCCGACCAGCGCCATGAACCCAAACGACTCGCGCATCACAATCATCCCAAACGTGATCCCGATCATCGCCAGCGGGAAGGTCAGCAGAATAATCAGCGGCTGACGCAGACGATTGAATAAAATAACCACAATCACCGCCATCATCACCAGGACCGGCGGAAGCTTCGACATCATTCGACCCTCGGCCAGTTTCGACTTCTCGTACTGCCCGCCGATCTCCATGCGATACCCATCAGGCAGCTCGATCGACTCGATCGCCGGACGTACCCGCTTGATCAGCTCGCCCCAGCCGATCTGATCGGCGTCCGCGCCGACGGTGATCGTCGAAAAACGATTGCGGCGCATGATCTCGCCGTTCTCCCAAACAATCGGCGCGGAGTCGATGATCTGCTCCAGCGCGACCGGCTCGGTCGAAAGCCCCCAAACCGGCGTGCTCTTGAGCTTGTCGGTACCGCGAACCTCCCCGCGCGGGGAACGAACGACCACCTTCAGGTAATTCTCCCCCTCCTGATACGTCGCCGCGGGAATCCCGCGCGTGGCCCACAGCAGCGCCGACTGCATCTGAAGACGCGTCAGCTGCGCCCGCGCCCCCTTCGTCTGAGAAAATTCGGGGGACCAGGTCGGAATCTTCTGCCGCCAGTCGTCCCAAATGAACTTCGCGCCCGGCTCGCGGCGCAAGATGTCCTTGGCCTGATTGGCCAGACGATGAAGAACCTCCTCGTCCGGACCGCTGAAACGAAATTCCACCTCCTCCTTGGTCGTCGGGCCCAGCGCGAAGCGCTGCGCGCGCGACTGCGCCTGAGGATAATGCTCCTGTATCCAGTCCTCGACCGGGTCTAACAGACGATCGACGTCTTCCAGCGACCGGACGTTCACGACAATGTGACCGTACGAGGAGTTCGGAAGCTCCGGCTCGTAGGGAAGATAGAAACGGGGAGGACCGCCCCCCATAAAGGCCGCGACGTTCACGACCCCGTCCTGCTGCATGAGGTATTTCTCGATCCCCTCTAAATCGGCCGCGACCGCGTTGATCGAACTCCCCTCCGGAAGCCAGTAGTCGACCATAAACTGCGTGCGCGAGGCGCGGGGGAAGAAAATGCGCGGGATCTTCGTAAAGCCGTAACAGGCCACGATCAAGGCGGCGATAAGAACGGATAAAACCGCCGTTTTATGATGCAGACAGCCCTCTAAAACACGGCGGTACGCGCGGTAGACCGGGCCGCCGTGCGGGTCCTTGTTCTGCTCCATCGGCTTGGTGTACACCAGCATGTAGTAGGCGACCGGCGTCTGCGTCATCGCCACGACCCAGCTGATCATCAGCGAGATCGCTAAAACGGTGAACAGACCGCCGGCGTACTCCCCCGTCATGTCGGGGGAAAGCCAGATCGGCAGAAATGCCAGCGCCCCGACGATCGTGGCGCCCAAAAGCTGGAACGCCGCGCGGTTGGCCCCCTCGATACACGCCTGCGTTCGCTCCATGCCCCGCTGCATGCGCACCAGGATTAAGTCGCCCACCACAACGGCGTCGTCGACCAAAATGCCTAAAGCGATAATAAACGCCCCGAGGGAAACCCGCTGCAGCACAATGCCCATCGGCTTGAGGACACAGACGGTCCCGAGCATCACGATTAAAAGACTGCTGGTGATTAAAATGCCGCTGCGCCATCCCATCGCCACGAGAACCACAAAGGTGACGATAATAATCGCCTCGTAAAGGTTCTCGGTAAAGGCGTGAATCGAGACGTTGACGTTGTCCGGCTGATAGCTGACCGTGTCCAGACGGTACCCCGCCGGATAGTCGCGCATCAGTTCCTCGGCCCGCTGGCGGACCATCTTGCCCATGAGAATAACGTCCCCGTTGGGGATCGGCGACAGCGCGATGGCGACCGCCTGACGGCCGTTGGAGCGCATTAGTTTCGACGGCTCCTCGGCGGTGACCCGGCGAATCTCGGCGATGTCGCGCAGACGGATCTGACGCGTCCCCCCCTGGCCGCTGGGCAGCGGGAGGAACTGCGCGGCGGTCTTGACCAGAGAGCTGCCGCCGGCGATGCTCCCCAGCGCCCGGGAGATATCGATGCCGTCGGGAATCACCAGGTCGCCGATCTCCTCCAGGGACTGAAACGCGCCCGACGGGGCGACGCGGATTTTTTCTCCCTCTAGGTTAATGTCGCCGGAAGAACCGGTGGCGTTCTGCGCGGCCAGCGCCAGAAAGACCGCCAGGGGATGAATGTTCAGATCCGTCATGCGGGCCTGGGAAATCTCCACCTCGATCTGCTCTTCCGGCAGACCCCACAGCTCGACCCGGCGCACCTGATCGACCCGAAGGAACTCTTTCTGAAGGTCACGCGCGCGGTCGCGCAGCTCCCCGGCGGGAAATCCGTCACACGACAGGGCGAAGACAATTCCGTAAACCTCGCCGAAGTCGTCTTTGACGATCGGCGGCAGACATTCCGGCGGAAGATGAACGCGCTCCAGCTGGACTTTATTGCGCAGCTCCTGCCAGATATTGGGGAGATCCTCCTTTTTGACGGTCGGAAGAAGGTCGACCAGAACGATCGACATCCCCGGGCGGGAGATCGAACGAACCTTCTCGAACCCCTCGATCTGCTGAGCGGCGCGCTCCACGACGTTGGTGACCTGATTGGCGACCGTCTCGGCCGAGGCGCCCGGGTAGAGCGTGGCGACCACCGCCGTTTTGACCGTGAAGACAGGGTCTTCCAGGCGACCCATCTTAAAGTAACTCCATAACCCCCCCGCGAGGATCAGGAAGACACAGAACCCGACGACAACCCGATGATGAACGGCGTATCTTGGAAGCATAACGCGTGTATCTCTTGTGATGGGGAAAAACCCCAATGACGGGGAAGATCCCTAATGACGGGGAAAAACCCCCGAATGTCCGAACCTGCCGCCGCGCGGGGCGGCGCGTTTACCGCAAACGAACCGGCTGACCCTCTTCCAGAGAGCGCGCCCCGGCGGTGACGATCGTCTCCCCGCCGCTTAAGCCGCCGGAGATGACCGCCCCGGCGTCGGTGATCGCCGAGACCTCGACGGCGCGGGCGGTGACCTTCGAGCCGGTACTGTCGAAGAGCCAAACGGCCGAGGCGCCGGTTTCGGCCGAAACCAGGGCCGAGGAGGGGATAATGATCTCCCCGCCGGGGCTCTTAAGGGTGATCGAGACGGTTCCGACCATACCGGATAAAAGCGGCTCGGTGCTCTTGGCCTGGGACATATCGACTTTGATCGTCATGGGGTACGAAAGGTTTTCCCGCCGCGGCGTGCGGCCGATTTCTTTGACCGTCGCGGGGAAGGTCTGGTCGGGAAGGGAATCGAAGCGGCAGACCAGGGTCTCAATGTTTTCCCGTCGGCGAACCACCTCCTCGGGCAGATTGACCGTCGCCTCCATCGAGTCGATATCGACGATCTCCACAATCGCCGCGCCGGGGACGATCGTCTCGTGGTTGTCGCAGAACTTCTCGGCGATCACCCCGTCGAACGGCGCTTTCAAGATGGTGTCGCCCAGCTTGTTCTCGGCGATCTTCAGATCGACGTTAAGCCCGGCGATCTTCGCTTCCATCGCCTCGATCTCCTCGGCCCGCGCGCCGGTGTGGGCCTTCTCCAGCTGCGTTTTAAGCGTTTCCAGATGCGCGGCCGCCGCGTCGTTGGTCGTTCGGGCCGCGTCGAGCTGAACGTCCGAAACCGTCCCGTCGGCGTGCAGGTTCTCCATGCGCTGCAGCTGGCGAGAGGCGTTGGCCGCGGCCGTCTCGGCACCGGCGATCTGTGAGCGCAGCGCCTCGATATCCTCGGCCCGCGCGCCGGTCTTCATCGCCTTGAGCATCGCCTCGGCTTCGGCGATCCCCAGCTTCAGCCGCTCGGCCGCCAGCTCGTAGTCGCGCCCGTCCAGCCGGGCGAGGACCTCGTCCTGGTGGACCTTGGTTCCCAAGATCGGGTCGAACTCCTGCAGCTGGCCGGGGACGCGGAACGAAAGCCGCGCGTTTTTCGATCCCTGGGCGAAGATCGGGAACTCCCGCACCAGCGTGTCGCTCTCCTGGGGGACCGTCGCGGTGCGGATCAAAACCGCGGGCGCCTCGGGCTGCTCCTGCTGCTGGGAACCGCCGCAGCCGGTGAACGCCAAGAGCGGAAGAAGGAAAAACAAGCTCCGCGAAAGACGGAGCCGAAAGAAGGTTATCTCGGCCATAGATGGTGCCTTGTCAATTTTTAACGTCTGTGCTGCAAGGTCTTCTTCAAACGCCCGACCGAGCGGCCGCCAGCGGTGGCGGCCTGTGCGCGTGGTGGGCGTAGTGACCCAGCTATATTATACCTTACGCCGGGGACGCCGGGCCGGGAAAAAACCGCTGGGGCGGAAAGCTATTCTTTCTAATTTTCCTGCCTTGTCAACTACGCGTATTTTTTCAACGACGCGCATCTTGTCGATAGTACGCAGCCGGTATGACCGGACACCGGGGTGGTAAAGTAGAGCGGTTTTTTCGGATATAACCGTTTTCGCGATTATTCCCGGTGTATCTGTTATGCCGATAAGTCCCGACGTAAGGAATCTAGGGATTGTACCGCCCCGGCTTAGGGCGGTGCGTGAGAGACAAGGGGGAAAATACCCGTGCGAAGGATAACAGAAGTATTCCAGATCAGCGGAAGAGGCCGCCGAGGCACCGTTTCGGGGACGGTAATGCTCCTTATGGGGGTCGCGGCGCTTGTTATGATCGGACAAGCCCAAGTCAGCGCTCAGCTGAGCCGAACCTCCGCCCGGTTCGGCGGCTCGAAGGAAAGTTCCGGCAAGGAGGTCTCGATTTTGTCGATCGCCGCGATGGACGAGACCTTCCCTCGATCCGGGTCGATCGTCTCGTCGAGGTCCGGGCAAAGCGGCCCGGTGAAAGTCGCCTCGGCCGAGTTCGATTTCGAGCTTCCCCCCGCGCCGCGCGATGATACGCTGGCTCCTGCCCCGGCGCGTCTGAGTGAACCCGCCGGCGGTGTCTCCGAGCGGTTCGTCGCCGAGTATGGCGCCCAGGCGGTCACGCCGGGCGACGACGCGATCCTGGCGATGGATATGACGGACAGCAAGCCCGCCGGACTGAGTGATAAACCCGCCGGGCTGAGTGATAAACCCGCCGGACTGTCGGATAAACCGGCGGGGCTGTCGGCCAGTCGGGTGGAACTGTCGACCAACGCCGCGCCGCGCCGCGGCGATGACGATAAGGCGGTCTATTTCGATCCCCCCGAAGACCAGACCCAAAGGCGCGAGAACCTCGAGGATCTGTGGAATATCGCCCTGGAATCGTCCCGAAAACTTCAGTCGAAAGATTTCCAGTACGCCGAGGCGCAAGAGAAGGCCAGCGCTGCCCGCGGTGTGGGGCTCCCCAAGGTGACGAACGCCTCCGGCTGGCACGCCGTCTCGGAGCAGTACGCCATCGAGGGGTCGATCGATATCGTCCCCGGGGTGCTGTCGATGCCGTTCCAGACCGCGGTCCTCGATCAGCGGTTCGCCACCAGTATCACCGCGCTGACCGTTCCGGTCTATATGGGGGGACGGGTGCGCGGCATGATCGAGGCGGCTAACAGCGCCGCCGCGGCGATTGCCTCCGGCCGCGAGATCGGGCGGCTCGACCTGAAATTCGAAGTCGCGCAGACCTACCTTTTGGTCCTTCGGGTTCGTTCCCTCTTGCGGGTCGCCGAGGAGGCCGAGCGGACGCTGGAAGTTCACCGCAAAGACGCCCAGCGGCTTTTCGATACCGGGATCGTGAATAAAAACGTCCTGCTCACCGCCGAGGCCGCCCTGGCCAACGCGCGGCACGATGTCCTCAAGGCGCGCAACGCCGTGGCGCTGTCCGAGGCGGCGCTGAACCGCCTGCTTTGGCGGCCGCTCAATACGCCGGTGAATATCTGCGAATGTCCGATCCCCGAGCGCTCGGGCGATCTGGAATCGCTCACCGCCGAGGCCGAGCACGCCCGGCCGGAACTGGCCGCTCTGGCGCATAAGTCACAGGCCCTTTCCGCCCAGGCGAAGGTCAAGCGGGCCGACCGGCTCCCGCAGATCGCGCTGGTCGGGTCGCACAACTATATGCAGAACAGTCACCTGTCGACCGACCAGAGTCTTTCCGGATCGGTCGGGATGGTCTGGACGCCGATCGACGGCGGGGTCAGCCGCGCGCAGCAGCAGGCGGCCGAGTACGAGGCGATGTCGGTGACCAAAGAGTACGAGGACGCCCGCACGGGGATCGAGCTGCAGGTCTATCAGGCGTGGCTGGAGGAGGAGCAGTCGCGCGACCGGGTCGAAGTCGCGCGCAAGGCGGTGGAGCAGGCGGCCGAAAACCTTCGGGTGACGACCAACAGCTTCCGCGAAGGGCTGGTCGGGCACAGCGAGGTCCTCGACGCCACCACGCTGTGGACGATGACCGAGTCGAATCTGGCCAACGCCCGGTACGACGCGATTGCCGCGACCTTCTCGCTGCGGCGCGCCGTCGGAAACCTGTAAACAGACTGTGGCTTGTAAAAAAGCCCCCGCCGAAAGAGCGTGTGTCTCTTTGGGCGGGGCTTTTGTGTATACACGGAGGCAGCGGCCGTTTAAGACAATACCGCCGTTTAGAACAGCGCGCCGTGGTCCGGCGCCGCTTCGGCCTGCTGACGGTTTTCGAAGAAGACCCCGAACTGGCGGAACCGCTGGTACCGCTGCTCGACCAGCTGCTCGATCGGGATGCGGCGCAGCTGGCGCAGCTGCGAGCGGAGGAAGAGCTTCAGGCGCGACGCCATAAGGTTCGGGTCGCGGTGCGCGCCGCCGAGCGGCTCCTCGATGACCGCGTCGATCACCTTCATCTTCAGAAGGTCCGACGAGGTGAACTTCAGCGCCTCGGCGGCTTTGTCTTTGTTTTGGTCGTTCTTCCAGAGGATCCCGGAGCACCCCTCGGGACTGATGACGCTGTAGTAGGCGTACTGGAGCATCGCCACCCGGTCGCCAACCCCGATCCCGAGCGCCCCGCCGCTGCCCCCCTCGCCGATCACGACGCAGATGATCGGGGTGCGAAGGCGGGACATCTCGAACATCGACTCGGCGATCGCCTCGGCGACGCCGCGCTCTTCGGAGGCGACCCCGGGGAACGCGCCGGGGGTATCGATGAAGCAGATGACCGGAAGACCGAACTTGGCGGCCATTTTCATTTTGCCGATCGCCTTGCGGTACCCCTCGGGGTGGGCGCAGCCGAAATGACAGGCGATCCGCTCTTTGGCGTTGCGCCCCTTCTGATGGCCGACGACCATCACCTTTTGGCCGTCGATTTTCGCCCAGCCGGTGCGCATCGCGCGGTCGTCGCCGAAGAAGCGGTCGCCGTGCAGCTCGACGAACTCATCGAAGACCCGGTCGAGGTAGTCGGCCGTCTGCGGGCGGTTGGGGTGGCGCGAGACCTCGACCACGTTCCAGCGGTTCAAGTTGGCGTAGACCTTTTTCTTCAGATCGGCCAGCCCCAGCCGCAGCCGCTGGATCTCGTCACTGACGTCCGAGGAGGCGCTCGCCTCGGTGAGACTCTCCAGCCGCTGCTCCAGCTCGAAGATCGGCTTCTCGAAGGAAAGATACTGCTGCTGTTCGGTGTTCGACATGAAAAAACAGAACCCTCACGCTTGAAAAAATACCCCCCGCCCAAGACAGAAAACAAGGGGGTTAGGCGCCCATTATACGCGAAAAGACGCTTTCGGGCAATTGCGGCTTGCCGCTTGGCCAAAGGGGGCCGGGGAAAAAACCGGCGGGGGAGCATTCGCATACTCCCCCGCCGTTGATAGGTTAAAGCTCACGCTTTAGAAAAAGCGCCGTCAGTCGGCGACCCAGTCGGTACCGCTGATGCGGATCGTCTTGGCCAGTTCGGCGACGGAGTTATCTTCGGCGGTGTTGTTCTCGATCGCCTCGAACGGGTTGATCGAGATGCCGCCGACGACCGAGACCATATTGCGGTCGTTGATCACGCGGCACAGCGCGTCGGACGGAACCTTGCTGGGGGCCTCGACCGACGGGAGCGCCACAGAGGTCAAAGCGCTGATATCGCAGCCGGCGCGGTTCTGCAGATTCTCCATAAAGACCAGCCCGACGACCAGGGCGATATCCATGCAGTTCTTCGCCTCGGCGAAGACTGGGACCGCCTCGGCCAGTTCGCCGTAGCGCTTGGTCATCATGTCGGCCCACTTCGTGGCGTTGGCGTCTTTCTGACCGGAGCGCTCGCGGCTGCCGTCGGCCTTGAAGTACTCACGCTCGGTCATCGTCTTGACGGTCGTCGCCGAGAGGTTCCACGCCAGCGACTGGCTGTCGCGCTTGAGGGTGGCGTACTCGGGGGCGATCCAGAAGCGCTGGCCGTACGAACCGCTGCCGCGCTTGAGCATACTGAAGTAACTCGGGAACTTCTTCAGCGGGGAGTCCTCGAAACCGAGACTGAGCGTCTTCATCTTGTAGTCGGCGGCGGCCAGGACCTGCGCCATGCGCGAGTCGGTCGGGATGCCGGTGAAGGTGACGTTCATATAGCCCATCGCCTCGCGGCCGGCCTGCTCGTTGGCGGCCGGGTCGGCGGTCATCATCAGGTTTTTCATCCGGACGATCGCCTCTTGCGACGGGTCGATCGAGCAGGAGATCACCTCCGGGCGGTCGGTGTTCCAGGCGCGCAGGACGGTGAGGAGATCTTCCAGCAGAAGGACCGGCTTGCCGCTGTCTTTGCCGACGACCAGGCCGGCGTCGTTGACGGTCCACCCCTCGGCCGGGCCGGCCAGGTAGATGTCGTTCTCTTCAGGAACGGCGACGACGTAGTCGATCCCGGTCAGGCCGCCGAGATACAGCGCCGCGTCGGGAACTTCGGTATTGTTGGCGGCGCAGTCGGCCAGAAGAGCCGCCAGGCGCTTGAGCGAGACCTTGCGCATCGGCGAGCTTTGGTCAAGCGACTCGGGGACTTCGGCCAGAAGGGAACGAACCGTTTGGCTCATCGAGGCGACTTCCTCTTCGGCGGCCGCTTGGAAGGCCCCCTGGGCGTCGATCGAAAAACCGCCGACGGCGCTGCGGTAACCCCAGCGCATGAACGAGACGTAGTCGTCATACCCGCCGTTGTTCCCGTTGTTGTTGGTATTGT
>JAFRFG010000055.1 GCA_017434455.1 Thermoguttaceae bacterium | reverse complement strand
TATTGCCGCAGGCACCCCGGCCCGAAGGAGGGGCCCGGGACTACTCCGCCGTCGGCCAGCCAGCGGTCAAGGACGTCCCGCTTCATCTTGTAGTAACTATACAGGGCGCGGTTGTTTTCGTCCCATTCGTTCGCCTCGGTGTAATCGCCGCAGTAGGGGAGGAGAAGATCGATCCAGGCGGCGATCGTGCGGATCTCGTTCTCACCCAGCGCGAGGTCTTTATGGTTCTCGTCCCCCTGGCGCAGAAGCGTCATCAGGGGGGAGACGGCCGCCCCGCCGGCGTACGGCGGGAGCATCGGGGGCCCGCCCTGAACATCGATCGGGCGCACATACCGCCACGATCTGTCCCCGCCGCCGGTGAGGTTCCAGTACGCCTCGCTGAAGAGGCGTCCATCACAGGGAGCGCTCTTCCCCTCTTCGGGGCGGAAATGATCCTCGGCGGTGAGGGAAAACGCCGCGGCCCCTCCCTTGGCATCGGCACGGCCGCTGTGGCACACGACGCAGTGCCGATCCAAAATCGGCTGAACATCCCGCATGAAACTAAAGCCCCAATTTTTGGCGATCCCCTCCGGCGGGTCGTCGACCGGTTTCATCGGGACCGGCGGTTTCTTTAAGGCGAGGGTGTTTCCGTTTTTGAGCATTTCCTGATTAGCGGCGGTGTCGAATTTCGACTCGTGGCAGCCGACGCAGCCGAAGAACTCGTTCGGCTGCAGGGTCGACCAGCTTCGCATCGTCTGGACCACGTCCCCTTTTTCGTCGAGGAGCTGAAAGTAGACCGGCGTCTTGGCGGGGACCTCGAAGTAGGCGCTTCCGTCTTCCTCGACCGGGACCTCCCCCAGCACATGCTTGACGTCCCACGAGGTGTTGTCGCACCCGACCGGCGTGCAGACAAACGCCTCCCCCGCGGCCCCCGCGTTGTTGTTATTCAAAATCCACGCGGGGCGGAATTCCAGCGCGACGACCCGAAGTTTTTTGATCGTGCCGCGCTGGACCCCCTCCAGACCGGGACCGTAGTAGACATCCTGCAGATAAAAGCGGCCGGTCGGGACCGAGTCGTCGATGGTCGAAGGCCGGATCGTCGGCCGTGGGCGGCTTTGCAGCGGCTGCGCCTGGACGCAGTTGGTCTGAGGATCCCAAACCAGCAGTTCCCGCCGCCCCTCGGCGTCGAACCAGTAGAGGCCGAACTTGTTGTCGTAGGCCTCGCCGCCGTCGGCGTTTTGGCATCCTTCCGGAACGTAGGAAACGACAAAATTGTGATCGTCAACGGGGTAGGGGTACTGGAACTGCTCTCCCGTCTGTCCCCAGTAGTCAACCTTTTCCGCGGGTGTTTCCCGAACCGGGGCGATGAGGTGACAGCCGGTATTCTCCTCGGTCCCCCCCGCGCGGTCGATCAGGAGGAGTTTTCCCTTTTGACGGGTATGGTGCCCCGTGGCGATTGCCAGGACATTGCCCGAGGAATCGGGGATCGCGCGGGCGTGGAGAATCGTCGTCGGGAAATAGGAGTTGTTTCCGTAAAACGCGGTCTGACCGGTTCCGTCCGGATTCATGACGAACAGCCCCTGCGGGTACATCTGCCCCCGGTCGTTGTAGTCCCAGCGGGTATAGAGTACCCGGCCGTCGGGCATCATCGTCGGATAGTTCACCGTCACCTGATCGAACGATTTGCGCTCGATTCTTTGTCGGTCGGCCGAAAGAGTGAAGAGGTTGGAGACCTCGATTTTCCAGCAGTCGATGACTGTCCGGGCGCGGGTGGAGCCAAACAGGATATCGCCGCCGGGCAGATAGCACGGCTCGATATCGGCCAGGCCGTCGCCGAAGGTCAGCTGGGTGAGCTCCCCGTCCGAGACGCTGTACTCGTAGAGGTGGTAATCGTCGTCGGTGTAGCTGCGGCGCATCGAAAAGACGATTCGCGAGGCGTCCCAGTCGACGTCGGGGTCACGCAGGGTTCCCGTATCGGTCTTGACCAGCGACCGGGTCTGGACCGTGCCGTCCTCACGCAAAACGGCCTCCAGAAGTTCCCCGCCGTCGCGGCGGTCGATCACCTCGACGCACTGAGCGTCAGTCGGATCCTCGGTGTAGGTGTAATGCCCGCCCCCAAAGACAAAGTGGGTCGCGTAGATCCACCGGGGGGCCTGTTCGATCGTCTCGGCCAGCCGCCCGAGCCGCCGCAGCGTGCAGCAGCGGCGGTAGAGCTCCCGCCAGCGCGGGTCACCGCCGGCGGTTTTTTCCCGCGCCAACGAGGACAGCTCTCGGCGCAGCGCGTCGGCCTGCGATCGCGCTTCGTCCGAAAGCTCTTCGCCCCGCTGCTGGGATTCCGACTCGACCTGGCCCAGGACTTTTTCGATCAGTTGTTCTTCCGCGCTTCCGTCCGAGAGGTCGGAAAAGATGGGGGAATCGCCCATTCCGACATCTTGATAGAGCCAGTCCAAAAAGAGCCGGCTGTCGAAATCGGTCGCTTTAAACCGCTCGGAAATCGGTTCCGCCGAGGCGGCTCCCACCAACACGGCGGCGAAAAACAACAGCACCGTCGGCGTTAAAAAACGAATCTGTCGGAACATGGCCTTAAACCTCTTTGGGAAAGGTTTCGCTCTTGTCACGATTCAAAATTTTTACCTATTGACGGCCGCCGGAAACAACGGCCGCGTCTTTACCGGGAAACGCCGAAACACTCGATTTCGGCGATCCCGCAGCGATCCGGCGCGGCCGGGCGCGTGAAGTCACTCAGCCGAATAAACCTCGTCGTTCGCTTCTCAAAAGAAAACCGCTGCTCTTCGGCGCTTGGGCGGAAAGTCAGCGTTTCGGTCGTCCCGTCGGAGAAAGTACAGATCGCCGACTCAAAGAACGCCGTATGTTCCTTGTCCGCGGCCAGATAGACGGAGACGGCATCCAGCGTGACCTCGTGACCGAAGTCAATCTGCAAAAAAGCGTCGGCGCGGATATTCGGCGACCAGCAGGGGATATCTTCCGTGCCGGAGGGCTTTTTCCCGTCGATCACGTTTTTCGCCGCGTACTTTGCGGCGTACGCCCACTCGCTGTTCGAAAACGCGTGCGGATAGACGGTCGATTCTCCCTGGACATCGTCCCGGTTCAGCGCGACGTTGCGCTCGATGTTGTCGGCCCCGGTTTTTTTCGTGAGAATGGCCGTCGGCTCCCGGCGGAGATAGTCGTCGATATATTGCCGCAGGCACCCCGGCCCGAAGGAGGGGCCCGGGACTACTCCGCCGTCGGCCAGCCAGCGGTCAAGGACGTCCCGCTTCATCTTGTAGTAACTATAC